>NZ_JABUZA010000100.1 GCF_014897985.1 Halomonas colorata
TTGACATCCTCCCCGCCCTAAAGGACGGGGATTCCCACTTCTGGACGCTCATGCCCGAGCGCAAGACTGAGGATATTCCGAGCCGCATTCACGTCTCGGTCGTGGCGCGCACCACACGCCACGCACTCCCAGTCTCTTAGTCGCAGCCCATTTACGCCCTGCGGCCCGCTGAGCGAGCCGCAAGCCGAACAGGCGCGGGTGGTGTAGGCTTCTCGCACTTCCTTGAACACGATACCTGCGTGATCGCATTTGTATTCCAGCATCGTTTTCAACTGGCCCCACCCGGCATCTAGCACGGACTTGGCCATTTTGGTCTTTACGAGTTTTTGTGAGCTAACATCGCCCACGATGATTTCACCGTACTGATTGACTAGACGGCGTGAGAATTTGTGCAAGGCATCCTTGCGGCGATTGGCGATCTGGGCGTGAATGGCGCGGGTACGTTTCTTGTTGTGGCTACGCTGAGCAATCGCTAGCTTTTCTTCCATGCCACGGTAGAAGCGGCTGTTTTCCAGCTTTTCGCCATTGCTACAAGTGGCTATGTCTTTCAATCCAAGGTCAATACCAACAGCGCCTTGCCCAAGGCTAGGTTTAATATCAGCATCCACGACAACATTGAAATACCAGCGCCCGCGTGCGTCCTCATTAAACGACGCGGAGCGAAACTTGTAATTGGACAGCCCGTAGCTATCCCATATCTTGAAGTAGCTGCCGTTATGGAATACCTGCCCATTCTTCCACTTGGCGGCGCCAGTATTAACGGGTATCCAGCCGAGTGAACGACGCACGCCGCCAGACTTTCGCCAGCTCAACCGAGACTTTTTGAACTGCTTGCGGCGAGTGGCGTATTCGGCGGCGATACATTGCAAGGTCTGGCTGTGCAGACCAAGTTCCTTGCCAGCGCCTTTTGTATACGGATGCAGGTCGTAGGCTGATAGAAACAGACCGCGCTCACGGATAGCGCGAGACGACAGTTCGTTCAGATAGTTCCAGCAAAAGTTCACGCTGCGCGCCATGCGGTTAAGCTGGGCGGCGTGCTTGTCCCTTACGCGAACCTTTAATGTCTTGGTCTGTTTCATGGCCTTGAGTATACTTGGTCTATGGACAGAATCAACTCAATCAGAACTGGCAGGCATTGCGTTTTTGAGATTCACGCTCACTTGGTCTTTGTGACTAAGTACCGTGGTCGGGTGTTCAATGTCGCACATTTAAACTCCCTCGAAACCCTGTTTAGACAGGTGTGTCGGGATTTCGAGGCGGAGCTAAAGGAGTTCAATGGTGAA
>NZ_JABUZA010000101.1 GCF_014897985.1 Halomonas colorata
GCTTTAAGCGTATAAGACGTCATCGGCGCGCCATTATCCGAGTGCAACACCGGGGGCTGATGCCAGCATCCTTCTCGCAATAAGGCGCGTTCCAACAAGTGTTTCGCTAACTCGCCTGATTCCGCATCATGGACTTCCCAGGCGATGATTTTACGACTGTAGATATCCATGATCAGATAGAGATACCAGTGCTGGCCACGCACAACGGAAGAACAGTAGCTGATGTCCCAGCACCAGACCTGGTTTGGCCCGGTTGCAGTAAAGCTTGTCGGCTCAGGTACTTGGCGGCGTGGCTTCATTCGCCCTCGGTGCTGCTGCTGTTGGTGCTTTTTCAGTACTCGATAGAACGACGACTCGGAGGCCAAGTAGATCCCTTGATCTGCCAATGAGGGCACGATTTGAGACGGCGGCAGGCTCTGATACTCGGGGCGATGGCAGGCGTTTAAAATGGCCTGTTCCTCCTCGTGAGTCAGCTGATGCGGCTGACTGCCTTGTACCGCGCGTGGACGCCGATCCTCAACCACAGCGCCACACCCAGAACGCCAGCGTTTCAACGTGCGCTCGCTCACGTCTATCATCGCCGCGGCTTTGTAACGGGAAGCGCCTCCCGTTACCGCCTTGTCAAACAACGTAATGAGCCTTGCACGTTCCTCAAGAGGCGTCAGTCGTCCTCGCCGCTGTTCAGGTCTTCGCCGTACAAGGCGTCTAGCTTTTTTGAGAGCACCAGCAGCGACGTTGTTTCCGCTAAGGCTCTGTCTTTGCGGCGGACTTCCGCTTTGAGCTGCTTGATCGTCTTACGGTCTTCTTTCCGCTGTTTCTGTGCCGTTCTTTGCTGGCCTTCTTGTTGGCCAGCGCCCTCTAGACAAGCGGCTTTCCACTGCTGGATTTGCTCGGGATAAAGGCCTTTTTCGCGACAGTAAGCACCCAGCTCTGTTTCTGACAGGGTGGCGGTTTCAATGACCACGGCGAGCTTGGCATCAGGCGACCATTCGTTGTCACTTTGGGTATACCCCGGCACAGGCACTCCTTTTTCTCGACACTTTTTTAACCAACTATACAGCGTCGCGTCAGAGATGCCTTCTTCAGTGGCAACGGATACCACGCTGCGATTGTGGGGTGGCAATAACTTTTTCAGAACGGCTGCTTTACGCTCTGCAGAATAACGTGGCACAAGGACTCCATGCCGCTCCCTCTGGATTAGGTTAAGGCGATATCGCCAACCGGACAACTAGGCTGACAGAGGGGG
>NZ_JABUZA010000102.1 GCF_014897985.1 Halomonas colorata
CCCGGATTTCTCATAGCACCTCAGCCAGTACCACCTCCAAGCCGTCATACCACTAAAAGCCGATTGGTACGGTTTAAACTGCCTGCTTTTTAGCCTCTTTCCGTCGTTCAGACACACCTCCCCCTTTCCCCCATTGCGTCGGGCCGGGGGCGCCCGCGCATTCAGCTCGGTACTAACCGCCTGATGAGATCGGATAGTTGCGCTTTATAGGGGTAGCTGTCACTCATCAACACCCGGATTCGGCGCGTATTGCGGATGATGACCGCGCCCACTTTGATGAGTTTGAGCCTCAGGTTGCTTGGGCTCATGCGCTCAAAAGGGGTCTTCTTCAGGTAAGTGCGTAAGCGCTCGAACAGCGTATAGGCGAAGCCCGATAAGATCAGCCGCCACTGATTGGCCCACCAGTGCGTACTGGAGGTCCGGTCAGCAAACAGGCTCAGTTGTTGATCCTTGATTCGGTTCTCCATGTCGCCCCGAGCGCAGTACTGCTCGTAGTAGAGTTTGAAGCCATCGTCATAACGGGAACTAATGATAAACCGGGGATTAGAGCCCAGTTCGCCTTCTTCCAGACGGGCCACCACCCAGCGTGGATACTTCCAGGAGTGTGCTTGATATTGGAAGCGGAACGTCTCTGCCACTTTCCCGCCCACCTCCCACTGGGTCTTGCGCACCAGCATCATGGGCACGTCCACTTCCTTGAGCAGCCGACTGTTCTTGCCGATGCCCACGATGTAGTCGATATGATGCCGATCACACCAGTTCAGCATCCGAGGGCGGCAAAAGTGGCTATCACCCCGTAACACGATGCGTGTATCGGGCCAGTACTGGCGGATAAAGCGCACCAGTAACGCCAGAATGGCCCAGCTGTGATGGCTGTCGCTGTGGTCACTGGTGCGCAGATAGCTCACTAGTAGATGGCGGCCACAGAAGACATACAGCGGGAAGTAGCAGTGGTGATCGTAATAGCGGTTAAAGAACTTCCCGGGTTGCTCACCGTGCACAGGGATATCGGTGCCATCAAAGTCCAGCACGATCTCCTTCGGGGGTGCGTCATGCTGTTCAATGAAGTGGTGCCACAGCACCTCATGGGCCTTCACCATCGCTTGTCGATCGGCGTTCTGCTCACTCCGGCACAGCGTAGACTTGCCTGCCAGCGCATTATCTTCACCGAGCGCTGTCTGAAGCGCCTGATCATAGCGTAGGGCCTCATGGTCGTTGAAATCTTCGTAGCCCGCGGC
>NZ_JABUZA010000103.1 GCF_014897985.1 Halomonas colorata
GGTGAGTTCAACCGGTCAACGCAAATATGCTTTGCAGCTTCTCCACAGGTGTCAGGTAGTCGAGCGTTTTCCTCGGTCGTTCATTCAGCTTCCTGGCAAATTCATTTAACTGCTCCTGGGAATAGCCCGATAAATCGGTCTTTTTCGGGAAATACTGGCGCAACAGCCGATTGGTGTTTTCGTTGCTACCTCGTTGCCAGGGGCTCTGCGGGTCACAGAAATAAACCTGCATGTCGGTCGCAAGCGTAAATTTCCTGTGGTTACCCAGCTCACCCCCTCGATCCCAAGTCAGGGTTCTCTTCAATTCCTCGGGGAGCTGGCCGACCTCCCGACAAAGCGCCGAAACAACACTTTCCGTATCTTTGCCGCCGACATGAACCAGCATTGTAAATCTAGACTGCCGTTCTACAAGCGTCGCAATATGTGAATTCTTGGATCCTGATATCAGGTCTCCCTCCCAATGGCCAGGAACAGCCCTGTCTTCAACCTCTTTTGGCCGAGCACGGATAGAAACTAAATCTGAGATGCTGGTGCGGGATTCTGCCTCTTCAGAGCTACTGTGCCGTGATCGACGCATACCGCGCCTTGATCGGAGGTGTTTAACAAGCTCTTTCTTCAGAACACCTCGAGCTTGAATAAAGAGACTTCGGTAAATCGTTTCATGGGACACATGCATCGACTTGTCATCCGGGAACTGGCGTTTTAGCCAGCCTGCTACTTGTTCTGGAGACCAGTCAATGCTCAGCTTTTCGGCAACGGCTGCACGAAGGGACTCATTCAACGAGAGAAGACATTTTTTCGGACGTTTTGACTGGGTCCAGGCACGCCGATCTGCCACGTTCGCCCTGTACCGGCTTCTTCCTCCGTTCCGACTTACCTCTCGACTTATGGTTGAGGTAGACCGTCCAATCGAGTCGGCGATCTGAGTCAATGTCAGTCCCGCTGAGATACCTCTTGAAATCTCTTCGCGCTCAGAGCTGCTAAGCACTCTCGCTGACCTGGAACGTCCCATCGGGGCAATACCACCATGTATGGCGAGCATTCCAGTAATCGATCCAGCATGCTTTCCAAGGGCTCTGCCGATCTCGCTAAGCGACTGCCCTTTCTTCCATCGAGCCCATAGCTCCTGCTTCTGCTGGTAGGTCAGTCCCCTGGTCTTTGATACTTGCTTCTGCATTCTGAAAGCCCCGATAGTTACCAGTGTGCATTATGTTGCACTGACCGATTGAATCTACC
>NZ_JABUZA010000104.1 GCF_014897985.1 Halomonas colorata
TGAATCGCCCCGGGTTTCGTAGACACCTCTAGGCCTTATACTAAAGGTACCTAGGAGGATCCATGAGCCGTCCCCGTTACACTGAAGAATTCAAAATCGAAGCCGTTAAACAGGTGGTAGAGCGTGGCCATCGAGTTGCCGAGGTCGCTGAGCGTTTGGGCGTGTCAGGCCACAGCTTGTACCACTGGATCAAGCGCTACGATAAGCCGGTAGAACAACGGCAAGAAGACGATGATCTCCAAGCTGAAAACCGTCGTTTAAAGGCTGAATTAAAACGCGTGTCAGAAGAGCGAGATATATTAAAAAAGGCCACCGCGTACTTCGCCAGAGAGTCCGACTGAGGTACGCGTTTATTCAAAAGCATGCGAGTCAATATCCGGTACGGCGCTTGTGCCGCATGATGGCCGTGCATCCTAGTGGCTACTATGCATGGTGTAAAAAAGCACTGTCTAATCGAGACCGGGATGATCAGCGTCTATTGGGATTGATCAAGCATGCGTGGCTTGAAAGTGGCGGTGTATATGGCTATCGCAAGGTCTATCAGGATTTGCGTGAGGCTGGCGAAGCCTGCGGTAAGCACCGAGTGGCCCGCCTGATGCGTAGGGAAGGTTTACGCTCTCAGACGGGCTATCGACGACGCCCTGGCTGCTATGGCGGCGGAAAACCGGCTGTTGTATCACCCAACCATTTAGACCGTCAGTTTGAAGTAACAGCGCCCAATGTTGCTTGGGTGACAGATATTACGTACATCCGAACGTACGAAGGCTGGCTTTACTTAGCGGTGGTGATCGACCTGTTTTCCCGTCAAGTGGTTGGCTGGTCGATGAAGTCTCGTATGACGACGGAGTTAGTGCTGGATGCTTTGTTATCGGCAGTCTGGCGACGCAAGCCACAAGAAACTGTGATGGTGCATTCAGATCAAGGAAGCCAATTCAGCAGCGGAGATTGGCAAAGCTTTCTGAAAGCCAATCACTTGGTGGGCAGCATGAGTCGGCGTGGTAACTGTCATGATAACGCCGTTGCTGAGAGCTTTTTTCAACTCCTCAAGCGAGAGCGGATCAAGCGACAGATTTATTCGACACGGGAAGCGGCTAGACGCGACGTGTTCAATTATATCGAAATGTTTTACAACCCAAAGCGCCGACACGGCACAAGTGATAACTTGTCACCGGTTGAGTATGAAAGGCGTTACTTTAAGAGCCTAACGGGTGTCTAGAATATCCGGGGCGATTCA
>NZ_JABUZA010000105.1 GCF_014897985.1 Halomonas colorata
ATGAAAATCATCATTCTCGGCGCCGGCCAGGTCGGCGGTACCCTGGCGGAGCACCTCGCCCGCGAGGAAAACGACATCACCGTGGTCGATACCGACACCAATAAACTGCGCGAGCTGCACACCAAGCTCGATATTCGCACTGTGATCGGCGCGGCTTCCTACCCCAACGTTCTGCGCCAAGCCGGCTGTGAAGATGCCGATATGTTGATTGCGGTCACCAACTCCGATGAAGTCAACATGATCGCCTGCCAGGTTGCGCATACTTTGTTTCGTACGCCCACCAAGATTGCTCGGGTACGCGCCACGCCGTATCTCACCCGCAAGGGGCTATTCGCCCACGAAGCGATCCCGATTGATGTGTTGATCAGCCCCGAGCAGGTGGTCACGGATCACGTACGCCGTTTGATCGAGCATCCGGGTGCCCTGCAGGTGCTGGATTTTGCCGGAGGCTTGGTGCAGCTGGTAGCAGTAAAAGCGGTGTTTGGCGGCCCGTTGGTGGGTCAGGATCTCGCGTTTTTGCGCCATCATATGCCCAACGTGGATACCCGCGTGGCGGCGATTTATCGGCGCAACCGGCCAATTATCCCGCGCGGTGACACCGTGATCGAGGCCGACGACGAGGTGTTCTTCCTCGCCGCCCGGCGCGATATTCGCGCGGTGATGAGTGAGCTCAGGCGTATCGAACGCGGCTTTCGCCGAGTGGTAATTGCCGGGGGCGGGAATATCGGCGAGCGCCTGGCCGAACACCTGGAGCATAGCCACCAGGTCAAGATCATCGAGCATAGCCTTGAGCGCTGCACCACGCTGTCCGAGCGGCTGAACCGCACGGTGGTGCTACACGGCAGCGCCACCAGCAAGCGGCTGCTTGAAGAAGAGAACATTGAAGACTGCGATATCTTCTGCGCGCTGACCAACGACGACGAGGTCAATATCATGTCGTCGCTGCTCGCCAAACGCCTGGGGGCCAAAAAGGTTCTGACGCTGATCAACAACGCCGCCTATGTGGATCTGGTGCAGGGCGGCGATATCGATATCGCGATTTCTCCCCAGCAGGCGACTATCGGCAGCCTCTTAACCCACGTGCGCCGCGGCGATATCGTCAACGTGCACTCGCTGCGCCGTGGGGCGGCGGAAGCCATTGAGGCTATCGCCCACGGCGACAA
>NZ_JABUZA010000106.1 GCF_014897985.1 Halomonas colorata
AAGGAAGGTCTGAATAATTACCGATATTCGTCAACGCTCACTTGAGCTGATAAAAAATTGCAAATTTAGGCACTATTTTCCCGTTCTTTGTGCATTTTTTGCCCGTTAACCGCTCATTAAGCGGAAAACGGGCGCAATAGCCCTATTCCCACAGGTATTTTTCACTGATCAGCAGGTTGCTGAACGCCGCCAGCAGGTGCAGGCGCTGGGTGTTTTTAGCAAGACCACGATAGCGAACCTTGCCATAACCAAAGACTTGCTTGATGTACCGAAAAGGGTGCTCCACCTTGGCTCGGATGCTGGCTTTGATCTTTTCGACTTTCTGTTGCTTGGCATCCAACTTCTTTCGCGTGCCAGGCCGTCTGGCAATATACCAAGAGACGTCGCAGCGGTGATGGAGCTCGTCTCGCTTTTGAATGCCCAGGTAACCGGCATCACCGAAGACGCGCTGCTCTTCACCGTGAAGCAGCTTATCGGCAGGCACAATGTCATGCACATTAGCAGCCGTGGTGTCGATGCTGTGAATCAACCCAAGTTTGTCGTCGACACCTATGTGCATTTTCATACCAAAGTGCCAGGAGCCACCTTTTTTAGTCTGGTGCATCTCCGGATCGCGCTTGCCATGTTTGTTTTTGGTAGAACTAGGCGCAGAAATGATAGTGGCATCAACAATGCTGCCTTCGCGCAACATTAGGCCGTTTTTCGCCAGGTGTTTGTTCACTTCCTGGAACAGCACCTTGCCAAGGCTGTGTCGTTCTAGAAAATGACGAAACTTGAGAATCGTCGTTTCGTCCGGCAATCGGTCTAGCTTCAAACCGGCGAAATGCCTCATGGACTCGATCTCGTAGAGAGCATCTTCCATTGACGGATCGCTCAAGTTGTAGAACAACTGCATACAGTGAACTCGAAGCATGGCAGACAATGGATACGGAGGCCGCCCGCTCTCGCCCTTGGGGTAATAACGGGCTACCTTCTTCTCCAGCTGCGTCCAGGGGATCAGCTTGTCCATCCGCTCCAGAAAGAGTTCGCGGCGAGTCTTTCGCTTTTTGTTCTGGTACTCGGCTTCGGAGAAGGTGATCTGATCCATGGCAGCACTGAACCCTATGCAGTTGACGATGTTCGTATTATCGCTGAAGGCAGAGACTTTTTCAGAGCCTCC
>NZ_JABUZA010000107.1 GCF_014897985.1 Halomonas colorata
GGTGAAATTTCGCTGCACGACTTTATGGCTGCCGAGGCAGGCATGTCGCGCTCCGCGGGCACCTGTAACACCATGGGTACTGCTTCCACTATGGCCTGTATGGCCGAGTCATTAGGCACTTCGCTGCCCCACAATGCCGCCATTCCAGCCGTGGATTCGCGCCGCTACGTGCTTGCCCACCTGTCGGGTAATCGGATTGTCGAGATGGTCAATGAAGATTTAAGGCTTTCCAAAATTCTGACTAAAGAAGCCTTTGATAACGCCATCCGCACCAACGCCGCGATTGGCGGCTCGACCAACGCCGTGATTCACCTCAAGGCCATCGCCGGGCGGATCGGGGTCGATCTTCAACTAGATGACTGGAGCCGAGTAGGGCGCGGTACGCCCACGGTGGTCGACCTGCAGCCTTCAGGGCGCTTCTTGATGGAAGAGTTCTACTATGCCGGTGGCCTGCCTGCCGTGCTCAAACGCCTGGGCGAGGCGGATCGCTTGCCCTTTAAGGATGCATTAACCGTTAACGGCAAAACCCTATGGGAAAACGTCAAAGACGCCCCGCTGTATAACGACGAGGTCATCCGCCCGCTGGATAACCCGCTCACCGCAGATGGCGGCATTTGTGTACTGCGCGGCAACCTGGCACCGAATGGCGCCGTGCTCAAGCCCTCGGCGGCAACGGCCGCGCTGATGCAACACCGTGGGCGTGCGGTAGTGTTTGAAGACTTCGACGATTACAAGGCACGCATCAACGACCCGGACCTGGACGTTGAAGCTAACGACATTCTGGTCATGAAGCACTGCGGGCCACGCGGCTATCACGGCATGGCGGAAGTCGGCAATATGGGCCTGCCGCCCAAGATCCTTGCCCAGGGGGTGACCGATATGGTGCGTATCTCCGACGCCCGAATGAGTGGCACCGCTTATGGCACCGTGGTCCTACACGTGGCCCCGGAAGCCGCAGCGGGTGGCCCGCTGGCCGCGGTACGCAACGGCGATATGATCGAACTCGACTGCACGAGCGGCCGGCTCAACCTAGAGGTTAGTGAGGAGGAGATTAAAGCACGTCTTGCCGAGTTTGATGCCACGGCAGCCTCGACACTCATCGCCAGCCAGGGTGGCTATCGCCAGCTGTATATCGAGC
>NZ_JABUZA010000108.1 GCF_014897985.1 Halomonas colorata
CCTGAATTCATAGAATAACTGCAGCACTTTGGATCATACGGTAGAGGCAGGAGGGCCAGCAGCGGTACCCTCTCCGCCTTACCGACCAAAGTGAAGCAGAGTATGGGATACCGACAACTGACCCAGGCACAACGATATCAAATTTTTGCCCATAGGGATGTAGGATTGAGCCAACGTCAGATTGCTCAACAGCTTGGCATTCACAGCAGTACCGTGAGCCGTGAGCTGAGACGTAATTCGGGTGCCAAGGGATATGAACCCGCACAAGCGCAGCGTTACAGCGATCAGAGACGCCGCTCCGCCTGGAAGTGGACAAAGCAACTCCCTAGCCTGATCAATGCCGTAGCTGACAGGCTTAGAGAAGAGTGGAGTCCAGAGCAGATTAGCGGTTTTATGGCGCCGTTGACGGGGATAGGAGTTAGTCATCAATGGGTCTATTCGCTGATCTGGGACGATAAGGCCAAGGGTGGCGATTTGTGGCGACACCTCCGCCAGCCCAAGCGTCGCAGTAAACATCGTGCCCATGCCAAAAGTGCAGGACTAGGCAAGATTCCTAAGCGTGTGGGGATAGAGCATCGGCCACCTGCTATCGAAAAACGCCTCACCATCGGTCACTGGGAAGGCGACACGGTGCTTTATGGGCACAAGCAAGCGGGGATAGTGACGTTGGTAGAGCGACGAAGTGGCTACTTGTTGGCGGCACGTCTGCCAAAGGTAACGGCAGAACTAACGCAGAGAGCCATGGTCCGTTTACTTAAGCCTCGTCGGGGCGCGGTGAAGACGATCACGCTAGACAATGGCTCGGAGTTTGCAGACCACGAGACGGTCGCAAAAGCGGTTAGCGCCTCCGTGTATTTCTGTGATCCTTACTGTTCAGGCCAGCGTGGGACAAACGAGAACACCAACGGCCTGATCAGGCAGTATTTTCCGAAAGGTACAGACTTCCGGAAGGTGACTAATGCAGAGCTGCGACGCGTTGTTCACAAGCTGAACGATAGACCCAGAAAGCGGCTGGGATATCGAACCCCAGCCCAGGTGTTTTTAGGAGAATATTCAGGAGCACTAGAAACCGCAGGTGCTGCACTTATTAGTTGAATTCAGG
>NZ_JABUZA010000109.1 GCF_014897985.1 Halomonas colorata
TTGATGGATTGGTTAGGCTCTTGAAATCATAGCACTTTCAGCCGCTTTCTTTTATACCCCGTGAGAAATCCAGGCTAACGTTGCTGCGTAATTTACAATGTTTATAACGACATAGTTAAAGAGTGCTTAAATAGCGGGGATAGGTATTAATCCATGCATATTGGTGTACTTGAGGATGATCTGGATCAACAACAGTTTATAAAACAGTGCTTGCTCTCGGCTGGATATGAGGTGTCATTGTTTGGTCGATCCAATGAACTACGAAGAAGCACTCAGCAGCAATTATTCGATTTTCTTATCATTGATTGGCGCTTACCCGATGGCTGTGGCATGGACGTTGTTAGTCACCTTCGTCAGCATGACGGCTGGAAAGGCCCGATTCTGTTTATTACCGCTAGTCAGCATGAGGATGACGTCGTACAAGCTCTAGAGCAGGGGGCCGACGATTTCCTGGCCAAGCCTCTCCGACCCAAAGAGCTGATTGCTAGGGTCAATGCATTAAGCCGACGAATGGGATATACCCCCTCTACAACAGCCGCTAATTTTTCTGAAACCTATTCGCTCAATATCGAGAAGCGTATTGTTTACCTGGATGAGCGGCCCGTAAATCTGACTGAGCGAGAGTACCGCCTTGCAGCCCTGTTTTTTTCCAAAACGGGGGAATTGCTTACCCGTCCACATTTGCTGGAACTGATATGGGGAATGAAAGGTGATATTTCTACGCGTACCGTCGATACCCACGTTAGCCGTCTTCGGCGCAAACTCGAATTAGATGGGCAGCATGGCCTACGTCTAAAAAGCATATACCAGTCGGGCTATCGCTTGGAGACATGCCAGCCTACTGGCGCTGAAACTACTTGCACCGAGAACTAGTGCTATGCAGTAACCCCGTCTTGGCGCCGGATTAGTCTGACTTAGGCATGCATTCGGCATTGTGCGAAACGTCGCTGAGCTAAGGCAAGGCAAGGCAAGGCAAGGCAAGGCAAGGCAAGGCAAGGCAAGGCAAGGCAAGGCAAGGCAAGGCAAGGCAA
>NZ_JABUZA010000010.1 GCF_014897985.1 Halomonas colorata
TGATACTTGCTTCTGCATTCTGAAAGCCCCGATAGTTACCAGTGTGCATTATGTTGCACTGACCGATTGAATCTACCTCAGGATTTATAAAGAAGTCAGATTTAGCCATGCGTGGCTGAGCCAGCGGCCTGCACGTAGTAGCTCATCCTCCGTCGCGCCCGCATAGCCCAGCACAAGGCCCGCACGTTGAGGTTGCTTCAGATAATACCGGGATAGCGGGGAGAGCGTAATGCGTGCCTGTTGGGCCAGTTCAACCAGGCGCGCTTCCTGATTTAAATTCTCCAACTCGGCGATCAGGTGCATGCCCGCATGGCCTGAGGAGAGCTTTAACCCGGCGTCAGTAGCAGGGGCCAGTGCACGGCGCAGGCAGGCCTGGCGCTGACGATAGCTCATGCGCATTCGGGCGATATGGCGTGAAAAGTCACCTTTGGCAATGAACTCAGCAAGCGCCGACTGAATGGGATAGTTGCCTTCGCGGTGCAGGCGGGCGTGAGCCAACCGAAACGTATCGGCCAACGCCTCGGGCAGCACGATATAACCTAGTCTAAGGCCTGGGTAGAGCACCTTGCTGAATGTGCCGATATAGATGACGGATGCCTGTTCCGACAAGCCCTGAAGCGACGGCGTGGGCGGCGTGTCGTAGCGAAACTCGCTGTCGTAGTCATCCTCAATGACCCAGGCGCCGTGCCTGGCGGCGTGTTCGAGTAATGCCAAGCGCCGAGGAACCGGCATGGTAACGCCGCTCGGGTATTGGTGGGAGGGCGTGACGTAAATCAACCGCGGCGAAGGCGTATTAGCCGGACAGCACAACGGGTTCAGCCCGTCTTCATCGACTGGCACAGGGACAATGTTCAGTCCCGCTGCCAAAAAACAGGTTTGCGCGCCGCCGTAGCCGGGTTCTTCCATCCATACTGTGTCGCCGCTATCGGTCAGCAGCTGGGCCACCAGTTCGAATGCTTGCTGCGCGCCTTGCGTGATCACAATCTGCTTCGGGCGGCAGCGCACTGCGCGGGAAAGCGTCAGGTAATCACCCAATGCCTCTTTAAGCGCGGGCAAGCCGCCATGCGTTTGATAGGAAAGCCATGCTGTATCGGCCTGGCGATAGTGGCGCCTTAACAGGCGTTGCCACTGCGCGTGGGGGAACAGGTCCAGCCCCGGCACGCCGGGCGCAAACGCTTGATAGTGCTGGCTTAGCGTACCGCAACGATCAATCAGCGCCTGCCCACGTGTTGAGTAGCTAAACGCCGCGTCCAAAAGCGGCTTGGGATGAGCCGGTAGCGTAGGTAGGTTGGCCACATACATGCCTGCGCCCCGCCGAGAAACCACCAGCCCCTCGGCTAGGAGGCGGTCCATTGCTGCTAATACGGTATTACGGCTGATACCCAAGCCGTGAGCCAGATGCCGTGAAGAGGGCAAATGACTCCCGGCGGCCAGTTCGCCGTGTTGAATCCAACGGCGCAGCGCGCTGTAAAGCTGATGTACCAGCGTGGTTGTTCCTTGGGTGCCAATCTGTAGCGCCAAGGCATCAATAAGCCATTCACTCGACGGCGTTCGCTGCTTCACTGGTTCCCTCGCTATTTAATAAACTGGTTCTTCACCAAGAGCCACTATAACGAGAGACTTGCCTATTCCCACCTCTTTTTAAGGACCGCCACTGTGAATAATGTTCGGGCTGCCGTACTTGATGACTTGGACGCGCTTAGCGTGCTGCTGGATGACTATCGCCAGTTTTATCAGCAACAAAGCGACCTAAAGGGCGCTCGCTACTTTTTAAACCAGCGCTTTGGGTTGGGCGACTCGTTCATTCTGGTCAGTGAAGACGCATCGGGGAAAATCAGCGGCTTCGTGCAGCTTTTTCCCGGCTTATCGACGGTAGGCATGAATGCACGGTGGACGTTGAACGATCTTTACGTGCTGCCTGAGTACCGCAGCCAAGGCGTAGGCCGGGCGTTAATGGGCGCCGCCGCCGATTTGGCCCAGGACCACGGCGTCGCAAGACTGGTATTGATGACCCAGGTAGAGAATGAGCGCGCACAACGCCTTTATGAGTCACTTGGCTGGCAGCGTAATACCGCGTTTTATAGCTACCTGCTGGATGTAAGCCAGGAGCGCGTATGACCGAACAACCGGTGTCTTCTGTATTAGCGTTTCCATCCGCTACGCCAGCCGATATGGCCCAAATAATGTACGCAAAACTTTGCCACTATACCGATGCCTGGGATGTGGCCGAAGACCTGGCCAACGGCATCGACGCCATTGTCGTGATCGATACGCGCAGCCTTGAACACTACCGCGCCGGGCATATTCCAGGAGCGATAAGCGTGCCGCATCGAGAAATGACACCCGAGCGATTGGCGGAGCTTGATGCGTCGCGTGTTTATGTAACGTACTGCGATGGAATCGGCTGTAACGGGTCCACCAAAGGCGCGTGGAAGCTTGCCAACGCAGGGCTGAAAGTGAAGGAGCTACTGGGCGGGCTGGATTTTTGGCGTCGTGATGGGCATCCAGTCCAAACCGGTGACTTGCCAGGCAACCTGGCAAAAACGAGTGTTAATACCTGCGGCTGCTAATCGATAGATATGATTTCCTGGCCCAGCATTCACCGGGCCAGGATAGTGCTTACGCGTCGCTAAGCTTGCGGGCGCGGTGCAGGTTTTCCATGGTGTTCAGGCACGCCTGGGCGGCTTCTTTGCCTTTGGCCAGGAAGTGCTGGAAGTAGAAGTCGTGATGAGTGCTGTGCTCATGGAAATGGTGCGGCGTGAGCACCACCGAAATCACCGGCACTTGGGTGTCGAGTTGAACGCGCATCATGCCATCGATGACTGCGTGAGCGACGAAGTCGTGGCGGTAGATGCCGCCATCCACCACAAAGCCTGCGCCGACAATCGCGCCATAGCGGCCGCTTTCAGCCAATACTTTGGCCTGTAGCGGAATTTCATACGCGCCTGAAACGGTAAACGTATCCACTTGGTCTGCAGATAAGCCGTTACGCTCCACTTCCTCAATAAATGCCTGATAGGCCTGGCCGACGATGTCGTTGTGCCAATGGCCCTGAATAAACGCAATGCGCTGGGATGTAGTATGTGAGGAGAGTGCTAAAGGAAAGGTCTGATTCATGGTCATTCTCTTGGATAAGTGGTACCAGAATCAGGGCATTCGGCATCCGCCAATAGGCAAAACGCACGCCTTCCGAATGGAATAACGTCGTTGAGTTGATGCCGTTCTCTTTCATCCGGACTATCACCGTCGGCTTCGGTTTCTCACCGAATCTGCTGACCTCTCACTGGCAAGCCAGTAAGAGCGCTCGCGGGCTTAGGCCGCTTTCATTAGGAAAGGTACCATCACCGCCGGTGGGGACTTTCACCCCGCCCTGAGAACATTGCTGCATAGCAGCCTACCTATCTTACGCCGATTGTGAATGCGCAGCTAGAGGCCAGGTTAAACCTTGTCGAGCACGTTGTTTAATCGACCTGCTCGTGGGGTTCTGAAAGCGTACACACATCGACCCAATCGGCATCTACCAGCTCGGCAAGCCGTTTGGGGCACAGGCGCACGGCGCTATTAGAGGAACCTGCGGCGGGCAGTACTTCGTCATACGCCAAAAGCGACTCATCACAATAAACGGGCACGCTGGTCGCCAGACCAAACGGGCATACGCCGCCTACCGGATGGCTGGTGAGTTCCATTACCGTATCGGCATCCAACATTTTGGCTTTGCCATCGAAAACATTGCGAATTTTGCCGTTATCGATACGGGTGTTACCGGCGGCCACGATCAAAAAGGGGTTCTCGCCCACTTTGAAAGCAAGCGTCTTGGCGATTTGTCCGGGCTCAACCCCATGGGCTTTCGCTGCCAGGGACACGGTCGCCGTGCTCTCCTCCAGCTCGATAATTTCGATATCAGGGGCATGTTCTGCTAAAAAACTGCGAGCGGTTAATAGGCTCATTATCGGCTCCTTAGACGGTGTAGTTGTAGGTTAACGTGCTTTGTCCAAGTCAGCCAATCCAGGTGCCCGCGTTAGCGGGCATTGCGCTTCTATTGCCTCAAGCGTAGTGATTGTGTCTTTTCAGCTTCCGCTTTAGTGTTAGTGACGTGTCTCCCTGATAACAACAATGAGGCGTCCCATGATGACTGGAGCAAATAAAGAGATGAGTGAGCCCGATAAACAACAGAACGAAAGCCGTCGGGTAAGTCATCCGGTCAGCCGCTTTCACATTCCTGCCCTGAATGAGCTGCCCGCCGATATTCGTGAACGCATTGAAGGCGTACAGGAGAAAGCCGGGTTTATTCCCAACGTCTTTCTTACTCTGGCGCACCGCCCTGATGAGTTTCGGGCTTTTTTTGCGTATCACGATGCGTTGATGGAAAAAACGGGCAACTTGACGCTCGCTGAGCGGGAAATGATTGTCGTTGCGACCAGCGCTGCCAATCAGTGCCAGTACTGTGTGATTGCGCATGGCGCTATTTTACGTATTCGCGCTAAAAATCCGCTGGTGGCGGATCAGGTGGCGCTTAATTACCGCAAAGCGGATATTTCAGCCCGACAAAAGGCCATGCTGGATTTTGCTCTGAAAGTAACTGATCAAGCCTACGCCGTAGGCGAAGACGACTTTACTGCCTTGGCGGAGCATGGCTTCGATGAAGAGGATCTGTGGGATATTGCCGCGATTACAGCTTTCTTCGGTATGTCTAACCGGATGGCCAATGTCACCAATATGCGCGCAAACGATGAATTCTATACCCTGGGACGTTAATGCTTAATGAAAAAGCCCCTGGCCGCATAGCGGTGCAGGGGCATACGTTCACAGCGTAATAGGACTTATAGCGCGTCGACGACCTCGTCGATCTGAAGTTTCAGGCTTTGCAGACCACCACCCGACAGGTACCAAAGTGCGGGCGTTAGCACTACCAGGCGAGTCTCTGACGCGCCTGCATCCGATAACGCCTGCTCTAGCGCTTGTGTATCGGCAGCATCGTTACCGATGGCTGCGCTACGATCCACTACGAGCAGTACATCGGGATTGATTTCACCAATGGCTTCCATGGTGAGTGGTGTAAATGTGCGGTTGCCGCGCTGTACGCTGGTGACGCTGTCCGGCATTTCCAGTTTTTTGATACCCAGCACATCGTGCACGACCGGATGCGTATTTAGGCCCAGATTGCCATCGTTATGGGTCACAACCAGTACGCGTAATGCTTCATCCAACGCCTCGCGCTGACGTTCAATATCGGCATGCAGCGCTTCAAGAGCTTCTTCGGCGCGCTCTTCAGCCTCTACTTTGCTGGCGATCTGACGTACGTTGTCATCAAAGGCAGCCAGGTAATCGTCACCTTGTAAGCTGGTATTCATCAGCGGTGCAATCTCTTCAAATTCAGCTTCCCAGTCACCCTGGCGGCCAGTGTAAAGGATAAGGGTTGGCTCGCTTTGCGCGACAGCTTCAAGATTAGGGTCGCGCAGGCCGCCAAGGTCGGTATAAGCATCAGCGTTATATTTTGAAAGGTAATCAGGCAGTACTTGCTTGGGAATACCGACTACCTGCTCGCTAGCGCCGAGTGCATCAAGCGTATCCAAGCTGCCTAAATCGAAGGTGGCGATACGCTCCTGAGCATGAGCAATGGAGCTAACAGCGGTGAAAATCAGCGATGCAGCAAGAACCTGAGACTTCATGGATATTCCTTTTATGAGAAGATGTTTTATATGAGATATGTTCTCATAGTCTCAAGGAAGCCCTGCTTTGTCTTTATCTACATGAGGAACAGCGCGTTGCGAAATTTGATACGCCGCTGAAGTGAAAAATAAAATGAATATAAAAAAATTAAAATAAAAAGCTTAATTTTAATCAATGAGGCCTGTGTCACTCCAGGGTAAAGGAGATTGCCTTGCTTGCCGGTGTGTTAGGTAGATGCGCTATTTTTATGAGATGACTCTCAATAAGCTAATGCCGGTGGGGTTAACGAAGTCATATGGCCTTTTAGCGAGGGCTTGCTTATAGGTAGTCTTTTTTTGTTATTTAATAATTAAGAGTTATTGCGTTATCGTTTTTAAAACTCATATCGAGACATTTAAAATGCTACTTATTGGTTGTTTTTAGTTATATCTAAGTTTTAAATTTTGCGTTGACGTAATGTGATTCAGAGTGTTTATTGGAAGGAGCAATGCTTCTCAATAGTTATATTAGATGATTTTTATTTAAATAAATGATATCTATTGGAAAAAAACGATACTCAGATGAATCAAGCCACTTTATTATTGTCAGTCGTGATGAGCTGTATGGTTTTTATTTTTCCTATGAATAATTTAATTAACCAGTTAACAGGATAAGAACTGGTGTCGTTAGTTTATGGCTGGCTGTGGCCATATATTAATTATACCTTCTTTTTAATGTTGACTAAGGTCGATGCACTATGCCCGTTTTGAATGCATTGGTTCAGTATGATGAAGATAAAGGGCGCGAAAGAATATCTTATACCTCCTTTCGTCGTCAGCGCCGCAATGTTTACATTTTATATATTCTTGCTTCGCTGTTGCTGTGCAGCCTCTTTGCTTGGTTACTTTACGAGCAGCGTCTGCAAGAACTCAATTCCGTAGAGTCTCACAGCGCTGCCCGGTCAAGCATTATCAGCGAGTGGGTGAAAAGTGTCTTCTCACAAAGTAATCAGGCGCTTTTAAGTGTTGATGAACTCGCTGATCTTCAGGGGATGCCCATTGAAGCCACAGCAGGACAAATGGTAAAAGCGCTAAATGATCGGCGTCACTATGCACCGTTAGTCCAAGGGATTAGTTTGCTTGATACTCAGGGTACTGTACTTGCCAGCAGTGGCAATAACCGTTATGAGGGGATTAATTTAAGTGATAGTGATTTCTTTAAGATCTTAAGCAATCCTGATAATAGTCGTCAGGAAGACGTAGTCACTCCGCTTCAATGGACGGGGGAGGAGCCTGCGTACGTACTTTATCATGCACGACGCTTAACCGATCAAACGGGCTCCTTTATGGGCGTAGCGGTGGCGAGCGTAGCCCCTCAAATATTTGCAGATACCATTAACCAAATGCAAATAGAGGCCGGTGAAAGTATCGCCTTGATTGACCCAACGCTTAGGTTAATCGCCAGGAACCCTGGCCTAGATGAGCACACGCAAATAGGGGCGCAGCTAGATGGACCCACCGTGCAACGTATTGTGGATAGCGGTCAATTGCTCTGGTCAAACACCATGTGGTCTTCTTTGGATAATCGAGAGCGTTTTTTTTGGATACAGAAAGTCCAGGGTTATCCGTTGTGGATAGTGGTCGGCATGGATATGGAACAGATTCTGGCACAGTGGTATCAGCGATTAGCTATTTTAGTTGGCATCTGGGCCTGCATTGTCGTACTCGGAGCTTGGGGAGTACATCATTACGTCAATCGGCTAAAACTCGCCTTGTTATTACAGTATCGCCTTCAGGAGCTTGAACAGGCACGCGCTCGAGCTCAAGCAGGAGAAGCCCATCTTCAGGCACTTATTGACTCTATTCAGGATCTGATTTTTGTTTTTAACACGCAAGATCGGATTACCTATATGCATGTATTGCATAATGAAATGACAATAAAGGGCGACACTGGCTTGATCGGGAAACACTATAACGAGATTCTTTCGCCTGATTTAACCAAACGCTTTAATGCTGTGTTCGAGCAGGTAAAGTGGCATCGCAAAGCCGTCACTATTGAATATCCGCTGATGGTGCTCAATGGAGAACTGTTTTTTCAGGCAGTGGTAAGCCCTCTGGTGCGTGCCGATGGCAGCTTCTCGGGTACATTGGTGGTGGCGCGGGATATCACGGAAGCGAAAAAGAGCGAAATAGAACTGAGCATTGCTGCGGCATCGTTTCAAGCCCATTTGGGCATTATTATCACCGATGCCCAAGGCACGATACTTAAAGCAAACCCTACGTTCACCCAAATTACCGGCTATGCCGAAGACGAGGTAATTGGTCATAATCCCGATATGTTTGGCGTGAGGCACCATGGGCCTAGCTTCTACCATCAGTTATGGCGCAGCGTAAAAAAATATGGGCGCTGGGAAGGTGAAGTGTGGAGTCAGCGTAAAAACGGTGATGTATTCCCCGAATGGTTGGCGATTAGTTCAATTAGTAATGCTGATAACCAATTGACCCATTACGTGGCGACCATCGTAGATATCAGTGAGCGTAAAGCGGCCGAACAGGAAATCCATCAGCTGGCATTTTTTGATTCTGTCACGGGACTTGCGAACCGTCGGCTGTTTATGGACCGCTTGGAGGTTGCGCTTAAAGAGGTGGTTCGCCACCGCAGCTATGGGGCGCTGCTGTTTATCGATATTGACCATTTTAAGCAAATTAACGATGTTTTGGGCCATCCCATCGGTGATCATCTGCTTAAGGGGGTCGCGCGTCAGCTCAGCCAACAGCTGCGTGAAAGCGATACACTGGCGCGATTGGGCGGAGACGAATTTGCGGTACTGATACAGTCCCTGGATAACGACCCGGTCAAAGCCGCACAGCTTGCAGAGCGCATAGCCCATAAGCTGATGGCAACAATACGGCGTACCAGTACGCTGATCGATCACTCCATCAGCGTGAGCGCCAGCATAGGCATTACGCTTTTAAGCCACTCGCCAACCGGGCAAGATGAGTACCTTCAGCAGGCTGATATGGCGCTCTTTCAGGCGAAGGCGAAGGGGCGCGACACGCTGTGCTTTTTTGACCCCGTGATGCAGGCCGCCCTGTTGGCCTCAATTCATTTGGAGCGCGATTTACGCCAAGCGCTAGTACTTCATCAATGGCAGCTTTACTACCAACTCCAGGTCGATATCAATGGGAATGCCATTGGTGCTGAGGCGCTGTTACGTTGGCAGCATCCAGAGCGTGGTCTCGTCTCTCCAGAAGAGTTTATTCCTTTGTTAGAGAGTACCGGCCTGATCAGTGAAGTAGGCGCATGGGTGCTAGAAAAAGCCTGTTACCAGTTGGCGCTTTGGGCGCAGAATGACCAGCTGTGTCATTTGACCATGTCGGTTAATATTAGCCCGCTGCAGTTTCACGATATTGAATTTATCCCCCATGTTAAGGCTATTTTTAACCGCTCCAAGGCCCCGCTTGAACGCTTAAAGCTTGAAGTGACGGAGTCGCTCTTTTTAGAGCCAGATGACAACGCGCACGATAAAATGCTTAGTTTAAAAGCGCTGGGCGTGCGCTTCTCACTGGACGATTTTGGCACTGGCTACTCATCACTTGCCTATTTGGCGCAGCTGCCATTGGATCAGCTCAAGATCGACCAAACTTTTGTGCAGCAGGTGCTGACCAGTAGCGCTAACGCGGCGATTGTCGAGAGTACTATCGTACTGGCGGAAAGCCTTGATCTGGAGATTATTGCCGAAGGGGTAGAAACCCGAGCACAGCAGGCATGGCTATTGGCCCATGGCTGCTGTGCTTACCAGGGTTACCTGTTTGGTCGTCCTGTTACGCTTGAAGAATTCGAAGCGCAGCTTGCTGCTGCATAATTCTAACTATTTTTATGCAGTTCTAACTATCTTGATGCACTGCCGAGGCGCCAAGCTGTGTCGCGAGTGTCTGGATATTCGGCACGGCGTTACCAAAGGCTTCAGGAATAATCACTTCCAGGCGAGAGTCCTGGCGCCAGGTGCTGCTGTCTATTTCCAGCGCGCCATCGGCACGGTTAAGCCGCTGCCAGCCGCTAGAGGTATGAAAAACCCCTTTGATCCGCGCCTGTCGGGGTAACTCTCCCAGGCAATGCGCTAAGTGATCGATATCAAAACACTCGTTCGGGTGCCAGCGTAAGCCCAGGCTTATATAGCCAAGAGCAGTGCCGGTTTCCTGCTGCGGCGCGCCCTTGGCCGGTGGAAAATCAAAAAAACCACCGTCAAGACTGGGCGGGGCAATAAGTGTGCGGTGCGCTTCAGGCATGGCTAACTCATGTGCATCACTTTGGCCACTGCCCGTTAAGCGCTCCAGCGGCAGGCTGCCGTTAGCGATCTGTTCAATCCATTTGCGTGGCGGCCAGAGCGCTTCAACAAACTGCTGGGCAGCTTGTTGCTGTTGGCTTGTGCACTGATCAAACATGGTAAGCGCCACGGCATCCGCTATGGCCAGCTGATCTTGAAACGTTTCGTGCGTTCGTGCACGCGGGTCGTCCAGGCGGCGAGGGTCTAACGTGGCAATAATATCGTGTACCTCGACCACATCATGGAAAGCTTCGCCACGTAACAGGTCGAGTAACCCCGCCGGATGACCGAGCCCCGAGGGTTCAATAATCACGCGGTCAGGTTTACTTCGTGCGAGCAGATTCACCAACGCCGCCTGGAGTACAAAGGCAAGCTGACAGCACAGGCAGCCACCGGGCAGGCCTTTGATAACGACATCGTCGCGCTGATCAAACATGGCCTGATCAATGCCAATTTGGCCAAACTCATTGACTAGAATGGCCCACTTTTCATCCGCCGGTTTTTGCTCAATCAGGCTGTGAATAAGCGTGGTTTTGCCACTGCCTAAAAAGCCGGTAATGATATGCACCGGCACTTTTTTTGACGCTGCCACGCGTTAACCTCCGGTCATATTCATAAAGCGCACGACCTGAACGTCACCGTCGGTCGTGAAGTGGTGGCGCTCTGGTTTAAGCGGTAGCGCGTTGACTATAGCTTCTTTGAGCCGCGCTATATCACCGGGGTAGCGGCGCATTACTGCGCGCAAATCGACCGAATGCTCATTGCCTAAACAGAGCAGAAGGCGGCCTTCAACGGTGACCCGGACACGGTTGCAGGTGTCGCAAAAATTGTGGCTGTGCGGGGAAATAAAGCCAACCCGGCTGTTGCTATCGGCCATTTTAAAATAGCGCGATGGGCCTGGGGTGGTTTCAGTCGTAGGCGTTAAGGCGTAACGCTTTTCAATCAGCGCTTGAACGTCATCACTTGAATAAAAAGTTTCCGCCCGGGAGTGGTCGGACACGTCGCCCAGCGGCATTTCTTCAATGAAGCTGATATCCAGCCCTTCATTACGCGCAAAATCGACCAGATCCAGCACTTCATCGTCATTGCGGCCTTTGAGAATGACTGCGTTCAGCTTGATGCGCGTAAATCCGGCTTCCTGAGCGGCGTGAATACCGTCAATCACACGCGCTAAATCCCCGGTGCGGGTGAGCTTCTTAAAGCGTTCAGGATCAAGCGAGTCAAGGCTGATATTGAGGCGACGCAGCCCGCTGGCATAAAGCCTGCTGGCATGTTTGCGAAGGCTGGCGCCATTGGTCGTCATTGTGAAGTCGTTAAGCCCTGGGAGCGCGCCTATTTCGTCCACAAGCTGCTCGATACCGCGGCGCACCAGGGGTTCGCCACCGGTCAGGCGGATTTTTTCCACGCCCAGCTCGGTAAACGCGCGGGCAATCTGGCTGATCTCCTCAAGCGTTAGCACCTGCGCACGCGGGAGAAAGGTCATTTCTTCACTCATGCAGTACACGCAGCGGAAATCGCAGCGGTCGGTCACCGAGATGCGGACATAGCTAACCCGGCGACCAAAGTCATCAATTAGTTGCTCGGTCATTGCCATCTCAAAAGTGGTTGAATGCAGACGATCTCGCCAGCTTGCGCACCGTCCTGATCCGCGGGTAGTTCGATCAGACAGTTAGCGGCGACCATCGAACTTAAAATGCCTGACCCCTGAGCACCGGTGGTGCGTACATGGAGCACACCCTGTGTATCGCTATGATAAACGCCGCGCAAAAAATCGGTGCGCTGGTAGCGGCTTTTAAGCACTTCATCAGCGACAGCGTATAGCCTAGGGGGCGGGGTAATGGCCAATGCCTGCAGGTGGTGTAATAGGGGGACTACAAACTGGTAAAAGGTTACCATGACAGCCACCGGATTACCGGGCAAGCCCATAAAGGGCGTGCGCGACTCGCCCAGCCAGCCACAGGCCAGGGGGCGCCCTGGGCGTAACGCTACCCGCCAGAAAGCCAGCTGCCCCAGTTGTTCAAGCGCTGCCCGGGTAAAATCAGCCTGGCCCGCCGATACGCCGCCACTGGTCAATACCAGGTCGCTCACTTGGGCGGCCTCTGAGAGTGCCGCCTGTATCGCCTGCGGGTTATCCGGAAGAATGCCTAGATCGATAACCTTTGCATTCTGCTCGGTTAATAAGCCCATCAGGGTAAATCGATTGGCATCATAAATGCTGGCGCTTTCGAGCGGCTCGCCAGGAGCCGTGACCTCATCGCCCGTGGAAAACAGCGCAACGGTTGGCTGCTTGATGACCGCGATACTGGCCACCCCTAGTGAGGCGAGCAGACCCATCGCGGGGGCATCCAAACGTTTTCCCTTAGCCAGCGCCATGCTGCCTGCCGCAATATCTTCCCCTGCCATGCGCACGTTCTGGCCACGCTTAACACGCTCAGGCGTATTGATTGTAAGGTGCTGGGCATGCTCGGTGAGCTGCTCGCCCATGATAACCGTGTCGGTACCCAGCGGTAGTGGGGCACCGGTGGTGATATGCACGCAGGCCCCAGGCGGTACGTGTGTGTCAAAAGCGCGCCCGGCGAGCGAGCTGCCGATAAGCGGCCATTGATGTTGAGGCGTATCGGGCCAGGCAAGTGCTACGCCATCCATCGCGGCATTGGTATTTTGCGGGACGTTAATTGGCGCTATAACGTCCTGTGCCAAGCGCCGCCCGTGGGCCTGACTTAAATCGATAACTTCACTGGGCAGGGGCCTTTCAATCAGCGCGGACAGCGCTTGGCGAGCCTCTTCCACACTTAACATGTGTTCGCCAAGCTCAAAGCAGGAGAGCGTCACAATGCCCCCTTGGGCGCCATCAGCTGCGCTTCCAGGCGAATTTTATCTTCTTGCGTATTCAGATTGGTAAAGGCATTTGGGCAGTCAGACATATCCACCTGGCTAAGTGCATGGCGTTTATACCACTGTTGGACTTTACGCTCGCCGCTTTTAAGCGCCATATGTAGATCATCAGCAAGCGCTGTGCGTATTAAGGCAACGGTTGGGTGAAGACGCTGGCCATCGAACGCCACTGCGATATCGGCGTTTTGGAGGCCTGCCAGCATTCTTGCGACCACGTTATCTGGAAGCAGAGGCGTATCGCAAGGAGCTATTAGAAGCCACGGCGTACTTGCAGCACACAGTCCGCTATAAATGCCCATTAACGGGCCGTGAAAGCCGGCTTCTACATCGCTGATCACGCGGCCAAATAGGCGGTAGGCATCAATATTGCGGTTAGCGCTAATCAGCAGTTCAGCGACTTGTCCTTCAAGCTTGGCGGCCGTATGGGCAAATAGGGGCAGCCCTGCAAAGGGCTCCAGGCCCTTATCGCGCCCGCCCATGCGGCGGCCTTCACCGCCAGCAAGCACCATGCCGGTTAACGCCTGGGTCGTGATCATCGGCATGCCTCCTGTAACAATGGGCGAGGATTAACAAGATTGGTCAATCAGCCGCGCCACTTCTAAGTGTAGATCCCTTATCGCTATGATGGCGGGCAGGGACCTTATTTGTCTATGCGTTAGATAATTGATGGTAAGCACGATGACCCATATCAATCAGCGGGTTCGCCTGCCTAGGTTATCTAAGTGAACAGCGCCGATAAGCGTTGTCTTTTGGTATGCTGCACGAAAGTTACTTTTCATACGGAGAACGCTAATGTCAGATTTTAACGAGCTTGATCAGGGTACCCGCACCGAGCTTGAGGCTGCCGCCTTTCGTCGCTTACTGCGCCATCTGGACGACAACAAGGATGTTCAGAATATCGATCTGATGATCCTGGCGGATTTTTGTCGTAACTGCCTTTCAAAGTGGATGGTAAACGCGGCGGAAGAGCGCGGTAAGTCGCTGGATTATGAAGCCGCCCGTGAATACGTTTACGGCATGCCCTACAGCGAGTGGAAAGAGCACTATCAGGCAAAAGCAACGCCTGAGCAGCTGGCCGCGCTGGAAGCCCGTCAAGCCAAGAAAGAATATCAGGAGTAAGCCTATGGAGCCGATGGTTGCGCTTAAAATAGCCATACTGACCATTTCAGATACGCGTACTGAAGAGAGCGATCGTTCAGGCCAACTGCTGGTCGAGTGTTTGACAGCAGCGGGCCATCAGCTTGCCGATAAGCGCATTGTGCCAGACGATATCTATCAGATTCGTGCGGTCGTGGCCCAGTGGATTGCCGATGCCGAAGTGCAGGTCGTTATTACCACTGGCGGCACCGGCTTTACCGGCCGAGATTCCACGCCGGAAGCCGTATCGGTGCTGCTGGATAAACGCATCGAAGGGTTTGGTGAACGCTTTCGTCAGCTAAGCGGCGATGAGATCGGCAGCTCGACCATTCAAAGCCGATGTCTGGGTGGGTTAGCCAACGCGACCGTACTATTTTGCCTGCCAGGGTCAACCGGTGCCTGCCGTACGGGCTGGGAGAAAATTTTGAAGGAACAGCTGGATAGCCGCCACAAGCCATGTAACTTTGCCAATCTGGTCATCCCTGGCCGAGGTCAGCATGGCTGATTTGCAGTCGATAAGTGCCGCCCTTGAAGCGTTGCTGGCCGGTGTAAACCCTGTTGAGGCTGAAAGCGTGTCGCTTGACGCCGCCGCTGGGCGAGTACTTGCCGCCGATGTGATGGCGACGTTGAACGTGCCGCCCTTTGATAATAGCGCAATGGATGGCTATGCGCTGCGTGCCAGCGATGCCGGCCAGTGGCTGCCGATTAGCCAGCGTATTGCAGCAGGCGCAAAGTCCGCCCCGCTTGCCCCTGGCAGCTGCGCACGGATTTTTACCGGCGGTGAGCTGCCTGAAGGGGCTGACTGTGTGGTGATGCAGGAGCGCGTCAGCGTTGAGGCTGACAAGGCCTTGATACCGGCGAATATCCCGGTGGATGACAACGTGCGCCGCCAAGGGCGTGATGTTCGTCAGGGCGAATGTCTACTCAAGAAGGGGCTACGCTTGGAAGCGGCGGCGCTCGGGCATTTGGCAGGGCAGGGCATCACCCATGTTAGCGTGCGTTCTCGCCCGCGGGTTGCGCTGCTCTCAACCGGCGATGAGATCGTTGACCCGGGCACGCCGTTGGCGCCGGGTCAGATTTATAACTCTAATCGGCCGATGTTAAAGCGTCTGCTTGAGAATTTTGGAGCTGACGTTGTGCGGGTAATGAGCGTGCCGGATGACTACACCCAGACAGTGGCGCTATTAACCCAGGCGGCCGCCGAGGCGGATGTGGTCGTTAGTACCGGGGGCGTAAGCGTAGGCGAAGAGGACCACGTTAAAGCAGCGCTTGAGCAGTTGGGGCAGATGGATTTATGGCGCCTAGCCATACGCCCAGGCAAGCCTTTGGCATTAGGCCGCGTGCCCCGGGACGATGGAAGTGAAGCTCGGTTTATCGGCTTGCCAGGCAATCCGGTATCGGGGTTTGTGGGTGCCTGGCTTTTTTTGCGCCCGCTTATGGGAGTGCTGATGGCCTGTCCCGCGCTTGCTGAGTTACCCGCGCTAACGGCGACGGCAAATTTTGATACATCGACCGGGCCGCGCCAGCACTATATGCGCGTTTCTCTGCGCTTCACGCCCGTGGGCTTAGTGGCCGATGCGTTTGCCGACCAGAACTCCGGTGTGCTGTCGTCGTGTATTGAGGCCGATGCTTTTGCGGTCATTCCGCCTAATGATCAGGTCAGGCAAGGCGATACCGTTAACTGTTTGTGGCTTGCGGTGTAAGCAAGTGTGCATCCAATAGCAGTACAAGCGTTTGCTGCTCAAAAGTAGCCCCGCACAAGGCAGCATGAGGGCGGCGTGCTTTCAAAAGTGGCGGCAAGGGATGTAGTTCGCTGGCTGCAAATGAGTGCAACGTCACCGGATGACTAACGCCTAATTGCCAACTACCCTCGGTGTCGTTAAGCGTGAGCCAGTGAGTGGCGGGCGCAGTATGTTGAAACAGTAGCGCGGCGGCCTCTATATAACGAGAGGCACGAGGCTGGTCTGACATACTCATGACATGGCGGGCTTCCAAGGCCGCCCGGAATGCCCCTGCGCTGAACAACACCATTGGCACAGCGCCTTGAGGTGCGCTATTACTAAGCAGCTCCAAAGGCATGGCTATCCCAGCCCGTCCTGATAAGCCTTGAACAAGGTTTCAGCATCCAGCAGTACGGCAGTGACGCCTTCGTCGAGTTGCCAAAGAGCGCTGACATACGGGCGCAGCGCACTTGAAAGCGTATCCGGTGGCGGTTGAAGCAGGCTGGTAGGCACATCGCATACATCATCTAGCTGTTCAATACGCACGCCGCTGCAAATGCCTGCTGCCGATACCAGTAAGATCATTCCTGGCTGGGTGCCGCTGGGTAAGGGTAAACCCAGCAAAACGTTGAGTTGAATGACCGACTCAATATGTCCGCGTAGATGCAGCACGCCTTCTGTCGTAGTGGGTAAGCCAGGAACAAAATACACGGGTTGATCATGGCTAATAATTTCTTTAACCACACCGCCAGGGAGCGCAAATCGTTGACCGGCTACTCTAAATAGCACCAGCTGTTGGCTAGGTTCTTCTACATCGACAATAGATACGTTTTCATCATGCTCGGCAAGCGCCTGCTCAAGCGTGAGGCTGCCGGGCTCATTCGCAGGCGGAGGCGTCATGATCTAACTCCTGGCTGGTCGTTACCTGGTTGCGTCCTTGACGTTTTGCGCGGTAAAGCGCTTGGTCGGCGGCTAAGCGCAGTGACTGGGTAGAGGGATGGGCGGGGAAGTCACTGATCCCAACGCTAAAGGTACAGCGAAAGCTCACTTCGCCAGCATAAAAATCCACTTGTCCAAAGTCATTGCGCAAGTTGTCCATTAATTTAACCGCTTGCTCGGTGCTTACGTCCTTTAGCAAAACGACGAATTCTTCGCCTCCATACCGGCCAATAATATCAGATAGCCGAAAGCGTGTTTTCAGTAGCCTTGCCAAGGTGATAATGACTTGATCACCGGCTAGATGACCATAGGTATCGTTCACTTCTTTAAAATGATCGATATCGATCATTGCCATGGCGTGTTGGCGGCCATTGCGGTGCGCCTGGATTAACGCTTTATTGATTAAATCAGTCGTCGTGCTGTGATTGTAAAGGCCGGTCATACTATCTTGGGTCATGAGCGAGCGTAGCAGGCGCAGGCGCTCAGCGCGCAAGTGGACCGCTGAAACGAGCTCGGCGGGTATGACAGGCTTGGTAATAAATGCCTCAACCCCCGCCGTCATCGCCGACATTTGCTTCTGGCTATCGGTTTCGCTGGAAAGATAAATAATCGGTAGGCCAACATGTTCGGGCTGCTGGCGAATAATGGTCGCCAGCTCTTCGCCCGAGCAAACCGGCATATACACATCCACCAGCATTAAATCGGGGCAAAAACGCTCAAGTGCACTGAGCGCATCGTTAGGATGATATACCTGCTGGACCACCATGCCAGCTTCTTCAAGCAGCAGCGCATGGTATTCGGCCGCCTCGCTCTCATCATCGACAATTAAAATGCGTAGCGGCTCTTCACTTATGGGGGAGGTGAGCTCATCAATTGCGAGCATCAAATCAAGAGGCTTGACCGGCTTGGTGAAATACCCGTCACACCCGGCACGCACCGCACTTAGGCGTGAATGGAAATCGCCGTGGCCGGATAGAACGATTGATGGTAACTGCTCCCCGGTCAGCTTATTTAAACTGGTTAACGTCTCGGTACCCGCCGTTTGGCCATGGGGAAACTGCACATCCATAATGACGGCATCGGGGCGGCGGGTCAGCACGGCATTAAAAAATGATTCGGTAGTGGCAAAGTGAACGACTTCATGGCCGAAGCAGCGCAAATGGTGCATCAGCGAATTAATATGCTCAGGTTCATCGTCACATAAATAAATAAGCCGTTGGCGTTTGCTGCGCTTCTGTTCAGGCTGGTGTGGGAATTCAACGCTATTGAGACCTGCCATAGCGGCTTGCTGACCCTGGTGGGTTTGCAGGTACACCAGCTCGTCTTTTAACTGGTTAAGAAGATTAACGATACGCGTATCAATGTCGGCCCTTTGAGGGTCAGTGGTCAGTGCTTCTTCTGCCTGCTCAGCAAACAGCGCAATACGCTCAAAGCCTAATGACCGTCCGGTTCCCTTAAGGCTATGGAAAAAGCGATGAAGATCAGGCGCAAGGCGTGACTCTGCCTCGCTTGATTTAAGGCTTAACTGCCACTGTTCAGTGGTTTTCTCCAATCGCGCAGGAAGTTGGTTGATAAAACGCTGGCGCAGTTGGTTAAGCTTTTCATGCAGCGAAAGGGCCGGTGGTGACATCAGGCTACCTGAGCAGTTGGGCGAACATCATAAGCATATCAAATGTTATCGACTAATGGCTGAATGCATGATTAATGGCTTGGGCTAACGTGCTATCGAGATTGTCATCTTTTTGTAAGCAGGCGGTTAAATGAGGATTATCCAGGGCGCGGGGTGGTGGCGCATCTCCGGTCAGTAAAATAAACGGTAGCGTGACTTCCTGCTCGCGCAGCATCTCTAAAAGGGCGAGTCCATCAATCAGCGGCATATGCATATCGCTGACGATAAGCTCGATATCAGGCGTACTGTCCAGTTGGCTAACCGCTTCCATGGCGTCGGGGGTTATCACTACTTCATGGCCTAACGCTTCAAGGTATGCTGCCGTAATTTCACCCGCCAATGGGTCGTCGTCTACGACCAGAATATGCATGTAATGCCTCATTTAAATGAAAGATAATACGCTAACCGAGTAAGGCTTTAAGCGTATCTACCAAGTTATTTTGGTCAAAGCTGCCTTTGACAATATATGCGTCAGCACCCACTTCGATACCGCGCCGACGGTCGGCTTCTTTTTCCCGCGACGTGATAATAATAATTGGCTTATGAGAATAAAGCTCGCTTTCACGCAGTCGGGCGGTAAGCGCAAAGCCATCCATGATGGGCATTTCAATATCGGTCAGTACGGCATCAAAGGGTTCCGCGAGCGCTTTGGACAGGCCGTCTCTGCCGTTTTCAGCCAGCGTTACCTGATAACCCCAGGCCTCTAACACGTCTTTTTCAATTTCGCGGGTATTCAATGAGTCATCCACCACTAAAATGCGGTGTGCCTGTGGCGAAGGCGTTGTTTCATAGGCAGTGCGCTGTGTGGAACGTCGACTGCGTTCAATGAGAGCGGGTACATGCAATAGGCTGATCAGCTCGTTACGCCCTTGGGAGACCATGCCAGAAACCAGGGGTAAATGGCGTAAATGTAACGGTAACGGTTTAATTACCATATCACGTTCGTCAACTAGCGCATCGACCATCAAGGCGAGCTTTTGATGACGTTGGTGAACTACAAGTAACAGCACTTCCGGCACTTGCGCTTGGGGCGTGGGAAGCTCGAGCAGGTCGGCCAGGGCAATGACTGGCACAAACTCATTGCGTAGGATCAGCGTGGTTTGCCCCGCAGCATCAATAAACGTCTCGGGCGAGCGTTTAACGAGTTCTGCTACAAAAGGCGCGGTGACGCCTAGGGTAAGGCCTCCAACGCTGATTAATAAAACGCGCATCATGGCAAGCGATAGCGGTAGACGCAGGGTGAAACGAGCGCCGTCCCCCGGTTCACTGCTTAACTGAATATCCCCGCTTAGCTCATCCACCACGGTGCGTTTAACCACATCCATGCCTACACCACGGCCCGAGAAATCGGTAATCATGGCTTTCGTTGAGAAGCCAGGCAGAAAGATCAAATCCAACGTTTCCTGCTCGCTAAGTGCCGCTAACGCTTCTTCGCTGATCAGTTGCTTGGTAAGCGCTTTTTGGCGTACCGCTTCTAAACAGATGCCCGCGCCGTCATCATGCATTTCAACGATCACCCAGCCACCATCCTGCCAGGCTTCCAGCGTCAGCTGGCCACGCGCCGGTTTGCCCTTTGCCTGACGCTCGTGGGGAGACTCAATGCCATGGTCGAGTGCGTTACGCAGCAGGTGAATGAGCGGATCTGACAGGCGATCAATCATCTGCCTATCAAGCTCAATTTCACTACCTCGTACCCGGCAGTCAACGTGTTTGCCCAATGAATGGGCAAGCTCTCTGGCCATTTGCGATAGTGGGTCAAACACAACGTTAAGGGGCAGCATTCGCATCTGCAGTGCGCGATCGTGGAGGTCACTCATCAAGGTGTCGTGGGCTAAAACGCTATCTTTTAGCTCGCGGTTAAACGCGTTAAACGGAGCCTGTTTATCCGCCGGTAATGTAGCGCTTAATTCACTCGCCTGGACCACTAGGCTGTGTAGGTGATGGTGCCCAGAAAGTACTTCGCCCATCAAGCGAATCACATCGTCCAGGCGGTCAAGACGCACGCGAACGGTATCGCTTAGGCGTAAATCAGCCGTGGCATTGGAACTCGCCCGTGTCGTTGAGCGGGCGGGCGCTTCCGTCAGTGGCGCTGAAATCTCTAGAGGTGGCTCAACCTCTTCAGATGCCCCCTCAGGCAGAGGCTGACGGTTACTGGCTGCCTGTTCAAGCGCCTGACAGAGCGCTGCATCGGCTTCAGGCAGCGATTCGGGCGCAGCTCCTTGAGTTAACTGATTGATCATGTCCGCCAGGCCGTCAGTCGCTTGGTTAAGCAGGCTGATGACCTGGGCATTGGTGGTTTGGGTGCCATCGCGCAGCGCACTAAGCAGCTCTTCCGTACTATGCGCAAGTGCTGTGATCGGAAAAAGCTTAAGCATCCGTGAGGAGCCTTTAAGCGTATGCGCGGAGCGAAACAGCTCGTTAATCAACTCCTGGTCGGCCTGGCCCTGTTCTAACGCATTAATTCCCTTGCGTAGACGGGGCAGGTGATCTGCGGCTTCTTCTATAAACCGTTGTATAAATCGCCGGATATCCAGTGCCATTAGCCCACTCCCTGTGTGGCAAGCATTGTGTTTAGGTAGCGCTTTGCTAAAAAATACGCATCGCCTGGAGGAAGAGGTGACGCGATGGTCTGTAGGCTACCGTTTGCAGTGGGCGTTTCATTGAGTAATCGGACAACCGTGCTATAGCCCTGCTGGCGCTGAATAGGGTCATCGGTTAGTTCGCCCTGACGAAAAAGCTCGGCTTTATAAAAATGCGCTGGCCAGCAGTCAGGGGCGACATAGATAGCCCGTTTGAAAAACGTGTAAGCCTCCTCAAACGCGTTTCGCCACCGCGCCACAAGCCCAGCCAGAAGCAGTGTGTCCACAGACCAGGGGTGTTGGGCCAACAGCTCTTCAAGTAGGTCGGCGGCTTCCTGAAAAGCATTTTGATTAAGCAGTTGGTGGGCACGTTGGAGCTGGTTACTAAAAGACGCATCTGAAGGCGACGGCACTTCTTCAAAAGCCGCAGGACTATTTGTAACAACAGTAATAGCCGGTGCTGTGTGGGTAAGTATTTGCCGTTCAGGCTCAACCCGAGACTCAATCTGAGGCTCAACACTGGACGGGAGAGCAGAAATTTTGAAAGGCTGAAAATAGAAAAGGCCTTGAGTCTGAACCAGTTCTAATACGCCTAAGTCGTTACCCAGCGTTTCCGTAACACCGCACAGCAGAATGCCTTCAGGGGCAAGCCGCTGATGTAAATGTTGTTGGATACGTCGCCGCGTTGGCTCATCGAAATAGATAGAAACGTTACGAAAAAGAATAACGTCAAAAGGGCCATGCGCATTAACGCTTTCAGGCTGTAGTAGATTAAAAGGGTGGAACGTTACCCAGGAGCGTAATGACTCGCAGATCTTATAATGGTTTTGATGATGACTGAAATAGCGTTGCTTGAGCGCCGGATGCAGTGCGCGAAACGCCAAGCCGCTATAGATACCCTGGCGCGCCTTGGCCAGCACTTGCTGGTCTACATCGCCTCCCGATAGGGTGAATAGCTGGGTGGCACGTTCGCCGTAGCGCTCAAATAGCGCCATTGCCAAGCTATAAGGCTCCTCGCCCGATGAACACCCTGCACTTAGAATAGCAAGCGGCGCGCCTTTCTCGGCCAAACGTTGGGGCAAGTAGGTGTCAACCAGCCAGTTAAGGGCCTTGGGCTCGCGGAAGAAGTACGTTTCGTTAATCGTCAGGTGGCTAATAAACGTATCAAACAGGGCGTCATCCAGCTCAAGCTTGGCGATCATTAAAGCTGCATCGCTTAGCCCCGTTATACTGGAGAGTATTTCAATGGCTTTGCTTAGCCGGGCTTCTGCGACACCTTCCAGCTGTAACCCACAACGCTTTAACACTAGCGCTTTAAACAGGGGCAGCGTGTTCATAACGGTGCTTGCCATAGAGGCTCGTTGCCGCGCACTTCACAAAGCAAGCGGTCAGGCAGATCTTCAAGAGCCAATATATGTTGAATGACGCCTGCGTTAACCGCTTCCTGATTCATGCCATAAATCACCGAGCTAGCTTCATCCTGAGCAAGCGTTTGACCGCCCGCCAGCTGAATTGAGCGCATGCCGCTTACCCCATCGCGTCCCATGCCCGTTAGAATTAGGCCTATCGCATCTGCTCCATATACGTTGGCAACGCTCGTCAGCAGTATGTCGCCGCAGGGATGATAAAGCGCATTGGCCGGGCTTTCCTGAAGCTGAAAGCGGTGTTGTGAGGTAACGCAGAGATCGCTTTCTGATGGCGATAAGTACACCCTTCCAGGCAGCAGGCGCTCGCCGTGCCGGCCAACACTGACCGGCATGGCGCATAGTGTTGCTAGCCACCGCGCCATGCCTTCAATAAACCCGTGGCTGATATGCTGGGCGATCACGATCGGGGCGGGAAACGTGGCTGGCAAGCGGTTAAGCAGACGCGCCAGGGCTTGAGGACCGCCCGTTGAGCAAGCAATCGCGATAATCCGTCGAAAACCTCGGGACGCAGTTGCATTGACGGCCGTCGTGGCAGTCCGCACCGGGGGTGGTGGGGTGGTATAGCGGCGGCGCAGCCGAGTAATTACTGCCACGCCTGATAATAGCCGCACCCGCGCCAGCAGCCATTCAGCATCGTCACTTTCCAGCATGGGCTTGGGCATGACCTCAAGCGCGCCCACCTCAAGCGCTTGATAAGCCGTTTGGGCATCCGCGCGATCGCTGACCACCAAAATTGGCACTCCTTTGGTGTGCATGATCTCTTCGATAGCGCTCATGCCGTCCATATCGGGCATGTTGAGATCCATGGTAATCAGCTGTGGTGATAAGCGTCGGGCAAGCTCGACGGCTTCAAGGCCGTTGCTTGCTTCGCCGACAATTTCAATATCGCCATCACGAGTGAGAATCGCGCGCAACACATCGCGAGCCACGCGGCTATCATCTGCAATCACAACCCGAATGGCTCTCATCGTGGCGTCCTCATGAGCGGCGTGAATTATCTGCTCCTTGTTGTGCCAGAGTAAACTCTTGTACCAACGAGTTGAGTTCCGCTGACATTTGAATCATCTCTTGGCTGATCTCAGTAATACTGCGTACCGATTGAGCACTGCGGGAACTGGCCATATCAATATCGCGCAGCGCAATGACTACCTGATTACTGGCGGTTTTTTGCTGCTGCGTGGACAGCGATATCTGCTGAGCCGCGCTGCTGGTCTGGCTTGCTGCCTTGAGCAGGGCATCTAGATCCTGCGCGGTACTCATGCTGACTTCAACGCCTTCTTCAATAGAAGAGGCGCCTTTCTCAGAGGCCACCACCAAACGGTTGATGGCGCTCTGGATATCGTCAGTGTGGCTCTCGATCTCCTGGGTGGAGTCCGTCACGCTATCTGCTAAGCGGCGAATTTCACTTGCCACGACCGAGAACCGGCGGCCTGACTCACCGGCACTTGACGCTTCAAGTGCTGCGTTAAACGCAATTAGCTTGGTTTGGGCCGCCAGTGTATTGATCAGCTCCATCACCTTGTTGATCTGTTTAGATTTGGCGCCTAACGCGACAATTTCCGCCAGGCTATGCTCGCTGTCACTACGTATATTCTGCATTTTTACCTGCAGCAGCTGCATGGCCGTGCTGCCTTTACGGCTACGCTCAAGGGTGTGATTGGCAACGTCTACCACCGACTGGGAATGATCGGCAATTTGGGTCGACGATGTGGAAAGCTCTTCCATGGTCGAGGTGATCTCGGCAACCGATGAGGCCATTTCTTCAACGGCGGCGGCCATGGTCTGATTGGCTTCATGGGTAATGTCGCCGCCATGAACGCCTGACAATCCGGCCGTTTGAGCCAGTTGGTCAGCTACTCGCGTCAGCGCATGAGCATTATTGGAAACGGCCAGAATCGCCCGTGATAAACGCTCTAACAGCGCATTGGTTTGGTTGGCCAAATCACCAAGCTCCGCTCGGTCGTCCGTTTCAACACGCCGGGAAAGATCCAGGCTATGAGTAATTTGCTTTAACTGACGCTGAAAGTGAATAAGCGGTCGAATGAGCCTGCCGGTGAGCGGGTAGAGGATCACTAGGCCGATCAACAGGATTAATAACCCAATCCCTGTTGAAGCTAAAAAGCGCTCACGGGAGGCTGTTAAGTACTCTGACTTGGAGACTTCCACCTTTAAGTAGCGCTGTAGCTGCGGCAGCCACACCGTACTCATCAAATAGACATGGTTGTCGCGTTCAATCTCGTACACCGTTGAGGTATTGCCCTGTTGTGCCAGTTGCTCAGGCGTTTGGCTACGCAGCGCCTCAATATCGGTTTCATCGCTACGCACCAGCAGTTCGCCTTCAGCGTTTAGCAGGGCAGCACGGCCCGTTTTTCCCAGACGGAAGTTTTCAATCAGAAGAGCAAGGCGTGACAAATCAAGACCTGCGCCCGCTACCAGCAGCGGGCGGCCATTGACGGCGTTTTGAGTGCTACGGAAGTTCAAAAAGACAAAGGCCTCCTCTGTCGAGAACGTGTCATTGTCTAAATTCAGCTCAAAAAGTTCCCCGTTGTCAGTGAACTGATAATACCAATCGTCGGCGCCTCCAGTAGGCTCAAGGGTACGCTGTAAAAACTCGCCATCACGATACTGAAAGTAGTAGCCACGGCCCTGGTATTGCGCGGCAATAAACAGAAGTTCGGTACCCAACTGGTCCATCATGCGCGATAGATAGATTTCTACTTCAGCCTGACGCTCTTCTGGAAAACCGTCACGCGTCCACTGCTCGATAAAGTAGCTATTGGCCAGATTCTCGGAAAGCGCCAGCGCAGGGCTTAAATTTAGGCTGAGGTGGGCTGCAAGGCTTTCTGCCTGAGCCGGCAATTCTTCGTTGATAAGTGCATCAAGGCGCGCCTGACCATAAGAGCGAGCCTGCAGGTAAAGGGCAACCAGCATTGCCAACGCTAGTACTGTCCCAAAAGAGATAAAAAGCCTTAGCCGCAGAGGCAAAGATTTCCAACGCGCCGTCATTATCAAAATTGCTCCCAGTTGGCCGATGCCCGTCAGGGCTAAGTAGGCCTAATAGTACCGCGGATGAGCGGTGTAAGGGGTAGAGGGTGGGATATTGTAGTAATGATTTCAGCGATTTTTATGAATATTGTCTAGTTTTTGTATTAACGCTTTTTAACCTGAGAGGTTATATTTTTTATACAAGCTTTTGCATAATTTTTTTAAAAAAGTAATGTCTTAATATTAATTAAGTATAGGTGGCCTTAATTAATGGAAAGCTGAATTAACTTAAGTTATTGAAAATAATTGTAAATATTTTTTAGATTTCTTGAGGTGTATTGCTGGTTTTTTTGACAAAAATAGTACAAAAACGTATTCTGCGCGCCAATGGAAATGATAATTCTTGCTAAGGAAGCAGCATGTTGTCACTCACTTCTAGCACATTATTTAGCGTGCTGCGCGATATTGCCTCGCGTCACTGCCCGGCACATACGGATATGTTGCCTTCAGCGGGTACGCCCGAGCGCAGCGGACTGGTTAATGCCGTTCAGCACTTTTTCGATTTATCCGATGGTGAACTACTTACCGATGCGTCCATCACCCTGGAGGAATGGGCCAATGCGTTAAGTGAAACCGCATGTATTAATCGCCTCAATTTATTTGATACCGTTGCAGGCGGCGCCTTTAGCCATAAGTTACAGCACCAGTATGTTCATGAGGCGGAATCACTGACTCAGGAAGTGAAAGCGCTCCAGGCATTATTGGATGCCGAGCCGCGCGCGAACCGCACGCTGGTCAGCTGGCTGCCGCTGCAAACCGTTTTCGGCTTTATGCTGGGCGCACTTTTACCTCAGGAAGCCGGTTTTAAAACACGCTCGCTATTTGATCATGCCGATGCGCTGTGGGACCTGAATGCGGGCGATATCGTGGTGACGAGCAGTGACCGCTGGCGTCAACTGGCGCAGCGCCTGCCATCGTTACCCGCCAACATTACCGCCGTAACGACCGCCCCCTTGGATAAGGAAACGCACCAGACGCTGGTTTCTCAAGGCGTTGCACAAATCGTTGAGCTCTACGGTCAGCCTGAAACAGGCATGCTGGCTATGCGTATCTCTCAGGCCGCACCTTTTGAACTCTTGGCGCATTGGCACCCCACAGAAAGTGACGATGTCCTGCTGCAATTAACCCAGCAGGGCGTGCCCAAAGAGACAGTGCTTTCGGTACCACTTTGCTGGGTGGGCGCACGGCATTTTTCAATGGCGCATAAACATGACGCGGCGCGGCTAGCGCCTATTAGGCAGCTATTTGAACGCCCTGGACAATTTACTCCCCAGGGCGCCGACGCGGCGTAGGTTTTCCTTTAGGGTATCAATAGCGCGTCATACGATGGCGTGGGGCACAAAGCAGGATGAATCCTTGGTAATCCGCCCTACGTCTTCCCGCACGCCGATACCACAGGCCCTGTCACCTACCACCCAACTGCCGATTAAGGCGTGATGATTACCAAAGCGTGGCATAGGGTGGTAGGCCTGACGAATCCAGGGGCTGTCAATATACGGGCCGTCTACCGCTTCGCGCTGGCCCTCCGGTGTTAACAGCTCAATATTGCTGCCTTCGCGCGAAAAGAACGGCTTGCGCACCCAGCCAGGTGGCAGCGGTGCGGCGTTCTTCTCTTCAAAGTAGGCGGGCAAAAGATTGGGATGGCCTTTAAAGTGCTCCCAAAGCAGCGGCAGAATACCTTTGTTGGAGAGAATGGCTTTCCACGGTGGCTCGAACCAGTGGGTTGCCAATTGCGGTATTTTCTCGCCAAAGGCATCATCGGCAAGCTCCTCCCAGGGGTAGAGCTTGAACAGCGCCTGAATAGGCTGGTTATCCAGATCGACAAAAAAGTCGTTGCCGCTCTGGTAACCAATATCTTCCATGAACACAAACGGCGCCGTAACGCCCGCCTGTACGGCGACATCCTGCAGGTAGTGGACGGTTGCCCGTTCCTCAATATTGTCCTTGATGCATGAGAAGTGAAGCGTTCGGTCTTCAAGGCGGTCGCCAATATGCGCCATCGCATTGATCAATCGCTCCTGAATGGAGTTATATTGATCCGCACGGCGCGGGATGATGCCCTGTTGAATCGCTTGCTCAAGCCACACCCACTGAAAGAACCCCGCTTCGTAAAGCGAGGTGGGCGTATCGTAGTTGAGCTCGAGCAGCTTGGCGTGGCCTTGGCCTGAATAGGCAAAATCCATCCGTCCATAAAGGTGCGGCTGACCGGATACCCACGAGTCATGGATGGTATCCCACATGAACTCCGGCAGGGCCAGGCGTTGCATCAGCGCGTTGGAGTGGCAAACCCTGTCCACAAGCTCCATGCACATTTCATGAAGCTCTTCGGTAGGCGCTTCGATATCCCGTTCTACCTGTTCAAGCGTAAACTGATAGTAAGCGCTTTCCTTCCAATAAGGCTCGCCGTCAATGGTATGAAAATGAAACCCCAGCTCATGAGCCAGGGTTTTCCAGTTGGGGCGTTCTGCCACGTCGATTCTAAGCATGTGAATATCCGCTGCGGGTCACGAACCCCAACCCCCGCGGGCAGAGGAACGTGAGCCGAAGCCGCTGCGCTGTGTGGCTGACTGACGGTTCTGCATGGCAGAGGTACGCATGGTCTGCTGGCGCTGACTGACACGCTGGCTAGCCTGATTGTTGGCGGTATTCCAATTGCCCTGATTCTGGCGGTTGCGATACACCGGCTCCTGATAGACACCACGGCTGGTGGCGCCACTGCTTGAGCGCGACATCATATTGCCGACCATATAGCCCATCATCGCCGGCATAAACCAGCTGCCGCCGCTGCTGCCGGTCGCCGCCTGGGCCTGCTCTTCGCTGGGCGCGACGCAAGCACCTTCGCCATGCTCTGCTTCACAGGCTTCAAGCGTATTGAAGCGTGGCACTTCCTTGATCGACGCTTCGTAGGCTTCTTCGCAGGCGCTCTGGGTATACACATCGGCGGCTACGCACTCATCCACGCTCTGGTAGCTGCGTGGGCTATCGAAGCTGACATCGGTGGTCTGTTCCGGCTGGCCACAGGCGGTAAGACCGAAGGCACTAGCTCCCATCATCGCCAATGACAGGCGGGCACTGCGTTTGCGACGAGGAAGGTGCGGTGTCTGATCGTGATTTGCCATCTGTAAACTCCTTACCACGTCATCGAGGCTGCGTTGATCAGGCCTACCGCAATCGATACGCTGCCGACCAGAACGCCGTATGCCATATGGCCTTCGGTAATGTGCAGTGAAAGACTTTCCCCCTGATTTTTCAGCACCATTTTCAGCCCGAAGAAGGTGGCTAACTGAACGCCGAACGCGATGATGCCCCACAGGATGAAATCGATGAAGCTAACGGAGTTCGCCATGGCGCTGTAAAGCGGCAGGGTGAAGCCTAGAATCGAGCCCGCATAAGCGGTAGCGGCCGCGGCGTTACCTTCACGAATCAGTGTCCATTCGTGGTGAGGCGTAATCCGGCTATAGCAGTACATGAACGCCACGAGAAGCACCAGCGCGCCAATCAGATAGCCCAAGAAGTGGGGGAGGCCTTGTAAATACAGCATGTGTAGGATCTTCCTTGGTTAAGAATAAACAGTGTAGATGGCTGGCGCCGTTTAAATAGCATCAATGTCCACGGAGGTAACATCAACCCCCAGATTCTGCACCAGCATGAAGCCGCCTTCGCCGTCATTTTCAGCATTCAGCAGCACGTATTCCATGCGCTCAGAGCCTTCAATCTGGCGCTCGTAAAGCATGGCATGATGGGTAACGCTACGCGTCATGACGCTTTCCGTGGTCATTACCTGCTCTTCAAGCAGCACAGGCGGCGACCATAGGCTCGCTTCATCGCCCCATACACGCTGATACTGACATTCACGCCCGCTTGTGTCAGTTGCTTCAACGGTGATGGACTGCGCGCCAAGTTCGCCCGCTTTCTTGTCATCTGCGTTGATCAGCGCATCAAACTCGACGTCCGAAAGATGGGTGACGCGATAAAAATCAAATAGCTTGTACTCGACCACCTGCTGGTTTTCGACATTGGCCTGCAGCCACGTATCGTTATCCAGATAAAAGCGCACCAGGTGAGCGCCCTGGCCCAGATCTACATGGCCAACGGCCGCCACATGGTGGTAGGGCTCGCTGGACCAGCCAAACAGGGTGTCCGGAAACGCGCTAAGCTCGGCAAGTGCAATCTTGACGCGGCCATCAAGGCGTAGCCCTTCGAAATCTTCAGACGTCATGCCCAGCGGCAGGCCCGCATTGAAGGTCGCTTTACTCTCGGCTTGAGCGGTATCATCAGAGGCGCCAAACAGGCTTTTCAAGGTTTTGAACATCAGGTAACTCTCCCCAGAGCAGACTGAAACAGAGCGACAAGATCATCTTCGCTCAGGCGTTGATCGCCCATATAGTAGAGGGTATCACCTGCCGTCACCGCGAAGTCGGCAGGCGGATTCAATAGTTGGCGTTCATCGCTTGCCGGGCGCCAGACGCCTAGCAGCGTCACGTTGTTGTCCGCTTTCGCCTTTGCCATCAAATCGCCGTAACGCACGCTCTGCTCGCTGGGCAGGGTGGTGGGTAAACAGGCCTGAAACTGAGTAGCTCCCTGGCCGATGGCCAGCAGCTCATTGACCACCCGGCTGATCCCCGCGTCAGTTGCCGAGCGCACCAGCATTTCGATAGAGAGCCCTTGGGTACACTCGATACCCGGTAGCGTGCGGCGCAACATGCTGGCAGTCGAAGGGTTGTCGCAGTGCGCTACCATATGGCAACCCGGCGATTTCTGGTCGTACACCGAAAGCGCGATAGTTGCCACGCGCTCATCGACCTTGTCGTAGATAATGATGCGGCTGGCGCCCTTGATACCTGCCCGATTAAGCAGTTCGGCGTCGGAGAAGCTTTCGCCCTTGACGAACTTGATACTGCCGGGCAGCGGGTTATCGATATCGGCGGCCACGCACAGCACGATATCGTCCGGCAGGTTAGGATCCGCCTGAAGGATACGAATGATATTGGCTGTTGGCTCACCGTGCCAACCGATCACGAGCGTATGGCCGGTAAGGCCGTCATAGTTCGCATTACCCTGCACCAGCGTTCTCCAGGTTGAGCTAATGTTGGCCGTTGCCTTGCCGATAAACGCAGCAAACAAGATGATGCCGCCGGGAATTACCCACAGTGTGGCTGCCCACTGGCCAATTGGTGTTTGAGGGCTGAAATCACCATAGCCCACGGTAGTCGTGGTGGTGACATAAAAGTACATCCACAGCCGAAAGGAGCTTGCCACTACTTCATCGGCAACGGCCATGGCAGCCCAGGAAAGCGCCGAATGCCCGATAACCATCAAAAACAGAAAGGTCCAACTGACGCTGATGGTGGATGCTTGAAGCGCCTTTAGAAGACGTACAAAAATAGGCACTGCTCGCTCCTTGAGAACAGGCCCGCCGCTTGGGCGGGCGCTATTTTAGTTACGCTTGTGGCGTATTCTTTTTGGCTTTCAGGCGGGCCAGCACGTCTTCGGCCTTGCGGTCGCTTGCGCCAATACCGGCGGCCTTCAAACGTGCGTCGAGCGATGAACCACTCTCCTCAGCGGCCATCTGGTCGGCGGCCTGCATCTGGGCGGAGTTAAGCTGCTGGCGTTCACGAATACGCTCGAGGGACTCCATGGCACTGCCCATGGCGCTGTTCTGGCCCGAGTGGCGCGCCGCCACGGCAGACTGAGCCTTCTGTGCAGATTCAGTCGCCTTCACCACGCTTACCTGCTGTTTGAGCTGGCGCAGCTGGTTTTCGGTGTTACGAATGGCACCGCGCAGGTTCTCGATGCTGGCATCGTACTCGCTGACGATATTACGCTCGGCGTCGAGTTCTTCCTGCATGGCCACCATGCGCTCGGCGACTTCCACTGCGAGTGCTTCTTCGCCTTTGTCCAGTGCGGCCTCAGCGCTCTGCTCAAGCTCGCTAATCTTGCCTTCCAGCGTGTCGGCTTTATTGCTGTTCAGCTGACGCTGGCCCATCAGGCGTGCCAGTTCGGTCTTGGACTGCTTGAGATGATGTTCGGAATCACGAATTTCCTGATCCAGAATACGCAGGGCCTGAGAATCAACGACCGCCTGACCGGTTTCATTGGCTTTACCGCGTAAGGCCGTCATGATTTTACTTAACATAAGAGTTGCTCCTGAAAAGCGTATTAAGATGAAAAATGGTTAAGAAAAGTGTTCCTGAATCAGACCGGCGACTTCCATGGCGGCACTGGCCGTTGCGTGCAGTTCAGCGCAAATGGACGCCAGTTTTGAGTCGCCAAATAGCTGGCCATAGGCCACGTAGAAATCACGCCCATCAATAGCGACGATGCCGACAGATGCCAGCGGTAGGGCGAGGCCTTGGCGCAGCAGCACCTCATTGAGCTCGGCCTGGTTGCTGACGCTGTCTACCGCCGCAATCGCCGTCATGGCAATCCATTCGTTGTCACTACGCGACAGGGTCAGGGTTAGATTGCCGTAATCGTGAAGTTCCCAGATCAGAGTCTGGTTGGCCTCGTCCAGGCTGAGGTTGGCATCCGGCCACTCAAGCTCGCTGGTATCGGGTTGTGCGGTAGCTTCGGTAACAAAACGATAAAGATCGGCGGCAGACCGCGCGCCGATGTCATTTGAAGTTGTCAAAACAGCAAGCTCCTTATGCAAAGTGAAATTTAGTTTAGCATCAACGCTAAATAACCTTCTAGCGAAGTACAACTCATTGCGATTTCGGCCAATGAATACACCTTGAGGTAAGGCGTCGGTCATGGTCTTGGACAAGTCGCGGTTTTCATCACGCTGCCTGTACGCTACCACGCCTCGCCTCTATGCTGGCTAATATCGCATGGCGGCTAATAACACATGATGGCCCAAGGTGAACCATACTGACCTAAGTGTGTTTCAAAAGCTGAAGTGTGTTTCAAAAAGCTGACGTTTGTTTCAAAGATAGAAACCCCGGCACCCGCTTGTAAGACCTGAGGGGCAGGTATGAGTTCTATCCCACCGCCAAGATCTTCGGAGTAACGTATATGCAGGATGCTGGACAAGGCCACACCCCCATTTGGGAACAAACGCTTGGCCATTTTGGCGATTCACTTGCCCGAAAACCCATGCCAGGCTGTGGGGCCGCAGCCAGCGTGACTGCCGCCTTGGGCGTGGCGCTGATTCTCAAGGGGCTGCACCTGAGTCAACAGCATGAGACAAGCGAGACCAGACGCGCTCTGCTTGATGAAGGCGAGCGCTTAAAAGAGCAGCTTGGCCCCTTGGCCGATAAGGACATTGCGGCATTTGAAGGATTGATGGCGGCATTTCAGATGCCCCACCATGACGAACACGAAAAAACGGCCCGATGCAGCGCGATTCAGCAAGCCGCCGCCACGGCGGTCGACGTGCCGCTACAAACGGCACGGCTGTGCCAGAAGGCTCTGAGCCTGTGCATCCGGGCGGGTGGGTGCAGCGAGCAGCAATTTGCCAGCGACACCCGAGCCGGGGGAGAGCTGCTGGCTGCGGCATTACGCAGCGTGCTGCTCAACGTTGAAGCCAATATTGACTCTCTGGGCAGCGAAGCAGAAAAACGCCGCACTCAAGAAGCTCACGATGAGCTCAAAGAGCAGGCGGCGTTGTTAGTGGCTCGAATCGCTAGGTGAAGCGGGATTAAACTGAGCGGTATGTGTCAGCAAAGCGCTTACGCAATTCGTTTTTCTGCACCTTGCCCATGGTATTGCGCGGCAGCTCCTCGACAAAAAAGACCCGTTTGGGCTGCTTATATTTGGCCAGGCGTCCTGCCAGGTGATCAAAAATCGTGGCCTCATCAAGCGTCGCGCCCGCCTGGCAAACCACAACCGCCGTTACCCCTTCGCCAAAATCAGGATGCGGCAAGCCAATCACCGCCGACTCAACCACCTGCTCCAGCTCATCGATAAGCTGCTCCACCTCCTTGGGATAAACATTGTAGCCCCCAGAAATCACCAGATCCTTATCGCGGCCCACGATATGCACATAGCCCTGGGCGTCACGCATGGCCAAATCGCCGGTGATGAAAAAGCCGTCATCGAGCAGCTCTTCCCGGGTTTTCTCGGGCATTCGCCAATAGCCGATAAACACGTTAGGCCCGCGGACCTGAAGAATGCCGATGTCGCCTTCATCGACTTCCGCGCCTGACTCCCGATCGATAATTCGAATATCCACACCGGGCAGCGGCATTCCCACGGTGCCCGCACGGCGCTCCCCTTGATAGGGGTTGGAGATATTCATATTGGTTTCGGTCATGCCGTAGCGCTCTAAAATCGCATGGCCGGTCTTGGCTGCAAACGCTTCATGGGTTTCAGAGGTCAGCGGTGCCGAGCCCGAGATAAACAGGCGCATGTTTTCCGCCGCCTGCGGTGTTAATCGCGCGTCCTGAACCAGCCGGGTATAGAACGTGGGCACACCCATCATCACGCTACCATGGGGCAATTCCTCAAAGATGATATCGGCATCAAACTTGGGCAGAAACAGCATGTTGGCGCCAGCCATCAAGACGACATTACACGCCACAAACAGCCCGTGCGTATGAAAAATGGGCAGCGCATGAATCAGCCGATCATCGGCACTGAAGTGCCAGGTTGTTACTAACGTTTCAGCATTGGACGCCAGGTTGCGGTGAGTCAGCATGGCGCCTTTAGAGCGCCCGGTGGTGCCGGAGGTATATAAAATCGCCGCCAGATCGTTTTCGCCCAACGTGACGATCTCCTCACAGGGCGCTGAGCGAAGGGATGTTTCCATCAGGCTGCCATCCGCCGCACTACCCAGCGTTGCCACCGCCGGGCAGCCGGTTTCAGCGGCAAGTGCTTGTGCTTCATCTTCTAGCTTGGGGCGGCAAACAAACAGCGCAGGTTCGGCGTCGTTTAAAAAGTAGCGAATTTCATCGCCGGTATAGCCGGTGTTCAAGGGCAGATAAACGCCGCCAATACGCAGGCAGGCCAAGTAAAGCAGTATTGCCTCAGGGCTTTTATCTACCTGGACGGCAACGCGGTCGCCTTGTGTCACGCCCAGCTCGGTCAAGGCACCGGCAAGCTGGGCGCTTATGTTCAGCGCATCGGTGTAACTATAGTGGCGGCCTTCACGAGTGGTAATAAAGTCAGCGTCGGCGCGCTCGCGCATCTTGGCGGCAAAGGTTTCAAACAGGTTGTGGTTCATTTGGCGGTCTCTCCCTTGGCCAGCTTGCGGGCGCGACGCGCAAGGTCACGCACTTCATTTGAGCAGGCAACGGTGCCCTTGGCGGTATAGTTTTCGTGATTGCGTTCAATGTCATCAAGCACATATAGATAGTTGACCATCAGCCCCGCCGCTTGCTTGACGCCTTTGGACGAGATATCGCCCAGCCAGTTGATGCGATGCAGTTCAGCGCCGTTGCCCAGGTGAAAGCGGGCGACAGGGTTGAGAGGCAAGCCCTTGGCGTTTTTGGCTTCGATCAGATAGCGGGCGGCCAGAGGGCGAATAATGGTTTTCAGGCGTTCTTCGCGTACCGCATCGTGGTGCCAGTCGGGCGTTTCAAGCTCACCCAGCGTGCTGCGCAGGGTTTCCGGCCACTGCTCATCCTCACGCTGCTCGGTGAGCCATTGGGCAAACCCGGGAACCGGCGACAGCGTGACGAAGTATTTAAGCTGAGGGAGTTCTTGTGAAAGCTCCTGTACCACCTGCTTGATCAGAAAGTTACCAAACGAAATGCCGCGCAGGCCGGTTTGGCAGTTGCTGATCCCAAAGAAGGCAGCCGTATCGTCATCTTCGGGATCAGCGCCGTTTTCTTCACCCACCAGAATCGGTTGAATGCGACTCGGCAGCCCTTTATGCAGGGCCACCTCGACGAAGATCAGCGGCTCGTCGCCAATCGCCGGGTGAAAGAATGCAAAGCAGCGCCGGTCACGAGCATCCAGCCGTCGACGTAGGTCATTCCAGTCCTGAATCTCATGCACCGCTTCATAACGGATGATCTTCTCAAGCACAGAGGCTGGCGTGTTCCAGTCGATTCGTTTAAGCATTAAAAAGCCGCGGTTAAACCAGGAGCCGAAAAGGTGCGCAAAGTCGTCGTCGATAGGCCCCAGTTCGGGCTGCTCGCGCAGCAACCCCAGCAGGTCTTCGCGCATCTTGACCAGCTCATAGGTGCCGTCGCGGGCCAGGTTCAAGCGCCGAAAAAGCTCCTGACGGCGCGGTTCGCAGGCGTCAAACAGGGTTTGTAGCGTGTAGTTGTCGCGGGCTTCTGAGTAGGCCGCATAGGCTTCATCAATTTGCGCAGCGTCGGCGGCAAAGTCGCTGGCCAGGCGTGCAAAAAAGCTGGCTTTTTCTGCGGCTGATAAGCGTTGGTAGATAGCTAGCGCCCGGCTTGCCAAGGCAATGCTGGAAGCTTCGCCGTCGCTTGCCAGAAGCGCCTGACAGGCACTCACCAGATGATCATGGTCCGGAGTAAGCGCCCCTGGGTTGCGGCGCCGTAACAGTGCATCACGCTGAGTGATATTGTTAAAAATCTCCTGCAGAAACATCATGTTCATGGCTCAGCTCCTTAACCCATTATCAAGTTGGGTAACCACAGCGCGATGCCCGGGAAGAGGCACAGCAGCAAGATGCCCAATACCATGCACAGCGCGTAGGGCAGGCTGCCCATCAGGATGTCGCGCAGCGAGATATCTGGTGCGATGCCTTTGATAATGAACAGGTTCAGCCCCACAGGCGGAGTGATCAGACCGATTTCCAGGTTGATGGTCAGGATTACGGCGAACCAGTAAGGGTCAAAATCGGCGGCCATGATAATTGGCAGCAGAATCGGCGCGGTCATGACGATGACTGCCACCGGTGGCAAGAAGAAACCAGCTACCAGTAAAAAGAGATTAATCACCCCCATTAACACCCAGCGGTTGACCTCCAGGTCGGCAATGGCGGCGGCCACCGTCTGAGTAATAAACATCGAGGAGAGTGCGTAGGCAAATACTTCGGCGGTGGCGATCACCAGCATGATCATCACACTTTCGCGCAGCGAGTCGCGCATGATCAGTTTGATCGGGCCCAGCTGCCACATGCGATAGATTAAAATGGCCAGCGCCAGACATAAGAAGGCGCCTACACCCGCCGCTTCCGAGGGTGTCGCCACCCCGCCGTAAAGCGCAAATAAAATGCCCGCCACCACGCCTAGAAAAGGCAGAACGCGCACTAACGCCTTCAAGTTGCTATCGACGTTGTGTTTAACCGTCTGCTTCAGGCGCTCGGCAGACTCCGCCAACGGGTTGTTATAACCACCGGCCATTTTGCAGGCGATCATCGTCCAGATCATGAACAGCCCCGCGAGCATGAAGCCCGGCACCACGCCTGCGATAAACAACCGACCGATTGAGGTTTCGGTAGAAATACCGTAGATAATCATGGTGACCGATGGCGGAATCAGAATGCCCAGGGTGCCGCCTGCGGCAATACAACCAGCCGCTACGCCATCCGGGTAGCCACGCACGCGCATCTCTGGAATGCCCATTTTACCAATCGCTGCACAGGTGGCCGGGGACGAGCCCGAAAGGGCGGCAAAGATGGAGCAAGCGCCGATATTGGAGACCGCCAGGCCGCCCGGTAAGCGCCCCATCCATAAGTCGAGCGAGCGATAAAGGTCGCGTCCGGTGGGCGATGAGGCGACAGCCGCGCCCATCAAGATGAACATCGGAATGGCGACAAAGCCAAACTCCGCAATGCGGTCAAAAAATGTTTCGCCAAAGTAGGTGAGCTCGGCAAGCCCGCGATCATAAAGTAGCGCCAGTAGCGATACACCGCCCAGCGCAAAAGCGATAGGGGTACCAATGGCCATGAGCGCAATCAGCGCGATGGCTACAATAATGCCTAAGGTAATCGGATCCATGCTCAGTGCTCCCCGCGCAGAATTTCAGCCACGTATTGCAGTACCAATAGCGAAGCGCCTAATGCCATGGGCATAAGCGCCGGCCAGAGCGGCGGGTTCCAGACCGAACCGGTGGTCCAGTTGCCGTGCATGGCTTCCAGTACATACACCCAGGAGGCGTAGGCAAGCGCTGCACAAAAGGCCAGGCCAAAAAGCGAGGCCACCAGGCGCATGGCTTTCTGGGCGATACCGCCCAGCGCATCAGGGACAATGGTGATGGCGACGTGGCCGCCGGTCATGAGTACGTAGGGGCTGCCCATCAGCATGGCGCCGGTCACTGAAAAAACGGTGAACTCGGTTTGCCAACTGGTGCTCATGCCCAGCACGTAGCGGATAAAGACCATCTGGCAAATCACCAGTACGCCCGCCACAAACAGGGCGCAGGCCAGATAGGCAAACAGGCGTGACAGCCTGTCCATCAGGCGGATATAGCTGCCGATAACCCCACCGCGAGCGGCGGGGGGATGCGTGGTTGAAGTTGCCATAGTTCCCTCATCAAGCTAAGCAGGCGACAATCGAACCGGACCACTCGTCTAATGCAGACAAATGGTCACAGGTTGCTGGGGTAAGTGCTTACTCGACGGCTAACGCCGCATCGATGATGGCCTGGCCATTGGGAACGTTATTGGCAAAGTTCTGGTAGGAGGTTTCACGGGCGATCTCGAGCCAGGCGTTGTAGTCCTCCTCGCTCATGCTGACCACTTCCACGCCGTTCTCTTCATAGACGTCAGCCATTTCTTGATCAATGGCTGCCGCTTCTTCGGCAAAGAACTGCTCGGCCGCTTTACCTGCTTCCATCAGGGCCGCCTGCTGCTCTTCATTGAGGCCTTGCCATACCTGCTCGGAAATCAAGATCGGCTCGTACATGAACCACAACGCGAAGTCGCCTGGCTGGGTCATGCACTCAACCTGTTCATAAAGTCGAAACGAGATAAACGACATGGAAGAGGTATTGGCGGCGTCGAGTACACCGGTCTGCATGGCGGTGTAAATTTCAGAGGAGGGCATGGAGGCGATTGAAGCACCGGCGGCTTCCAGCATCTCTTCAAACGCCGGGCCCGCGGCACGAATGTTTTGCCCAGAAACGGTGTCGGGGGAGGTAATGCACTGCTCGCTAGACGCGAAACCACCTGAAAGCCAAGCGTTGGACAGCACGCGTGCGCCTCCCTCCAGAATCACTGCGTGAATTAACTCCATGTATTCTGAGTCATTCAGGCGCTGAGCATGCGCTTGGTTGCGTACCAAACCAGGCATCAAGGTGGCGGAAAATTCAGGGTGGCGGCCGCTCGCGTAGTCCAGCGGTAGCGAGGTAATATCCAGGCGACCCCGAGTAAGCGCACCCCACTGCTCGCGGGCTTTGAACAACGACTGGCCAGGGTAGACTTCGATGGTAAGCCCCACATCCGCCTCAGCGACGTGGCGGGCCATCATTTGGACCATTTCATCACGGACATCACCTTGCCCGCCGGGGAATTGGTGAGAGGCGCGCAGCACGGTATCGGCGCTGGCGTGAGAAACGGCAATGGCCAAGCCCAGAGCGGTCAGGGTGGTACATAGGTAGCGTTGCATATGGCGTCTCCAACTGTTTGTTGTTGTGTGTTTGGAAGAGCTTTTTATGTGTATCAGAAAATCTGATATATATTTCAATAGTCCTTAGCTGTGCTAATGTCAAATAAGTGCAGCATACAATAAGTATAATGGCGTGCTTTTTTGGAGGTGAAATATGGCCGATACCAAACGTTCCAACGCGCAGAAGCTTCGCGATTCTCTTGAAGACGATATTATCAATGGACGCCGTCTACCGGGCGAACGGCTGGACCCCGAAGAGTTGGGGCAGACGTTTAACGTATCACGCACGCCGGTGCGCGAGGCCTTTCAGCAGTTGGTCGCCAGCGGCCTGGTCACCGTTTCGCCGAAGAAAGGCACGTTTGTCGCCAAGGTGGGTATCGACCAGCTAATCGAAATGTTTGAAGTGATGGCTGAGCTTGAAGGTATGTGCGGGCGACTGGCAGCCCGGCGCATCAGCGAGCCGGAGCTTGCTGAATTACGCGCCGCCCATGGACGCTGCGAGGCCGCCGCCCTGGCGGGTGATACCGACGAGTACTACTACGAAAACGAAGCCTTTCACGACTGCATCTATGCGGCGAGCCACAATACTTTTCTGGCCAGCGAAGCTCGTCAGTTAAAACAGCGCTTAAAGCCCTATCGTCGTCTGCAATTGCAGGTTCGCCAGCGCATGCATAATTCGCTAAGCGAACACCAGGTCATCGTAGATGCCATTACCCAAGGCGATGCTGCACTGGCTGAGCAAGCGCTATGCGACCACGTGCTGATTCAAGGTGAACGATTCAGCGACTTCGTGTCCAGCGTGCGTCGCATGGAAGCGCCCATCAGCCAAACGGGCTAGGTAATGTCCGTATCGGTGGGGTAATGGTCCTTGCCGACGCGTCGCGCTCAGCGGAAACTCTCCCTATTAACGAGCGGGAGAGAACATGACGCGCCATATTGCCTTATTAGCTTACCCCGACTGCCAATTGCTGGATGTCAGTGGCCCCTGGCAGGTGTTTGCCAGCGCCAACGCGCTAAGCCCGGAACCCTTGTATCGCTTAACCCTGGTCGCCGATGCGCCAGGGCCGGTGATGACCAACGGTGGCCTGGCGGTGCATGCCAGCCACGCCTATGCTGAACTTCCACAATTGCTGCCTTTGGATACACTGCTGATAGCAGGCGGCAGCGGTGTGATGGCGTTACGTCAGGACCGACACGTGTTGGCACTTTTACGTAAGCTGGCGCCTCACGTGCGCCGGTTAGGCTCGATCTGCTCAGGGGCTTTCTTGCTGGCTGCCGCCGGGCTTTTAGATGGCAAGCGGGTTACCACCCATTGGCGCCATGCCGAGCAGCTTGCCGAGGAGTACCCGGCACTTAGCGTTGAGCCTGATGCGCTGTATATACAGAGCGGCGATCGCTACACCAGTGCCGGGATAACGGCCGGTATCGATCTGGCGCTTTCGCTGGTGGAAGCTGACCACGGCGCTGACCTTGCCGGGCGGGTGGCGCGGGAGCTGGTGATGTTTCTGCATCGCCCCGGCGGGCAGTCGCAGTTCAGCGAACTTCTTCGCTGCCAGCAAGGTGCTGGCCCGTTACGCCGTTTGCTGGATCATCTGCATGCCGACCCTGGTGGGGCGCATTCGTTGGAAAGTATGGCGGCCTTGATGGCGGTGTCGCCACGTCATCTTACCCGGCTATTCAAGCGCCACTTAACCACGACGCCGGTTACTTACTTGACCCAGCTGCGCCTGGAGCAGGCACGTTTGGCACTGCTGGATGAGCAGCAAACGGTGTCGCTTGAACGATTAGCCGAACGCTGGCGCTTGGGCGGCGCTGAGCAACTGCGCCGCCAGTTTCAGCGTTACTATGGCGTTTCCCCTTCTGTGTATCGCCAGCGCTTCGGCGCGGCGGCTAAGTCTGCCCTTACGTCTACCCTCACGCCTACTCTTGTGCCTACGCCTTTGGAGCCATCGCCATGCCATTAACCGTTACGCTGTTATCGCTGTGTCAGGCGTTGTTGGTCAGCGGCAATATTCTGCTGATTGCCGTATCGCCCCTCATTGGCGCCTCGCTGGCACCAACGGCTAACTGGGCCACTGTGCCGGTGGCCAGCCAATGGCTGGGGCTGATGTGTGCCACCATTCCCGCCTCGCTGATCATGGGGCGGCTGGGGCGTAAGCGCGGGTTTGTGCTGGGCAATCTTATCGGCTTGATGGGTACGGCCGTGGCCATTTTGGCGCTACGTCAGCAAAGCTTTGGGCTGTTCCTGCTGGCGACTTGGCTGATTGGTATCGGTATCGGCTTTGGGCAGCTCTACCGCTTTGCGGCCCTTGAGGCCGCCCCCAGCGCACTGCGTGATAAAGCGCTTGGTTTAGTGATGGGCGGCGGAGTGTTGGCGGCATTTGCAGGCCCCTGGCTTGCCCGCGTTAGCCGCGAGCTGAGCGAGACGCCGTTTTTAGGTAGCTTCGTAGGGCTGGGCGTGCTCTACGCGCTGGCACTGGGCATATTACTTTGTACGCGGTTGCCGGTCGCTTTTGTGCAGGCAGTAGAGAGCGAGAAAAAGCCTTTGTCCGCTATCCTGCGTCAGCCTGGTTTTCTGCTGGCCGTCAGCGCAGCGGCCATCGGCTACGGCGTAATGAACCTGGCCATGACCGCAACACCGCTGGCGATGGCAGGGGCTGGTCACAGTTTTGACCATGTCGCCACGACCATTCAGTGGCATGTGGTCGCCATGTTCCTGCCCTCGTTTTTCACCGGCCATTTGACGACACGCTTTGGCGCCCCGCGCATGATTGCCGCTGGCTGCTTACTGCTGGTGGCAAGCGCTGTCGCCGCCCAGTTCGATGCCGGTTTTGCTGGCTTTAACGTTGCGCTGATTCTGCTGGGGCTTGGCTGGAATTTTACCTTCCTGCCCGCTACCGGCCTATTAACGCAAAGCTATCAACCGGCTGACAAGGCGCGCACTCAGGCGGCCAACGAGTTTCTGGTATTCGGTACGGTTGCCTTGACGGCGCTGCTGGCGGGGCCGTTGGTTAATACCCTGGGCTGGGCGATGCTCAATGCGCTCTTGATTCCTGTTTCGTTACTGCCAGTGGTGTTATTGATATGGCAACGACGGCCAAACGCGCCCTTGTTATCTTAAGATGTTATAACGCAGTTAATAAGGTCCATTTGTTTGTTAAGTCAGGTGTTTACATGATTGCTAAACGGGAACGCGGAAAACTGGAACGGCAGATCATTGCTTCTTTGACCGAGGCCTGCGAGCAGGCCAAGGCTGAGGTGCCCGGGTTTGTCTGGCTAACCCACTGCGTGGACTACCAGCACTTTCCCGAAAGCCTGGTGGTTATCTGGGTATTTGATACCGATGCCCATTTAGCCTCAGCGCTAAAGGGCGATGCCAAACAGCGCCTGCATGATTTCACGGCCAGCGCCTTGGCCGAGGCGGGTGTGGCGCTGGATAGCATCGCACAGCACATCGACTTCGATAGTGAGCAGGCGTGCCAGCGCGCCCACGGCGGTGACTGGCAGCGCCGTCTGCGCGCGCGAAGCGTGAGGCACTGATGGCCAAGAAAATCGACAGCCCCTGCATCGCCGCCTGTCAGTTGAAAGGCGGCATGTGCACCGGCTGTGGGCGAAGTATTGAAGAAATTCGCCACTGGAAATCCATGAAGCGGCCCGAAAAAATCGCCACCATCAAACGGGCCGAACAGCGTTACAAGAAGCTCAACAAGTAGCGGGCTTTAGGGATACATCATTCGGACGGCGCTCGATTAAAAATCACCCGGGGCGCATTGCAGGCAGGTAAGGCCCAGCGCGCGCCACTGGGCGACTACCGCATCGCGGTCATCCAGCACCAGCCAGGGCTCGAAGCCGTCTTCGCGCATGGTGCTGAGCAGGGCTTCCTTGACCGCTTCATCATCCACGTGGTCATGGCCATCCGGGCGCAGGTACATGGCGTCAAACGGTATGGCGTTGCGGGTCAGCCATTCATGAGTATGATCTCGGTGAGTGTCCGGGCGGCCGCTGCAAATGATGATCTGCTGCCCCTGGGCTTTCAATAATTTCACCAGCCGGGCGACCGGTTCGATCACCGGCGCTTCGGCCATAAACGCAAAGAAGGGGTCCCACTGCTTGGCGGGGCCCAGCACCCATTCGTGTACTTTTGTGGGGTGAAATTCAGCTAACGTACCGTCAACATCGACAATCACGGCGTGGGTCATGCAAGGCTCCTGTTATTTAAGGTGTTGGCATTTAAAACGTGCGTATTCAAGGCGTCAGTATTCAAGAACAGGGTCTTTTGTGTGGCGAGACGCGCACCGAGTAACGTGCGCCAGTTGCTAAGAGCCGGGTCGGATAAATGAGTAAACAGCGGCACCACACGTTCGGCGTTTAGCTGATCGGCAAGCCCAACCAGATGCGAGGCGCGTAGATGCACATTCCAGCGCTGCCAGAGAATGTCGCCAGCGGCCAGTTCGGCGCAGCGCGAAGGCGTCAGGTAACCGGTGTGCAATAAGTGAAAACCTGGCCACATGGCAGCTGTGTCGTCACGATCACTGATCAGGTTGAGGCTTGGCTGGGAAGCATCGGGGCGCACTAGAATCGCTTCTATTCTTTTATCCACATGGGAACGGCGTAGCGTAGCGGGGAGCGCCAGCAGGGTTTGCAGATTGGCGCGAATAATCGGGTCAATGGCAAGCGAAAGCCCGCGAGCATCCGCCTCTTCGGCTAGCCAGAGCGCCATCTCAAGCGCCCGGCCCGTTTCAGGCACCGGGAAAACCAGAGGGCGGTCCAAGTGTGCGCTGATAGCATCCACACATGCCTGCTGGGGTTGATCGTAGGTGCCGTAGGACGCATCAAGCAGCGCAATTTGCGCCGGTGGCGGCGTATCAAACGGAAACAGCCGGGACTCAAAGCAGGCGTCACCGCTATAGAAAATGCCGCCTGCCACATCCAGATGAATCCATACCCCGCCCAACGAATGGCCCGCCTGCCCGGTGGTCACCGGAATACCGGCGATCTGGCAGGTGCCGCGTTCGGGTAGCGGCTGCCAGGCGCGCCCGTTGGGGAGCGCTTGAGCTACCAGAGGCGTGCAGTAAAGCGGCAGCGTAGCGGGCAGCTCGCTGACGCCGCCAATATGATCGATATGGTCATGGCTGATAATCACCGCATCGACATCAAGCCCGCGTGCCCAGGTGACCGGCTCGCCCGGGTGCAGCGCACCACCTGCATCCAGCAGAAGCCGCTTGCCGTTGGCCTCCACCACAATGGCTGCGGGGCCTTTATCGCCCAGGCCGCTTAACATGTTGATGCTGGCGCTCATTGGTCGGGCTCCAGACACCAGCCTTCCAGGAGCGTCAGCGCTACCTGCTGGCCCAATTTCAGGGCGTGGGGATGATAGGCGAGCAGCGTTTCGCCACCGGCCATGCGCAGGTGAAGCTCATAGCGCTCGCCACGAAAGGTCTGGCGCTCAATACGAGCGGTTAAATCCTGCTGGCTGGGCGCTTCGGGGTGCACCTGAATATGTTCCGGGCGCACCAGCACCGCCTGATGACGCTGGGCAGCGGGAGACGCTAGCCCCTGCATCAGCTCATGGCCGCCAAGGCGCCTGCCCGGTGCGCCGGTACTTATCATCAACTGGCTGCCCTGGCCGATAAAGCTTGCCACCCAGGACGTACGCGGCTCGCGGTAGAGCGTTTCAGGCGTGGCCCACTGCACCAGCTTGCCCGCCTGCATCACTGCGATACGGTCAGCAAGCGCCATGGCTTCGCTTTGATCATGGGTGACGTAGACCATGGTGGCTTCGGTGCGGCGGTGGAAATCCGCAAAGCTGTGCTCCATGGATGCGCGCAGGTGGCGGTCCAGGTTCGCCAATGGCTCATCTAGAAGCACCACTGACGGGTCGGTGACCAGGCAGCGGGCGAGTGCCACGCGCTGGCGCTGACCGCCGCTTAAATCCTGCGGCGTGCGCTGGGCGTAGGGCTCAAGCGCCACTAGAGAAAGCGCCTGCTCAACGCGGTGCTGATAATCCGCCCCGCGCACGCCGCGTAGTTTAAGCGGGTAGCCGACGTTATCGGCAACACTCATATGCGGCCACAGCGCGTAGGATTGAAACACCATGGCCATGTTGCGCTGCTCGGGGAGCACGTGGTGCTGCTCGCTTGCCAGAAGCTGATCGCCCAGATGGATTTCACCGCCACTTACCTGCTCGAACCCGGCCAGCATGCGCAGCATGGTGGTTTTGCCGCAGCCGCTGGGGCCGAGCAGGGCGACAAACTCACCCGGCTCAACCGTTAATGAAAGCCCATCCACGGCTTTGTGTTCGCCAAACTGCTTGGTGACTTGCTTAAGGGTTAGCCCTGCCATGGCACGACTCCTTTGGGTAAACGCGGGGCCAGAAGGCTAAGCGAGAGCATGAGTGAAGCGACCATCAGCACGACCAGCACGGACACCGCCGAGGCTAGAACGCTTTCGCCACCTTCATCGAGGTTAAAAATCAGCACGCCCAGGGTTTCGTTACCGGCGCTCCATAGCAGTGCCGAGACGGTCAGCTCGTTGACGGCCAGCAGAAATACCAGCAAGCCCCCGGCAAACAGCGCAGGTGCAATCAGCGGCATCACGATAGTGGAAAGGCGACGCCAAGGGCCGGCACCGGCGAGCTGGGCGGCTTCTTCAAGGGAAGGGTCAAGCTGTGCAAGGCTTGCGCTGACCGGCTTTAAGCACACCACCAGAAAACGCGCCAGATAAGCCACGAAGATCAGCCCCAGCGTGCCGTAAAGCGCCACGTTGATAATGGGCAGTGGCCGCACGAACAGCAGTATGCAGGCAATCGCCAGTACCACGCCGGGCAGGGCGTAAGGCAGCTCGATAATGCTCAACGTCAGGTTTTGCAGGCGCGCTGGAAGCCGCTGGAGGCGGTAGGCCAGCGGCAGGCTGCACAGCATGAGCACCACGGCTGCGCCACCGGCAAGCCAAAAGCTATTGCGCATGGCGCGCCACGTGGCGCCCTGGCGGCCAATCACTTCATGGTAGGCGTTCAGCGTGGCGGTATCGGCATTGAGCGGTACGCCCATGGCCGGCACCAGCGAGCTGACCACCAGCGCCACCAGCGGCGCGACAAGAATGACCAGCAACACGCTGACCAGCAGCACCGTGACCAGCGCACGAAAGCGGCCGAGTGAGAAATCATGGGCGCGTCCGCTATGGCCCACCAGCCCGAAACGGCTGCGGCCCATCCAGTGTTGCTGAAGCGCCACACCCGCCAGCGCCAGCACACCAATCAATAGTGAAAGGGCGGCCATCTCAGCCAGTACACCGGTGCCAAAACTGGCCATGCGCTGATAGATCAGCGTAGGCAGCACGTAATAGCCTGCCGGAATGCCCAGCATGGCCGGGATGCCGAAGTTACCCAGGCTTGAGATAAACGCCATGGCGCTACCGGCTACCAGACCGCTTCTCGTCACGGGAAGTACGATATGCCGCCACACCTGATTCTGCCGGGCACCGCTGATGCGAGCAGCTTCGACAAGCTCGCGTGGTAAGGAAAGTAGTGACGTGCGCAGCGCTAAAAACACCAGCGGGGCACTTTGAATACCTAACAGCAGGGCGATGCCTTCCGCCGAGTAGAGCGGCTGTGGGCTGCCCAGCGGCGGTGCCATGCCGATGCTTTTGAGTAACGGGCTTGCCGGGCCAAATAGCTGTAGCCAGCTAAGCGCCGTGACCTGGGGCGGAATCATCATCGGCAGCATAAAGCAGAACACCAGCCATGCCTTGCCGCGAATGTCGGTCAGGGTAATCACGAATGCAAACAGGCTGCCCAGCGCAAGGGCAATCAGCATGCCCAGCCCCGAGGTATACAGGCTGTGTGACAGCGCTCGCCAGGTGCTCGCAGACTGGAGCACGCGCCATAGCGGCGCGTTGCCCCCTTGGGTCAAATCGCTTAACGCTTCGACCAAAAGGCGTAGGCTAGGCGCCAGGCTCAGCAGGACCACGGTAAGCGTCAAAAGGGTAAGCAGCCAGCGGTGCTGGCTGCCTTGGGTAAGACTCGGTGACATGATCAGCCGCCGAACAGGTCGCTGAAGCGCTGTTTCAGGGCTTCTTCCTGCTCAAGCGCCTGGGCGATATCGACGGACATCAGCTCGATGGTGTCGCGGGCGGGGAAGCCTTCCGGCGGCGCAACACCCGGGTGGGCAGGCAGATACCCCTGCTCGCTGACCAGCTGCTGACCTTCTTCCGAGAGCACGAAATCGACAAACTTCTGCGCCGCATCCACGTTCTTGGCACCTGCCATAATGGCGACAGGTTCGGTGACTGCACTCACACCCTCTTCAGGGAAGACAAACTCGACCGGTGAACCTTTGGCCGCTTCGCGGATGGGCAGGAAATCCACCACGATGCCGTAAGGCTTGGTGCCGGCTGCCACTGCGTTGAACACACCGCCGTTACCGCCCTGGGCTTCGGTGCGGTTGTCATGCAGGGCATCGTAATAGCTCTCACCCAGGTCAGGGTTCTCACTAATCGCCGCCATATGAATCAGGGCAGCCCCCGAATAAAGCGGGCTTGGCATCGTGACCAGACCTTCATATTCAGGCTTGAGCAGGTCCTGCCAGCTTTGCGGCTGCTCGTCAGCGCCGGTGTTGTACACGATGCCGGTGGTGATCAGTTTGGTGCCGTAGTAGAAGCCTTCGGGGTCAAAAAGCTCGGCATCAAAGGCTTCACGATTAGGGCTCAAATAAGCCTGAAGTTGGCCTTCCTGCTTTAACGACTCCATGGTCATGCTGTCGGCGATCAGCAGCACATCGGGGTTACTGACCCCAGCGGCAAGCTCGGAGCGCAGGCGGGTCATCAACCGCGTGGTGCCGTCGCGTACCCACTCTACCTCGATATCCGGATAGGCGGCCTGGAACGCATCGACCGTTTGCTGGGCGTCGCTGTTGGGCTGGCTGGTATAGAGCACGAGCTTGTCGTCGGCAACGGCGTTGGCTGAAAGAGCCAGGCCTGCCATCGTGGTGGTAAGAGCGATGGCGGTGCAGAGTGAGCGCTTAAGCATCAGAAGGTCTCCTGTGAGTGACCCTGCTCACACTACTGTCATCACCTTACAGCATCATGACAGTACGCTTTCGTTTGAAGGGGGCGAGCTTTCGTACATATCGGAAAGTCTTTCGTTAACAAAAAAGAGGGGAGATGAGAGCAAAATGAAGGGGCTAAACGAGCGCCGCCGAGCGCTGCTTGAGCGCGTACGCCAAGAGGGGCGCCATTCGCTGGAGGCGCTGGCTGATCAGTTTGGGGTGTCCGTACAAACCCTGCGCGGCGATATTCGCTTTCTTGCCGAAAAAGGCATGGTGCTGCGGCGCCACGGTGAGGTACTGCCGTTTCCCGACCGCGAAAATATCGGCTACGACCAGCGCCAGATCGTCAACGAAGCCGGAAAACGCCATATTGCCCGCCAGGCCGCCTCGTTGATTCAGCATCATCAGTCGCTGTTTCTAGGCACCGGCACCACCGTTGAACAGCTGGCCGACGCGCTGCACGATAAACAGGGCCTGCATATCATGACCAATAATCTCCACGCGCTTATCAAGCTTTCAGCCCTTGAGTGTGAGCTGGTGGTGGCAGGCGGCCGGGTGCGCCGCCGCGATCAGGACGTGATTGGCGGGGATGCGTGGCGCTTTTTTCAACGCTACCGAGCGGATGTAGGCATTGTCTCGGTAGGCGGGATGGATGCTCACGGCAATCTTTTCGACTACAACGACGATGAGGTCATGGCCCGTGAAGCGCTGTTGGCCAATGCAGCCTTTCGCGTTCTGGTGCTGGATAGCACCAAGTTTGATTTACCGCTGCGCTGCGCCGCCGGGCAGCTGGCCGACTATGACGCGGTGATAACCGATGCAGCATTACCCGACCGATTGCGTAGTCCGCTGGCCGCGCAGGGGGTGAGATTTTTGATATAAACAGACATTAAGTGCTCTGCAGGCGCTGCTTTGGCTTCTTGCCCAGAGCAAAAAGTCTATGCATTCCCTCCCTGTTACGTTGACAAGATTGTTCATCACCGGAGACGTTTAATGTGCCAAACTACCCCCAGGTATAGTGAGCAGTAACGCAATACGCAGATAGACTTTTTGTGGCAAGAGGGCTGGTAATGATCAACGACGCGCTACTTGAAGCCATAGAAGCTGAGTTGAAAAGGAGGCGTTTTCGGCTGCGCTTTGCCAAGATGCTTGAAGCACGTTTCGAAGCAGACACCCAGCGGCGTCGAAGCCATACCATTGTCGTGGCCGGGCTCATCGCCATTCCCATCTACTTCCTTTTTCTAATCAATGATTACAGCTTTCGCCCAGAGATATTCACGCAAATTCTGCTGCTTCGCCTGGGGTCCATTATTGTTTTCACTCTGCCTATTTTTTGGCTGATTTGCCGAGGCGTTCGGCCCGCTGTGCGAGAGATGCTAATGGCCAGCGTCGTAGTATTGACGATGTTGGTTTCCTGCGTGATTCTTACGGCCTCCACCGCGCCCTATTCTTATTTCGACGTTTTTTCCTTCGGCCTTATCCTGGTGGCAGGCAATATCTTCTTCCCGCTGCGCTTTTCGTACGCCTGTCTCTCATCGGCCGTCAGCATTTTGGTTATGTTGATATTTGTAGCGGATTACGAGCCTATGCCGCGAGAGGCAAAGCACCTAGCAATGCTGGGCATGTTTACCACAACGCTGTTTACCCTGGTCACCAACTATCGCCTTGAGCGTAGCGAACGCAAGTCGTACCTGCTAGTGCTAAGAGAAAGGATTCGCGCGGGCTACTATCAGGAAGATAATCAGAAGCTGTCTAAGCTATCGCTGACTGACCCGCTGACCAATATTGCCAATCGGCGCCAGTTCGACGCGAGGCTGACCGCATGTTGGCAGGATGCTGCTGAGCAGCGCACTTGCCTGGGTTTGATGGTGATCGACATTGATTACTTCAAAGCCTACAACGATTACTACGGCCATTTGCAGGGAGACGAGTGCTTGCGTCAGGTGGCGGCAGCCATGCAACACGAGAGTCGGGACGCTGAGTTGGTAGCCCGCTTTGGAGGTGAAGAGTTCGTACTGCTGATGACAAGTGCAGCGCCCACTGCCGCTCAGCAAATGGCGGAACGCATTCGTCATACTATCGAGGCGCTGCAAATTTCCAATCACGGTTACTCGTTGCAGAGTGTCATTACCGTCAGCATCGGTGTGGCAACGGTGTATCCCAGCGATAGCCTACAGTCGGCTGAACTTTTGGGTATGGCCGATGCCGCGCTCTATAAAGCCAAGCAGCAAGGCCGTAACTGTACCTGGGTAGCTGGTAAAGAGTGGCGTCTTAAGCACGAAGCCGCCGATAGATTAGGCCGTATTTCTAAATAGCGGGCTCGCTTTTGCGCCGCGCTGATTTGACAACGGCCCGGTTAGTAAGGACAAATACGCAAAAACTCTGAGGAGCACGCCGTGCAGCACGACCAACGCGAAGAATCCACGCGCTATGAAGCGTTAAGTGTCGATACACTGGGCAAACGCCTGGGTGAGATCGAGGCCGTTGCCCAGCGGGTTGGCGGCGACCCGCTCCGCTGGGAAATTCGCGAGGTGGGCGATGGCAACCTGAACCTGGTGTTTATCGTGACAGGTACCACGGGCAGTGTGGTGGTCAAGCAGGCGCTGCCCTACGTGCGCATGGTGGGCGAAAGCTGGCCGCTGCCGCTTTATCGCGCGCATTTCGAGTATTACGCCCTGGTGCGCCAGGCCAAGCGTGCCCCCAACATTGCGCCGGAGGTGTTTTATTTCGATAAGCCTCAGGCCCTGTTTGTGATGGAGTACCTTTACCCGCACACGATTTTGCGCCGTAAGCTGATCAAGGGCGAACGCGTGGCGCGCTTGGGTGAAACCATCGGCCAGTTTTGTGCGCGCACGGCATTTCGTGGCTCAGAGCTTTCTCTGCCAAGCCCTGAGAAAAAGCAGGATGTTGGCCTTTTCTCCGGCAACGTAGCGATTCCCGCGATTACCGAAGCGTTAGTATTCACCGACCCTTATTACGGCGCCGAGATGAATCACCACACGCCGGAGCTTTCGCCGGTGGTGGACGAGTTGCGCCGCAATGCGCGTTTAAAAGCCAAGGTTCAGCGGCTATTGATGAAGTTCACCGCCAACACCGAAACTATGCTCCACGGTGATTTGCACTCGGGCTCGATCATGGCGACCGACACCGACATACGCGTGATCGATCCTGAGTTCTCCCAGTACGGGCCGATGGCGTTTGATTTGGGAATGGCCGTAGCCAATTTCCTGATGGCGTACTTTAGTCAGCCTGCCCACCGCCAGGATGATGATCTGGACGATTACCAGGCGTGGATTCTCGACGTCATCGAGGCGTGTTTCACAAGCTTCGATGCCGAGTTCCGCCACTTATGGCAAACCGAGCGCACCGGCATTCTGTTCCCCAGGGCGCTGTTTGAAGACCAGGGCAACAGCGCAGACGACGCCTGCGATGCGTTGCTGGAGGAAATTCGCCTGGACGCGCTGGCCTACTGCGGTATCGAGATGCACCGTCGGGTGCTGTCACTGGCCCATAATGCCGACTTCGAAGAGATCGAAGACACTGCACTACGTGCCAGGCTAGAAGCCCGCAATGTGCTGATGGGCCAGGCGCTGATTATGGAGCCTGACGCGGTACGTGAAATACCTGCGCTTATTGAATTGGCCCAGGCGTATAACCGCCAGGAAGTTTTATAAACAGCCTTCTATAAAAGGCGTGCTATAAAAAAGCCGCGGACACTAGGTCCGCGGCTTTTGAATGGCTGTTGTATGACTCGCCAGGATTAACGCTCAGGCAGGGGCAGCCAATCGGCAAGCGCCACCTCGGCATGGGAGAACTGCGGCATATTTTCGCCCAGCGTTTCCATGTTGGTGATGGCGTTATCGTTCAAAAAGTCTTGGGTAATTAGTGTGGGTGGCACGATAACCTGCTGGCCCGGCGCTTCACCGGCCATGAGTAGCGCCAGCGTACGTACCGAGACTTCGCCTACCACCGTTGGATTGGTGGCAACTGTTGCGGCCCAGGGCGAGCCGGGTTCACGCATGGCGGCAATGTCGGAGGTGGAGATATCGGCTGAATAAATAGCGATATCCTCACCCAGACCCATTTCATCCACCGCTATTTTCACGCCTGCTGCAAACTCGTTGTAGGGCGCGAAGAAGACGTTAATCATCGGGTTGGCCTGAATTACCGCGCGGGCCTGATTGGCAACCGAGTTGGCGATCGGGTTGTCCAGCGTGCCGAATACGGCGGCTTCGGTCACACCGGGGTGAGCTTCTTTAAAGTCTTCCCAGGCGGCGTTACGCCGATCAAGCGGGGCGATACCCGGCACGTAGACATAACCTGCGGTAAAGCGGTCGCCGTTGTCTTGTAGTGCCTGGTCAAGCGCCATCTCGCCCAGCAGGTAATCGGACTGCTCGACTTGCGGGATAGCGGGGTTGTCCACTTCCACGTCGAACGCGACGACATCAATACCCGCCTCTACAGCGCGCTGGGCAGCGTCTTTCATGGACTCCGGCAGCCCGTGCTGAATGATGATGCCGTCCACGCCGAGCGCGATGGCCTGGTCCACCATATCTGCCTGCAGGGCTGCATCCTGGCGGCTATCCAGCACGCGAAGGTTCACACCCAGCGCAGCGGCTTGCGCCTCTGCACCCGACAGATAGGCCTGGAAGAAATCGCCCGTGGAGATGTAGCGGATAAGCGCGATGGTGACATCTTCCGGCGCATCAAAGGGTGCCGGGCGCTCCTCAGCGGTTGCCAGGCTGGTTCCCAGTAGCGCCATGGCGGCGGTAAAACTGACCGCAAAGCGTTTGAACATACGGTGTTTAAGTGCACAGTTTTTAAGAACAAGGTTTTTAAGTACAAGGTGTTTAAGCATAGCGGTATCCCCGTTGTTAACATTTTTAGTATTGAAGCGTTATTAATGACGGCCTGATTGGCCACGCCGTGAGGAGAGGTAAAAGGTGAACATAAGTGCCACCACCAATACCGCGCCTTTAACAAAATCCTGGGTGTAGTAGGGTGCATTCATCATCGTCATGCCTTGCAGCAAAATCCCCACAAAAAGCGCACCCATGGCGGTGCCAAATGCGTTGGGGCGTGCAGCACCCAGTACGGCAAAGCCAATTAGCGCGGCGGCTACGCTATCCAGCAGCAGGTTATTGCCGCTGGCAATATCGCCCCGGCCTAAACGGGCGGCCAGCAAAATACCGCCAATCGAGGCGGTAACGCCAGAAATCATGTACGCCGCGATCTTGTAGCGCTCCACAGGCGCCCCCACCAGAGCGGTCGCACGCTCATTGGAGCCAATCGCATACATCAACCTGCCGTGACGGGTAAAGCCTAAAAACAGCCAGATAGCGACCGCAATCAGTACAAACACCACCACCGGCACCGGAATCAAACGCTCCAGAATCAGATCAAAGCGGTGCCTGCCCAGCCACAGAAACGCCGCCGAGAACGTGCCTTCCGCAGTGGAACCATCGGCCAGCGACATGCCGGTGGCGATAGAGTTGCCTTGGGTAGGAATGCGCTGAAGGCCAATCAGCAAAAACATCATGCCCAGGGTGGCCAGCAGGTCAGGGATGCGGAACTTGACGATCAGCAGACCGTTAATAAGCCCGATGAACGCACCCATCAACAGACACACCGCCACGGCCACATAGGCGGGCTGCTCAAGCACCACCATGCAGTACGCCGCCAGCATCAACGAGGTGGTGGCCACGGCACCGATGGATAGATCAAACCCGCCTACCACCAGTGTGGTGGTCACGCCCAGTGCCAGAATGCCGGTAATCGCCACAGATTGAAGCACAAATACCGCCGAACGCGGGTTCGCAAAGCCCGAGGCTGCCAGGCTGAAGTAAACCACCAGCGCCACCAGCAACAGCAAGAAACCGTAGCGAATGGCCAACTCCAGGCAGCGGGCTTTCGCGGCGCTGGCGTTAGGCTTTGCCGGAGGCCTGGGCGACGAGGGCGTTGAGGTCGATATCTCGGTTGGATTGCTCACCAGCAATGGCTCCTTCATGTAACACAATAATTCGGTCAGCGATTTCAATCGCCTCGTCTAGTTCAGAGACAAACACCAGCGTTGCGCGCCCTTTGGCGGTCGCTCGGATATGGCGGCCTATATCCTGCCGGGCCCCGATATCCACGCCTTGAAAGGGCTCATCCAGCAGTAACACGCGACTGGGCGATTGAAGCCAGCGCCCGATCATGACCTTTTGCTGGTTGCCCCCGGAAAGCGTGCCAATCGAATCCGCGTGGGATTGGCAGACAATCCCCAGCTGGGCAATCATCTGCTTGGTACTGGCGCGCTGCTGACGGGCGCTCAGGAAGGCTCCGCGGGTAAAGGTTTTTAAAAACGGCAGCGTCATATTATCGGCGATATTGAAATCCCCGATCACGCCGTTGGTCGCCCTGTCTTTTACCGACATGAACACACCTCGGGCAAGCGCTTCACGTACATTAACGGGCGCATAGGGCTGACCATCGACCTGCATGGTACCGCTGCTTAAAGGACGCAACCCGAACAGCGTCTCGACAAGCGCCGACATTCCGCTGCCCAGCAGGCCGGTAAACGCGACAACTTCGCCGTCACCCACGCTCAAACTGACCGGTGCCGCCCCTTGAGCCAGTTCGACATTTTGCAAGGTCAGGATAGGCGCGCCCGGGGTTGCCGGTTCGATATCGGCATTATTGATCGCCTGGCCCAGCATGGCGTGCACGGCGGCGGTGAGATCCAGCGGCGCTTGATCGAATACACCGGAGATCTGGCCATCGCGCAGGCAGATGATGCGATCCGCCAGGCGTCTGATATCGGACATGCGGTGCGAAATATACACAATCGCCACGCCCTGGACGCGCAAGCGGTCGATTACCGTAAACAGGCGCTCGGCCTCAGAGGCGGAGAGCGATGAGGTCGGCTCATCCAGAATCAAAAGCCTGGGGGCATGGGCCATGGCACGGGCGATGCTGATCATCTGCCGGTCGGCCACCGAAAGGTCGGCAACGCGGGCGTTCAGGTCGATATCCAGCCCCATGGCGTCGGCCACTTCGCTTGCCTGCTGGCGGAGTTTTCTGGCGCTGATCCATAAGCCGTTTGCGCCGGAGGCTAATCTATCCAGCATCAGGTTGTTGACTACATCCAGGTCGGGGATGACGCCGTCATCGATGGATTGATGTACGGTCACCACGCCCTGGTGGATTGCCTCGCGTGCATCGCGCGGGCTATAAGGTTTGCCAGCAAGCTGCATCTGGCCGTGGTCGGCCGCGTGGTAGCCGCTGAGCACCTTGACCAGGGTTGACTTGCCAGCCCCGTTGGCGCCCATCAGTACGACGACTTCGCCAGCATTGATACGCATATCAATGCCACGCAAGACCTGATTGTTCCCAAAGGATTTATGAATCCCCTGGATATCAAGCACGCTCGCTTGCAAGACGGTTCTCCTTGGTAGGCATACGCTGTGAAGGGCGCAAGATCATCGGTAAAGGGGGGTGGAAAGTCAATCGCTGTGGCAGGCCATGTGGCAAGCATGAAAAGCACTGAGGCCAGCGCAAAAAGGACGCGGGAATTGAACCCGCGTCCTTTTTGTTACTGCCGATATTTACAGCTGATCAATCCGGTCAAATTTGCCGGCGATATCGCTCTCGGTCCAGTGGGGCACCCAGCCTTCCACGTTGTCAAAGAAACGCAGCGCGGTAAATTCAGGTTTTGGCCCCATATCGAACCAGTGGGGCGTGTTGGCGGGCACGCTGATCAGGTCGTTGCGGGTGCACAGCACCTGATACACCTTGTCGTCGATATGCAGGCAGAAAAGCCCTTGGCCTTTCACGAAAAAGCGTACTTCATCTTCGTGATGGCGGTGCTCGTTGAGGAACTTCTGGCGCATGGCGTCCTTTTCAGGATGTGTGGGCACCATGTGCAGCACATCCACCGTCTGGTAGCCGCCTTGGGTTTTCAAGCGTTCGATGTCGTCCTGGTAGAGCGCCAGAATATCGTCCTGGGTGGCGTTGTCGGCAATTTCGCCCGGCGTTGCCCAGCGCTCGAACAGTACGCCTACACGATTAAGCTCAGTTTTTATCTGCTCGCCGTCGGTAATATCGACCAGCGCGTTGTTTGGGTCTTGATCGGCAAATACTTTGAGTTGTGACATTAAGGCGCTCTCCGCTAGCTAATACTTGAACTGTTAAAGGCTAATTCGTCAGATTGATCTCATCAAAGCTTGTTACGCAAGCGTGCTGTGTTCCTGCCTGGGTGCCTTCACGCACTAGTTGCAGCGTCTGCATGCCCGCCTGCTTGGCAGCATCAAGCTCTTCGACCACATCGGATAGGAACAGGATTTCGTCGGCGGGCAGCTGTAGCTTGCTGACGATATGCTGATACGCCTCAGCTTCACGCTTATGGCCGATATGGGTATCGAAGTAGCCACTGAACAGCGGGGTCAAATCGCCCTCTGTGCTGTAGCCAAACAGCAGCTTTTGCGCCTGCACGGAGCCTGATGAGTAGACGTAAAGCTGCTTACCGGCCTCAGCCCACTGGCGAAGGCGTGGGGCGACATCGCTATACAGATGCCCTTTAAAGGCACCGCGCTGGTAGCCATCGGCCCACATCATGCCCTGGAGCGCTTTTAGCGGCGTGACTTTCTGGTCAGTTTCTATCCAGTGAAGCAGGGTTTCGACCACCTTATCCAGCGAGGCGTCCGGTTCCTTTAGCTCACCGCGCACCGCGTCTATCTGCTCAGCAACGTCCGGCTGGGCGGAGTGGGTGTTCACATACTCGGGCAACTGATCATGAGCGTAGGGGAACAGCACTTTATGCACAAAGCTGATATCGGTGGTGGTGCCTTCGATATCGGTGACCACGGCGCGAATGCTGGTGTTATCAAAACCTGGGGTACTAACATCTGAATGATTGATCATTTGGGCCACCGGCTCTCTTCAAGGACACAGGCAAGTAAAAACTCAATGGCTTCCAGGTGACGACGACATTCGGCAACGTTGCTGCCCACGGCATAAATACCGTGGCCCACCACCAGAAAGCCCCACGGCATCGGCCAGCCAGCCCGCACGTGGTCGGCCAGCTCGCTCATGTCCTGTGAGTTGGGCACGACCGGCAGGCAGATGGTGGCGTCATGCGTGCTATTACCCTGTAACGCCTTTTGCATTTCAAAGCCGTTTAGCGCAATACCATCCGGGAAACGGCGCGAAAGTACGGTGCTGGCCACGGTGTGAGTATGCAACACGCAGCCAATCGTTGGGTCCAAGCGATAGAGCGCCGCGTGAAGATCGCTTTCCGCACTGGGTTTTCCGCTGCCTTCAAGCACGCGGCCTTCAAGGTCGCAAAGCAGTAAATCGCCGGCCTGAATACGGGTTTTATCGCGGCCGGAAGCGGTCACCAGGTAACCTTGCGGTGCGCGGGCAGAAAAGTTGCCGCCCGTGGCGGGCGTCCAGCCTTGCTGGGCCGCCCAGGCAATAGCCGCTAGCAGTTCGTCTTGTGAGGTCATCGTAGGATCAGCATCGCGTCGCTTTCAAAGGCCTTCATTCTATATGATATGCTCCGCGGCTGATAAGTCGCGCGCTGTATTCGTGCGTTCCATAAGTGCATTGCATACGTGCTTTCCAATTAAGTGCTTTCCCATCCGTTCTTTATCTCAGTACTCAAGGAGCCCCTGATGCCTCATCTTCAGTCACGTAGTTTACGGGTGTATGCCGACTCGCTTGAGTACCTGGATCAAACCCGCTTGCCGCAGGCCGAAACATGGGTGCGCTGTGCAAGCCCGGAGGATTGGCAGGTAGCGGTCAAAAGCTTGGCGATTCGCGGTGCGCCGTTAATTGGTCTGAGCGCGGCCTTTGTGTTGGCACAGTATGCCGCGCAGCATCCCGGCCAGGAAAGCGAGTGGCAGTTGGTAAGTGACCGCTTACGGGCAACGCGCCCCACGGCAGTTAACTTGATGTACTGCCTGGACGCTATGGAAGCCTGCTTTGCTCAAGGGCCGGCTGCGCTTTCTGAACGCGCCGCCGCACTGTTTGAAGAGGACCGCGAGCTGTGTTTGCGGATGGCCGAGCGCGGTGCGGACTTACTGAAAGACAGCGAGCGAGTGCTTACTCACTGCAATACCGGTGCCCTGGCAACAGCCGGTGTCGGCACGGCGATTGGCGCGCTGGCGGTGGCCAAGAAACGCGGCGTAACGCTGCATGTATACGTCAACGAAACCCGCCCGCTGCTTCAGGGCGGCCGGTTAACCGCTTGGGAAATGGCCGACCTGAATATTCCGTATCAGTTGATTGCCGACAGCATGGCCGCAAGCCTGATGGCCGCTGGCAAAGTGGATAAAGTGATGGTGGGTGCCGACCGCATCTGTGCCAACGGCGACTTTGCCAATAAAGTGGGTACTTACATGCTGGCGGTGGTCGCCAATTACCATCAGGTGCCGTTCTACGTCGTGGCGCCCTACACCACGGTAGATAAAGCTTGCGCTACCGGCGATGACATTCCGATCGAACAGCGCGACGCCGCGGAAATACGCGGAGCCACCGGTGCTTTCGGGGATGTCGTTTGGGCGCCGGAAAATGCACCGGTGTGGAATCCCTCGTTTGACGTTACGCCCGCGTCGCTAGTCACCGGTTGGGTGCTGGATACCGGCGTGTTTGACCAAGCCGCTATTGCCCGTGGCGAACACTGCCGGTAGCGGCCTTTAGATTTAAAGCGTGGCGTCGGCGTGGGTTTGAATCACCATAAGAAAGCCTTCGCCGTAATCCTCAAGCTTGCGTGCGCCAACGCCGGAAATATCGCCAAGCGCCTGCAGGTTCTGCGGCTTTTGTTCGGCCATTTCAGCAAGCGTGGCGTCGTGGAAGATAACGTAAGCAGGCACGCCCTGGGCTTCGGCAAGCGCCTTGCGGTGCTGGCGTAGGGCTTCCCACAAAGGGCCGTGGCCGGGTGCTGCCGAGTTGCTCTTACTGCCGCGCCGGGCGGTCTTGGTTTTGCTGGGTTTGCGCAGGGTCAGTGACTGCTCGCCGCGCAGCACCGGCTTGGCGTCTGCCGTTAAGCGAATCCCACCATGACCCTCCATATCCACGCTTAGAAAGCCGCTGGCAATCAATTGGCGAAACAGCGCCTTCCATTCGTTGGCCGAGAGATCCTTACCGATGCCAAAGGTGCTGATCTTGTCGTGACCAAAGCGGGTGATGCGCTCGTTGTTTTTGCCCAGCAATACATCTATCAGGTACGTGACGCCGAAGCGTTGCTCGGTGCGGTAAACGCACGACAGCGCCTTTTGCGCCGCCACCGTGGCGTCCCAGGTTTCCGGCGGAGTCAGGCAGTTATCGCAGTTGCCGCAGGGTGCTTCCAGATGATCGCCGAAGTAGTGCAAAAGCGCCTGGCGGCGGCAGCTGATGATTTCGCAAAGCCCCAGCATGGCGTCGAGCTTCTGGTGCTCGATGCGCTTTTGTTGGTCGGCAGCGCTGGAGTCCTGCTGCATCTGGCGTAGCGTGATGACATCCTGTAGGCCATAGGACATCCATGCATCGGCAGGCAGACCATCACGCCCGGCGCGGCCGGTTTCCTGATAGTAGGCTTCAATACTTTTGGGCAGATTGAGATGGGCGACAAAGCGCACGTCCGGCTTATCGATGCCCATACCAAAGGCGATGGTGGCAACCACCACTACCCCCTCTTCACGCAGAAAACGGGTCTGGTGATGCTGGCGCTGTTCCGGGGGAAGCCCCGCATGGTAGGGCAATGCGGTTAGCCCCTGGCGCTCAAGCCAGGCGGCGGTGTCGTCCACCTTGCGCCGAGATAGGCAGTAAACGATCCCGGCTTCGCCTGCGTGGTTGTCGCGGATAAAGCGCAGCAACTGATCACGGGCGTTGCCCTGATTTTCAGCGATATGGTAGCGGATGTTGGGGCGGTCAAAGCCACTGTTATAAAGCGCCGCCGCACCCAATTGCAGATGCTCAACGATATCGCCTCGCGTGGGTACATCGGCGGTAGCCGTCAGCGCAATGCGCGGTACCTGGGGAAAGCGCTGATGAAGCTGGGAGAGCTGGCGATACTAGGGGCGAAAGTCATGGCCCCATTGGGAGACGCAGTGGGCCTCATCAATCGCAAACAGGGCAATCCGGGCCTGCTCTAGAAGCGCCTGCATACGCGGCGTGGCAAGCCGCTCGGGGGCTACGTATAAAAGATCCAGCGTGCCTTCCCGCAGGCGGTTCTCCACCGCGACCGCCTCATGGTAGTCGAGGCTTGAGTTCAGATACGCCGCGCGCACACCGTTTTGAACAAGCGCTGCCACCTGATCCTGCATTAACGCGATCAGCGGAGAAACCACGATGGCGGTGCCGTCGCGTAACAGCGCAGGAATCTGATAGCACAGTGATTTGCCTCCGCCGGTGGGCATTAATACCAGCGCATCGCCACCGGCCACCACATGATCAATAATCGCCTGCTGCGGGCCGCGAAAGCTGTCGTAGCCAAAGACTTCCTGCAGCACCTTGAGGGCCGCCGGGTTGGGTTCGCCGTGCATCCTCGCTCTCCTTTTTACCGAGCGGGGATTGTCGCACGAAAAAGCCTCTTACGCGTTTGCCTAGCGAATTCCTGCACGCAGAAACGACTGCACAAACTGGCGCTGAAAGAGCAGAAATGCGATCAACAGCGGCGCGATGCTTAACAGCGTGGCCGCACTGACCGTGGCCCAGTTAACCCCGGTTTCAGGGGCAGAAAATACGCCCAGGCCCACGGTTAACGGACGGCTTTCCACCGAGTTGGTGACCACCAGCGGCCATAAAAAATTGTTCCAATGGTGGCTGATGGAAACCAGCCCATAAGCCAGGTAGGTAGGCTTGGCCAACGGCACGTAGACCTTCCAGAGAATTTCCAGCCAGCTGCAGCCCTCAATGCGAGCGGCATCTTCAAGCTCGCGGGGGATGGTCTTGAACGTCTGGCGCAACAGGAAAATACCGAAGGCGCTGGCCACATAAGGCAGCCCAATACCGGTGATAGTGTTAATTAACCCCAGCTCGCTGGCGATGCGGTAGTTCTCCACGATCAGCACTTCGGGAAATACAAACAGCTGAATCAGTACCAGCATGAACAGCAGGTTTTTACCCGGAATGGGAAACCGCGCAAAGGCAAAGGCCGCCAGCGTACACACCACAAACTGAGCGAGTACTACGCCTGTCACCAACGCAAAGGTGTTGAGGTAATAGCGGCCAAAGGGCGCCTGTGACCAGGCGTTAACGAAATTATCCAGCGTCAGCGGGGCGAACAGATCAAAGCGCACCATAAATTCGCTGGGATGGAAGGCCGCCCAAAAAGCGTACAGCAGCGGGAAAATCCAAATCACCGCCAATAGCCACGCCGCCACAGTTTCAAGCGATGGAAGTGACAGTCGACGAGATCGAGGCGCACCCGCCGTTGGGTTCCGGGTGTTTGAGTCTTGAGTACTTGAGATAGCGGTGGGTGAACTCATTGGTAGTGCGTCCTGCGATCCAGAATCGTGAACTTCAGCGTGGCGACCACTGCAAGTACCAGTAGAATCACCACCGTAATGGTGGCCGCTGTGGTGCGATCAAAAAACGAGAAGGCATTTTCGTAGACGTAATACAGCAACAGGTTGGTCGCGTTATTGGGGCCGCCCTTGGTCAGGATAAACAGATGATCAACGACGCGTACCGCATTGATTAACGCGTTGATCAGCACAAACAGCGTGGTCGGCATCAATAGTGGAAACGTCACCCGCCAGAAGTAGCTCCAGCGGCTGGTGCCTTCAAGGTCTGAGGCTTCTTTAAGCTCAGGGGGAATGCCTTGCAGCGCCGCGAGATAAAAAATCATAAAAAAGCCGGCTTCTTTCCAGACCGACATCACGATCACCGAGCCCAGCGCAACGCTTGGGTCGCCCAGCCAATTCACCCCGGAGAACCCCAGCGCTCCAAGCAGCTTGTTAAACAGGCCAATTTGCGGGGCGTAGAAAAACATCCAGATATTGGCCGCGGCAATCATGGGCAAAATAGTCGGTGTGAAGTAGGCCATACGCACAAGGCCACGCCCCGGCAGTTTGCCGTTAACAAACAGCGCCATACCCAACGCCAACGCGATAGAGGCGGGGATTGTGCCTAACGCGTAAATCAGGTTATTGCGCGCTACCTTCCAGAACTTGGCGTCATCGAACAGGAAACGGTAATTCTCAAGCCCGACGAATTCCGGCGGTGCACCGCGAAAGCCGGGCAGAAACAAACTATTAATCACGGTAGTAATAGTGGGTAAATACGCAAAAGCGGCTAACAGCACGGCGGCGGGCAATAACAGCAGCGCGCCATACATCTGCATTTTGTGGTGGGCGGTTAATGCCATAGGTAACTACCGCAAGTGAAAAAACGCCGGGGCGAACCCCGGCGAATAGGTAAGAAAAGACTTAACGTGCGTAACGACGCAGTATGGCTTCCGCTTCACGCTGGGCCTGGTTAAGCGCAGCTTCCGGTTCCAGCTGGCCGGTTAACGCTGCCTGAACGGCGTTATCCAGCGTGCGACGAATGCGGCCGCCCTGGTAGGTGGAAAGCTCGGCAGTACCGTATTCCAGCTGGTCGCGGGCAACGGCGGCGGGCGGGAAGCTCTCCACGTATTCGCGCAGCGCATCGGTCTCGTAAGCGGCTGGGCTAACGCCCATGTAGCCCGTTTCAATCGACCAGTCGGCGGCGCGCTCGGGTGCGGTCATCCAGCGGATAAACGTCATCGCAGCGCGCTGCTCTTCCTCTGAGGCATCTTTAAAGACATAGAAGTTGCCGCCGCCGGTGGGGCTGCCGCGCTGGGTGTTCATGGGCAGCATGGCAACGCCGAAATCAAAACCGGCCTCATTGCGCACGGCGGTCAGGTTGCCGGTGGTGTGCCACATCATAGCGGTAGATTGTTCAAGGAAGTTCTGGCGCAGCGTGCCCCACTCAATGGTGCCATCCGGCATGGCGTCATGTTCGGTGGTTAGCGATACCCAGTACTCAAGGGCTTCAACGGCGGCGGGGTCATCAAAATAGACCTCGGTGCCGTCTTCACTCATCAATCGGTGGCCGTTCTGAAACGCGAATGCCTGGAACATCCAGTAGGGGTAGCCGGTAGACGGCACCATCACGCCCCACTGCTCACCGTTGGAGGCTTCGCGAACCGTCGCCGCCATCTCGGCCATTTCCTGCCAGTTTTCCGGCGGGGTTTCAGGGTCTAAACCGGCCGCTTCAAAGGCATCCTTGTTCCAGAAAAGCACAATGGTGGAGCGCTGGAAAGGAATGCCGTAGGTGTTGCCATCCAACTGGCCGTTTTCCATCAGGCCTGGGTAGAAGCTGTCGAGCCATTCGCGCTCTTCATCGGTTTTTACCAGATCATCGAACGCCACAATGGCGTCCTGCTCGATCAGTTCGTAAAGGCCGATGGAGAACATCACCGATAGCTGCGGCGTATCGCCTGACTCAATTGCCGACATCGTGCGCACGCGGGTGTCGTCGTAGTTGCCCGCGTAGATGGCTTCTACCGAGATATCGGGGTGTTCGCTCTCAAACTCATCGACGAGATTATCGATCACGTCCGTTAGGGCACCGCCGACCGATACGGGGTAGTACATGGTCAGGTCAACGGGATCAGCGCTTGCCTGGGCGGCGCTTAGTAGTCCGGCCACCAGGGCTGTGGTCGCAAAAGGGGTACGCAAACGCATAAAAGACTCCACGAACATCAATGTTGGAAAGAGCCCACGAAAGGTGGACGGGGAATTGAGCGATGTGCAGACAACAGTTGAACCGGCGACAGGTCATGACGCCGCAGCCCATCGCTACCAAACAGATGGGTACTTTCCGCCAGCCAGTGCAGGCGGCACGCTTGGCCGGTTAGCGCATGCTTGCCACTTAGCCGAACCCTTAGGGTATGGGTACCTACGGTGACGTGGGCGATGGTATCGGCGCCCAGATACTCCTCGCTAAGTACGGTGGCCGGAACACCGGGCTCTGATGCTGGGCGCAGCTCAATATCTTCAGGGCGAATGCCTAACTGCCCACCAGCGGCTTCCAGCGGCGCGACCGTGGTGGTCGGTTCGCCGTCGATAACAGCACCCTGATCGCCTTGGACAAGTGGTAACAAGTTCATGGCAGGACTCCCTATAAAGCTAGCGGCAAAGGCGCTGGCAGGCTGGTTATAAAGCTCGTCAGGCGACCCATCCTGAACGATGCGGCCGTGCTGCATAAGAATCACGCGGTCCCCCATGCTCATGGCCTCGACCTGATCGTGGGTCACGTAAATCACCGTCATATTCAGGCGGCTTTGTAGCGCCTTGATTTCCCGGCGCATATCGCTGCGCAGCCGCGCATCCAGATTGGAGAGCGGCTCATCCATCAAACAGATCGGGTGTTCAGAAATAATCGAGCGGGCAAGCGCCACCCGCTGACGCTGGCCACCGGAAAGCTGAGCCGGTTTACGGTTCAGATAATCGGTAAGGTCGACAAGCTCGGCCACCTTGGCCAGCCGATCGCGCTGTTCAGCTTTGGGCACCTTGCGACTGCGTAGGCCAAACACGATGTTGTCGGCAACGTTTAAATGTGGGAACAGGGCATAAGACTGAAATACCATGCTTAAACCGCGATCACCCGGCGGCAGGCGCGTAACGTCGCGCTCACCGATATGGATCTGCCCGTCGCTTGCTTCCTCCAGGCCCGCAATCATGCGCAGCGTGGTAGATTTTCCACAGCCTGACGGCCCGAGCAGAATGACAAACTGCCCGGGCGTCACCTCAAAAGAAATCTCATCGACAGCGGCCGTCGCACCCTAGCGTTTAGTAACGCGCTCCAGGCGGATACGCGATTGGCTCATACACACAGGCTCATATCTATACCACCAGCGGTTATCTATTGTTGGCCAGCTTGCGGTGAAAATGTTGCTGTTGTGTGACGTTTATATGGCGGGACTGTGTCAGGCAAAATCACTTGCTGATTTTAATGGCATACCGCTGCATTCGTCGTACCACGCTGGATTGGCTGATTCCTAGGCGATCCGCGATGGCGTAGGTGCTGGGTAACGTAGCGCTAAGCTGCAGCAGCGTTTCCCGTTCCAGCCGTGTTAAATACTCTTTGAGTGTTTCGTGAGATTCAATGGGCGACGTTAACGAAGAGACAGAGGTATTCGTTACGTTTGCCAGAGGCTGCTCGGTGGGAGGATAAACATGGGGTGTCTCGATTTGATCGGTGGGGCTTGAAAGCCAAGCTCTTTCCAGCCAGTTTTCGAGTTCACGCACGTTGCCCGGCCATTCGCTACCCATCAGGGTTGACCAAGCGCGGGTATCGAGGATTTTATGGCGACCATAGCGTTGATTAAGTCGTTTCAAACAGGCTTCGACAAGGTCGGGGATATCTTCACGGCGGTCGCGAAGCGGCGGCAATGTCACCGGAATCACGTTAAGGCGGTAGTAGAGGTCCAGACGGAATAGGCCAGCTTCTACTTGCTTAGCCAAATCCTGATTCGTGGCAACCACCAAGCGGAAGTCCACGCGACGTGGTCGTGTATCGCCTAATCGCGTCAAGCTGCCATCCTGAATTACTTTGAGCAGCTTGGTCTGCATCAATAGAGGTAGCTCACCAATTTCATCGAGAAACAGCGTGCCGCCTTCGGCCTGCTCCAACAAGCCGGCTTTACCCTGCCGCGCTGCACCGCTGAATGCGCCAGGCTGGTAGCCGAACATCTCGGATTCAAAAAGGTTCTCAGGGATAGCGGCACAGTTAACGTCGATAAAAGGCCCATCGCAGCGCTGGCTCCAACGGTGTAGCTGTTTGGCAAAGGCCGATTTCCCTACGCCGGATTCACCGAGCATCAACACATTGGCATCTGACGGAGCAACGCGCTTAAGCAGTAAAGCGATTTCGCGCATTACGTTACTGCGCACCTGTAGATTATCCAGCGCGTCATCCAAGGCCTGTTCATCCGCATCCGGTGCTATCTGGCTGCGCTTTAAGTGTTCGCTAAAGCGTTTTTGAAGCAGCGCATACTCATCTTGTAACAGCTGTAGATCCGTTAGATCCCGTGAGCGGCTGATAATGCGCTCTAGCTTGCCTTTGACGAAAACGGGGTAGGCTTCAGCGATAACGCGGCGTCCTGTTCCCGTTACCTGCATAAGTTGCGCAGGTCTGCGTGTCCGCATTACTTCCATGCTGATAGACGGTTTGAGCACGCCAGCGGTTTGTAGCTGCTGAACGCTACTGGAAAGCAGCTCTTCCCGTGATACCCCATAAACAGCTTCTGCCCCTGGGCTGATATCCACTATTTGCCCATTGCCGCTGACGATAAAGAAGTGATCGTTAGCGGTTTCCACAATAGTTTGCAGTACATGCCTGTCGATGTCGCTCATCAGAAGGCCCTTTGCTGATTCATTTTTGTATTGTCGATTCATTATTGAATTAATTTTACGCTCTTTGGATTCACTTTTGCATTAAGAGATGTAAGCAGCCGCCTGTTTACTGGCTTTATCGACTTGGCATGCCATATGCAGTGTCTTTACCAATCAGTTTTACAGCCAAGCTTTATAAATAAGCAGGTTTTTCAAACAAGGCGTTTGGTAACGCGCCAATATTCATAAAGCCAAGGAGATAAGCATGTCTGAATTCAATCAGCCATTGGGCGGTAACAGCGTGCCGCGTTTCGGCGGGCCTGCCACGATGATGCGCCTACCCACGCAAGAGAGTGCGGCTGGCCTGGATGCGGCGTTTATTGGCATTCCAATGGATATTGGCACCTCTAACCGCCCCGGGACACGTCTTGGACCCCGCCAGATTCGTGATGAGTCTCGCATGCTTCGCCCCTATAACATGGCGACTCGTGCAGCACCTTTTGAAAGCCTGCAGGTGGCGGATATTGGCGATGTGCCGATCAACACCTTTCATCTTCCCAAAAGCATCGACATCATCACTGCGTTTTTTGATGACGTACTTAGCCACAACTGTACTCCGCTGACCCTGGGCGGTGATCACACCATGACGCTGCCGATTCTGCGCGCCATGGCCAAGAAGCATGGGCCGGTCGGGCTGATTCATATCGATGCCCACGCGGATGTGAATGAACACATGTTTAATGAGCCGATTGCCCACGGCACTACCTTCCGCCGCGCTCAGGAAGAGGGATTGTTAGCGGCTAACAAGGTTGTCCAGATTGGTCTGCGGGGCACGGGCTACTCCGCCGAAGATTTTGACTGGTGCCGTGACCAGGGCTTTCGTGTGGTGCAGGCAGAGGAGTGCTGGTACCGCTCGTTGGCGCCACTAATGGAAGAGGTGCGTGAACAGATGGGGGATACACCAGTGTATATCAGCTTCGATATCGATGGTCTGGACCCCTCGGTTGCCCCCGGAACCGGCACGGTGGAAATGGGCGGGCTGACCTCGGCCCAAGGGCTTGAAATTGTTCGTGGTGCCGCAGGTTTGAACATCGTCGGCGGCGATTTGGTGGAGGTTTCCCCACCGTATGACGCTAGCGGTAACACCGCGCTAATGGGCGCCACGCTGCTGTATGAAATGCTCTGCGTGTTGCCGGGCGTCAAGCAGGGCGATTGAACTACCGCTTAGCTAGTGATTTAAAAGCGCTATCTAATAAATGCGCTATGACAAGAGACAGCAAGGGAGGCCTCGCCTCCCTTCAGGACGCCGCCAGCCCACCTCCAATAATCACATCCAACAGGTGAACCGTATGTCGTATTCCCAAGTGAAATCAGATGGCCCCGCGTCGTCGGCGCCAATACCTCGTAACCATTTGCTGAAGTTCCTGATCCCCTCGGTCATCGGCGTTTTGCTGTTTCTCATTCCTTTTCAGATAGGCGATTCCGTCAATATCGGCATGGGAGTGTTGGCCGATGGTCTGCAGTCATTGCTGGGTGAGGCATTACCTGCCATTGCCATGGCGGTACTACTCCTGTCGGTCGCAGTGACGCTATATGTTAAAGCAGCAAAACCAGCGTGGGCTCAAAATGGCCACTTTAAGGATATGTTCGATGTGGGCGCTATCTGGGTCGCCATGCGTCTATTAGGGGCCGTCTTTGTGGTGATGACCTATTTCCAGGTCGGCCCGGAATTTGTCACCGCCTCGTTTACGGGCGGTGTCATGCTCAATGACCTGGCGCCAGTGCTACTAACCTTCTTTTTCTTCGCCGCCATTCTGCTGCCGTTTCTGGTCGAGTTTGGTTTTATGGAGTTTATTGGCAGCATCGTGCGTAAACCGTTTCGGGTGATTTTTAACCTGCCGGGGCGCAGTGCCATTGATGCAACAGCGTCCTGGATGGGCTCTGGAACCGTGGGCGTTTTAATCACCGCCCAGCAGTATGAGCAGGGCTACTACAATGGCCGCGAAGCATCGGTGATTGCGACCAACTTTTCCGTTGCCTCTATCGCCTTTAGCCTGCTGGTCACTAACTTTGTCGGCATTAACCACCTCTTCGTACCCTTTTACTTTACCGTGGTGGTTTCTGGGTTAATCGCGGCGGTGGTGGTGGCGCGTATTCCTCCACTATCGCTTAAATCCAATGACTACTACGAGCCGGTAGGCTGTCAGATAAGCGAAGAGCGTACCGAAAACGTCGGCCTTTTCCGCTATAGCCTTCTGCAAGCTACCCGCCGTGCCGCTGGCGCTCCTGGACCTCAAGCGCTTGCGAAATTAGCGCTGATCAACGTGATCGATATTTTCCTGACGTTGCTTCCCTTGGTGTTTGCTATCGGCACCGTGGCGCTGATTCTGGCTGAGTTTACCCCGCTGTTTACCTGGCTCTCCTATCCGATGGTGCCGGTGCTTGAACTGCTGCGCATTCCTGAAGCACAGGCCGCTGTCCCGGCGACCTTAGTAGGCTTTGCCGATATGTTCCTGCCCGCCGTGCTGGCCACCAATATTGAAAGCGAGCTGACCCGCTTTGTGATTGCCTGCCTCTCCATGACGCAGCTGGTGTACATGTCTGAAATCGGCGCGCTGCTGCTCAAGTCCAAGATTCCTATCAAATTCTGGGAGCTGGTCGTGGTGTTTTTACTGCGCACTGCAATCACACTGCCGATCATCGCCTTTATGGCCCATACGTTCTTCTTTTAAGGGACTATTTATGAGCGTTAGCAAGACACTGACCTGTGCCGAGCTGCTAATCCACCTGCTGCGCGACACTTATGGCGTACGTGCACTGTTTGGTATTCCCGGCGTGCACACCGTCGAGCTTTATCGAGGCCTGGAAGGTAGCGATGTACAGCACGTTACTCCGCGTCACGAGCAGGGCGCAGGCTTTATGGCCGACGGCTATGCCCGGGCAAGCGGCAAGCCCGGCGTTTGCCTGATTATAACCGGGCCAGGTATGACCAATATCGCCACCGCCATGGGCCAGGCCCTGGCGGATTCAATTCCGATGCTGGTGATCTCAAGCGTTAACCGCCGCGATACGCTGGGTCTTGGCCAAGGGCGGCTGCATGAGCTGCCCAGCCAGCAGCAAATGATCAGCGGTGTGGCACGCTTTAGCCATACGTTATTAGATGCCAAGACTTTGCCCGACGTGCTGGCCCGCGCCTTCGCCGTCTTTAACGGCGCGCGACCGGGGCCGGTGCACATTGAAATCCCCATCGATTTATTTAACGCCCCGGTTAATGCGCCGCTCACGTGGCAGGCGCCAATGCTTTATCGCGCCGCGCCCGACCCCGAGGGGCTTGGCGAGGCCGCTCGCTTACTGCAAACGGCGAAACAGCCTTTGGTGCTACTGGGCGGCGGCTGTGTTTCAGCACCGCAGGCCGCACGCGCCCTGGTTGAGCAGTTGGATGCGCCCACGGTGACCACGATTAACGCTAAAGGCCTGCTGGGCCGTAATCACCCGTTGGATTTAGGCGCTAACGCCGCGTTGCCTGCGGTGCGTGAGCTTGCCGCAAACGCGGATGTGATTCTGGCGGTGGGCACTGAGTTGGGTGAAACCGACTACGACGTAGTGTTTGATGATGGCTTTCATCTTAACGGCGCGCTGATTCGGATCGATCTCGACCCCGAACAGCTGGTGCGTAACCAGCGAACGACGCTTGGCTTGGTGGGCGATGCCGGGCGCAGTCTGGAGCTGCTGCTTAGCCATATCCCTGAACCGTTGAAGTGTAACGGCGCTGAGCGAACTGCCGCTGCACTGAATGCGCTCGACCTTGTCAATGATCCGGCGTTTAGCGACTTTGTGCCGCTTTATCACACGCTAGCCGAGCATCTGCCTGACGCTATTTTGGTAGGTGACTCCACCGCGCCTGTATACGCAGGCAACCATTTGGTCAGCCAGCCAGAGCCGAGGCGCTATTTCAACGCGTCAACGGGGTACGGCACCTTAGGGTACGGGTTGCCTGCCGCATTAGGTGCACAGCTAGCGAGAGCTGATTTGCCGGTGATAGCGCTAGTGGGAGACGGCGGGGTGATGTTTACCCTCTCAGAACTTGCAACCGCCGTAGAAGAGCGCCTCCCGGTAGTGATCGTGCTGTGGCACAACGCCGGTTACGAAGAGATTCGCCGCTATATGGACGCCAATGGCGTGGCGCGTCTAGGCGTGGATATTCAGGCGCCTAACTTTCTCACCCTGGCTGAAGGTTTTGGTTGCCCTGGCGTACTGGTAGAAAGCCCTGCCGAGCTTGTCCAGGCCTTAATTGACCGCGTACCCAACGGACCACTACTGATCGAAATAGATGCCGCTGCCTGGCAGCGTGCGATTTCTGACTAGGACATTTCCATGCAGCTACTCAAACAGCAGTTTATAAATAATCAGTGGGTTGCTTCCAAGGGCACCTGCCTGCTCGACGTGATGAACCCCTACCGTGAAGAGCGTATTGCCCAAGTAACCGCTGGGGATGAGGCCGATGTCGATGCAGCGGTGCACGCTGCCCAACAGGCGCAGCCTGCTTGGCAATCGCTGGGTGGTGCCGCACGTGCAAAGTATCTAGAAGGGTTTGCCGATGCACTGGAAGCCCGTCGAGCGTCGTTAATCACCCTTTCAGCGACTAATAACGGTAAGCCGTTAGCGGAAGCCGGAATCGACTTGGAAGATGCGATTGCCTGTTACCGCTATTACGCCAAGCGGGCAAACGCGCTGGACGCCCGCCAAGGCGAGCGAGTAGATGTAGAAATGGAGGGTGTTGAAGCACGCACTTACCATGATCCTGTGGGCGTGGTCGGGCTGATTACTCCGTGGAATTTTCCCTTGGTCACCAGCGCCTGGAAGCTCGCACCTGCGTTAGCCGCTGGCTGTACGGTCATCTTGAAACCTTCAGAGGTGGTGCCGTTGCCCGAGCAGGCGCTGGCTGAGATCGCGTTGGAAATTGGTCTGCCTGCTGGTGTCTTGAACCTACTTAACGGTGACGGCGAAGGCATCGGCGTACCGCTAACGAATCATCCAGGCGTGGATAAAATTTCCTTTACCGGCAGCAACCGGGTGGGCGAGGCGGTCATGCACGCCGCCAGCGCTCGCACCGCCAGCGTATCCCTGGAACTCGGTGGAAAATCACCGATTATCGTGATGGAAGATGCCGACCCCGACCAAGCCGCTGATTGGGTAATGGCGGGTATTTACTTCAACGCCGGGCAGATATGCTCCGCAACTTCACGTTTACTGGTTCACGAAAACGTCGCCGAAGCGCTCTATGCAGCGCTCGCCGAGCGTATGGATGCTTTAACCCTAGGCGACCCGCTGGTCGAGGGCACTGATCTTGGCCCGCTGACCAGTGCCAAGCAGCGCGACGCGGTGCAACGTTATTTGGACACTGCGGTAGAGGAAGGGCTAACCGCGGTACGCGATAGGCAACACCGCACGCTGCCTGACCAAGGTTACTTTCTAGCGCCGACGCTTTACCGCGACGTACCGGTCGAGAGCCGCCTATGGCAGGAGGAGATCTTCGGCCCCGTACTCTGCGCACGCAGCGTTACCAGTGAAGAAGAGGCTATTACACTCGCCAATGATAGTGCCTATGGCTTGGCAGCCACGGTAATTAGTGGTGATGCCGAGCGGGCAAAGCGTATTGGCAAGAAGCTCAAGGCGGGAAGCATCTGGTACAACAGCGAACAGCTGGTACTGCCCGAAACCGCCTGGGGCGGTTTCAAGCAAAGTGGCATCGGCCGCGAACTCGGTCCTTGGGGGTTAAGCGCTTACCTTGAGGTGAAGCACGTAGTGGGACCTGCGTAGGCTCTATGTTCAGGCACGGGCGTTTGGCATCGGATAACGCCGGGTAGATTTACCCGCTTTCACCACCTGTCCGGGCACCTCATGGCCGATAAGTTCGGGGAGGGCGGCGGCGACGTCCAGCAGGGCATCCAGATCAACGCCGGTGTCCACGCCCATGGCTTCAAACATATGTACTAGATCCTCGGTGCATACGTTGCCGGTGGCGCCGGGGGCAAAGGGGCAGCCGCCCAGGCCACCGAGCGCTGAGTCAAAGCGGCTAATGCCTGCCTGCCAGGCTGCCAGAGCATTGGCCAGCCCCATGCCGCGGGTGTTGTGAAAATGCAGGGTAAACGGCGTTTCGGGCCAGCGTTCAAGCACCGCTTCACAAAGGCGTTTGACCTGGGCCGGGTTGGCCATGCCGGTGGTGTCGCACAGCGTGACACCCTGGATGCCCAGCGCAATCAGCTTTTCAATCAGTTCCAGCACCCGCGCTTCGGGCACTTCGCCTTCAAAGGGGCAACCAAACGTGGTTGAGAGTGAGGCGTTGATAAACACGCCGCTGCCCTGAGTCACGTCCAAAATAGCCGCGAACTGCTCGAGGGATTGCTCGGGCGTCATGCGCAGGTTGGCCAGGCCATGGCTATCGCTTGCCGACATCACCAGGTTGATCTCATCAACGTTGCAGGCAAGCGCGCGTTCGGCACCTTTTACGTTGGGTACCAGCACGGTGATGTCCACACCTTCCCGGCGCTGAATGCCGGTAACAACGTCGGCAGCATCGCGCAGGTTAGGAATCGCCTTGGGGGAGGTAAACGACGTCGCTTCGATGCGCTTGAGGCCCGTGGTGGAGAGCGCGTCAATCCAGCGGATCTTGTCCTGTGTGAGTACAAAACGCGCCTCGATTTGCAGGCCGTCACGCGGGGCGACTTCATTGATTTCGATTTTCAAAGGGCATGGTGATAACTGGCTCATAACAAACTCCTTAAATGATGCCTGCTTGGCGCAGTTTGGTGCGGGTTTCCTGATCTATCCCCAGCTCGTCCAATACGTCGTCGGTATGCTGACCGAGGCTCGGACCGCCATTGCCCAGACGCCCGGGCGTGGCGCTCAGCTTGGGCAGTACGCCGGGCACTTTGAGCGGCTGGCCATTGGGGCGGGTAAAGGTTTGGATCATCTCCCGCGCCAGGTAGTGGGGGTCAACGGCGATATCTTCAGCAGTGTAGGGGTAGCCAGCGGGCACCCGGGCATCGTCCAGGGCCTGTAGAATGGCATCGCGCGGGCGCTCTAGCGTCCAGGCTTCAATGGCTGCATCGATCATGGCGGCTTGCTGGCTGCGCCCATCGTTATGGGCAAGCGCGGGGTCATTGGCTAAATCTTCGCGGCCAATCACGCCCATCAAGCGCTTGAAGATGCTGTCACCATTGCCTGCGATAAGCACATAGTCGCCGTTCAGGCAGCGATAGGCGTTGGATGGCGTAATGCCGGGAAGGGCGCTGCCGCTGGGCTCACGGATTTGGCCGCTGGCATCAAATTCCGGCAGCAGGCTTTCCATCATGGCAAACACCGACTCATAAAGCGCGACGTCGATCTCCTGGCCCAGGCCGCTTCGGTTGCGCTCCTGAAGGGCCAGCAAGGTGCCGATCACCGCGTAGAGCGCGGAAAGCGAGTCGCCGATGCTGACACCTACGCGCACGGATGGCTCATCCGGCTGGCCGGTAAGGTAGCGCAGCCCGCCCATTGCCTCGCCAATCACGCCAAAGCCAGGCTTATCGCGGTAGGGGCCGGTTTGCCCGTAACCTGAAATATGCACCATGATCAGCCGTGGGTTGAGGGTAGATAACGCTTCCCAACCCAGCCCCCAACTTTCCAGCGTGCCGGGGCGAAAATTCTCCACGACCACGTCTGCCTCGGCGGCAAGCTGGCGCACCAGGGCCTGGCCCTCTTCGCTGCGTAAATCCAGCGCTACTGAGCGCTTGTTACGGGTCTGCACGTGCCACCAGAGCGAGGTGCCGTCTTCGATCATTCGCCATTTGCGAAGCGGGTCGCCGGTGCCGGGGGGCTCAATCTTGATTACGTCAGCGCCAAATTCACCCAGCAGCTTGGTGGCGAAGGGGCCGGCAATCAGTTGGCCTAGCTCAAGCACCTTTAGGCCCTGTAAGGGAAGCTTGCGTGCTTCAGGAGCATTCATTAAGGCTCTCCTCTACTTATCGTTATTCGCGGTGAGCGCCAGCATGGGGTAGCTGTTTAGAGGCGACAATTAGGCAATGGGCAACAAAGGGTTCGTGGCTTGCGAAGGTATACGCTAGCATGGGCAGACCGTTAGTTAAGAGATATCACCATGCGCCGCTTCGACTTTGTCACCCTTAAACTGTTTATTTCTGTGGCCGACGAAGGGCGTCTCACCGCCGCCGCCGCGCGTGAGCATCTGGCGCTTGCTGCGGTAAGCAAACGGATTAGCGACCTTGAGGCATTAGTGGGGGCAACACTGCTGTATCGTCGTCCCAGAGGCGTTGAGCTAACCCCCGCAGGTCAGGCATTTCTGCACCATGCGCGGCGCATTATGGATAATATCGAGCGCCTGGAAGCGGAACTGAGCGAATATGGTGAAGGAGTGCGCGGCCATGTGCGTATCCACTCCAACACCTCGGCCATTATTGCGTTTCTCCCCCAGGATCTCAGCACCTTCTCGCGCCATTACCCCGATATCAAAATTGACCTTCAGGAACGGGTAAGTAGTGAAATTGTGGCCGCCGTGCGCGATGGATTGACCGATATCGGCATCTTCGCGGGGCATGTCGCGGCACCTGACCTTCAGAAGCTTTCTTACCGGCATGATCGTCTGGTGTTGGTGACGCCTGGCAGCCATCCGCTCGCCACGCGTGAAAGCATTGCCTTTAATGAAGCGCTCGACTTCGATTTTATCGGCCTCCAGCAGGATGCCTCGCTGCAAGCGCTGCTGCACGAGCAAGCCAATATTGCTGACAAGGCACTGCGGATGCGTATTCAGGTGCGTAGCTTCGATGCCATTTGCCGCATGATTCATCACGGGATGGGCGTGGGCATACTGCCTGAACAAACCATCTATCGTGAACTGGGCGATCTGGAGTTAAAAAGCATTCCGCTTAGTGACCCCTGGGCGCAGCGTGAGCTGGTGATCGGTATGCGCCGCTACGCCACGCTACCGGCCACTGCCCGTCATTTAGTGGATCACTTGGTTAAGGCTGAGGCAACGCCTTGTTAACACGGCGCACACCGTTAGGTTTCGCGTTTGGAGAAAGCTCGTTGATGTGCTGAGTCCTTCCTTACAGGCTAGCCGTTGCGTAAACCTGGCTAACAGCTGGCGGTGCTTCTTAATCTTTAGTCGTATGCTGATTCGTTGAAGCCCGCAAACGCCCGCTATCATGGGTTCTCTAACCATCGTATTTAACGAAGTCTGCCTTCTCGAACGTCGATTTGAGCGTATCGGCGGCTTGTTTCAAGATCGATATGGACAACATCGTAACCTCCTGCCTATAACGACAAATTGAGAGAGAACATCTCATGCAAAAATCACTGCTTGCCACGCTGACTGCGTTAGGCATTTTAGCGGTTGCTCCCTTCGCGCTGGCCAACCCGATTGAAATTCAAGTTAACAACACCATGAGTGAAGGCGGCTCTGAAAGCGCGGCGGTCGAACGCTTTGCGGAGTACCTGGAAGAGCAGGCGCCGGGGCGCTTCAACGTGCGGCCTTTCCTGGCGGGCTCCTTGGGCGGTGAAGATTCCGTACTGGAGCTGCTCAATCTGGGCCAGACTCAGCTTTCACTTACCGGGGGTAACTGGCGCCAGCAATACGCGCCGGAGTACGACGCCATTACCGTGCCCTTCCTGTTCACGACCTGGGATGAGGTGGATAGCTATATCGATAGTCCATCGGGTCAAACCCTAATCGAGCGGGCAGAACAGCAGGGCGGCCTCAAGTTTCTAGGTGTTCAGCATCGTGGCCCGCGTCATATGACGGCTAATAAAGAGATCCATACGCCTGAGGATTTACAGGGCTTCCGTCTACGCCTGCCTTCATTGCCGATCTGGCTAGCGGTTTGGGAAGAACTGGGCGCGCAGGTGGTGAACGTGCCCGCGCCAGAAATCTATCTCGCCATGCAGACCCGTCAGGTCGACGGTCATGAGAATTCGCTCTCTTCGCCCTACACGAGGCGCCTGTGGGAAGTGCAGGACTACCTCATTACCACCAGCCACGTGCAGTTCCCCTGGAGCTGGGTTGCCAGCGCGCGCTGGTGGGACGGCTTGGAGGAAGAGGATCAGACGCTGATTTCTGAGGCGATTGATGTCGCACGCGCCTATGGCACCGAGCAAGAGCGCGAACTGGATGATTTCTACCTGACTGCTCTTCAGGAAGAGGGTATGACGGTGGTTGAGCCCGATATTGAAGCCTTCCGCGAAGCGGCCATGCCCGCCATTGATCGTGTGCTTTCAGAAATGGCCGACGGTGTACGCGACGACGCAATCAGCGCAAGCCAAGTAAGCGACTGATCATCATCAGGTGGCGGCATTGTGATGCCGCCACCGTCTTAGGTAAGGAGTTATCTTGTGGATGGAGCACTGCCACCCGCAAACGGAGCCGATCGTTTGGCTTTTTATGTCCTGCGCTATGTCACCCGCCTATGCGATGCCGTGGGTGTGGCGCTACTGGTCGGCATTTTAGGCTTGATCGTGACCGCCGTGATTGCCCGCGATCTGCTCAACTGGGGCATGCCCTGGAGCGAGGAAGTCGTTTCGCTGATGGCCATTTACGCCATTGGTTTCGGCTCGATCTCCGCCTGGGTACGCAGCGACCACTTGGTTGTGGATCTGTTTAGTCATCGGCTGAGTGCGCTGGGCCATCAGGTGCAGTATCGGCTGACGGCTATTATCTCGGTCGGTTTTTTTGCGCTGGCCAGCTGGGGCGCCTGGATCATGTCCGATATGAGCGCCAACAATAAAACGGTCTCGTTGAGTATCAGCTTCTCCTATCTCTATTACGGCTTGTTATTCAGTTTTGTTGCCATGGCGCTGATTGCCACCTGGCAAACCTTGCGTGGCCCCGTCACGTGGTTGAATAAACCCGAGCACGAGGAAATAACGCCATGATGGAACTTGCGATATTCGTCGGCGGGCTGCTGTTCTTGATGATGATCGGCCTGCCCGTGGTGGTGTCGATCGGGGTCACCTCGTTTATTGCGCTGGCGGTAACCGGGGCCGGCGGCTTGCCGGTTGAGCTGCTTTCACTGCGCATGGTGCAAACGCTTAACAACTTTACCTTGATGGCGATTCCGTTGTTTATCCTGGCGGCCAACATCATGAACCTGGGGTCGACCACGACTCGGATATTTGATTTTGCAACGGCTCTGGTGGGCTGTACCAAAGGCGGGTTGGGTCACGCCAACGTGGTGGCGAGCTCCATCTTTGCCACCATGTCCGGCACTGCGGTGGCTGATGCCGCCGGACTTGGCAGTATCGAAATCAAGGCGATGAAGGAGCGTGGCTACGCGCTCGACTATACGACCGGGATTACCGCGGCTTCGAGTGTCGTTGGCCCAATCCTGCCACCGAGTATTGCGCTGGTGGTTTACGGTTGGCTTGCCAATGTAAGCATCGGTGGGCTCTTCATGGCGGGGCTTGTGCCGGGTATTTTAATGGCGCTGTTGCTCATGGGCATGACCGTTTTACTTGGCGCTACGGGGAAAGTTGTAATGCCTGCTCCCGTGCCGTTTGATTCAGGTGAGGTTGTACGAACCGGCAAGCGGGCCATTTTACCCTTGATGATGCCGGCGATCATCGTTGGCGGTATTTGGGGAGGCTTCTTCACTCCCACCGAAGCAGGCGCAATTGCCTCGCTGTATGCGGTGATATTAGGTGGGGTAATCTATCGCGATCTGAGCTTGAAGAACCTGTACGATGCGTTTCGGCGTACGCTGATGTTCAGCGCGGTCATTCTGCTGATCATTGCGGTATCAAGCTTCTATGGCTGGATTCTGGTGCGTATGGGCATTCCGCAGGCGTTGGCCGGTCAGGTGGCCAGTGTCGATATGCCTACTATTGTACTGCTGATCTGCTTTGCGCTGTTCTTTTTGCTGATTGGCTGTTTTATGTCGGTGATTGAAAGCATCCTGATCTTTACCCCTATCGTGGTGCCTGCGGCGTTGAGTGCAGGCTTGGATCCGGTGCATTTCGGTATCGTGATGGTGATTACCCTGTCGGTTGGGGTGATCACGCCGCCGTTCGGCACGGTGCTGTTCATGATGGTGGGCATTACCCGGCTGCGTTACGGCCAGGTGGTCAAAGCGGTGCTGCCGTTTTTGCTGCCTATTATAGCGACGATTTTATTGTTGATTGCTGTGCCAGGATTGGCCACCTGGCTGCCTGGGGTGATGGGCTACTAAAAGATTGTGAATATCGATAAACGTACACCGCCCCGCAGGGTTAACCTGCGGGGCGGTGTACGTTTACGGTGGATGCTTTTAGGTAGAAGGGGTAGGCAGAATACGCCCCGGATTCATTAGCCCTTTCGGGTCGAACAGGTTTTTAACCCCGCTGATCAACTCCCGCTCGATAGGCGATAACCGTGCCAGGTAGGCCGCCTGCTTGGTGCGCCCGATGCCGTGTTCAGCGCTGATGCTGCCATGAAACTCATCGAGCACGTCAAAAAGCTGCTCTTCCAGGGCGTGCAGATGGGCTTTTTTATCTCCGTCAGGAAGCGCAGTGGGCGGCAGGATATTGAAGTGCAGGTTGCCATCGCCCACGTGCCCATAAGCAATAATCTCGCATTCGGGGGAAGCGCTCATTACTACTTCGCTGGCGCGAGTGACAAAGTCAGGAATGGCTGAGATAGGTATCGAGATATCGGTACGTAAGTGCTCGCCGCGTCGCCTCTGACCTTCCAGCATGCTTTCACGAAACTGCCACAGCTGCGTGGACTGGGTCTCGCTTGATGCCAGCGCCCCGTCAAGCACCAGCTCACGCGCCATACCGGTTTCCAGCAGTTGCTCCAGCATGGCGCCTAGATCCACCCGCCCCGTAGCCGCCACTTCCATCAATACATACCAGGGGTAAGCGCCTTCCAGCGGGTCGCGTAGCTCGGGCGTTGCCTCTATCGCAAGCTCAATGCAGCGGCGGGGAATGAGCTCGAAAGCCGTCAGCAAGTCGCAGCAGTCGCGTCGTGCTAAACCATATAGGTCGATCACCGCCTGTACTGAGGGCAGGCCGAGCAGGGCGGTGCGGTTCTGGGTAGGCCGCGGCGAGAGTTTGAGTACAGCACTCGTGACGATTCCCAGCGTGCCTTCACTACCCAGAAACAGCTGTTGAAGGTCGTAACCGCGGTTGTCCTTATGCAGAGCATTCAGGCTATCCAGCACGCGCCCATCCGGCAGCACGACCTCAAGGCCAAGCACCAGTTCGCGCATCATGCCGTAACGCAGCACGTTGAGCCCGCCTGCGTTGGTGGCGATATTGCCGCCAATCTGGCAGCTGCCCTGGGCGCCGAGCGAAAGCGGAAACTCGCAGTCATGCTCAAAGGCTGCCAGCTTGACGTTTTCAAGGATACAGCCCGCATCCACCGTGATGGTGAAATTGATCGGATCAATGGCGCGCACACTATTCATGCGCTCCAGGCTAATCACCAGTTCCTGACCGTTTGCGGCGGGCAGGGCGCCTGCCACCAGACCGCTATGACCGCCCTGGGGCGTCATCGCGATACCTTGTGCGTAGCAGCGCCTGACAACCTCGGCGACTTCTGTTGTATCTGCCGGGCGTGCTACGGCCAGTGGCATGCCCAGTGTATCGCCCGCCCAGTCGCTGACGTAGCGCACCATGGCATCTGGCGAGCGCAGCAGGCCTCGCTCGCCAAGCAGGCTGGTGAGTTCATTTAGAAAGGTATTAGTGTCTGTCATTGGTCCGCTTCCTGCCAAGCAGCACCCTCTGGATAGCGATGCTGTGCCTGGGACTCGGCATGCATGGCAATGCTGTAGCCCGGTGCCTCAGGTACCTGATAGCGGCCATGGTTGATCACTACCGGGTCAATAAAGTGCTCGTGGAGATGATCCACATACTCAAGCACACGCCCTTCAAGCTCGCCGGATACGGCGATGTAGTCAAACAGCGAGATGTGCTGGGTGTATTCGCACAACCCAACGCCGCCGCCATGTGGGCAAACCGGTACGCCGAACTTGGCGGCCATCAGCACGACTAGAATCACTTCATTGAGGCCACCCAGGCGGGCAGCGTCCAGCTGGCAGTAGTCAATGGCGTCCGCCTGGAAGAACTGCTTGAACATCACTTTGTTGTGGCAGTGTTCGCCGGTGGCGACCCCGATAGGCGCGACGCGGTGGCGGATCTCCGAGTGACCCAGAATATCGTCGGGGCTGGTGGGTTCTTCGATCCACAGTGGGTCAAACTCGGCCAGGCGACGCATCTTGGCGACGGTTTCGTCGACCTCCCACACCTGGTTGGCGTCCATCATCAGCACGTTGTCCCAGCCGATCACTTCTCGCAGTAGCGCTGCACGGCGGGCATCTTCTTCAATATCGCCGCCAATCTTCTGCTTAAAGTGAGTCCAGCCCTCTGCTAACGCTTCCCGGGCCAGGCTGCGCACTTTTTCATCGCTGTAGCCAAGCCAGCCTGCGGAAGTGGTGTAGCCGGGGTAGCCATCGCGGCGCATTTCGGCTTCACGCGCCGCTTTACCGGGAGCCTGGCGGCGCAGCAGGCAAATTGCTTCTTCAGGCGTTAGCGCATCGGTGACAAAGCGGAAATCAAGGCAGCGCACCAGCTGCTCCGGAGTCATATCCACCAGCAGCTTCCATACTGGCTTGCCTTCACGCTTTGCCCACATATCCCACACGGCGTTGACGATAGCGGCGGTGGCCAAGTGAATCGCACCTTTATCGGGGCCAATCCAGCGCAGCTGACTGTCGCCGGTAAGCTCACGCCAGAACGTGCCAATATTGTCGATAATCGAGGAAAGCGTGCGCCCCTCGATCAGCGGCGCCAGGGAGTGCACGGCAGTGACCACAATCTCGTTACCCCGGCCAATGGTAAAGGTTAAACCATGACCTTCCGGGCTTTCGTCATCGGTATGCAGAATGACATAGGTGGCTGAGTAATCGGGTGCAGCATTCATGGCATCCGAGCCATCGAGCGAGCGCGAGGTGGGGAAACGGATATCCTGGATCTCAATGTGTGTAATTGTTGTCATTGCATTCTCCTAGGGTGTGATTCAGGCAGTGAAGATCAGCGGCGGGCCAAGTGACGCATCAGTTCGCGAATGCCGTAGGTCCAGGGCGGCAGCTGATCGCTTCTGCCCACCGGGTTAACCAGGGAACCCAAGGCTGGAGTGGAAATGGTCACGCGATCACCGAGATGATGGGTAAAGCCCTGGCCTTTGCCATCACGGTCTTTGATGGGTGAGAACATCGTGCCCAAAAACAGCATGAAACCATCAGGGTATTGGTGATGGTCACCGATGGTTTGACTTACCAGATCCAGCGGGTCGCGGCTGATCTCGCGCATATCGCTTTCACCTTGAAGCAAAAAGTCGTCGTCTTCGCCTTCGATACGCAACGAGACCTGGCAGTTGCGCACGCTATCGATAGTAAAGTGATCATCAAACAGGCGAATAAACGGGCCGATCGAGCAGGAAGCATTGTTATCTTTCGCCTTGCCAAGCAGTAGGGCGCTGCGCCCTTCAACGTCGCGCAAGTTGACATCATTGCCCAGGGTGGCGCCGCGTACCTGACCGCGGCTGTCCACGGCCAGCACGATTTCGGGCTCGGGGTTATTCCACTGTGAAGACGCATGCAATCCTACTGATGCTCCAAAGCCTACCGAAGAAAGCGGCTGGGCTTTGGTAAACACTTCCGCATCGGGGCCAATACCCACTTCCATATACTGCGACCAGCCACCGCGCGCCTGAAGCGCTGTTTTTAGCGCCATGGCTTCTTCAGACCCGGGGGCAATCTTGGAAAGATCGGTGCCAATCAGCGCCTGCAGGTCATCGCGCAGGGCAACGGCTTTCGCCGGGTCGCCGCCTGCCTGCTCTTCAATTACCCGCTCAAGTAAGCTGACGGCGAAGGTGACGCCACAGGCTTTAACAGCCTGAACATCGCATGGGGCGAGCAGGTAGGGCGCTTGTGGTTGAGCCTGTTGGGAATTCGCCAGCAGCGTCTCGATGCTGCCCAGCGATGCACCCTCTGCGCGTCGCACTACCTCCAGCACATCGTCACGCTCCAGCAGGTCAGCCATGGTGGGGCCAAACTCTGTAATATCGATGACGTTGCCTTCGTGCACCGTAACCAATGCGGGGCCCGGGTGTGTGCCATCCAGCCATACGCGGCCCACAAGCAGGGCGTTATCCAGGTCGGTGGGAAGGGTATCGGTCAGAGATAGTGGTTGCATGAGCGCCTCCTGATGTTCAGGCGACCGGCCGTTGATACCGTGTCGCCTATGTTGTTACAGATGGTTGTTATAGACGGTTGTTATAGATGTTGTTCTGTATGACAGGTATACCAGAGCATAACTTACTCTAGCGCACCGCTACATTTCGGGTCGATAGGCAAATCTGTTTAGATGAAGGTAGTTGCGCAATTGAAGGCCACCAGCTAGGTTTTAAACTGCTGGTATGATACGTATACAGCAAGATGGTCGGTTACATCCGCTATTGCTATTCGCAAGTGCTACTCGCAAATAACCAACAATAAATCCAATGGTTGTGAGGAAAATAAGATGCGCTACAAAAGCCAATACCACCTAGCCATGTCTCGCCTGTTAACCGCTACGCTAATTACTGCAGGTATCAGTGTGGCCGGTGCTGTACAGGCCGCCGAGAACCTGCGCTTTGCCCACGTTTATGAAACGTCAGAACCCTTCCATAAATGGGCGCTGTGGGCGGCAGATGAAATTGAAGAGCGTACCGAGGGTCGTTACACCATGCAGGTATACGCAGCCTCTTCTTTGGGTAAAGAAGAAGACATTAACGAAGGGCTTGGGCTAGGCACGGTGGATGTCATTTATACCGGCACGCAGTTTGCTGGCCGCGGTTATGGGCCAATCGGCATTGCGGGGGCTGCGTATATGTTCCGTGATTTTGATCACTGGCAGGCCTTTGCTGACAGTGACCTGTTCCAGGAAATTGCCCAGGGCTACCAGGATGCCACCGGTAACGTGCCACTGGCGCTCAATTATTATGGCGAACGCCATGTAACGTCGAATACACCGGTCAATACACCCGAGGATATGGCAGGTCTCAAGATACGTGTGCCCAACGCCCCGATGTACATGATGATGCCTAACGCTGTAGGCGCTAACCCCACCCCGATTGCTTTCGATGAAGTCTACCTGGCCCTGCAGCAAGGCGTGGTCGACGCACAGGAAAATCCGCTGCCAACCATCCGCGCCAAGGCGTTTCATGAGGTACAGGATTACATCAACCTGACCGGCCATATTACCGACTCGCTGATCACGATCGTAGGCGGGCCGCGCTGGAACCAGCTGAGTGAAGAGGATCAGGAAATATTCCGCGAGGTATTCCAGGAAGCCGCTGAGAACAACACCCAAGATATCCTGCAGGCTGAGGAAGAGTTGGTCGCCTGGTTTGAGGAGCAGGGTAATACCATCAACGAAGTGGATCGCGACATCTTCCGGGAGGCCGTTGTACCCGCTCATAACGGCAATGCCGCCACCTGGGATCAGGAAATCTACGATCGCCTACAGGCTATCGGCCAATAATCCAACCTCAGCGAGCACTTCGCTAACTTTTTAGCGAAGTGTCTGGAGTATTGTGCCATGAGTGACGCACGCGAAGATGCACCGCCCAGCATTGATCCGATGGTGGATTTTGAATCCGCCTTCGACGATTCCCCCTTTAAACTGAGTGATTATCGAATTGAAGACTTCGTGACCCTGACGCTGTTCTGGGCACTTATTCTAGTGGTATTCACTCAGTTTTTTAGCCGCTATGTGCTGGGCAGCTCTATCGGCTGGACCGAGGAAATTGCCCGTTATCTGCTGATCGGGGTTGGCTTTTTGGGCAGCGTAATGGCCGCCCGCAACGGCAGCCACATCATGGTGGAGTTCTTCTACCATTACATGCCGGAGTGGCAGGCACGCTTACTGGAGCGCTTGGTGGGTCTGGTAAGCCTTGGCTTTTATATAGTGATGGCGTGGATCGCCTATCAGCTGGCATCACGCACCAATAGCCTGATGGTGTCGGTCGACCTGCCCAAGAGCATCATCTATTTCACGGTTTGTGCGGCGTTTGTATTGATGGCGCTACGTACCATCCAGCGGCTTTATCTGAAGTACCGGGATCGTACCGATGTCGTTTGAAAAGTGGTTTCCCGTCACGCCATTTTTATCGAGAGGCCTGCTATGTCCCGAATTTCCATGATGCGCTGGCAAAAACCGTTAGTGTCGCCACTGCTTTCGGCACTGGCCGTGCTGGGTTGCGTAATATTACCGCTGATGGGTTATCACCTCGGCTTCTTGTTTTTTGCGTTATTCACAATGTTGGTGCTCGGGGTTCCCATTGCGGTTAGCTTGGCGGGCGCCTGCCTGATGTTTGTACTAATCACAGGCCAAGTGCCCAACATCGTCATAGCGCACCGCATGATCAACGGCATCGACAGCTTTCCACTCTTAGCCATTCCGTTTTTTATCTTTGCTGGCAGCCTGATGAATAACGGCGGCATCACGGAGCGGATCTTCAATTTTGCCAAGGCCCTGATGGGCTGGATGCGCGGTGGGCTGGGGCATGTGAACGTGGGCGCCAGTATCGTGTTTTCTGGAATGTCAGGGGCGGCCGTGGCGGATGCCGGTGGCCTTGGCATGATTGAAGTCAAAGCGATGAAAGATGCGGGCTACGATGAGGAATTTGCGGTGGGTATTACCGCGGCCTCATCCACCATCGGGCCGATTATCCCGCCTAGTTTACCCATGGTCATTTACGGCGTTATGGCATCAGCCTCTGTGGGCCAACTGTTTGCAGCCGGATTAATTCCTGGGCTGTTAATGGGGGTGATGTTAATGCTGATGATCTTTATCATCTCGCGCCGCCGGGGCTATCAGCGTGACGCGGTATTTTCGATGCGCGTACTTGGGCATACCTTTAAGCGGGCTTTCCTATCACTGATGACGCCCGTTATTATCGTGGGCGGTATTATTACCGGCGCATTTACCCCTACCGAGGCGGCGGTCGCTGCGGTGTTCTATGCGCTGATACTGGGTGTCGTGGTTTACCGCACCCTGACCTGGCGTAAGCTATTAAAAGTAAGTATGGAAACCATCGAGACAACCGCGGTCATTTTGTTGATTGTCTCTTCCGCATCAATATTTGCCTGGATACTCACCAGTAACCAAGTCACCCAGAACGTGATTGCTCTAATGGGGCCGTTTGCCGATAGCAAACTCGCCGTACTGATGATGGCCAACATTGTACTCATCATTGTCGGCTGCTTTATGGAAACCATCGCCGCGATCACCATCTTGGTGCCGGTCCTGTTGCCCATGGCGGTGGCCGTGGGTGTCGATCCCGTTCACTTTGGGGTAATCATGGTGCTCAACCTGATGATTGGTCTGTTGACGCCACCGGTGGGCATGGTGCTCTACGTACTTTCCCGAGTATCCAATGTCAGCTTTGAGCGCTGCATGCGAGGAACCATTCCGTTTCTGATTCCCCTGGTGATCTGCTTGTTATTAGTGACCTTTATTCCGGCTATTTCCATGTGGCTTCCCACGCTGATATACCGTTGAGCACGACCGGCTGATTAGCCGTTAACAACAATATTAAGCTTTGGAGTATTGTTTGATGACCGATACGTCATTGGATTTTCGCGTTACCCGTGAGGATTTAACGCGCTTTATGCAAGCGGCCCTTGCCGCAGCCGGTGCCAATCAAGCATCTGCCGATGCCGTGAGCCGCGCGTTGGTAACCGCTTCACGGATGGGCACCGATAGCCATGGGCTGCGTCTATTGCCGCATTATTTACAGGCACTTGAAGGTGGACGTATCAACGGCGCGCCTGACATGGTGTTTCACCAGCGCTTGGCGGCAACGGGCTTTTTAGATGCCGATGATGGGCTAGGCCACCTGGCAGGTTACACCGCCATCGAGCATGCTATGGCGATGGCCGGGGAAGTGGGAATGGGGGCTGTGGCGGTTGGAAACTCATCGCACTTTGGCGCAGCGGGGTGCTATGCGTTGGCGGCGGCCGAAAAGGGCTTCCTGGGCATGGCGTTCTGTAACTCGGATCCGTTCGTGCTGCTCCATGACGGAGCCAAACCCTTTCACGGTACTAACCCCATCGCCTTTGCGGCACCGGTGGCAGGAAGCGCACCGTACCTGTTGGATATGGCGACCAGCTCGATTCCCTGGAATCGCGTGCGGCAGTTCGGGGCGATTGGTCGCGAGCTGCCGGACCAGGTTGCTGCTAATGCTGAAGGTAAAGTGAGCCGCGTACCTGGCGAGGTTGCCGCATTGCTACCGTTAGGAGGCAGTAGCTTTGGGTTTAAAGGCGCAGGGCTGGGTGGCATGGTCGAGATACTTAGTTCGATGCTCTCGGGAATGCAGCACGGCTTCAAACTTTTACCCATGGTCGGGCCGGATATGTCGACGCCACGGGGCGTAGGGCATTTCTTTTTAGCGATGAAACCCGATGCGTTTGTGGAAGAAGGCACTTTTGCACGCGGGCTGGCTGAATATTTAGCGGATCTCCGGGCCCAGCCTGCTACACCAGACGCGCGGGTAATGGCGCCAGGTGATCGTGAATGGCGCTGTCAGGCGCAGCGCGATGCAGACGGCATTCCACTGGATTCTGCCAATCAGTCGGCCTATGCAGAGATCGCCAAGCAGTACCAGCTAGCGCCGCTATCTCGACTCGATTGAAGGTACAGTTGAAGGATCGCAACGGGAAATGCAGTAAAGTGGCGGTGAATTCCAGGTTAACCAGGAGTAACTGCCTATGAGCAGATACCGGATCGAGCGTAAAACGCTGTCTGAGCAGGTCGCCGAACAGCTCGAGGCGGAGATTCTTGAGGGGCGGCTAAGCGAAAATGATCAATTGCCTTCAGAACGGGAATTGATGGAGCAGTTTGGTGTGGGCAGGCCCGCCGTGCGTGAAGCGCTGTTCCATTTGCAGCAGCTTGGGCTAATCGCGATCAACAGCGGTACGCGTGCCAGGGTGATCCGACCTACCGCCGAAGCCGTCATGGCGAGGCTTTCTGGCGTTACCCGACAATTGCTTTCCAAGCCTGATGGGCAGCAGTATTTTCAGGAAGCGCGGGCGATGTTCGAGATATCGCTGGCGCGACATGCTGCGCGCCACGCAAGCGATGAGGATTTAGCGCGATTGCGCGATGCGCTGTCAGCCAACTGTGATGCTATTGGTGATGAGGCTCGTTTCAAGCGCTCCGATAACGACTTTCATGGCGTATTGGCGAGTATTGGCCGTAACCCGATCTTTGATGCTATTCACGTGGCGCTTTCTGAATGGCTAGATGATCGACGCGCGTTGGTATTACAGCAAAAGGATGAGGATAAGGCGGCCACTGCTGCTCATACTGAAATCATCGAAGCTATCGAGTCCCGCGACCCCGATGCGGCCGAGGCGGCCATGCGGCGCCACCTCGACCGTCACTACGGCACCTATAGGCAGCTTAAAAAACGCCTATCGGATGCTTCTTAGCGTTGTCGGGGCTAGCCCTCTCGCTTGCCATCGACCAGTCGCGAAACGTTAAACGGGTTATCGTCGCGCAATGCTTCAGGCAGTAAGCCAGCAGGCAGGTCCTGATAGCACACTGGGCGCAGGAAGCGATAAATCGCAGCGCTGCCGACGGACGTAGTGCGGCTATCAGACGTTGCCGGGAAAGGCCCGCCATGCACCATGGCGTGACCCACTTCAACCCCGGTAGGCCAGCCATTGGCCAGTAGGCGGCCGGCGCGCTGTTCGAGTGTCGGCAGCAACGCCTTGGCGGCCTCCAGGTCGCTATCGTCCATTTGCAGGGTAATGGTCAACTGGCCTTCGATCTGCTCTGCGACACGCTGCATCTCCTGCGCGTCGGCGCACTCAATGACCAGCGAGGCCGCGCCAAAAATTTCGCCTTGTAGGGCGTCGTCGGTCAGAAAATCCTGGGCGCTAGCCACAAACAGGCCTGGTTGACAGCTATGCGGGCCGCTGCCTGCCTGGCCGCGCGCCACTTCCTTCACGCTTGGCTGGCCCGAAAGGGCGGATACGCCACTTTGGTACGCTTCATGAATGCCGGGCGTCAGCATCGTTTGGGCGCCGCTGGCTTTAACCGCTTCTCCAGCCGCAGTAACAAACGCATCCAGATCGGCACCTTTAAGACCAATCACCAAGCCTGGGTTGGTGCAGAACTGGCCTGCGCCCATATTCAGCGAGGCCACAAAGCCTTCGGCAATTTTCGCACCACGGGCTTTCAGTGCCTCGGGGAACAGGAATACCGGATTAATGCTGCTCATCTCTGCATAAACGGGAATCGGCTCGGGGCGGGCTTGAGCCGTCGCCATCAAGGCCATGCCGCCGCTACGCGAGCCGGTAAAGCCGACCGCTTTAATACGCGGGTCCGAGACAAGCGCCTGGCCAATATCACGGCCTGAACCGAACAGCAGCGAAAAGACCCCTTCTGGCATTTTGCACTTGGCCGCGGCGCGTTGAATCGCGCGTCCTACCAGCTCAGAAGTACCGGGGTGGGCAGAATGCCCCTTGACCACTACCGGACAGCCCGCCGCGAGTGCCGAGGCGGTATCGCCCCCGGCAACGCTGAAGGCCAGCGGGAAGTTGCTGGCGCCAAATACGGCCACGGGGCCGAGAGGAATATGGCGCTGGCGTAAATCGGCACGCGGCATGGGCTGGCGCTCAGGCTGCGCCGGATCAAAGCGTAAATCCAGCCATTCGCCTGCGCGTACCACCGAGGCGAACAGTCGTAGCTGGCCGCAGGTCCGGCCACGCTCGCCTTCAAGGCGTGCTTCAGGCAGGCCGGTTTCCGCCACACCTCGCTGAGTCAAATCAGCACCAATGGCCTCAATCTCATCGGCAATGGTTTCCAGGAAGTGAGCGCGCGCTTCAAGGGACGTTTCGCGGTACTGGTTGAATGCCGTCTCGGCAAGCTGGCAGGCTTTCTCAACCTCAGCGCGGCTGCCACCGGGATAGCGCGGCGGCAGCGTTTCGCCGGTGGCGGGGTTGACGGCAACAATATCGGCTTGAGAACCGGTGACGGCCTGTTGGCCGATAAGCAGTGTGCCTTGCAGTGTCATGTAGCCTCCTGTTAAAGCGCGTTGATGGTGGTTTTCTCGTGCTTGTGATTGGTTGGCATACGTAGCGTGTTACGTAGCGGGCGGCCAAAGTCGTTAAGCGTAATCTCGAAGCGGTCGCCATTGCGGGTTTGGATCTGGTCGGCAAAGCTAAGCGTAGCGGTGCCGAAGAAGTGAACGTGGATATCGCCTGGGCGGCGGAAGCCGGGATATTTGAAATGGTGGTACTCAAGGTTGGCGAGGCTGTGGGCCATATTGGCTTCACCGGTTAAAAACGGCTTTTCCCACAGCGTTTGGCCATCGCGCACGATGCGGCTGGTGCCTTCAAGGTGTGCGGGAAGCTCGCCGACCAAAAGTTCAGGCCCGATGCTGCAGGCGCGCAGCTTGGAGTGCGCCAGCCACAGGTAGTTAAAACGCTCGGTAACGTGGTCGGAAAACTCATTGCCTACAGCGTAGCCGATCCGCCACGGCGTGCCATCATCAGCGACAATATACAGTCCGGCAAGCTCGGGTTCTTCACCAGCATCCTGGGCAAACGCGGGAGAAGGCATATCTGCTTCCGGCGCGACGATGCAGTCGCCATCGCCTTTATAGAACCACTCCGGTTGAGACCCTTCAGTGTTATCTGAGGGCTTTCCGCCTTCAACGCCGAGTTTGAACATACGCATCGAATCGGTCAGCTCCTCCTCGGCCACCTGGGTTTTGGCATGCATGGCGGACCGGGTGTCGGCGCTGCCCAAATGGGTGAGGCCGGTGCCGGTTACCAGGCAGTGGGCAGGGTCGGAGTGGGTAAGCGGCGGCAACAGGCGCTGCTCGTCGATCAACGCCTGGTAATCAACCTGGGCGTCGCTAAGCCGCGATTTAATGGTTTGCTCAAGCGACTCCCCAGCAGCGATAGCGGCCTTGGCCAATGCATAAGTGCCGCCTTCGATCGTGATGGGACGTACGGTCTGAGCATCCTCCACCAGAGCGACGTGGACTTGGTTCTGGTTGAGGTACTGGATCAAGCGCATGTGATTTCCTTATATAATGTCGGTGATTAGTTGCCGCGCACAGCGGTGAGATCAGGTAGCCACGTCACAATGCCGGGGAAGGCAATCAAGATAACCAGTACCACCAGTAGGGCAGCGTAGTAGGGCAGCATGGCCTTGACCAGTTGTTCCATGGAGACCTTGCCGACCCCACAACCAACGTAAAGGCAGGTGCCCACCGGCGGTGTTAAAAGGCCGATACCCAGAATGAACGCCATGAGCACGCCAAAGTAGACCGGATCAACGCCCACCGAGGTAACGATAGGCGTCAGCATCGGCGCCATGATTACCATGGCGGGCGTCAGGTCCATTACGAACCCTACGAGTAGCAGTAAACCCGCAACGATCAATAGCAGTAAGAAGGGGTCCTGGGTGATTGCCTGGACCTGGGTAACCAGCGTTTGCGGCACCATGTTAATGGTCAAAAACCAGGCGATGACGGTGGCAAACGCCAGTAGAAGCAAGACCATCCCGGTTAATCGCGCGGTACGAATCAACATGCCCCACAGCTCGCGGATATGAAACTCGCGGTAGATCACCAGCGAGATAAACAGCGAGTAGAGTAGCGCGGCAACGGCGGCCTCAGTGGCGGTAAATACGCCGCCGATAATCCCACCGATAACGATTACCGGCAGTACCAGGGCAAGCCAGGCCGCCTTGAACGCCTGCCACAGCACATCAAAACGGAACTTGCGGGTCTGCCCGGCATGGCCGATGGTGGCCATAATGAAGGTCGTGGCCATCAGCCCGAAGCCAATCAATACTCCCGGTACGATACCGGCGATAAACAAACGGCTAATCGAGGTTTCGGTCACGATGCCGAATAAAATAAGCGGTATAGAGGGCGGGATAATAATGCCGATAACCGAGGAGACCGTATTGATCGCTGTGGCTTGCGGAGCGGTATAGCCTTGCTTGGTCATGGACGGGATCATCATCGCGCCGGTCGCAGCAGTATCGGCTACGGCAGAACCGCTAATCCCGCCAAAGAACATGGAACCGGTAATCGCGACCTGGCCAAGGCCACCGCGTACGAAGCCCACCAGCGCCCCGGCAAGCTCCATTAAGCGGCGGGCAATGCCGCCGTTGCTCATTACTTCGCCTACTAGGATAAAGAACGGTATGGCCAACAGGGGGAAGCTGTTTACTCCACGGATTGACTGCTCAATCATGATGGACAGAGGAATATCCGAAAGTAGCGCCATCACCACGGCCGCAACGCCCAAACCAAAGGCGATGGGTAGGCCCAAGGCCAGCGAGGCGAACAGAATGCCTAGAAAAATCCATAGCATGGTCTAGCGGTCTCCATCAGCAGTGGGCATGACGTTCGGTGAGCGTATCTGCAAAATACTTTGCCAGGCGCGCCAGATAGCCACGGCGGCAATAAAAGCGGCGCAAAGTACCAGCGAAACATTGACGATATTCCATGGCACGCCAAGAATCGCGGTGCGCCCGGAAGCACGCGACATCACCAGGAATCCGCCCCAGACAATGACCCCCATCAACGCGGTGATCACCAGATGCTGAAAAAGATACAGCGCATGGGCGGCGCGCGGTTTTAACCTGCGCACTAAGATATCCACCGCAATATGCTCATAGCGGGCGAATGCCGCTGCGGCACCCAGGAAAATCAGCCAGATAAACAGCATGCGTGCCAGTTCATCGGCCCAGGGCAGCGAGTGATTCAATACGGCGCGGCCCAACACGTTGGCAGACACCGAGACAATGAGCGCTACCAGCAGAGCCGCAATCGCGTGCTCCATTGCCAGTGTCAACCAACGAAACAGTGCAGGACCGCGGCGCTGTTCAGTATCGATCTCCAGCGGTTCGCGCTGGGGGTCGTCAAAAAAGGCCGCGGTATCCGGAATAGGAGTATCAGGTTTGTCCATGAGCTCTCCGAAAAGACAGGTAACGACCATGCAAGAGACGCTTGCCTCTTGCATGGTCTAGTCGTGGAAAATGCGCACGAGAGCAATCCGAAGTATCAGCGGATACCTATTGGGCTGCTGTCGAACCGGCGAGCCGCTGGAACTCTGCCACTAGGTCTTCACCAATGCGTGGTGCCCACTCGTCATAAACCGGCTGTACGGCTTCCTGGAAAGCGCCTATCTGTTCGTCATTAAGGCGAGTGATTTGCATGCCTCGCTCTTCAAGCTGGTCGCGTGCCCAATCGTCGTACTCGGCCGAAAGCTGAATTTCATAATCGGCGGCCTGCAGGGCGGCTTCCTGGACCAGCTCCTGATACTCAGGGTCAAGGCGATCCCAGGTACGCTGAGAGATCATCTTGATAAAGGGGGTGTAAACGTGACGTGTTTCGGAGCCGTAGTCCTGCACTTCGTAGAAGTTGGACGTCAGGATGGTACTCCAGGGATTTTCCTGGCCATCCACAACACCTTGTTCCATGGCCGAAAAAAGCTCGCCGAATGCCATGGGCGTCGGGTTGGCGCCGAGTGCCTGCCAGATAGCCAGGTGAACGGGGTTTTCCATGGTGCGTACGGAAAGACCGCGAACGTCTAAGCCGGCTACGTCTTCCGGCGATGCAACCTCGCGTGCACTATTGGAAAGCTGACGGAATCCGTTTTCAGCAAAGGCCAGTGCCTTGATGCCGGTGCCGTCAAACGCGTCGAGCATCTCTTGAGCGGCGTCGCTACGCATGGCCTCAATGGCGGCCTCACGAGTAGGAAGCAGGAACGGTAGATCGAAAACTGACAGCTCTTCAACGTAGCCGGTAGCGGGGGAAGACGATGGGTAGGTCATGTCCAGCGTACCGGTCTGGAGCATTTCCATCATCTGCACGTCATCACCCAGCTGGCTGTTGGGGAAGATGTTGACGCTGATTCTTCCTTCGCTGCGCTGGTCGAGAATATCCGCAAAGTACTGGCTGGAAATGTACTGAGGCGAGGTTTCGGCGAGGCCAAGCCCCATGCGTATGGTCACGCTGCCGTGGTCGCCTACAACGCCGCCTTCGATCTCGGGCGGGTCAGAAAGATCCGGCGTTTGCGCGTAAGCCATGCCTGAGCTGAGCAGGGTAGCACCGGTCATTAACAGGGTGCGCTTCCAAAGATAATGCATCGTTATCACTCTCCTGGCGTACTGCAGTCCGCTTCGCGAAGGACGTCTTGCAAGCGAGCTGCAACGTGGTTGTTGTTATGCTTGTGCGGCACCCCCTTGTCAGATAAGCGCCGCAGCCCTGTACTGAATGTCTAACGTTTTGAGTATATGTTCAACATATACTTTTGTATGTATCGACGATTCGACGGAGAACGCGTACCGTCATGGCAACCCTCTCCTTGTGTTTAAAGGAGATTATTTCATTGAGAATGTTAGTAGGGCCGATTGTGTGGTTTAGGCATGCTTACTGACGTTTTACTTTTACTTTAGGCGTGGAGCGTAGCCATGGCCAACCCTCATCGAATAACCCCAGAGCAGTTACGTTCACGTTACTGGTTCGATAATCCTGAACACCCCGGCACCACAGCGCTGTGCGTTGAGCGCTATCTTAATTACGGCATTACCTTGGATGAGTTGACGAGCGGTAAACCGATTATTGGTATCTGCCAGTCGGGGTCTGATTTAACCCCGTGCAACCGTCACCATATTGACTTGGTTAAGCGGGTCAAAGACGGCATTCGCGCGGCGGGTGGCGTGCCGTTCGAATTTCCCATGCATCCTATTCATGAAAATGTGCGTCGGCCTACCGCGGCATTGGATCGCAACCTAGCCTACCTGGGGCTGGTGGAAGTGCTTCATGGCTATCCGTTGGACGGCGTGGTGCTAACCACCGGCTGTGACAAAACCACTCCCGCCGCACTGATGGCCGCGGCAACGGTCAATATCCCCGCGATTGTGCTGTCCGGTGGGCCGATGCTAAACGGCTGGCGGGGCGCCGAGCGGGTGGGTTCGGGCACGATTATCTGGGAGCTGCGCAAGCGCCTGGCAGCAGGGGATATTGACTACGCAGAGTTTCTTTCCCGCGCCAGCGACTCAGCGCCTTCGATTGGCCACTGCAATACCATGGGCACGGCGTCCACCATGAACTCCATGGCTGAGGTATTGGGCATGAGCCTGCCGGGCTCGGCGGTCATCCCCGCGCCCTATAAAGAGCGCGCGATGGTGGCCTATGACACTGGCGTGCGCATTGTCGATATGGTCTGGGAGGACTTGCGCCCGCTGGATATTTTGACTTGCGAAGCATTTGAGAACGCCATCGTGGCCTGCTCGGCGCTGGGCGGCTCGTCCAACGCGCCGGTTCACATTAACGCTATCGCCCGCCATGCAGGTATTGAGCTGAATAACGATGACTGGCAGCGCCTGGGCCACGAGATTCCGCTGCTGGCCAACGTGATGCCCGCCGGTGCGTTTCTGTGTGAAGAGTTTCACCGTGCGGGCGGCGTGCCCGCGATCCTCCATGAACTACAGGGGGCCGGCAAGCTGCACGGCGCTGCGTTGACGGTGAATGGTCGCTCTTTGGGCGATAATCTGCAGGGCCGGGAAACCCAGGACCCTGACGTGATTTGCCGCTACGCCGAGCCGCTGGTGGCTCATGCAGGATTTCTCAATCTCAAGGGTAATCTGTTCGAATCCGCGTTGATGAAAACCAGCGTTATCTCAAGGGATTTCCGCGAGCGCTTTCTGAATGATCCAAGCGACCCTGAAGCCTTTGAAGGCAAAGTAGTGGTATTTGATGGTTCAGAAGATTATCACGCGCGTATTGATGATCCGGCGCTGAATATCGACGCCCGCACCATTCTAGTGATGCGGGGCGCTGGCCCGGTAGGGCATCCCGGCGGCGCCGAAGTGGTCAATATGCAGCCACCAGAGGCATTGATCAAACAGGGGATTGAGTCGCTGCCTTGCCTGGGCGATGGTCGTCAGTCGGGCACTTCCGGCTCGCCGTCGATTCTCAACGCGTCTCCGGAAGCGGCCACCGGGGGCGGGCTGGCGCTGCTTGAGAGCGGCGATCGGCTGCGGGTTGATCTTAAACGTGGCGAGGTGCAACTGCTGATTGATGCCAGTGAGCTGGAAGCCCGCCGCAAGCGTTTGGTCGAGCAGGGCGGCTACCGTTACCCTGGCCACCAGACCCCTTGGCAAGAGATTCAGCGCAGCATGGTCGAGCCGCTGGATCGCGGCATGACGTTAGAATCTGCGACCAAGTACCGCGATGTGGCCCGCCAGCATCCGCCTAGGGATAATCACTAGCATGAGCCGCTTTAGTGCCTTGGCGCATCGCCAGCAGGGGCTGCTGTTGACCGGTGGCGGCGCGATGATCATGGCGCCGGATGCTTTGTTGATCAAAGTAGCCGACCTGCCGGATGCCGAGATTCTCATGTGGCGCGGCTTTCTCTCCGCACTGGGGTTTTTGCTCATCGCCCTGGCGCGCTATGGCCGCGGTACGTTGGCGGCCTATCGCCGTTGTGGTTGGACCGGCATCGCCGTGGCGCTACTGTTCAGCCTGACCACCTGCGGTTTTGTACTTGGCAATCAGTACACCAAGGCAGGCAACGTGTTGATGATACTGGCCAGCGCGCCGCTGATCGCAGCAATTCTCTCCTGGGTCATTCTTAAAGAGCGCTTGCCTCGACGCACGTGGCTTGCGATCTGTTTGTGCATGGCGGGTGTCGCCATGATTGCGTTAGATGACTCGGGCGCAGGCTCGTGGGTAGGCAACGCTTTCGCCTTGGTGACGGCGACGACCCTGGCGATTAACTTTACCCTCTGCCGTACGCGGCCGGGGGTGGATATGAGCCCGATGCTGGTATTCAACGGACTTATTGTGGGAAGCGTAGCAGGGATTTTCTGGCTGGCGGGGAGCGAACCGTCCTTACCTGCCACGAACCAGCTAGCGGTGGTGGTATTGCTTTGCCTGTTTATTGTACCTTGCGGCGTCACGCTGTTGCAGCGCGGGCCGTTGTATCTGCCTTCCGCTGAAGTCGGCTTGCTGCTGTTGCTGGAAGTCGTGGTGGGCACGCTGCTTGCCTGGTGGATTCTGGCTGAGCAGCCTGCACCGGTTGCCATGGTGGGCGGCGCCCTGGTGCTTGGCACGTTAAGCGCTAAAGGTCTGTATGAACGGCGGCTGGAGCTTAGGCAGCGCGCCGGGCTTGAAACTATTGCCGTCGCCGAAACGACGCCGCCTGTCACCGTAGACCGGTCAAGTACGTTATGATTGGCTGGAATTGAAATAGGGTCTTATCGCAGTGACATCATCTCTCAGTAAGCCGTCGGCTCGCCCCAGTATCGCTGAACACCTCGCCGAGGAGATCTTCGGCGGGCGCTATCGCCCCGGCGACTTTGTGCCGCGTGAACTGGATCTATGCGAACGCTTCGCCATCAACCGCTCGGCGGTGCGTAGCGATCTGCGCCAACTGGTGGAGGCGGGCATTATTGAGCGTATCTCTGGCCACGGCTCCAAAGTGCGTGAGTACTCAGAGTGGCATATTCTCGATGTCCAGGTGACCGACTGGCTGACCCGTTATGCGGCCCCCAATCCCGATATTCAGCGCGAAATCCTCGCATTTCGCCTGGATGTTGAACCCTATGTGGCAATGACCGCCGCCAAGCGCGCCAAGGCGCGTGACTTAGTGGCCATTGAAGAGGCTTTTGAAGGGCTGGGCCAGAACCTGCGCAATGCGACCTGCCAAGAAGAGCGGCGCTTACACAGCGAATGTGATATTGCCTTTCACGAGGCAATCTTCAAGGCGACCCATAATATCGTCTGGGCGCAGCTGTCGCATATCCTGCGGCCCTCTATCTACCTGCTGGTCTCGATGTCGAACGAAAGCGCCTCTGACCCGGAAGAGAGCCTGGAGCGTCATCGCCAACTGATGGAAAGCATCCGGCTGCGCCGCCCCCGCGAGGCGTTTCTGGCAGCTCAGGCGGTATTGGCGGGCACGGCAGAAGCGCTAGGGCTTGAGCATAGCGTCAGCTCATTAGGGCGCAGCGTTGAGCTGCCCCACGCTGCTCCCTGAATCTATTTCTCGTTAAGCTTTCACATCAAAACCTTTCACATCAAAACAAAGGCAAGCACATGTCTGACTTCAAACTCGGCCTAGTGGGTGTGGGCAAAATCGTTCGCGACCAACACCTTCCGGCGATAGCCACTATCCCGCATTGCCAGCTTGTCGCCACGGCAGATCCACACGCAACATTGCCGGATGTACCTGCCTATCAAGACCTAAGCGCGATGCTCGATGCCCACCCTGAAATAACCGCTGTGGCAATCTGTACGCCGACGCACCTGCGCTACTCTCAGGCACGCCTGGCGTTGCTGCGTGGCAAGCACGTGCTGCTAGAAAAGCCACCCGGGGCCACACTCAGTGAAGTGGAAAGCTTGATCTCGCTGGCTGCCGAGCAGGGCGTTAGCCTGTTTGCCGCCTGGCACTCACGCTTTGCCCCCGGCGTTGCACAAGCCAAACAGTGGCTTGCAGCGTGCCAAGTACAGCGCGTTGAGATCGAGTGGAAAGAAGACGTGCGGGTATGGCATCCAGGTCAGGCGTGGATATGGCAACCGGGCGGGATGGGGGTGTTTGATCCAGGTATCAACGCGCTTTCAATCGTCACCAGCATTCTTCCCCAAGCGTTTTTTCTGCGCCAGGCTCAGTTATGGGTGCCGACTAACTGCCAGACCCCGATTGCCGCTGAGCTGTCTTTTACCGACCCAGGCGGTGCCAAGATTGAGGCGGTCTTTGATTTTCGCCAAACCGGTCCGCAAACCTGGGATATCCATGTCGATACGGATAAAGGCCGTGTGAGCCTGACCCAGGGTGGGCGGCGCCTGATGATTAACGACGAGTTGATAGTGGATGAGGAGGAACGCGAGTATGCCGGCCTTTATAACCACTTTGTTGAGCTTGTTGCTAGTGGGCGTAGTGACGTGGATGTCGCGCCACTACGCCAGGTGGCTGACGCGTTTTTATATGGCCACCGCGAGGCAACCGACGCGTTTGTAGAATGAACGGCTACCAAGTCGCGGTGGAAAGAGTTGCGGTGGAAAGTTAAGCCGCGATGGCGAGGTAGCCGAGGGTCTATCTCAGTGCTTGTTGCCGTCTGAAGCCATTTTATTGCGCTGCATGCAACTGTCGTAAGCTTGGGGAACAAAGCTCTCTTCCCCCACGTCATTTCGAGCCTTTTTAAGGAACTCGCACAGCGGGGGAAGCATGTCGGACGTTAGTCGGTAATCGCTAAGCGTTTCAGCCAGGTAGCGCATGTCTTTCTCTGCATTTCCAAGGCTGAACTGCAGTTTCGTGCACTCTTTCTGCAGCACCCACTCCATAACCGGAGCCAGCATGGCGCTATTGGCACCACCCTGAGAACAGATTTCCAGCAGCTTCTCCTGCGGGACATCCATTGCGGCAGCCATGGTAGCGGCTTCGCTAACCAGCGCTGCAGCACCCAGCGACAGGAAGTTATTAATCAGTTTCAGCTTATGCGCTGACCCGACCGCACCCACATGAAAGATGTTCTCGGCGAAGCTTTCGATGACCGGCGTAATGCGCGTAACCGTTGAGGCATCGCCCCCCAGCATAACGTTGAGCCGCCCCTCACGGGCTTCGCGCGGCGTACGGGCTAACGGTGCATCAACCAGGGTGACTCCCTGCTCTGCGACAGTTTCAGCAAGGCGCTCGGTCGATTCAGGATGAGCCGTAGAGCAGTCGACGATAATCAGACCTTCATGGGCCCCGGCCATCAAACCATCGGCCCCGTTTACTATCTCGCTAACCTGTTCGGATGTTTTGACGCAGATAAAAACAATATCGCTGTTTTTGGCCATCTCGGTAGCACTTGCGACTTCAACAGCCCCTTCGGCAGATAGCACCTCTAAAGGCGAACGGTTGCGATGCGCCATAACGCTTAGCGGGTAGCCGTTACGCACTATGTTGCGGGCCATTTCCTTACCCATTAAGCCGAGCCCGATGAATCCGATACGTTCCTGTTTCATGGTGACCTCCAATCAGTTATTTGATGACATCCTAGATAACGCTCACTTGTCTGACCCTGACGCTAAAGCTAAGCAAAAAGCGGCTATTGGCGTGCCTGAGGGAAAGCAACGCCTAAACGCTCTGACCAATCATGAAGCGCTTCGGGAACGCCCTCTGGAAGCGGAACGCCTTGTTGTGAGTAGCGCTTGTGTAAATCGAGCCCGCGCTCTCCAGGAATGCGTACCTGAGGATCACCTTCGACAACAGGGTTGTTACGACAGGCATCGGCCAGCGCGCCGGTTTCGCGCTTGAACGCTTCAAGCCCACCAAAAGCTTCCGGGTCCAGCACCTGCACCATGACCGAGGCACCCCACTGCGAAGGCGCCTGCACGCGCCCGAACCCTGCCAGGCCAGAGGTCAAAGCTTCCACCATGAGCCCTAGTGCGTAGCCTTTGTGGCCATGGTCCAGCCCGCCGATGGGCATAATGCTGCCTTTGGGCTCGTCGAAGAGTATCTCGGGACGATCAGTCGCCTGGCCCTGGTTGTCTTTAAGCCATGGATAAGGCAAGCGGCTATTTTGCTTGTTAAGCCGCCCGACCATGCCATTGGTGGTAATGGACGTACTGACATCCAAAAGCACAGGGCCTGAATCAGTCGGGTAGCCCACGGCGATTGGGTTGGGCGTATGGGTCGCCTCTAGCCCGCCATACGGGGCAACGGATTTAGTCGCCGGGTCGGATGATTCGATCACCACCACAAGATCTTGATCGGTGGCACGCTTTAGGTAGGCGGCCAGGCAGGCGATATGATTGGAGCGCCGAATCACCACCGTACCGGTACCGCAGGCGCGCGCCATGGATTCCGCGGCTTCCATAGCTTTGAGAATCAGCCACGGCCCGGGCAAGTAGCGGCCATCCCAGGTCTGTACGGCGGAACGTTTGGAGATGACCTCATAATCCCCGGTAACCGGCATGCGGCCTGACTGTATTTCTTCAAGGTAAGGCGCAAGAAGTTGCAGCCCGTGAGTGGTGTGCCCCATCAGGTCGCCTTCAACAAGCACTTCAGCGACGGCATTGGCTTTATCATCATCAAGCCCTGCGGCTACGAGTAAGGCAGTGCTGAATCGCGTTATTTCCTGAACATCGTAATGTTGGCTCATTGTGTTTATTTTCCCAGCGTTATGGGTGGACAGATGGTTTATTGATTATGACGTCTGAGCTGGCGTATCAGGGCGCTATGGTCAAGATCACCCTCTCCCTGGGCGATAAGCGCTTCATAAAGCCCGTTGACCATCGAGGAGACTGGCAGCTTAAGCTGCAATTCTTGGGCTAAGGCCATGGCGGTCTGGGTATCTTTCAATTGCCATTTCGCCGGCCCGCCGGGGGTAAAATCCTCCTTGATCATGCGCTGGCCGTGGATACGCAGAATGGTCGAGTCGGCAAAGCCTCCTTCAAGCGCATTCAGCATCTGCGTAGGGTCAGCTCCCCCTTGTTCTGCCAGTAAGATGGCTTCGGCCACGGTAGCAATGGTGTTGGCCACAATCATCTGATTGGCGAGCTTGACCAGCTCACCGCTGCCCGCTGGGCCAACGTGGACCGGCCTGCCGAGCGATAGGAGGATGGGCTCAACGGCTTTAAAGCTTGCCGCGTCTCCACCCGCCATGATGGCTAGAGTGCCGTCAATCGCTCCCTGCTCACCGCCGGATACCGGCGCGTCCAAGTAGTGAATTTGATAGGTTGCGGCCTCCTCAGCTTGGCGACGTGCCGTCTCGACCGGAATGGAACTCATGACGATCAGAGTGGCGCCGGGCTGCATGGCGTTGAGCAGGCCATCTGAACCTAACAGTAATTCATCGCACACCGGTCCCGAGCTGAGCATAACGATCACAACATCGCTTTCGGTGACTGCCTGTTCAGGCCTTTCTACTGTCTCGACACCTACCGTTTCCAGACTGTCGGCTTTGCTTTTTGTCCGGTTCCAGGCGCGCACCTGGTGGCCTGCTTTGGCCAAGCGCTGTGCCATAGGAGCACCCATAATGCCGGTGCCAATAAAGCCGATAGACCGTGAAGTTGTCATTGTTGGTTCCTCTAACGGTTGGGGCTAATGAGTTTTGGTGGCCGTTATTCAGCCGCTTTATCAGATGTTTTCATTAGTTTGGTTAGTGCCCGTTTTTCATAATGTAAAGAGATATCAATAACACTTTAATATGGATGTAATTAACGTTGTTTTTATTAAGCTTGAGCTATCCACGTAAATAAGACGGCACCTCAATGTCTCCTGAATCTCGAAAGTTAATAAGCCGATCAAGCACGGTAGATTCTGAGCGCTCCAAATGAGCCATTAATAGCTTTCCAGCTTGGGCGGGTTGCTTCAGGCGCATTTTCTCAAATACCCATAAGTGCTCATCAAAAAAAGGATCTTGATCGGGAAGTTTAAGTACCCGCCCAAGCAGATGCTTACTGATTAATAAGATAGGATGCGTGCGCCGTAACATATTCATTACTTCCTGGTTATCACCCAAGCTAACGGCGGTATGATGAAGGTCATTTTCCAACTCATCCAGTAACTCGCCTTTAATATCTGGGTAACTGTCGGCGGCATGCTTGAGTTTGGCAATATAGCCGTTGAGTGTGCTTTCTGAAATATTATCGGTCGCACGTACAATCATATAAGGCTCTAATTGACGACGTGCTTCGTAAAGATTGTGTAACCGCTTGTCATCTAAAGGAACCACATTCCAGCTATTGTATTTAAACTTTTCGACCAGGCCGATAGATTGCAAATGGAGCAGTATCTGGTGGGTGACCGTGCGGCTGACATTCAGTGACTTGGAAAGCTTAAGTTCATTGAGTTCAAAGGTGCCCTTTATCGAGCATAGAACAATGGCATGCTCGACGCTGTCGATGTGGGCCCGCCAGGAGACGGTGCGGTCGACTTTAGGGGCGTAGCCGCGCTGTTTGAAATCACCCTCACTGAGAGAGCGCCGTACTATCTCTTGCGGCGATGCGCCCACCAGATAGCCGCGCCCCTCAAAGCGGCAGATATACTGCTCTTCATGTAACCGGCTCAGCGTTTGGCGAACAGGGGAGCGGCTGATACCAAAAAGCTCGGCTATATTTCCCTCAAGCAGCACAAGGCCGGGTTCCAGACGCTTTCCAACAATACCCTGCTTAAGAGCCGTATAGAGCTGGTCGCGCAGCGTTTGTGTCATAGGTAGTTAGTTGCCCTTAAATAAATATTAGGTAATGGCACCTACCAGCCAGGGAACGAACTCATTACTACCATAACCCAGTGACTCGCTAGCACTCATGTCGCCTGAGGCGATGGCGATGATACGCTCAAAAATTTGTTCCCCGACCTCTTCTACACTGGCAGTGCCATCGACGATAACGCCACAGTTTATATCCATATCTTCATGCATTTTCTCATACATGGAAGTATTGGTTGCGAGCTTCAGGCAGGGCGCGGGTTTAAAACCTGAAACCGATCCGCGTCCGGTAGTAAAGCAGACAACCGTTGACCCAGAGGCAATTTGCCCGGTTACAGAAACGGGGTCGTAGCCCGGGCTATCCATAAAGTTAAACCCACGAGTGGTTATCTTTTCGGCATAGTGCAGCACATCGTTAAGGCTTGAACTGCCACCCTTTGCAACGGCTCCCAGGGACTTTTCAAGAATCGTTGAAAGCCCGCCTGCTTTATTGCCCGGTGACGGATTGTTGTTTAATTCAGCGCCATTTATTTCGGTGTAATGCTTCCACCAGGTAATACGATCAAGCAGCTTTTGCGCGACATTTTCATTGATAGAGCGATCTATCAGCAGGTTCTCAGCCCCGTAAATCTCGGGGGTTTCTGCAAGGATCACGCTGCCCCCATGTTGCACGATAAGGTCGGCCGCATGGCCAAGCGCGGGGTTCGCCGTAATCCCTGAATAACCGTCTGAGCCGCCACACTGCAGTGCAACCACCAGGTGCTTTAGGGGCGCAGGTTCTCGCCGCATCTGCCCATGCTGAGCAGCCATTTGCATGATGTGATCGCAGGCGGTTTTAATGCTGGTACGGGTTCCTCCCGCATCCTGAATATTGAAGTAAGCAAGCCGTGAGGCGTCTTCTAGCCCTTTTTTTGCGACGAGCGTTTTGACTTGGTTGGTCTCACAGCCCAAGCCGATAATGAGCACAAAGGCAAAATTGGGATGCTGGGCATAACCGGCGATGACGCGCTCAAGAAAGGCAAAGCCTTCTGAGTCTGTATTCATGGCACAGCCTGAGCCATGGGTAATCGCAACAACGCCATCGAACCCCATCTGGCTTAGCTCGTCAGACTGGTTGAGTGTATCTGCCGCTGCTTTCGCTACCGTTGCGGAGCAGTTAACGGTCGATAGAATACCAATGTAGTTACGCGTGCCTACGCTACCGTCATCACGTTGAAAGCCCTGGAAGGTGCGTGAACTACTTGTGGTGTCTGTTTGCGGGTGGGGCTGAAAATCTTTTAATGAAGAATCGAGTTCTATCATGGTGAGATTGTGGGTGTGTACATGCTCACCGGGTTGTACATCCTGCGCCGCTATCCCAATAAGTTGGCCGTACTTATAAACGGCGTCGTCTTTATTGATGTTAGTTAACGCAACTTTATGACCTGCATCGATATTTTCTTTTGCGAGCGTGCCATTTTTATCTATTGGAAATCCTATGGGTACCGCTTTTGAGGCGACGCCCACGTTATCCCGAGGATTGAGCTGAATAATAACTGACGGGGAGTTAATGAGATCCATCGTTTACCTCAAACTTATTATTGGCTTTTTAGGTAAAAGCTATGCGCAAGCTAGTAAGCGGTCATTGTTGATGCACTTTAGCAACTAAGCGGTGTACGTCGATTATACTATCGTCCTATATAATGATCATTGAACGCAATGTTCATTTGATCTAGATTGCTTTCAGATATTGAATATTTACTCTTTTTGAACAGGGGAGGTCGGTCGCCAGCGAATTAGTTGTTGCTTACTAAGGATGAAGAGCAACTTAATGATTTAATGATGTTTTTATGTGAATTATCCGTTCATGTTTCTTTAAAAAGACATAAGTGGCCAAAAAAATGTCATTGAACTATTGTCATGCAGGTATGCTGTATGACACCTTTAAATAAAATGCATATTTGGTTTCAAGCAAAACAATAATGAGAAATGAAAATGCCCTACATCATCAACTACTTAACGAAAATTCAGTTCGGTGAGAATGCGATTGCAGAGCTAGCAAATGAGCTGCAGCTGCTTAAGGTGAAAAGGCCTTTATTTGTAACTGATAAGGGGCTGAGTAGTACTCCTCTTATTGCACAAGTAATTGAATCTGCAAAACTTTCTGTAGATTTTAATGAGCAGGCATGCGTTTTCGATGGCACGCCTTCCAATCCTACTGAAGTCGCCGTAGAGCAAGCGCTGACGTTCCTGCGAGAAAATGAGTGTGATGGCATTGTGGCCGTAGGTGGTGGTTCCAGCATTGATTTGGCTAAAGCGGTCGCTTTACTTTTTAACCATCCCGCGCCATTGCGCCAGTACGCGGCGATCGAGGGTGGGGTCGCTAAGATCAATGCCGATGTGCTGCCGCTGATTGCAGTACCGACAACGGCGGGTACAGGAAGTGAGGTGGGGCGAGCCTCTCTGATCACCATGAAAGATGACCGAAAGCTAGGGTTTCTTTCTCCGTACCTGATTCCCGCTGTGGCTATCTGCGACCCACGTTTGACGCTCGGTTTACCCCCTTTCCTGACTGCCGCAACGGGTATGGATGCGATCGCTCACTGCGTTGAAACCTTTTTAAGCCCTAAAGTGAATCCTCCTGCTGAAGCGATTGCATTGGATGGCCTGAAGCGCGCAAGCGCCTATCTGGTCGAGGCGGTTGAAAACGGCACTAACTTAACCGCTAGAAATGAAATGATGATGGCGGCTCTGGAAGGCGCGATGGCGTTTCAGAAAGGGTTGGGGGCGGTTCACTCTCTATCCCATGCGTTAGGCGGGCTGCACGAGCTAAAACTTCACCACGGCACGCTCAATGCTGTGTTAATGCCGACGGTTCTAAGGTTTAACCAGCGCGATTGCGAGGAAAAATTTGCTCGTCTAAAAGACGCAATGGGACTTGCCGAGGATGATGATTTAGCTGAAGCATTTGAAAAGCTCAATATTAAGCTGGGCATGCCTTCCAGCCTGAGTGAAATGGGCGTTAGAGAAGAACATCTAAACCAAGTGGCACAGTGGGCACTGGAAGACCACTCTACGGCTACCAACCCACGTGCACCTTCCAAAGAAGACTTTTTCAAGATGCTTAATGAGGCTTTTTAAAAGATAAGGTTTATCGGCTTAATAGAAATAAAGGAAGTTTTTGGCAGGTTCGCAATAAAGGATGGAACCCGGCAGTTTCAAAAAACCATAATCAAATCCAGGCAGTTAACGACGAAAGGAAAGTGGATATGACAATTACAAACCATTCTCTCAAGATCAAGACACTCCTCGCTTCCAGCGTAGCGGCAGCGGTTCTGGTGGCCTCTGGTGCAGCCCTTGCGGATTATCCAGAACGTCCTATTACGTTGATTGTGCCTTGGGCAGCAGGCGGCGGCACTGATGCGACAGCGCGTACTATCGCCCGCGCACTGGAAGAGGAGCTGGGCCAGAACGTCAACGTTGTTAACCGCACCGGGGGCAGCGGCGTTGTTGGCCATACCACCATGATCAATGCCAAACCAGACGGCTATACGCTTGGCCTGGCGACCGGTGAAGTAAACATGATGCATTGGCAGGGGCTAACCAATCTTACCTATGAAGATTTTACCCCGATTGCGCAAATCAACTATGACTTCCCCGGTATACAGGTCGCCGCAGATTCCCCTTATGAAAGTCTTGAAGAGCTGCTCGAAGCTATACGTACTGAGCCTAAAGGCACGTTTACTGCTTCCGGTACCGGTCAGGGCGGTGTTTGGCATTTAGCCTTTGCGGGCTTTTTGATGGACCAGGATATTCCTGCTGACCAGGTTACTTGGATTCCTAGCGAAGGCGCGGCGCCAGCGATGGTAGAACTGGTATCCGGAGGAATTGATATCGTACCCAGCTCCGTGCCCGAAGGCCGTTCCATGATGGAAGCTGGCCGGGTGAAAAGCTTTGCGGTGATGTCTCCTGAGCGCATTCCCAGCTTTCCTGATATTCCCACCACCAATGAGCTAATCGACAGCAGCTATCAAGTAGGTGAGTGGCGAGGTATCGCCGGTCCTAAAGGCATGGACCCAGAGATAGTGGCAACGCTTGAGTCAGCCTTAGAAGCTGCTTACAACAGCGATACCTATCAAGGCTTTATGGATCAGCAAGGCTTTGGTACCGAATGGCGTAATGCGGAAGAGTTCGGGCAGCTGATGCAAGAGATGGATAGCGTCTTCGGTGAAATTGTTGAACAGGTTGGCTTAGCTAACTAAGGCACGACAATGGAGGCGGTTTCTCACAGGAGAATCTGTTGTAGAAACCGCCATTAGGTAACTGTTTTCTGATTTGCCACGTTTAGATGGCCCTTGCTTTCTTCCCCTCTCACCGGGGGAGTGTGTCTTAGACAGGCCATCTTCGCGCGATGGCGTAAGCGAAGATCTCGCGTTTAAGCAGCCAGCGCTTATAACACTTGGCCAGTTAATGATGTCGATGATCTTGTCAGTGGTTTTCATCCGCCTTGCAAAGGAGCCAATGCATGCAATTGCCCACTAATCCGTTTAAAAACATGCTGATCAAGCGCGAACCCATGTGGGGTTGCTGGGCTGGCTTTGCAACGGGGTATGCCGCTGAAATAATCGCTAACACCGGGTTCGACTGGCTGCTGATCGATGGCGAGCATGCCCCAAATACGGTGCCCACTATTTTGGCCCAGCTGCAGGCCGTGGCGCCTTACTCATCTGCTCCCGTTGTGCGTAGCGTTAATCACGACCCCGCATTAATCAAGCAGTTGCTGGATATCGGCACGCAAACACTGATGGTGCCGATGGTGGAAAGTGCTGAGCAGGCGGCTGCCCTGGTACGGGCGACACGTTACCCGCCGCATGGCGTACGCGGTGTGGGCGGTGGGCTGGTGCGTGCAACCCGATGGGATGGCGTGGACGACTACCTGAATAAGGCGCATGAGTCGCTTTGCCTGATTGTTCAGGTTGAGTCACCTAAAGGCGTTGAGCAGGCAGAAGCCATTGCCGCCACCGACGGCGTCGATGCGGTTTTTATTGGTCCAGCAGATCTTTCGGTGGGGATGGGGTACCCCGGCAATCCTGGCCACCCCGAGGTCCAAAGTGCGATACAGAAAGTGATTAAAACGGTTCATGCAGCAGGCAAGCCGGTAGGAATTTTGGCGCCGCTTGAGGAGGATGCGCGTCGCTATCAGGCGTTAGGCTGCCAGTTTATTGCGGTAGGTATTGATATCAGCCTGCTTCGTCAGGGGGCGCTGGCAACGCTTGCCCGCTATAAAGAGCTGCCTTCTCAGCCGACAACCAGAACGTACTGATTCAGACGCCTTAAGCCGTCTTTATAACCAAAAAATGTAAGCCAGCAACTACCAGAGGATATTTAAAATGATAATGACAAACCATTCTCTAAAAGCACTTATTACGTCCAGTCTAGCGGCAGCCGTTATGGTGGCTTCTGGTTCAGCTCTGGCAGACTATCCAGAACGCCCCATTACGCTGATTGTGCCTTGGGCCGCAGGCGGCGGTACTGATGCAACCGCGCGCACTATTGCCCGCGCCTTGGAAGAGGAGTTGGGTCAGAACGTCAACGTGGTTAACCGAACAGGGGGCAGTGGCGTTGTTGGGCATACGGCCATGCTTAATGCCAAGCCGGATGGCTACACGCTTGGCCTGGCAACTGTCGAAGTGAATATCATGCATTGGCAGGGGTTAACCGACTTAACCTACGAAGATTTTACGCCAATTGCGCAAATTAATTATGACTCCCCCGGTATACAGGTAGCTACTGATTCTCCTTATGAAAGCCTCGAAGCGCTGGTTGATGCAATGCGTAGTGAGCCTAAAGGTACTTTTAATGCTTCGGGTACCGGGCAGGGCGGTATCTGGCACTTGGCCTTTGCAGGTCTTTTGATGGACCAGGATATGTCCGCCGACCACGTTACTTGGATACCTAGTGAAGGGTCCGCTCCCGCAATGGTAGAGCTGGCATCTGGCGGTATTGATGTCGTATCAACCTCTGTACCCGAAGCACGCTCAATGATTGAAGCGGGTCGCGTTAAAAGTTTAGCGGTCATGGCGCCAGAGCGTTTACCGAATTTTCCAGATATTCCCACTGCTGGCGAGGTAATTGACAGTGACTATTACACGGGTGCGTGGCGAGGCATTGTCGGTCCCAAAAATATGGATCCTGAGGTCGTCGCAACCCTAGAAGAAGCCCTGGAAGCCGCTTATAACAGCGATACCTATCAAGGATTCATGGATAAACAAGGGTTTGGAACCGAGTGGCGCAATGCGGAAGAGTTTGGCCAAATGATGGAAGAGATGGACGGTATTCTCGGTGAAATTGTTGAACAAGTTGGCTTAGCTAACTAAGGAATGACAATGAGAGATGTTTTCGCCGGCATAGGGTTTATGATTGCAGGGATTGTGACAATTATCACAGCCCAGCAATTTCCTACTCTACCCAGCCTTCAGTATGGGCCTTCTCTGTTCCCCTCCCTCGTTGGAGGGGGATTTTGCATCGGCGGCGCGGTACTTACCTTAAATGCGCTGTGGCAGAGAAGAAAAGCGGCCGCTCAAGAAGTACAGGACGATCCGACACTCGCTACCTCGCCGTCTGAAAAAATGAGCTGGGCGATGGTGCTGCCCCCCGTGGCGATTGTCTTTTATATCCTGGCAAGCGATTACCTGGGGGCAATGCTTACCATAACGGCCATTATGTTTTTGCTCATGTTGTTGAGAAAAACAAAGATTTACGTGGCCCTGATAACCTCTGTGGTTATGTCATCCGCTATTTATTTTATTTTCTCGCACTATTTGCTTATTCCATTGCCGCAAGGGGTTTTATTAGGGGGTAGCCTGCCATGGATATCTTGATGAATGGAGTGGGGCTGGTTTTAAATTTTGATACCATCTTGGTTATCTTGGCAGCTTCATTATTTGGCATATTTGTTGGTGCAGTACCCGGTCTTACGGCAACCATGGCTGTCGCACTATTAGTCCCTTTAACCTTCTATATGGACACTATTCCCGCTATTGCTGCCATTGTAACCACATCGGCTATGGCAATATTTGCGGGGGATATTCCCGGTACGTATCTCAATATACCGGGTACACCTGCCTCTGCTGCCTATGTGGGTGAATCGCATGCGTTAGCCAAAAAAGGCAGGGCGAGGGAAGCGCTGGGTATTAATCTGGTCTGCTCCGTTTTTGGCGGTATTTTTGGCACCATCATTTTGATTGTTGTTGCTCAGTCACTGGCGGAAGTAGCGCTCAAGTTCAGTGCGTTCGAATACTTTTGGCTCGCGGTGCTGGGGCTAAGCTGCTCAATTTTTATTTCGGTAGGCTCTAGAACAAAAGCATTTCTTTCACTGCTGTTTGGCGTCCTGCTGTCAACGGTAGGGCTGGATATGATGAGTGGCGCTCCTCGCTTCACATTTGGAGTGCCCGATCTTATGGCTGGCGTTAACTTCATACCCGTTATGATCGGTATGTTTGCCCTCAATGAACTGATGAGTTACTACGGATCAAAATCCGAGAAAAAAACCATCAGCGTTGTTGATAAGGATAGTGTTTTCCACAATGTGCCGAGGCACATTAAACGTTATTGGCGCAATATGGTGCGTGGCAGCTCAATCGGCACAATGATTGGCGCGTTACCCGGTGCGGGTGCGGATATCGCCGCCTGGATCTCTTATGGTGTGGGCAAAGGCAGGTCAAAAGACAGTTCCAAATATGGTACCGGTAATATCGAGGGCATTGTTGATGCCAGCTCGGCCAATAATTCCGGAATCAGTGGCGCATGGGTGCCCGCTCTGGTCTTCGGGATTCCAGGCGACTCCATTACTGCTATCGTGATTGGCGTTTTATATATGAAGGGGATGAACCCTGGCCCCACCATTTTTATGGATGGGAGTGGCCTAATCTACGCACTTTTCATTGTGTTTATCTTGGCTAATTTGATGATGCTACCTATTGGCTATATAGCCATTAGATTGTCAAAACTTTTCATCCTTACACCCAGCCGAGTATTGATGCCCATTATATTGTGCTTTTGCATTGTGGGTGCTTTCGCTATCAACAATAGCGTTGTGGATATCTGGTTAATGCTAATTGTTGGCTTGGTGGCCTATTTGCTCGCCGTCAATGATTTCCCCATGGCCCCCGCCATACTCGGTTTGGTCCTGGGCTCGGTTGTTGAAAACAACTTTATGAGCGCCATGCTGCGAACCGGTGGCGACCTAACCAGCTTCTTTGCAAGGCCCATCAGTGCAGGGCTTGGCATTGCAGTCATCTTGCTGTGGTGCTCACCGCTGTTGATTAAAGCTTATCTCTATCAAAAGCGTAAATCAGAAAGGGCATCAGCATGATCTGCATTAATAAAGCCCGGGTGAGCTTGCTGAACACCTCTTCATAAACGCTTGTTTACGCCGCCATCGTGCTTGCAAAGAGCCATGGTGGCGTACGTCCAATATTTCCCGGCCCTTGTGCATAGCAAACCCTGAGACTTAGGCGTGCTTCCATAGTCTGCTTAATCGCCTACTACGCTTTGACTATGCTCAAGGCAGACATAACTCCGTGATGTAAAGGCATTAATTTATCCTCGATCTGGAGCAACTTTAGTCTCACCTAAGAATGTCTGGCTTCTTCGGCTATGCCCCATAAATCAGGCCTTATGCCTCACTAGATAACTAAAATGATATTGATTTTAGAGGTTTCATATATTTGTTGGTTATCGAATGGCTGCTTATAGTGCGTTTGCTTTGATAGCTGCGATATATCGCAGCATGAATAACGACAAACCTTAGGAAAACGCCATGTTAGAAACCACTCAAGCACTGGGGGCTTCTACCCTTGCCCTGATGCTGATAGCAGCTTCCGCCATCATTATTTTGCTGGTATTGATCATCCGGATACGCCTTCATCCATTTTTCGCGCTGGTGATCGTGAGTATTGGTACTGCACTGGCAACCGGCATTACAGGGGAAGATTTAGTTCCAACGCTCTTAGGTGGTTTTGGTAACACCTTAGGCAACGTTGCACTATTGATTGGTTTTGGCGCGGTACTGGGACGTATCGTCGCCGTTTCAGGAGGCGCCCAGGTTTTATCCGATACCTTGATTCGCTTATTCGGCCATAGCCGAGCTCCCTTGGGCTTATCAATTGCGTGCTTGCTATTTGGCTTCCCCATTTTTCTTGATGCGGCATTCGTCGTCATGCTGCCGGTCATTTATTCCGTGGCAAGAGAGCTTAAAGCATCGCTATTGCTTTACGGCTTACCGGCGGCAGGTGCCTTTTTGGTCATGCATGCGCTGGTGCCACCACACCCAGGGCCGGTAGCCGCGGCGGTTTTCCTGCAGGTTGATATTGGGAAAGTGCTGTTTATTGCGCTGCTTGTCGGTTTACCTACCTGGTATTTGATGGGCTACCGTCTATCGCTTGTGCTCGCTAACCGTATGCCGTTTCAACCTGTCCCCAGCCTGATGGGCGAAAGTAATGAAGAGATGCCCGTCGATAAACGCCCGGCATTTCGCACCGTACTTTTAGTGTTGTTATTGCCGCTCGTACTTATCTTCCTCAATACCGGTCTTACAACACTGTCTGAAGGTGGCGTCGTTGATGCTGGAAACCCGGTCTTGCAAGGCTTGATATTGATCGGTGAAACACCGATTGCCATGTTGATCAGTACATGTGTAGCGATGTGGCTGCTGGTCATTCGCTCGCCAGCGCGCAAGGCCATTGGCTCTATTAATGAAACCGTTGAAAAAGCCCTTTCGCCCGTTTGCAGCATTATTCTTATTACCGGTGCAGGGGGAATGTTCGGTGGCGTACTAACCGCGAGCGGTATCGGTGATGCGTTAGCGGCGAGCCTTCAAAATTATGGTTTGCCGATTATTCTGGCCGGTTACGTTATCGCTTCGGTCATCCGTATTGCGCAAGGCTCTGCGACCGTCGCGGGAACTACTGCTGCGGGCATCATGGCCCCCGTCGTGTTGGCTGACCCTTCTCTTTCAGGATTAGCGACAGCCTGTATTGCGGTGGCAATCGTTGCGGGCGCAATTGGCTACTCCCATGTTAACGACTCAGGATTCTGGTTAGTGGGGCGCTTTCTAGGTGTCGATACTAAAACCATGCTTAAAACCTGGACGCTGATTTCGATTGGCATATCGCTGATGGCCTTCGGCTTATCCTGGCTGGTGTTCACTCTGGTTTAACTAATTATCTGATTCAGTTCGTATGTTTTTACGGTAACGACAAAAAGACTTAGTGACTGGCAACGAGTGGTAAAGGAGAGATAATGAGCGACGTATCTAAAGAAAATAAACCTTATCTACGTTCAGCCGAGTGGTTTGGCACCGCCGATAAAAACGGTTTTATGTACCGCAGCTGGATGAAAAACCAAGGCATCCCCGACCACGAGTTTCAGGGCAAGCCGATCATCGGCATCTGTAATACCTGGTCGGAGCTCACCCCCTGCAACGCCCACTTTCGCAAGCTGGCCGAGCATGTGAAAAAAGGGGTATTAGAGGCGGGAGGCTACCCGGTCGAATTCCCGGTGTTCTCCAACGGCGAATCGAACCTGCGCCCCACCGCCATGTTTACCCGCAACCTGGCGAGCATGGATGTGGAAGAGGCGATTCGCGGTAACCCGATTGATGCAGTGGTGCTACTGGTCGGCTGTGACAAAACCACTCCGGCACTATTAATGGGCGCGGCGAGCTGTGATATCCCCACGATTGTGGTCACCGGCGGGCCGATGCTCAACGGCAAGCACAAGGGCAAAGATATTGGCTCCGGCACCGTGGTCTGGAAGCTTTCCGAGCAGGTCAAAGCCGGTGAAATTTCGCTGCACGACTTTATGGCTGCCGAGGCAGGCATGTCGCGCTCCGCGGGCACCTGTAACACCATGGG
>NZ_JABUZA010000110.1 GCF_014897985.1 Halomonas colorata
GGAAGGTCTGAATAACTGCCGATATTCATCAACGCTCACTTGAGCCGACAAAAAATCGAAAATTCAGACACTCTTCTCCCGTTCTTTGTGTATTTTTGCCCCTTTCCCGCTCATTGAGCGGAAAACGGGCGCAATCGCCCTATTCCCATAGGTATTTTTCACTGATTAGCAGGTTACTGAACGCCGCCAGCAAGTGCAGGCGCTGAGTGTTTTTGGCCAGTCCACGATAGCGAGCCTTGCCATAACCAAAAACGTGTTTGATGTACCGAAAGGGGTGTTCCACCTTGGCACGGATACTGGCTTTGATTTTTTCGACTTTCTGTCGCCTGGCATCTAGCTGCTTGCGGGTGCCAGGCCGTTTGGCAATATACCAAGAGACATCGTTGCGGTGCTTGTGCTCGTCTCGTTTTTGAATACCAAGGTAACCGGCATCACCGAAGACGCGTTGCTCTTCACCGTGAAGGAGCTTATCGGCAGGCACAATGTCATGGACATTGGCAGCCGTGGTCTCGATGCTGTGAATCAACCCAAGCTTATCGTCGACACCTATGTGCATTTTCATGCCAAAGTGCCAAGAGCTACCTTTTTTAGTTTGGTGCATTTGCGGATCGCGCTCGCCTTTTTTGTTTTTGGTGGAACTAGGCGCAGAGATGATAGTGGCATCGACAATGCTCCCTTCGCGCAGCATCAGGCCATTTTTCTCCAGGTGGTTGTTCACTTCCTGGAACAGCACCTTGCCAAGGCCGTGGCGTTCCAGAAAATGGCGAAACTTGAGGATCGTGGTTTCGTCCGGCAATCGGTCCAGTTTCAAACCGGCGAATTGGCGCATGGACTCGATCTCGTAGAGGGCGTCTTCCATGGCCGGATCGCTCAGGTTGTAAAACAACTGCATGCAATGGACGCGGAGCATGGCAGACAATTGATACGGAGGCCGCCCGCTCTCGCCCTTAGGGTAATAACGGGCTACCTTCTTCTCCAACTGCGTCCAGGGGATCAGCTTGTCCATCCGCTCCAGAAAGAGTTCGCG
>NZ_JABUZA010000111.1 GCF_014897985.1 Halomonas colorata
TAGGTTTTGTACGAAAAGTCATTTCTGCTAAATTTGTCTATGCAATAGCTGCATAGGAGAACAGTCATGGTCGGGCGTTATGAAGTCTCTGATAACGGCTGGGCACAGATTGAAGACCTTGTGTCGCCGCCTCAACGCATGGGGAGGCCTAGGCGAGATGACCGGCAAGTTCTCAATGGTATTTTCTGGGTGCTTTGCTCGGGTGCTAAATGGCGCGATCTCCCTGAACGCTACGGCCCTTGGTCCACCGTTTATGAGCGCTTCCGAAAATGGCGTGATAATGGCACGTTTGAAGCCATTCTTTCTCGCTTACACCTCCAGTTACGTGAAGATGGTCTAATGGACTTGGATACATGGATGATTGATTCAACATCGGTACGTGCCACACGTGCTGCCGCAGGAGGCGGCAAAAAGGGGGCTCTGAAGAACCCTTAGATCACGCTCTGGGGCGTAGTCGTGGAGGCTTAACCACCAAAATTCATTTGGTTTGCGATCGTCACGGCTGGCCTCTGGCATTTACTCTGTCTCCTGGTCAAGAGGCAGATTCTCGGCACTTTATTTCGACATTAGAGACGATTTACCTACCTGGCCCCGCTGGGCGGCCACGTAAACGTAGTCGCTATATAGTGGCTGACAAAGGATACGACAGCGATGAGTTGCGTCATTATTGCGACAAGCACGGCATGAAACCGGTAATCGCTCAGCGCAAGATGCATCGAAGAACACGGCCAGGTCTACCTAGACGGTTTGATAAGCATAAGTATCGGCAACGAAATGCAGTAGAGCGCTGTTTTAGTTGGTTGAAGGAGTTACGCCGTATCGCCACACGCTACGATAAGTTAGCAAGCAGCTTTAGGGCGATGATATGCGTGGCGTGCATAGGCCGCTGCTTGCGAGCCGACTTTTCGTACAGAACCTAA
>NZ_JABUZA010000112.1 GCF_014897985.1 Halomonas colorata
GGTAATGACTCCAACTTATTGATAGTGTTTTATGTTCAGATAATGCCCGATGACTTTGTCATGCAGCTCCACCGATTTTGAGAACGACAGCGACTTCCGTCCCAGCCGTGCCGGGTGCTGCCTCAGATTCAGGTTATGCCGCTCAATTCGCTGCGTATATCGCTTGCTGATTACGTGCAGCTTTCCCTTCAGGCGGGATTCATACAGCGGCCAGCCATCCGTCATCCATATCACCACGTCAAAGGGTGACAGCAGGCTCATAAGACGCCCCAGCGTCGCCATAGTGCGTTCACCGAATACGTGCCAACAACCGTCTTCCGGAGCCTGTCATACGCGTAAAACAGCCAGCGCTGGCGCGATTTAGCCCCGACATAGCCCCACTGTTCGTCCATTTCCGCGCAGACGATGACGTCACTGCCCGGCTGTATGCGCGAGGTTACCGACTGCGGCCTGAGTTTTTTAAGTGACGTAAAATCGTGTTGAGGCCAACGCCCATAATGCGGGCAGTTGCCCGGCATCCAACGCCATTCATGGCCATATCAATGATTTTCTGGTGCGTACCGGGTTGAGAAGCGGTGTAAGTGAACTGCAGTTGCCATGTTTTACGGCAGTGAGAGCAGAGATAGCGCTGAGGTCCGGCGGTGCTTTTGCCGTTACGCACCACCCCGTCAGTAGCTGAACAGGAGGGACAGCTGATAGAAACAGAAGCCACTGGAGCACCTCAAAAACACCATCATACACTAAATCAGTAAGTTGGCAGCATCACC
>NZ_JABUZA010000113.1 GCF_014897985.1 Halomonas colorata
TCCAGAAAGAGTTCGCGGCGGGTCTTTCGCTTCTTGTTCTGGTACTCGGCTTCTGAGAAGGTGATTTGATCCATGGCCGCACTGAATCCTATGCAGTTGACGATAGCCGTATTATCGCTGATGGCAGTGACTTTTTCAGAGCTTCCTTAGGAAATAGGTGAGGAGTGATCAGCATGTCGCTTTTTAAGGTTTATGGACCTTAATTTTTTGTGCCCGCGCTTCCGCCTGATCCAAAAGTACCGGTCCGCTACCCAGTTCAGCCAACCTATCCTCCGGGTTATACAGCGGGCAGTTGGTCATGCTCAAACACCCGCAGCCAATACAGCCGCTCAGGTTATTGCGCAGCGTTTGCAGGTAGGCAATACGGCCATCCAGCATGCGCTGCCAATTCCTGGAAAGCTGCTGCCAGTCTTCTACCGTGGGCGTGCGGTTATTGGGCAGTGACTCAAAAGCTTTCTTGATCTCGTCCAGGCTGACACCCACTTTTTGCGCGGCTTTGATCACTGAAATGCGTCTTAGCACCTCCGGTTTATAGCGGCGTTGGTTACCCGCATTGCGCGAGCTTTGAATCAGCCCTTGCTGCTCGTAGAAGTGGAGGGCGCTGATATTAATGTAAACGCGCCACTAACCACATCTTCTCAAGCGGAGTTTTGCTGACCACACTGAGGTTTCTTCATCCAGGAGACCCTCATGATCCAAGAACTCAACTCCATGCAGGCGTTTTGGCTCGGGCATCTGTATCACGCCTCGGTGCGCGAGATTC
>NZ_JABUZA010000114.1 GCF_014897985.1 Halomonas colorata
TCTTTCATCGCCTCTGGCTGCCTAGGCATCCACCGTGTGCGCTTCATTGCTTGACCCTATAACCCGAAGGAGTCTGGATCGCAATGTTAACGATTGCCGGATACGCTTGAGACGTATCACAAAACAATTGCATATCGAGATCACGTTATAAACAACAGCGACCTTAAAGGTCATTGTCACTATATCGTCATTCGATATTGTCAGCATGATATACATTGTTAAAGAGCGACTGTTCAATGAACAGTGATAAAGCGACGTCTAAAACGTGCGACTTATCAATGGTCACAAAACAAACAAACGGTAGTGGAGATAATGGTGGAGCCAAGCGGGATCGAACCGCTGACCTCCTGCGTGCAAGGCAGGCGCTCTCCCAGCTGAGCTATGGCCCCATTTTAGACACTTACCTCTCGGAATTTTATTCATCACAAGGCATTTTATGGCGAAGCATAGCCTGCTATGCGAGTCATAAAATAACGCAGCGATGGATAAAATTTGGTGGGTCTGGGCAGACTTGAACTGCCGACCTCACCCTTATCAGGGGTGCGCTCTAACCAACTGAGCTACAGACCCAAGAGGGGATCGTGCTTAAACCGTTTGCTCTATGATCTGATCAGGTAATTCATTGTGGACGTTTACCGCGAGGGATGACGCATCGTTTAAGGAGGTGATCCAGCCGCAGGTTCCCCTACGGCTACCTTGTTACGACTTCACC
>NZ_JABUZA010000115.1 GCF_014897985.1 Halomonas colorata
TTAGGTCTCAGCCGTGTGACGAAACTAACCTTTTGTTTTGTAAGCTCACCATACCAGCGGTAATCAACATAGCCCTTATCAAAGGCGAGGATGCTACCCGCTGGAAAGTTGAACTGTCGACCTTGAATCAGATCGTTTTCCCGGCCCTCGCTCAAGGCGACGAATTCAGGGATCAGGCTGGCATTGTTCAGGCCGGTGTGCAGTTTTACCCCGGCCTTGGATTGATGAATTTTAGCCCAGGGGAAGAGGCTCAATGACAGATCGATGGTGCTGGCGTCGAGTGAATAAAGCGGATTTTTGAAGCGAAACTTGTGTGCATTTGAACGAATAGAACAACGCTGTAGTAGCTTATAGAAGACGGCTTCATAGAGTTCGGCCGGTTGCTGCTCATTGAGACGTGCCAGGGTGGAACGGGCAATGGGCTTAGCGCCGAGATGATACAACTTGTGCCGTTGACTGGTCAGGCTGGACTCGATATCCCGCAGACTTTGACGGCCAGCAATTTGAGACATGGAAAGCCCGACAAACTGATCCCAGCGTGATGCAGAACGCAGTTTTTGCCCAACGTGGTGCTCACGAGCGAGACGTTCGAAATCATGTCGGGATAACGGCTGGAGCAACTGATGAAATGCGGTGTTATGATGAGACAAAGCCTGAATCCTTTATGAGTAGAGTGTTTGG
>NZ_JABUZA010000116.1 GCF_014897985.1 Halomonas colorata
GTGGACGAACTGATCGATAAACTTAAAAACGAAGCCAAGGTGCTTTAAGAGGAGTCGAACGCATGAGCATTCTGGTACTTGCCGACCTTCATGAAGGCCAGTTGGCGGGCGCAACCGCCCACGTTGTGGCCGCGGCACACGCGATCGGTGGCGATATTGACGTACTGATCGCGGGGGAAGGCGTTCAAGCCGCCGCCGACGCGGCCGTCAAGCTGGACGGCGTCAACAAAGTGCGCGTGGCGGATAATGTCGTCTACGCCCACCAGCTCGCCGAGCCCATGGGCGCCTTGCTGGTCGAGCTGGCCGGCGACTACACCCACGTATTGGCCAGCGCCTCTACCACGGGCAAAAACGTCCTGCCGCGCTTGGCCGCGTTGAAAGATGTTAGCCAGCTGTCTGACGTGATTGCGGTGGAAAGCGCGGATACCTTCAAGCGCTCGATCTACGCGGGCAACGCCATCGCCACGGTGAAAAGCGACGATGCGCTTAAAGTGATGACCGTACGCACCACCGCGTTTGACGCCGTCAG
>NZ_JABUZA010000117.1 GCF_014897985.1 Halomonas colorata
AGAATGTCTGAATTTTCGATTTTTTCTCGGCTCAAGTGAGCGGTGATGAATATCGGCAGTTATTCAGACCTTCCTTAGGTATTTCCATTACATAAGAGTGAAGTAGCTTATTGAGACCGACTGAGTGTGTGGTTGTAGGCTAATAGGACGTTTATTGACTATATGAAGCATCTGGTCATTCAAAAAATGGGCGTCAGTTGATTTTTTGAATGTTTAGGCGATTGGTAAATTCGTTTAGGAGGAAATCATGGTTTCTGATATGCAACACCAGGCTAAATGCCTTTGCGGTGCTGTGGGCATAACTATCACTATGCAAAGTAATCATATCAGTGTTTGTCACTGTTCAATGTGTCGAAAATGGGGCGGTGGGCCATTGCTGTCCCATAGTTTTTGATCATAAAGGGATTCTCATCTGAGGATCCCTTTTTTGTGGCTCTGGCGGTGGCGGATTCATGAGAGCCCAAAGCGGGATTCTTTCGAACAAGCTTACTTGGAGCGTGCGCATAATGCGCTGAACGC
>NZ_JABUZA010000118.1 GCF_014897985.1 Halomonas colorata
GCCCGAGCAGTCAGTTCGGCACCAACCGCCTGACGAGATCGGATAGCGCCGTTTTATAGGGGTAGCTGTCACTCATGAGTACGCGGATTCGACGCGTATTGCGGATGATGACCGCGCCTACTTTGATGAGCTTGAGCCTAAGGTTGCTCGGACTCATGCGCGCGAAGGGCGTGTGCTTCAGATAAGTCCGTAACCGCTCGAACAGTGTATAAGCGAAGCCCGACAAGATCAGCCGCCACTGATTGGCCCACCAGTGCGTGCTGGAGGTACGGTCAGCGAACAGGCTCAGTTGTTGATCCTTGATCCGGTTCTCCATGTCACCCCGGGCACAGTACTGCTCGTAGTAAAGCTTGAAGCCGTCATCGTAACGGGAACTGATGATAAACCGGGGATTAGAGCCCAGCTCGCCTTCTTCCAGGCGGGCCACCACCCAGCGTGGGTATTTCCAGGAGTGTGCTTGATACGGAAAGCGAAACGTCTCTGCCACTTTCCCTCCCACCTGCCATTGGGTCTTGCG
>NZ_JABUZA010000119.1 GCF_014897985.1 Halomonas colorata
TACCAGAATGCTCATGCGTTCGACTCCTCTTAAAGCACCTTGGCTTCGTTTTTAAGTTTATCGATCAGTTCGTCCACCGAGGCGACTTTGATACCACCTTTGCGCTCGGCCGGAGATTCCACCTTGAGCAGGCTGACCTTGGACGCCACCTCGACGCCATAATCGGCTGGGGTTTTGACGTCCATGGGCTTTTTCTTAGCCTTCATGATGTCCGGAAGCTTGGCGTAGCGCGGCTCGTTCAGGCGCAGGTCAGTAGTCACGATCGCCGGGAGCGTCAGCGCAATCGTCTGCAGACCGCCGTCGATTTCACGCGTAACGTTGACCTTGTCGCCGTCGACTGCCACTTCCGAGGCAAACGTGCCTTGCGGCAGGTTGGTCAGCGCGGCGAGCATCTGGCCGGTCTGGTTGTTGTCGGT
>NZ_JABUZA010000011.1 GCF_014897985.1 Halomonas colorata
TCCATGGCAGCACTGAATCCTATGCAGTTGACGATAGCCGTATTATCGCTGATGGCAGTGACTTTTTCAGAGCTTCCCTAAGCGATATAAGATATCTATATGTCATCAGAAAGATGACAGCTTTTAGGCATGTCTTATTTAGAAAAATCGAATGGCGTAAGCTTCTACAAAACCGTACTTAGCAAACTGTTGCCTAGCTGACAGCAGGTTGTGAGCTGAGTAATCCAAGCAGCGCAGTTTGTAATGGATGGGGAAGATAAAAGTACGCTGGCAGGGAGCATAATTGAGGCGGTAAGGCTTGGTGCTTGGTGCTTGGTGCTTGGTGCTTGGTGCTTGGTGCTTGGTGCTTGGTGCTTGGTGCTTGGTGCACAAGGAAGAGTATTTATGACAATCCGCTAGCTCGTCATCAATCTGATAGATTGATGACGAGCACTGTTCATTCTGGCGATGTTGACAACGTTAGCTAATAAATAGGCAGGCAATTAACGACGCTTGGGTTTACGCATCGTCTGTACTGGGCGGCGCTTGTTCTTATCGCGGCTCCAGCGGTTCTTTTCATCAGGTGTAAGCTCAGGCACCTTGCGTGCTTCAAGGTTGGCGAGCGTGGCGAGATCATCGACTTCGTCTTGCGAAAGCTCGACCCACTCGCCTGCTTTAGCGCGCTTATCGATAAAGATATTACCGTAGCGAACACGCTTCAGGCGGCTCACGGTAAGCTCTTGAGATTCCCATAAGCGGCGTACTTCCCGGTTACGACCCTCAAGAATGACGACGTGGAACCAGGTGTTGATGCCTTCACCGCCAAATTCCTGCACATCGGTAAAGCGTGCGGGGCCGTCTTCCAGCATAACGCCATCGACCATCGCCACGATGTGCTCGCGCTTCACCTCGCCCATTACGCGAACCGCATATTCGCGTTCAACCTGGGTAGAGGGATGCATTAACCGATTGGCAAGCTCGCCATCCGTTGTGAAAAGCAGCAAGCCACTGGTGTTGATATCAAGCCGGCCGATCGCTATCCAGCGCTCACCCTTCAAGCGAGGCAACCGCTCAAATACCGTACGGCGGCCTTCTGGGTCTTTGCGGGTGCACAACTCACCTTCTGGCTTGTTGTACATAATGACGCGACGCGGTGCTTCGTTCTCGGGTCTCAGCGTGACAGGGCGATCATCAAAACTTACCTTATCGCGGTTTTCAACGCGGTCACCCAGCTTGGCTACCTGACTGTTGACCTTTACTCGGCCATCAGAAATCGCGGTTTCCATTTCACGCCGTGAGCCTAAGCCAGCTCGGGCAAGCACTTTCTGGAGTTTTTCGCTAACCGGGGGAGTGTTGTTACTCTGAGTCATCGTCTGACCTCATCTCATTGGTCTGCGTGCGCGCACTGTCATCACTGGAGCGCTGCGCACGTGCCGCAAGCCGTGCTTCTAAATCAGCAAAACTTAGCGGCTGGTTTAACGCCGTCTCGGCGTGGTCGTCGGCTCTCTCAGCCGTCTTGGGTGGCGCATCCTGCACGCTTTCAGGCGCCTCGTCCAGTTTTTCTTCAGGCTCGGCTGTCTCATCAGCATCAATTTGAGGTAGCGCATTTTGTAGTGTAGGTGAATCAGACTCGTCATTGTCCTCCCAGTTGGCTAATTCATGCATGGGAGGCAGCGCATCGAGAGTTTTCAGGCCGAAATCGTCCAGAAAACTTCGCGTGGTGGCATAGACGGCAGGCCGCCCCGGTACATCCCTGTGTCCAACAACCCGAATCCAGCCGCGCTCCATCAAGGTACGCATGATTGAGCTACTCACACTCACCCCGCGTACTTCTTCTATATCACCACGAGTAACGGGCTGTCGGTAGGCAATCAATGCCAGCGTTTCAAGCAGCGCACGCGAATAGCGCTGGGGACGCTCATCCCATAACCGCGAAACCCAGTGAGACAGGCGCGGCCGGATACGCAGTTGGAACCCAGACGCCGTTTCGACCAGCTCCAACGCGCCTTCTTTGTGTCGATCACCAAGACGCGCTAGTGCGTCACGCAACTCTCGCCTTGCCGGGCATTCGTCATCAAGGAACAGTGTTTCAAGCCGCTCTACTGGCAAAGGCTCGCCAGCCGCGAGCAGTGCGGCTTCAATAATATCGTCTAAGGTGGTATCCCTCATGGCGACTCCTCATCAGGCTCAAAAGCGGGCTCTTCAAAGGAATCGCTGCCGATCTCTCCAGACTCATGACTATCATTCACGGTTTCTTCGAAAGCAGATTCTTCATCCGCCTGCGTGCCGCTGCGTGCACGAACATGAATCGGCGATAAGGGCGCGTTTTGAACAATTTCAATCATTGCTTCTTTTGCCAGTTCTAGAATCGCCATAAAGGTAACCACCACCCCTGCCCGCCCTTCTTCCAAGGCAAACAGCGCTTCAAAAGGGGTGTAATGCTCTTCTGTCAGCTGCTCCATAATTTTAAGCATGCGCTCACGGGTAGACAGCACTTCACGACTGATTTGGTGGGCTTTAACCAGCTCCGCGCGTTTGAGGATATCGGACAGAGCATCCAAAAGTTCATCCAGCTCAACGTCAGGATGAATCATTCGGGTCTCAAGCGGCGGCAGGCCTGCCTGCACGCTAAACCAGTCGCGCCCCATGCGGGGCAGCGTATCCAATGTTTCCGCCGCGGTTTTTAAGCGCTCATACTCCTGCAGCCGTCGAATCAGCTCTGCACGCGGATCTTCTTCGTCGTCACCCTCAGCTTTAGGAGGACGGGGAAGCAACGTGCGGGATTTAATTTCCGCCAGCATAGCGGCCATCAGCAGATACTCACCGGCAAGTTCGATCTCCATGGCTTTCATCAGCTCTACATACTCAATGTACTGGTGCGTAATAGCGGCCACGTTGATAGTTAAGATATCTAAATTTTGCCGACGAATAAGGTAAAGCAAGAGATCCAAAGGCCCTTCGAATGTCTCCAGGAAAACACGCAGGGCCTCTGGGGGAATGTATAAGTCTTCCGGCAGTTGGGTAATAGGCTCGTCAAATAGCCGCCCGAGCGCCTCCACGACGGGTTCTGCCTCGAGGGTAGCCGTATACTCAGGATCAGCGATAGTGTTGTGTATCTCACTCACGCAGTAGACATCTCTTGGTCAGGGGGCGTTGGCAGGCAGTGTAACAAAGTCGGCACTTGACGTTGCGCCTGATGCGCGGTGCGTTAGCCTGCTTCGGTGGCTTTACGATAGCGTCCTTCATAGTCGAAGAGCTTGTCGCGAATCTGAAAATGTCGGCCTACCTTACGTCCGACCACAAAGTCTGGAGGGCGCAAGCGGCGCTGCTCGCTGATAACGTCTTCTGGCTTAATGGGATGCCAGGGCGTACCCGGAGCGCGCAAATGCCGACGCAAAAAAACAGCATAAAAGGCACGCCGTTGGGCGGGGGTTTCCAGGGCAAACCACTCGGAAAGCGTTGTGCCATCTTCATCGTGATAAGTCACTTTTAGGCGTGGTAAACCCCGCCCATTGATGGCTGACTCCAGCTGCATTCCGCTTACCCGTAATACCCGGGCATCTTTTAATCTGAGTGCGTCTTTAAGCTTGTCATCGGCATCCACCAATAGCTGCTCGCAGCCGTGGCAGCGGCGTGCCGCAATATCATTCTCAGCGCCACAGTTATCGCAAACCTTGAAGCGAAAGCGAAAGTCACATTGATGCTGCTTGCCTTTCTCATCCTCCAGCAGCCCCTGGCAGCGGCGACCAAAATGCTCGATAACCAGCTCACCGTCGCGCTTGCCCCAAAACAGATTAGCGTGGCCGCAGGCCGGGCATTCCACCTGCACCGGCTCGTTATCCCCCGCCGGTTTCGGCTCGCCTACTTCCGGCGCGTAAAGATCCCAGGGGTTACCCGCGTAATCCAAAATCAGACAATCCTGTTTACCCGGCGAAAGCCGAAGCCCGCGGCCAGCAATCTGTTGATACAGGCTTACTGATTCCGTCGGCCGGAGCATTGCAATCAAATCCACATGCGGCGCATCAAAGCCGGTGGTCAGCACCGAGACATTGACTAAGTATTTAAGCTCGCGCGCCTTAAAGGCATTAATCAGCTGGGTACGCTCTGCCGACGGCGTAGCCCCGGTAATCAGCGCCGCCTGATCGGCAGGTAAATATCCCATGATTTCTTCAGCGTGAGCGACGGTTGCTGCAAATATCATCACCCCATGCCGCTCAGCGGCACGCTCAACAATCTGGCTGATAATCATGGGCGTGGCGCGATTGCCTGCCACGACTCGATTTAGCTCTGCTTCGCGATAATAGCCATTTTCAGCAGGCGCTAGCATTGAAAAATCATACCCTTCGATCGCCATATCTAGACGTTTGGGTTCGGCAAGATAGCCTTGCTTTACCATCAAGCGCAGCGGCTGTTCGAACACGCAGTCACGAAAAAAGCTCGCGTCACTGCCGCGTACCATGCCGTGGTAATGACGGTGGTAGATAAATCCCTGGCCCAGCCGGTAAGGCGTCGCGGTCAGCCCTAGCACTTTCAGATTAACGTTTTGTGCCCGTAGGTGATCAATCACCTGACGGTAGCTGGCGTCTTTATCAAGCGATACGCGGTGGCACTCGTCAATCACTAGCAGAGTGAAGCCTTCGTCATTGAACGACTCAAGGTTACGCACGACCGATTGCACCGAGCCAAAAACCACCTGGCGCGACGCTTCCTTGCGCTTCAACCCCGCGCTGAAGATATCGGCCTTTAGACCATAGGCCTGATACTTGGCATGATTCTGCTCCACCAGTTCGCGTACATGCGCCAGTACCAATACGCGGCCTCTCGCCAACCGGGCAAGCTCAGCAATGACCAGCGATTTTCCACTTCCCGTGGGCAACACCACCACCGCGGGTTCGCTAGACGCGCGAAAATGCGTAACGACACGTTTAACCGCATCTGTTTGGTATGGGCGTAAAGCAGGTGGCGGCATGCGACTCCAATGGCCAGAAAATTAATTAGCAGGCTACAGAACTATTTGGTTTATTACCCATCAAAGCTGTTAACACACTTATTAATAGCCATCTTTATTGTCACGACGATGGCGTATCCCCTAACGGAGGAATCCTTATGAAAGCGAATGATCATTTCCGTTCTGAATGTCCAGAATGTAACAGCCGCTTAAAACGCCTTCCCGCTACACGTCGCGATAAAAGTCATGTGTACTGCATGGACTGTGGACATGACTTTGGTCGCTACGCGTTCTTGATTGAGCGTTATCGCCATGAGCTTGAAACGCTTGAGCTACGTCTTAACACGCCTACAAATACTCAAACGGCATCTGGCCAATAGTACGCCAGACACTGCCACTATACATTTCAGGAAATGAAGAGCAGTTGAGAACAGTTTAAGAGTAGCGTTAGCCATAACGGCGGCCCAAGGGCCGCCGTTATGCGTTGTTAATGGCTTACACGTTATCGGGGATTAACCGACCCAGACACGCGCATTGCGGAACATACGTAGCCACGCACCATCTTCAGTCCACTCTGCCGGGCGCCAGGAGTTGGTTACCGCGCGGGTAACACGCTCCGGGTGGGGCATCATGATAGTGACGCGACCATCCGGTGTGGTTAGCCCGGTGATGCCCGAAGGCGAGCCGTTGGGGTTAGCCGGGTAACGCGTGGTCACCTGGCCGTAGTTATCGATATAGCGCAGGGCAATCTGACTGCTGGACTGCATGCTGCGCAGATGCGCCGTATCGCGGAACTCAGCGCGGCCTTCACCGTGGGCAACGGCAATAGGCAATTGAGAGCCTTCCATACCGGCCAGCAGAATCGACGGCGTTTTCTCAACGCGCAGCATAGCTACCCGTGCTTCAAACTGCTCTGACTCGTTACGCATGAAGCTTGGCCAGTTTTCGGCACCGGGGATCAGAGATTTCAGCTGCGACAGCATCTGGCAACCATTACACACGCCCAGCGAGAAACTGTCATCGCGAGTAAAGAAAGCCTCAAACTGATCGCGTGCGCGTTCGTTGAACAGCACCGATTTAGCCCAGCCGCCACCAGCACCCAACACATCGCCGTAAGAGAAGCCGCCACACGCCACCAGCCCTTTAAACTCATCCAGGGAAACGCGACCTTCCAGGATGTCACTCATGTGAACATCTACGGCGTCAAAGCCTGCTTTATCAAACGCCCAGCCCATCTCGACCTGACCGTTAACCCCCTGCTCGCGCAGTACCGCCACAGCGGGTTTAGCCATGTTGATAAACGGCGCGCTGATATCTTCATTGATATCGAACGTCGGCGTAGCGAAAAGGCCAGGATCACGCGTATCGAGCAGATTATCGAACTCGTTTTTAGCGCACTCAGGGTTATCGCGCAGCGCCTGCAGACGGTAGCTGGTTTCCGACCAGGTGCGCTGAGTCAGTTGGCGCGTCGTTTCTAACAGCGGCTCTTCAAACAGCGTTACCCGCACCTGATCATCGTAACGCGGACGAGCAATGACACCGCACGTTTCAATGCCGGCAACGGCAAACTGGGTCAACACTTCTTCGGTGTGCTTGCGGTTAACCTGAATCACCGCACCAAGCTCTTCAGAGAACAGCGCGTTAAGCGCCTCAACCGGCTCATCAATCATCCAGTCGAGCTTAATTTCAAGACCAGCGTGCGCGGCAAAAGCCATCTCCAGCAGCGTGACAATCAGACCGCCATCGCTACGGTCATGATACGCCAGCAGCTTGCCGTCACGGTTAAGCCCTTGGATAACCTCAAAGAAGGCTTTGATATCTTCTGGATCGTCCACGTCCGGACAGGTGTTGCCCACCTGGCCGTATACCTGCGCCAGCGCAGCCCCCCCCAAGCGATTCTGGCCGTTGCCCAGATCGATCAGGATCAGGTCTGATTCATCTTGATCAAGGTTGATCTGCGGCGTCAGCGTGCCCAACGCGTCGGTAACCGGGGCAAACCCGGTAATCACCACCGACAGCGGCGACGTGATGCTCTTGTCTTCGCGCTCTCCCTGATCATTCTCATCCTGCCAGGAGGTACGCATCGACATGGAGTCTTTGCCCACCGGCACCGCGATGCCCAGCGCCGGGCAAAGCTCCATCCCTACGGCGTGAACCGCGTCATAAAGCGCTTGGTTCTCACCGGGGTGATCGGCAGCGCTCATCCAGTTGGCGGAAAGCTTGATATCTCCCAGCTTGGCAATCGGCGCGGCCGCAAGGTTGGTAATCGCCTCGGCCACTGCCAGGCGTGCGCTGGCCGCGGGGTTAATCAAGGCAACCGGCGGGCGCTCACCCATGGCCATCGCTTCACCGGCATGCGTGTCATAACTTGCAGTGGTCACCGCTACATCAGCAACCGGCACCTGCCAAGGGCCCACCATCTGGTCACGGGCCACCTGGCCTGTAATCGAGCGGTCGCCAATGGTAATCAAGAAGCTTTTGGATGCCACGGCGGGCAGACGCAAAACGCGGTCCAGCGCTTCGCGAAGGTCCAGGTTATCCAGCATGACGCCGGAAAGCTCGGGCGAGTGACGCTCAAAGCTGCGCTGCATTTTCGGCGCTTTACCGAACAGCACGCTCATCGGCAGATCAATCGGCTTGCTTTGGAAATGGCCATCGCGCACTTCCAAATGGTGATCGGCCTGGGCTTCTCCCACGACGGCATAGGGGCAGCGCTCGCGCTTGCACAGCGCATCAAACGTATCCAGGTCTTCCGGCGCAACGGCCAGTACGTAACGCTCCTGGGCTTCGTTACACCAGATTTCCAGCGGGCTCATGCCCGGCTCGGCGTTGGGCACGGCGCGTAAATCAAAAAGCCCACCGCGGTTACCGTCTTTGACCAGTTCAGGCAGCGCGTTGGAAAGCCCGCCTGCACCGACGTCGTGAATAAAGCGAATCGGATTTTTATCGCCCAGCGACCAGCAGCGGTCGATGACTTCCTGAGCACGCCGCTCGATTTCGGGGTTTTCACGCTGCACCGAGGCAAAATCCAGATCAGCGCTTGAAGTGCCGGAAGACATGCTGGAAGCCGCCCCACCGCCCAGACCGATCAACATCGCCGGCCCGCCCATCACGATCAGCTTGCCGCCCACCGGGATATCGCCCTTTTGAACGTGCTGAGCGCGAATATTGCCGTAACCACCGGCCAGCATGATCGGCTTATGGAAACCGCGCCGCTCAATACCGCCTTCGTTAAGCGTATCCTGCTCATAGGTGCGGAAGTAGCCGTTGAGGTTAGGGCGACCAAATTCATTATTAAACGCGGCGCCGCCAATCGGGCCTTCAAGCATGATGGCAAGGGCTGACTGCATGCGCTCGGGCTTGCCGTAATCAAACGCTTCCCACGGCTGCACGAACTCAGGAATTCGCAGGTTGGAAACGGTAAAGCCCGAAAGCCCCGCTTTCGGTTTGCCGCCGATACCGGTAGCACCCTCATCACGAATTTCACCACCAGAACCAGTCGCGGCACCCGGGAACGGCGCAATCGCGGTGGGGTGATTATGCGTTTCCACCTTCATCAAGATGTGGATCGGCTCTTGATGGGTGCCATATAGCGCGCGCTCACCCTCAGCACCGGTCAGCGGCGTCGCATAAAAGCGCCCTGCCTGACTGCCTTTGATAACCGCCGCATTATCGCTGTACGCCGATAAGACGTTGTCAGGGGAGGTTGCAAAGGTGTTCTTGATCATTTTAAACAGCGAGTGGGACTGCGGCTCGCCGTCAATCACCCAGTCGGCGTTGAAAATTTTATGTCGGCAGTGCTCTGAGTTCGCCTGCGCAAACATCATCAGCTCAACGTCAGTGGGGTTCCGCTGAAGTTCGTTGAAGGCATCTACCAAGTAATCAACTTCATCGTCGGCCAGCGCCAGACCCAACTCGCGGTTAGCGGTCACCAGTGCATCACGGCCACTGTTCAGGATATCCACACTGCCCAGCGGCGCCGGCGCGTGATGGGCAAACAATCTTGCCGCATCAGACGCGTCATCAAGCACCGTCTCCGTCATGCGGTCGTGCAATAACGCCGCCAGGACCGCTAGACTCTCGTCACTGGGCGAAGCGCTAAACCCTACCCGGTAATCAATTCCACGCTCTATACGCCGAATTTCTGACAGCCCGCAGTTATGCGCGATATCGGTCGCTTTCGATGACCAGGGTGACTGAGTACCTAAACGCGGCACCACCAGAAAACGCTCGCTCTGGGTAGGTGCCTCAGTGCTGGTATGCGTACCGTAATCCAACAGCTGTGTCAGACGCTCTTGGGAGGCGTCACTGAGTTCTTCATGGTGATCGATAAAATGAACATAGTGGGCAGACAGTGCCTCCACCTCGGGAACACGTTCACGCAGCATCGTTAACAGCCGTGTATGACGGAAGGCAGAAAGGGCGGGCGCGCCTCGCAGTTCGAGCATATCCTGAAGCCTCTAGAGCAGAGAAAATTCGTGCAGGGAAATAGCAGGCCGCAACGCGGCCCCCTTAAATGACACTAATTAGCCACTATGATACTGGAAAGCGGCGGCCACACGAAATCAACAAGGTGACAGCATGATCCTGGCTGGGTATCGTGGCAGCCTGTTTCATGCCGACAAGACTCCATGCCGACATTGATCTACCAACATTTCATTGCGCGTTTTCGCCTGTATTTTACCTTAAGCATCATCGTCTTACTGATATTGGCACCGACCATACCCAAGGTACCGACAGGTGAACATTTAACGCAGATTCAAGCCAAAGATTTTATTACGGCCCATACGCGCAACACCCCCACGACCTATTATGAAGGCCGTCAGGGGCCAACCGGCTTTGAGTACGAGCTGATGCACCAGTTCGCCGAATATTTAGGCGTGAGCCTCAACCTCAATGCCAAGCATCATGCTGAGAGCGTTTTGTCAGCGGTACGTGATCATGGCGACCTTGGCGCAGCGGCGCTGCCTCTTCTCCCCAATACATCAGAGGTATATTACACGCGTCCGATTATTCAAATGCAGCCGCTGGTTGTCTACCGACGGGGCTTGCACGGTATACAGGAGCCCGGCGACCTGGTGGGCCTTGAGCTGGGTACGTTGAGCCAAGCGGGTACCAGCGAAGCTCTGCGCGAACTCCAACGTGAGTATGCTGATTTAAGCTGGAAGGAGTCTCACGAGCTGGAAGTGGCTGAGCTGCTCGCTCAGGTTGAAAGCGGCATGCTGGATGCAGCGGTTATTTTTGATCATCAGTTTCGGCTTAATCGCCTCTTTTTCCCTAACGTTGAGCGGGGCTTTTTACTCGGCGATCCGCTTTCCATGGTCTGGGCCGTACCTAGGGGTCGTGGCTTAGGGTTGCTGGAGGCCGCCAATGATTTCCTGCAAAAACTGCAGGAAAACGGCACGCTCAACCATCTGGTGAACCGCTACTTTGGCCATGACGACTACCTGGAGTATGTCGGCACGCGTACCTTCCTGGGCCACCTTGACGCGCGCCTACCCCAGTTTACCGACCTGTTTAAGCAGGCCGCCGCCACAACCGGATTTGACTGGAAGCTGCTGGCCGCGGTGGGCTATCAGGAGTCTCATTGGGACGCCGATGCGGTTTCCCCCACCGGTGTACGCGGGCTGATGATGCTGACCCACCCGACCGCGAGCGAAATGGGTGTGGCTAATCGGCGCGACGCGGCGCAAAGCATTGATGGTGGCGCCCGCTACCTGCGTAGTCTTAAAGACCGGCTGCCTGAAAGCATTACCGGTAATGACCGCATGTACATGGCCATGGCGGCCTACAATATTGGCCTTGGCCATCTTTACGATGCGCGCAAACTGACAGAAGTACGCGGAAAAGATCCCAACCTGTGGAACGATGTACGCGAGACGCTGCCGCTATTACAGCATCAGGAGTGGTACAGCCAAACGCGCCATGGTTACGCACGCGGCGGCGAACCGGTCATTTACGTGCGCAATATTCGTCGCTATTACGAAATGATCGAGTACGTAGAGCGCAGCCGTCAGCAGTTTTTTCAATTAGAGCAGGCAGGCATTGAAGATCCCTCCCAGCTGCCTTTTGAACTGATTCCCCCGCTCACCCCCTAATCTTCTTAAAGCGCTTTACGGCTAACGCTGCTGATGATTAACGCTCTAACATTGACAATGGTTATGCAAATAACCATTGTTGTACAATACACAATGGTATCGGCATGCTTGGTGCACGATACTCATATCACTGTTTTCAGATATAAATTGTGGTCTTGGAGGGCATAAAAAAGGAAATTTACGCCGTTTGAATTACGCTTTGCAGACATACAAGTAAAAACGTTCGCCGCCCCAGGCAGCTCGCCGTCAACAGAACAGGTTGGCTTACATCATCGCCATGCGCGCTCAATAGCTGCCATATATTGTCATAATGGGAAACCAGGGATCGCTTTGATGAACGCCAACGTCGATACATTTTCAAGCTATGAGAACGAAGTGCAGGCTCTGCGCGAAGCGCTTCAAAATCGCCTGGCGCAACTGCTGCCTGAAAGCCATGAACACGATCTGGTTTGCGAGGCGATGCGCGAAGGCACCCTGGCACCCGGCAAACGTATTCGCCCTCTTCTACTCATGCTTGCAGCACAGGACCTAGGCTGCGAGCCAGATAAGCCAGGCCTTCTGGATCTGGCATGTGCCGTGGAAATGATCCACGCCGCATCGCTGATCCTTGACGACATTCCCTCAATGGATAACGCGCTTTTGCGCCGAGGTAGGCCCACCATTCACCGCCAGTTCGGCGAAAATGTCGCGATCCTTGCCGCCGTAGCGCTTCTCAGCCGGGCCTTTGGCGTGGTGGCAACGGCAGACGGCTTATCGGATACCTGCAAGACGCAGGCGGTGGCAGAGCTTTCCACTGCTGCCGGTTTACCGGGGCTGGTTCAGGGTCAGTTTCGCGACTTAAGCGAAGGCGGTAGCGCCCGCAGCGCCGAGGCCATACTCACGACCAACACGCTTAAAACCGGCGTGCTGTTTGATGCCACGCTGCAAATGGCCGCCATTGCCGCAGGTACCACGCCCGAGGTACGCCATTCGCTGCGCTGCTTTGCTCAGGACCTGGGGCAGGCTTTTCAACTGCTGGATGACCTTTGCGATGGCCTGAGCGGTACCGGCAAGGACATTAATAAAGACAGCGGTAAATCAACGCTGGTAGCCATGCTAGGCACTCAAGCCGTGCGTCAACGCCTTCAGGAGCACCTGCATAGCGCTGATGAGCATTTGTCATCTGCTTGCGCGCAGGGGGCGGCGACCCGGCGCTTCATGCACACCTGGTTCGATAAGCAGTTGGCCATGTTTAACTGACGCACCGTCAGCCGTTTCTCCGCGCAGGGCTGAAAGTTAAGCAAAATTAGCACTGATTTAGCTAAGCATTCAGGTTCAAAGCCCCCGGGTTTAAGGATTCAGATTCAAGGGAGTGGCAATGAAGGACACCGAGCTCACGCAGCGTAAAAACGATCACTTGGATATTGTGCTCAACCCAGCACTGGCTAGAAAAACCATCCGTACGGGGTTTGCGCGCTGGCGCTTTGAGCACTGCGCCCTGCCCGAGCTTGATCTAGACAGCATTGATCTACGCACCGTACTGTTTGGGCGCACCCTACAGGCCCCTCTGCTGATTAGCTCAATGACCGGCGGCGCCAGCCGGGCCACCAACATCAATCGCTATTTGGCCCAAGCGGCCCAAACCCTGGGCCTTGCCATGGGCGTTGGCTCCCAGCGCGTGGCGCTTGAGAGCGAAGCCAACTGGGGGTTAACCAGCGAACTGCGCCAGATTGCCCCCGATATTCCTCTGCTCGCCAACCTCGGCGCGGCGCAACTACTTGGCAAGCACGGCGTTGACTATGCCCGCCAGGCAGTCGACATGATCGAGGCCGATGCACTGATTGTGCACATCAACCCGTTACAAGAAGCCCTGCAAACCGGAGGGGACCGTGACTGGCGCGGCATTCTGCTGGCGATAGAGCAGGTAGCGAAAACGTTGGCGGTACCGGTGGTGGTGAAAGAAGTCGGTGCGGGGCTCTCAGCATCGGTTGGCCGCCAGCTAGCGGGCGCGGGTGTTGCCATGCTGGATGTTGCCGGTGCCGGTGGCACCAGCTGGGCCGCCGTAGAAGGCGAGCGCGCCAGCACGCCGCAAAAACGCGCCGTGGCCATGGCCTTTGCCGACTGGGGCATTCCAACGGCCCAAGCGCTGTGCGATTTACGTAAAACGCTACCCCATATGCCCTTAATCGCGTCAGGAGGTATTAACGACGGCATTGACGCCGCAAAAGCGCTCTGTCTGGGAGCCCAACTGGTAGGCCAGGCGGCAGCGAGCTTAAACAGCGCCAATACCTCAGCCGAGGCGGTCATCGAACACTTTCAAATCCTGATCGAGCAGCTGCGGGTTGCCTGTTTTTGTACGGGTAGCGCGGATTTAGTCGCGTTAAAGCACGCCACACTGCTGCGTATAGAGAACGACGCATGAGCCACTATGCGGTTGTTGCGCCACCGCTATATAGCCACGTCAAAGCCCTGCAGGCGCTTGCTTTACAGTTGATTGAACGCGGCCATCAGGTAACGTTTGTGCAACAGTTTGAAGCGCGTGGCCTGCTTAGCGACTCACGCATCGGCTTTTACCCGCTGGGCGAGCAGCGCCTTCCTGCGGGTAGCTTGGCCAAGACCTTAACGCGGGCAGCACGTCCATCGGGCCTAGGGCTTTTTTGGTTAATCAGCGATTTGGCCCGCACCACCGATATGCTGTGCAGCGAATTACCTGCGGCCCTTGAAGCGCTTGGCGTGGATGGACTGATTGTGGATCAAATGGAAGCGGCCGGCGGGTTGGTCGCCGACGCGCTGGGCCTGCCTTATGTATCGGTGGCATGTGCCCTGCCGGTCAACCGCGAGCCGGGGCTGCCGCTACCCGTGATGCCGTTTGCCTATTCAAACAGCGCCCAGGCCAGGCACCGTTATGAGGTCAGCGAAACCATTTATGACTGGCTAATGCGCCCCCAGGCGCGCGTTATTGCCCGACATGCCCAGCGCTTTGGATTAACGCCCCGCCACACGCTCCACGACTGTTTATCGCCGTTGGCCCAAATCAGCCAAACGCCCTTAGCGCTCGACTTCCCCCGCACCGTTCTACCCGCCTGCTTTCATGCGGTAGGCCCCTTGCGTGAACCTAAACCGGATACGGCTAAATTGAGCGCACACGCCGATATGCCCACGCAGCCGTTTGTGTTTGCCTCGCTAGGCACGCTCCAGGGCCATCGCTACCGGTTATTTTGCAAAATAGCCCAGGCCTGTCAGCAGCTCAATATGCCGCTTTTGATTGCCCACTGCGGCGGGCTAAATGCTGCCCAGGTTAACCAGCTTAAAACCTACCCGGCCACTTTCGTTACCGATTTTGCCGACCAGCGGGCTGTTTTAGAGCAGGCACGGGCCGTTATTACCCATGGCGGCTTGAATACGGTAATTGATGCAGTCGAAAGCGCTACTCCGATGCTTGCCATTCCTATCGCCTTCGACCAGCCAGGCGTTGCCGCGCGCATCGCCCATCACGGGATCGGCCAACGCGTTTCTCGTTTTTCAAGCGCATCGACGGTGGCCAAACGGTTGGGCCGCCTGCTCAACAACGATGCTTATCAGCAGCGCCTGCACGCCATGCGCGCACCGCTCGCCCAGGCAGGCGGAGCGAAACAGGCCGCCGATATAATCGAGCAGGCGCTATGCGAACAGCGTCCGGTGCTGGCGAGGGCGGCATGATGAATACCCAGTGGGATGTGATTTTAGTAGGCGCAGGCTTGGCCAACGGGTTGATAGCCTGGAGGCTGAAGCAGCGCCAACCTGCACTAAAGGTGCTGGTACTGGAAGCCGGGGAACGGCCGGGCGGCAACCATACCTGGTCGTTTCATGAAGGCGACGTGAGCGCAGCGCAACATGCCTGGCTTGCCCCGTTGGTAGCTCAGCGCTGGCAGGGTTATGAGGTGCGCTTTCCTGAATTTACCCGCAAGCTGCCCAGTGCTTATTTAAGCGTGACCTCTGAGCGCTTTGCGAGCGTCATGGAAGAAGCCCTAGGTGAGCATTTAATAACCCATACTCAAGTGGCTAACTTAACGCCCACCAGCGTCGAGCTACCCGACGGCACCACGCTTAGCGCAGCCGCGGTGATCGATGGCAGGGGTTATCAGCCAAGCCCGCATTTGACCATTGGCGCTCAGGCGTTTATTGGCCAGCAGTGGCAGCTGAGCAAACCTCACGGCCTAACCCAACCACTCTTAATGGATGCCACTGTCGATCAGGCATCAGGCTACCGCTTCGTCTATACGCTGCCGCTTTCCGCCGATGAACTTCTAATCGAAGATACGCATTACATTGATCAAGATACGCTTGATGAACAACAGGCACGCGCCAATATCAAACATTACGCGGCGGCCCAGGACTGGCAGCTAAAAACGCTTAAGCGCGAGGAACGCGGCAACCTGCCGATCACCCTTGCGGGCGATTTCGAGGCGTTCTGGCAGGCGGCGCAGCAGCAACCCATGAGCGGGCTACGCGCCGGGCTTTTTCACTCAACGACCGGGTATTCATTGCCCCACGCGGTCGAACTGGCCGATCTGATCGCTGCACAGCAAATCCTTAACACCAGCACGCTGTTTGAGCTGATAAAACGCTTTGCCGCCCAGCGCTGGCGGCAGCAGCGCTTTTTTCGCATGCTCAACCGCATGCTGTTCCTGGCCGGGCCAGCGGAGAATCGCTGGCGAGTCATGCAGCGCTTTTATGGCTTGAACGACGCGCTTATCGCGCGCTTTTACGCAGGCCATCCGACCCTGGCCGACAAGGCCCGAATCCTGTCAGGCAAGCCGCCAGTCCCGGTGGGCGAAGCCCTTCAGGCCGTGCTTAAACAAACCCCTCGGCTGCGAGCCTTTCATAATGAGTAAAACGATCGTAATTGGATCTGGCTTTGGCGGTCTGGCCCTGGCCATTCGTTTACAGGCGGCGGGCGTACCCACGCTGATTCTGGAGCAGCGCGACAAGCCCGGCGGGCGCGCCTATGTCTACAAGGATCAGGGCTTTACCTTCGACGCAGGTCCCACGGTAATCACCGACCCAAGCGCTATTGAAGAACTATTTACCCTGGCGGGCAAACGCCTGGAAGACTACGTCGAACTAATGCCGGTCACGCCCTTTTATCGCCTGTGCTGGGAATCGGGAAAGGTATTCAATTACGACAACGATCAGGCAAACCTTGAGGCGCAGATAGCCCGCTTTAATCCTCAGGACGTAGAAGGCTACCGGCGTTTTTTAGACTACTCCCAGGCAGTGTTTAAAGAAGGCTATCTAAAGCTTGGCAGCGTTCCTTTCCTGTCGTTTCGCGATATGGTGAAGGCTGGCCCACAGCTGGCGCGTCTTCAGGTCTGGCGCAGCGTTTACAGCATGGTTGCCAAGTTTATTGAAGACGATCACTTGCGCCAGGCGTTCTCGTTTCATTCGCTGCTGGTCGGCGGCAACCCGTTTGCCACCTCCTCCATATACACACTGATTCACGCCCTTGAGCGCGAATGGGGCGTATGGTTTCCGCGCGGCGGCACGGGCGCGCTGGTTCAAGGCATGGTTCAGCTGTTTAAAGACCTCGGCGGCGAAATCGAGCTTAACGCAGAAGTCACGCAGCTTGAGGCTGAGGGCAATACTCTACAGGCGGTACAGCTTGCCGATGGGCGGCGTATCGAGGCGAGTGCTGTAGCATCGAATGCCGATGTGGTGCACACCTATGAAAAGCTTTTAGGCCACCATCCGGTAGGTGCCAAGCGCAGCACCTCGCTCAAGCGCAAGCGCATGAGCAACTCGCTGTTCGTGCTCTACTTCGGGCTTAACCATCATCACGATCAGCTAGCTCATCACACCGTCTGCTTTGGGCCGCGCTACAAGGAACTGATTGACGATATCTTCAACAGCGACGCACTGGCCGAGGATTTTTCGCTCTACCTTCACGCGCCGTGCGTTACCGACCCCTCTTTGGCGCCGCCTGGCTGCGGAAGCTACTACGTGCTGGCCCCAGTACCGCATTTAGGCACCGCTAATCTGGATTGGGAAGTAGAAGGACCCCGCTTGCGCGAGCGCATTTTCGACTACCTTGAACAGCACTATATGCCGGGGCTGCGCGAGCAGCTGGTGACTCACCGCATGTTCACGCCGTTTGATTTTCGCGATCAGCTGGGCGCCTATCAGGGCTCGGCGTTTTCCGTCGAGCCGATTCTTACCCAAAGCGCCTGGTTCCGCCCGCATAACCGGGATAGCCGGATTGCTAACCTTTACCTGGTGGGAGCCGGCACGCATCCCGGTGCAGGCGTGCCTGGGGTGATCGGCTCGGCCAAAGCAACGGCCGGGTTAATGTTGGAGCAACTGGCCCCATGAATCAGCCGCTGCTTGATCACGCCACCCAGACCATGGCCGTCGGCTCGAAAAGCTTCGATACTGCGGCCAAGTTGTTCGATGCCCGTACACGGCGCAGTGCGTTGATGCTCTACGCCTGGTGCAGGCACTGCGATGACGTTATTGATGATCAGACGCTGGGCTTTAACGCCATGGTCGATAGCCCGAGCAGCGCCCAGCAGCGCCTGGCTACCCTGCAAGAGCAGACCCAGCAGGCTTACGCTGGCGAACCCATGCAAACGCCTGCCTTTGCGGCATTTCAGGAGGTTGCTCTTGGGCACTCGATTCCGCCCAAACGCGCGTTCGAGCATCTTGAAGGGTTCGCCATGGACGTGCGTGAGGAGCGCTACATTACTTTCGACGATACGCTGCGCTACTGTTATCACGTCGCGGGTGTAGTGGGGTTGATGATGGCGCAGGTAATGGGTGTACGCGATGACGCCGTTCTGGATCGCGCCTGCGACCTGGGGCTGGCCTTTCAGTTAACCAATATTGCCCGGGATATTGTGGAGGATGCCCGCGTGGGGCGCTGCTATCTGCCCGAGAGCTGGCTTATAGAAGAGGGACTTTCACCGACGGCGCTTGCCGACCCTGCCTACCGCCCTCAGGTGGCGCGGCTTGCCAATCGACTGGTCGAAGAAGCCGAGCCCTACTACACCTCTGCAACCGCCGGGCTTGCCGGGCTACCGTTGCGCTCGGCCTGGGCAATTGCCACCGCCCACGGGGTATATCGTAAAATTGGCTTGAAAGTGCAGCGCGCCGGAGAAAACGCCTGGGACAAGCGTCAGGGCACAAGTACCTATGAAAAAGTGGCCCTGCTGATCAAGGGCGCTACACAGGCACTTAGTTCTCGCGTGGTGACACCGGCGCCGCGCCCTTCGGGTCTTTGGCAGCGTCCGGACTAGCCGATTTGGCCTGACGGTTTCTTAATACCGCCTGGAGCTTTTCCACCGGCGGCGAGTATAAAAAACCAAACGATACGCACTCTTCCCGGCTTTTAACGACATGATGCAGGCGGTGCGCTGTGTACAGGCGCTTGAGATAGCCGCGCCGAGGGATATAACGAAACGGCCAACGCTTATGTACTAGCCCATCGTGCACGATGAAGTAGATCGCGCCATAAGCCGTCATGCCCGCGCCAATCCACTGCAGGGGCCAGAGGCCTGCCGTGCCCAGCGCAATGAGAACAATGGCCAGCACGGCAAACACCACGGCGTATAAATCGTTGAGCTCAAACCACCCCGTGCGCGGCCGATGGTGCGAGCGATGCCAGCCCCATCCCCAGCCGTGCATGATGTACTTATGCGCCAGCGTGGCGATAAGCTCCATGCTTGCCACCGTGACCAAAACAATTAACACATTCCACGCCATAAGCGCCGCTTCTCCCTGACACTGCCTCTATAGCTACCGGCCACGTTGGCCGCTGCATCGAACAACGCCCAACTCCCGCCACCGCGACTTTAGCGCACAAGCGTTAGACATAAGACAATCTAGCGCCTGGCTGCAAAAAACGCTTTCAATAACTTTTTGGCCGACGGCGCCAAAACTCCCGCCGTCACTTCAACATGATGATTAAACCACGGCTGGGCCAGCAGATTGGCCTTGGATTCCACCATACCGGTACGCGGCTCGGCGGCACCATACACCAAGCGCTTTAGCCGGGCATGCACAATGGCACCAGCACACATCATGCAGGGCTCCAGCGTGACATACAGCGTACATCCATCCAAGCGGTAGTTGCCGCTCTGCTTTCCAGCCTCACGCAACGCACGGATTTCCGCATGGCCACTCGGGTCACAGCTGGCGACCGGCGCGTTGTGCGCCGCGGCAAGCACTTCTCCTTGCGCATCGACCACCACGGCCCCCACCGGTACTTCGCCTGCCTCAGCAGCCAGGTGCGCCTGTTCAAGGGCACGGTGCATGTAAAATTCATCGCTGCGTATCAAGGCAAACTCCGCTAAGGTAGCAAAACAATTGTAGCAACGGCTGAGCCGCCGTATGTGATATCCGCCACTATGGATCACACTAGATAGCACCAAGGATACCTAGAATGACCGACGCGCTGAATACGCTAGTAAATTTACTTGAGCTTGAAGCCCTCGAAGAGACGCTGTTTCGTGGTCAAAGCCAGGATTTAGGCTTTCCTCAGCTGTATGGCGGGCAGGTATTGGGTCAAGCACTCGCGGCGGCTTCGCGCACAGTGCCAGAGGAGCGTCGCCCCCACTCCCAGCACGGTTATTTTCTGCGCCCCGGCGATCCGCACCGCCCGGTCGTGTATCAGGTCGATAACGTGCGCGATGGCGGAAGCTTTACTACCCGTCGCGTAACGGCAATTCAAAAAGGCCGGCCGATTTTCTTCTGTAGCGCCTCTTTTCACAGTGCTGAAGACGGGTTTCATCATCAGCGCGCGATGCCTCAGGTCGAGTCGCCAGAAGCCCTGATTGAGAGCGGCGCCGCCAAGCATGCTCGCTTTCCTGGCCACCCAATCGAGTTTTTGCATATTAAAGGCAACCCGGATAATGGCGCTCCGGCAGGGCAGTGCTTGTGGTTTCGTTTTTCAGGCACGCTGCCGGACGACCCGGCACTGCACCGAAATCTGCTGTCTTATGCTTCGGACTTCAACCTGCTGACCACGAGCCTGCTGCCCCACGGCATTCAGTTCACTGACCCTAAACTACGTATCGCAAGCCTTGACCATACGCTGTGGCTGCACGAAGACACGCGACTGGATGAGTGGTTGCTGTACGTGATTGATTCGCCCTGGGCGGGCGGTTCAAGAGGCTTGGCTCGCGGGCATATCTATAGCCGCGATGGCCGCCTAATTGCCTCTACGGCCCAGGAAGGGCTAACGCGCATGCATGATGAGCCGATTCGTTAACCCGATAAAACTGGGCCTTCGGCAGGTAATAAGCACTCAATAAAAACATGTATAAACGACAACGCCCGCAGCCAGTGCGGGCGTTGTAAGAGCCATCAGCAGATTTTAGCCGCCGTAAACGTCATTAATCGTTTTCAGCGGGTAGTGCGCCGGGTAAGGCTTGCGCGCAACGCCTGAGTCTACCGCCGCCTGGGCGACCGCTGATGAGACGCGCTCAAGCAGACGAACATCGACCGGCGTAGGGATAATGTACTCGCGGCCAAAGCTCATTTCCGTGCGCTCATAAGCGCTAAGCACTTCCTCCGGCACCGGCTCACGGGCCAGATCTTTCAGGGCGTGCACAGCGGCAAGCTTCATGGCTTCGTTAATACGCGTGGCACGGACGTCCAGTGCACCCCGGAAAATAAACGGGAAACCCAGTACGTTGTTCACCTGATTGGGGAAGTCTGAGCGACCGGTGGCCATTATAACGTCCGGGCGCGCTTCGCGGGCAACATCCGGATGAATTTCAGGATCTGGGTTGGTGCAGGCAAAAATAACCGGATCTGCGGCCATCTTTTTAACCTGCTCAGCCGACAGCAGGCCCGGGCCGGAAAGACCGATAAACACATCGGCGCCGTCGATAGCGTCATTTAGCGTACGCATCTCGGTATCCAGGGCAAACTCGGCCTTGTACTCATTGATTCCATCACGCCCGGCATGAATAACGCCACGGCGATCCAGCATGACCAGATTTTCTTTTTTGGCACCACAGGAAACCAGCAAACGCATACAGGCAATGGCAGCGGCACCGGCGCCCATGCAAACGATCTTAACGTTCTCGATGGTCTTACCGGCAATGTCCAGCGCATTCAGCATGCCAGCGGCCGTGACGATAGCGGTACCGTGCTGGTCATCGTGAAATACAGGAATGCTGCAGCGTTCAGACAACGCCTTTTCAATTTCAAAACACTCGGGCGCCTTGATATCTTCAAGGTTAATGCCACCCCAGGTATCGGCAATGCGGGCAACGGTATCGATAAATGCCTGTGGGCTTTCGGCGTCCACCTCGATATCCACCGAGTTGATGCCCGCAAAGCACTTGAACAGCACGCCCTTGCCTTCCATGACGGGTTTACTTGCCAGCGGACCAAGATTCCCCAGGCCCAGGATGGCGCTTCCATCGGTAATAACCGCGACTAAATTTCCCTTACCCGTATAACGGTAAGCATTTTCTGGATCGCGGGCGATTTCGCGAACCGGCTCGGCAACGCCTGGGCTATAGGCCATTGCCAAGTCGCGAGCCGTTGCGGTGGGTTTGGTTAATTCTACTGAAAGCTTACCGGGAATCGGTTTTGCATGATAATCCAGCGCTGCCTGCTTATTTGCATCCGTCATAGTCAGGGTCCAATTAGCCTAAAGTAGATATAAGTGCATTCAGAATATAGAAAAATTCAAGTCGCCTCAAGCTAGCGGTCAACTCAAAAAGAAAACGCCAGTTTTAGCGAATATTCCTTCACGTTAAATACTTTTCTCAGCTATTTGCTGAATCTTATACAACCCCACGTTAGCCATAACGGTTTACTTATTGCTGTATTGCAGCATTTTTGAAAATTCATTCCATTTTTAAGAACCAACAAAAAACCCACGCCGAGGCGTGGGTTTTGTGCAGCGTACAATGTACGTGCAGGGTGGTTGATCCGTTAGGATTAACCGCGCTTGACAGCAGCGCCAAAACGCTTGTTGAAGCGCTCTACACGGCCACCAGTGGTCGCTTGCTTCTGCTTACCAGTGTAGAACGGGTGGCAGTTGGAGCATACGTCCAGCGAGAAATCCTGGCCAGAAGTAGTGCCAACCTGGAAGCTAGCACCGCAAGAGCAGTTAGCGGTGACCGTGTTGTAATTCGGGTGGATACCTTGTCTCATCGTGATGACCTCATAAGCTGTATGCCGCCACCTGATCCGTTGCCAGGCACCGCATACGGGTTTGGAATAAACTGCTAACCGGTTACCCGCTTGATCGTTTAGATTCACAGCGGCCGCATATTTTAGCAAAACTTATCGCCGGAGGCCAATTGCCTGACACTGTTTCTTTGCAGGTGCTGAAAGTTGCCCTGCCTTCTCCACTGCGTCGCCTGTTTGATTACTTACCGGCGAGCCACCCTCCTCCCTGTGGCTGGCAGTTGGGGCTTCGTGTGCGCGTGCCGTTTGGCCGGCGCGAAGTGGTAGGCGTGATTGTCGAGCTAGCCGATACCAGTGAGCTACCGCGCAGCCAGCTACGAGCGGTTAGCGAAGCGCTGGATGACGCGCCGCTTCCCGATGACTGGCTGTGGCTGTGCCGATTTGCTGCACGCTACTACCAGCACAGTTTGGGCGATACGCTGCAACACGCAATGCCCGCCAGGCTGCGCCAGGGCCACCCGATGGCCGGGCGCACGCAAACGCTTTGGCTTGCCAATATGCAAACGCAACCGGCGTTAAGTCGTGCCCCCAAACAGGCCGAGCTTTACGCCCTCCTCAGCCAGCATCCCCACGGCTTGCCCACCCGCGCCGTCAGCGCGCATGGTTTTACTCGCGATCAATTGCTAGCACTGACCAAAAAAGGCCTGGCCACCCAGCAGGAAATTGTTCTGACCGCCCCCGAGCCGCCTAGTGGCAATCTGCTTGCGACACCCGCCCTACCGCTTAATCGCGAACAGGCGGCGACGCTGGCTGCCCTGCATGAAAAGCTGGATGGCTATCACCCGTGCCTGCTTGAAGGGGTGACCGGCAGCGGTAAAACCGAAATTTATCTACAGCTCATTGAGTCAGTGGCGGCTAAAGGCAAGCAGTCGCTGGTGTTAGTGCCCGAAATCGGCCTGACGCCGCAAACCCTGGCACGCTTTAGAAGCCGCTTTCGGGTACCGGTAGTTGCCCTGCATTCAGGGCTAACCGACCCGGAACGTTTAGACGTTTGGGAGGCCGCAGCAAGCGGCCGTGCCTTGGTTATTATCGGCACGCGTTCGGCGATTTTCACCCCGCTTGCCAACCCGGGGGCGATTATTGTCGATGAAGAGCACGACGGCTCTTATAAGCAGCACGGCGGGCTGCGCTACCATGCTCGGGATCTTGCCGTGGCACGCGCACACTATCACGGCATCCCGCTGCTCCTGGGCAGCGCCACACCATCGCTTGAAAGCTTGCAGCAGGCGCTTTCCGGTAGCTATCGCCACTTGCGCCTTACTCAGCGCCCCAGCCGCCACCAGCCCGCCAAGCTGGAGCTGATTGACTTACGCCATCAGCGGCGTCAGGGAGGGCTATTACCCAATGCGATCAAAGCGATTAAAAGCACGCTGAGCGCGGGCAAGCAGGTGCTGATCTTTATCAACCGGCGCGGCTTTGCGCCCACGCTTGCCTGTCACGCCTGCGGCTGGATGGCGGAGTGTGGCCAATGCGATTCACGCATGACGCTGCACCGTCAACCGCCGCTACTCGCCTGCCATCATTGCGATAGCCGCCGTGCCTTGCCAGACGCCTGCCCAGAGTGCGGCAGCGGCGACCTGCGCGCCCTGGGAAGCGGCACCGAGCGCACTGAAGAGACGCTCCAAGGGCTTTTCCCCAAGGTGGCCGTTCACCGCATTGACCGCGACAGCACGCGCAAAAAAGACAGCTTCGAGCAGATACTCAAAGAGATTCATCGCGGCGAACCCTGCCTGCTGGTGGGTACCCAAATGCTCGCCAAAGGGCACCATCTGCCTCACGTCACCTTAGTGGTGGTGGTGAATGCCGATGGCGGCCTTTATGCCGCTGATTTTCGAGCGCTGGAGCATAGCGCGCAGCTACTTGAGCAGGTGGCCGGCCGTGCCGGTCGGGCGGCTGACCCGGGCCGGGTGCTGGTACAGACCTTACATCCCGATGATCCGCATCTAGGCCAGCTGGCCGAACACGGCTACGGAGCATTGGCCAGAAACCTTCTGGAAGAACGACGTCTAGCGCAGCTGCCGCCCTTTACCTTTATGGCGTTGTTAAGGGTGGAAAGCCCTCAGGAGGAAGCGGCTCTCACGCTTGCCCAGCAAGCGGGCCAGGCGCTACGTGAATGGCTTAAGACCTCAGGCCTTGCCACTAACTGCCTGGGCCCGGTGCCTGCGCCCATGGAGCGTCGCCAAAACCGTTACCATATCCACCTTATGCTGGCGGCTAACAAGCGTAGCCAGCTGCATACCGCGGCCAGTTGGCTAGTGCAATGGATGGAAGCCAATCGCGAGGCCCGCAAGGTCCGCTGGTCGATTGATATTGACCCGCAAACGCTGGCTTAACTTAAGCTTTTCGCTGCAAAAAAGCCGCCCGCAGGCGCGGGCACTTAAGCATGGATCGCATCAACACCTTTGAAACTGCGCGCCAAATGCTGATAATGACCGCTTTGCTGCTGCACCTAGGCCTGGTTGATACATCTACGTTGATGCACTTATGTTGATGCACTTATGTTGATGCACCTAGTTAAGTGCGCGCCTGCACACGCCGCCACCGACGTTATCCGGATACCCAAATGAAAGACACGATTATTTCTCTGCTCAACGGCGCCGTAGACGCGCTCAAGCTCCAAGGCGTGCTGCCTGATGATCTTCAGCCCACCATCAAAGTCGATCCGACCAAAGATAAGGCCCACGGCGACTACGCCACCAACCTGGCGCTGATGCTGGCCAAACCGGCAGGCAAAAATCCCCGAGAGCTGGCCGAGACACTGATTGCTGCGCTGCCCGAAAGCGACGCTATCCAAAAAACCGAGATCGCCGGGCCTGGATTCATCAACTTTTTTGCCGCCGCCGACGCCGCCGCGCAGATTGTTGCTCAGGTGCTGGATAGCGGCGACGCATTTGGCCGCAGCATGGTTGGTCAGGCGGAAAAAGTGCAGGTCGAGTTTGTATCGGCCAACCCGACGGGCCCTTTGCACGTGGGCCATGGCCGCGGTGCCGCCATTGGCGACTGCCTGTGCCGCCTGCTGGAAGCCACGGGTTATGACGTTACGCGCGAATTTTATTACAACGATGCGGGCGCGCAGATTGCCAACCTGGCCCGCTCGGTACAGGCGCGTGCCAAAAATCTGGGTCCTGATGATGAAAGCTGGCCGGAAGACGGCTATCGCGGCGAATATATTAGCGATGTCGCCAACGACTACCTGGCAGGTAAAACCGTCACCGCTGATGATCGCGAAGTCACCGCCAAGGCGGATGCTGATGACCTGGACGCCATTCAGGAATTTGCCGTTGCCTGGCTACGCCGTGAGCAGGATCTGGACCTCAAAGCCTTTGGCGTCGAGTTTGATGTCTACTTCCTGGAATCCTCGCTCTATCAGGATGGCAAGGTGAACGAAGCGGTTGAAAAGCTTGTCGCTAACGGCCACACCTATGAAGACGACGGCGCCATGTGGCTGCGCACCACCGACTTTGGTGATGACAAAGACCGCGTGATGCGTAAGCGCGAAGGCGGCTATACCTACTTCCTGCCTGACGTGGCCTACCACCTGGATAAATGGCAGCGCGGTTTCACTACCGTGATTAACGAACAGGGGGCCGATCACCACTCGACCGTTACCAGGGTGCGTGCCGGCCTGCAGGCGTTAGAAGTAGGCATTCCCAAGGGCTGGCCCGATTACGTGCTGCACCAGATGGTCATGGTGACGCGCTCAGGCGTTGAGGTAAAACTCTCCAAACGGGCCGGCAGCTACGTCACGGTACGTGATTTGATCGACGAAGTCGGCCGCGATGCCACGCGTTTTTTCCTGGCTGCACGCCGCGCCGACTCGCAGCTCACTTTCGACATTGACCTGGCGCGCTCGCAGTCCAACGACAACCCGGTGTACTACATCCAATACGCCCATGCCCGGGTATGCAGCATGCTGCGCAAAACTGAGGCGGCAGATCAACCGTTTGATCATACGCAGGCCATGGCCAACCTGGCCCTGCTGGATAGCGACCAGGAGAAGGCCGTGCTTAACCGCTTGGCCCGCTACCCAGAGGTTGTTCAAACCGCCGCCCGAAACCGTGAACCGCAGCAAGTGGCTCAGTACCTGCTGGATCTAGCGGGTGATTTCCACACCTGCTACAACGCGGTTAAAGTCATGGTCGAGGACGATACGTTACGCAACGTTCGCCTGGCGCTGGGCCTGGCAACCCGGCAGGTGCTGCGCAATGGTCTGGATCTGATGGGCGTCAGCGCCCCAGAGGAGATGTAAACCATGGCCAGCCCGCGCAAAAAGCCCTCTCGCCGTGGCGCTACGTCACAGCGCAAGGCCGCCCGCACCTCAGGCAGTTCGGGCGGAGGTTTTCGTCTCCCCGGCTGGCTGTGGGGTCTTGCTGGCATGGCGGCAGGCTTCTTTCTGGCTCAACACCAGCACGGCACAGCACCCTGGCAGGACAAGCCCAGCGACCAGCCCCAGGCAACGGTGCTCTCCAAGCCAGAAAGCCCAGAGCGGGCCGCCGCACGCGAGACGGAAACTCAACCGTCGATGCCGACGTTTGAGTTTTATACGCTGCTGCCGGAAACCGAGGTTATTGCCCCAGGCGTTACGCTGCCCTCCAACGTGACCCGGCCTGAAGTCGCCGAACAGCCCGCAGAAAGCACCACGAGCGACACGTCAGCCGCGGGCGACGATCCTATAGCTCAGGTCATTGCCGCCAATACGCGGCCGGATGAGCAGGCAAGTACCGTACAGCAGCAGCCTGCGCCGACCAATACCAGTGCGGCAAAACGCTACGTGCTGCAAGCCGCCTCGTTTCGTGAGTTAAGCGATGCCGAGCAGCTGCGTGGCCGGTTGCGTAACCTGAGTTTGCTTGCCCAAATCAGCGAGGTGCAGGCCGATGGCAATACGTGGCACCGTGTCCAGGTAGGGCCGTATGACGACACGCGCGAATTGAACCGCGCCCAGGATCTAATGACCACGCAAGGCATCGAGCCCCTGCTGATTCAGCTGCAAAACTAACGAAACCCACAGGTGTTATTCCGCGGGCGGTTGATTTTTTATCAGCCGCCCGCATTTTATTGTCCATCGTCTTTGTTAGCGGTCGCTCTATCATCCGTTAAGCGGCCGGTCAGTTATCGGGAGCACGCCTCCCCCAAGGAGTTATCTCCATGACCACTATCGTATCCGTACGTCGCGGTAATCAGGTTGCCCTGGCAGGCGACGGCCAAGTATCGCTTGGCAATACCGTGATGAAAGGCAACGCCAGCAAGGTGCGTCGCCTCTATCGTGGCAAAGTGCTCGCCGGTTTTGCAGGCGGCACGGCCGATGCGTTCACGCTGTTTGAGCGTTTTGAAGCTCAGCTTGAGAAGTATCAAGGTCACCTTACCAAGGCAGCCGTTGAGCTGGCAAAGGACTGGCGTACCGACCGCGCCCTGCGTCGGCTGGAAGCGCTGCTTGCCGTTGCCGACCATAGCGCCTCGCTGATCATCACCGGCAATGGCGATGTGGTCGAGCCTGAGCGCGGCATTATCGCGATTGGTTCGGGCGGTAACTTTGCCCAGGCAAGTGCCCGTGCACTTCTCGAAAACACCGAACTTTCAGCGCGGGAAATCACCGAGAAATCGCTGCAAATCGCTGGTGACATCTGTGTATTCACCAACCATCACGTGACGCTCGAAGAGCTAAATATCAACGAACGTTGAGGCTGCCTTAATGACTCAGATGACACCCCGCGAAATCGTCCACGCGCTTGATCAATACATTATCGGCCAGCAGGATGCTAAGCGTGCCGTGGCCATTGCGCTGCGCAACCGCTGGCGCCGCATGCAGCTTGACGACGACTTGCGCCCCGAAGTTACCCCGAAAAACATTTTGATGATCGGCCCCACGGGCGTGGGTAAAACTGAAATTGCCCGCCGTCTGGCCAAGCTTGCCCGCGCGCCGTTTATTAAAGTCGAAGCCACCAAGTTCACTGAAGTGGGCTATGTCGGCCGCGATGTTGAATCGATCATCCGTGATCTGATGGAAGCGGCCATTAAAATGGTTCGTGAACACGCTAAAGAAGAAGTTGGCCACCGCGCGGAAGACGCCGCCGAAGACCGCGTGCTGGATGCGCTGCTGCCGCCACCGCGTGGCCAGGAAGACAAGCCCCGCGAAGATAGCAGCACGCGCCAGTCGTTCCGTAAAAAGCTGCGCGAAGGCCAGCTGAACGACAAAGAGATCGATATCGAAGTGTCGTCTCAGGGCCAGGGCGTCGACATCATGACCCCGCCGGGCATGGAAGAGATGACCAACCAGCTGCAGAGCCTATTCTCCAGTATGGGCCAGCAGAAGCGCGAACAGCGCCGGGTAACGGTTAAAGAAGCCCTGGTACTACTGCGTGATGAAGAGGCGGGCAAGCTGGTCAACGAAGATGAGATCAAGGCGCGCGCCGTTGAATCCGTCGAGCAGCACGGCATCGTGTTCCTGGATGAGATCGACAAGGTTGCCAAGGGTAGCGGGCAGTCAAGCGGTGGCGAAGTCTCCCGTGAAGGCGTGCAGCGCGACCTGCTGCCACTGATCGAAGGCTCCACCGTGTCGACCAAGTACGGCATGGTGAAAACCGATCATATTCTGTTTATTGCCTCGGGCGCCTTCCACCTGTCGCGCCCCTCCGATTTGATCCCGGAGCTTCAGGGCCGCCTGCCGATCCGCGTTGAGCTTGACGCGCTGACGCCTGGCGACTTTAAGCGCATTCTTACCGAGCCGTCTGCATCGCTCACCCGTCAGTACCAAGCGCTGCTCGCGACCGAAGGCCTGGATATTGAGTTCACCCCTGACGGTATTGCGCGTATTGCTGAGATTTCCTGGCAGGTTAACGAAGGCACCGAAAATATCGGCGCTCGCCGCTTGCATACGGTGATGGAGCGTCTGCTTGAAGAGGCCTCGTTTAGAGGTGGCGATATGGATAGCCCGCTGGTGATTGACGCCGACTACGTTAATGCCCAGTTAGGCGAACTCGCCGTTGACGAAGATCTGTCGCGCTATATTCTGTAAAATTAGTTTTTTTTTAAATTACAGAGAATCTAAGTGCAGCTGAGGCCGCCACTTTGTTTTACGCTAAATACGGCGCTAATCCAGGGTAGGCGGCTTTATTAATACGTGAAGAGGTCAACCGATGAGCGCTCCTGTCCCCAGCAAGGTTCACTACCATAAAAGTGCGCGTGAGCTTGAACTTGGCTACGCCAGTGGCGAAAACTACCGGCTGCCGGTAGAGCTTTTACGGGTCTATTCGCCCTCGGCTGAAGTGCGCGGCCACGGCGGCGATACGGCGGTACTCCAGGTAGGCAAAAAGCACGTCGGGCTACAGAACATTACCCAGGCGGGCCACTACGCCTTAAAGCTTTATTTTGACGATGGCCACAGCAGCGGTCTGTTTAGCTGGGACTATCTATATGAGCTGGCCACGCACCAGCAGGCATACTGGGATAACTATATACAGCGGCTTGAAGAAGCCGGGGCGTCCCGCGAGCCTTCTGGCATTCATTTCAAGGAACTATAACGCTTGGCGCCCGGTCAGGCGCAGACAAATTGGGGTAGACAAGGCTACAATATCGTCATCCTTTTAACACGGCGACCACCTTGGTCGATTGTTACCGCCTCGAACTCGGGAGCTACAGCCCCATGAGCCCCACGGAAAAGCGCACCACCGATTTTGGTTATCAAGAAGTCCCGGTCGACGAGAAAGCATCGCGTGTGGCAGATGTCTTCCACTCTGTCGCCGCCCGTTACGATGTGATGAACGATTTAATGTCGATGGGCATTCACCGCGTCTGGAAGCGTTTCACCATTGAGCGTGCAGGCGTCCGGCCTGGCCATCACGTATTGGATATTGCTGGCGGCACCGGCGATTTAACCCTTAAGTTCTCGCGCATTGTAGGCCCTCGCGGCAAAGTGGTACTCGCGGACATCAATGCTTCCATGTTGAAAGTGGGCCGCGACAAGCTGATGGATAACGGCGTGGGCGGCAATGTCGAGTATGTTCAGGCAAATGCCGAGTGCTTGCCGTTCCCTGATAACAGTTTTGACTGCATTACCATCGCGTTTGGTTTGCGTAACGTCACGGATAAAGACGCTGCGCTGCGCTCCATGGCTCGGGTACTGAAACCAGGCGGCCGCTTGCTGGTGCTGGAATTCTCCAAGCCCAACAACCCGCTGCTCTCCAAAGCCTATGACGAGTACTCCTTCCGCCTGCTGCCCAAAATGGGTGAGCTTGTCGCGGGTGACGGTGAAAGCTACCGTTATCTGGCCGAGTCGATTCGTATGCACCCGGGTCAGGAAACCTTGAAAGCCATGATGGAGGCGGCGGGCCTTGAGCGGGTGGAATACACCAACCTGACGGGCGGTATTGTCGCTTTGCACCGCGGCATTAAGCTATGACATTACCCTACACAATCGCGTCACCAATGATGAGGTCAGCATGCTGGTAACCCCGACCCTGGTGCTGGCCGGATGTGAACGCATGCTGAACGCCCTGCTTGCCCGCGACCCAGCGGCTCCAGCCCGCTTGGCGGCGCTGGCGGGCAGCCGTCTGTTAGTGCGTCTGGAAAAACCCCATCTTCAGTTGGTGCTGCATTACCATTCAGCAGGTATCGACTTGCTGCGTGGCGACGACGTCGAGGAAACCGAGGTGGATGCCGTTGTAGAGCTAACCCCGGAAACATTCTCGGAATGGATCAGCGGCGCGTCGATCGAACGGCTTATGTTTGACGGCAAACTTGCCGTGCGTGGCCGCATTCATCTGCTGGAAGCCACCCGCGAGCTGCTGTTTGACCTGGATATTGATTGGGAAGGCGAGCTTGCCCGCTGGCTGGGCGACATGCCTGCCCACTCTCTGGCCGAGGGCGTACGTCGCCTGTCTCGCTGGGGCCTGCGCGCCAAGGATGAGCTGCTTCAGGATGTGTCGGAGTACGTTTTTGAAGAGGCACGCCTGCTACCCGGACGTCAACAGCGCGACCTGTTACGCGACCATCTTACTGAGCTTGAAGTGGCCACTGATCGCCTCGAAGCCCGCTTTAATCGGCTACACCGCCGCCTGACGCTTGACGCATCGCACGCCTCGCAGGAGCCGCGTTTATGAGTCTGCGTCTGTTCAAAATTCTCATGGTCGTTGCGCGCCAACGCCTCGACACAATGATTCCCATGGAACGGCTGCCGCTTTGGCTACGCACGCTCATGTGGTTTTCACCACTGCGGCTGTTCCCGGTTGGCAAACGCACGCGCGGCGAGCGTTTACGTTTGGCACTGGAAGCACTGGGCCCCATTTTCATTAAATTTGGGCAAATGCTTTCCACACGCCGCGACCTGTTGCCTGAGGATATTGCAGACGAACTCCGTCGCTTGCAGGACCAGGTCCCGCCCTTCCCAGGCGAACTTGCCGCGGCCCGGGTCGAAAAAGAGCTGGAGATGTCGCTGATAGAGGCCTTCGCCGAATTCGAGCAGGCCCCTCTCGCTTCGGCATCGATTGCGCAGGTGCACGCCGCCAAGCTGCATAGCGGCGAAGAGGTCGTAGTTAAGATCATTCGCCCCGGCATTGATCGCATCATGCGCCAGGATATGGCGCTGATGTATCAAGTTGCCAAGCTGTTCGCCAAAGTGCCTGAAGCGCGCAGGCTACGCCCGGTCGAAGTTATCCGCGACTATGAAGCGACGCTGTTCGACGAGCTGGACCTTTATAAGGAAGCGGCCAACACCTCGCAGCTCAAGCGTAACTTTAAAGATTCGCCGCTGCTGTTCGTGCCAACCATCTATTGGCCCTTCACACGCCGCCATGTGATGGTGCAAGAGCGCATCCGTGGTGTTCCCGTTGCTGATCTGGATACCCTGATCAAACGGGGCGTGAATCTGAAAAAGCTTGCCGAACGCGGTGTTGAACTCTTTTTCACCCAGGTGTTTCGCGACAACTTCTTTCATGCCGATATGCACCCGGGTAATATTTTTGTAAATTGCGATAATCCCGAAGATCCGCAATATATTGCGATCGACTGCGGCATCGTGGGCAGTCTGACGCGCGAAGATCAGGATTATCTGGCGCGCAACCTGCTGGCGTTTTTCCATCAGGACTATTACGAAGTGGCGGCGCTGCATATCGAATCGGGCTGGGTAGGCGAAAACACCCGGGCGAATGAGTTCGCCGCCGCTATACGTACCGTGTGCGAGCCGATTCTTGAAAAGCCATTAAAAGATATCTCGTTTGGCCAAGTGCTGCTGGGGCTTTTCCAGACCGCACGGCGCTTTAATATGGAAGTCCAACCGCAGCTAGTACTGCTGCAAAAAACGCTGCTCAATATCGAAGGCCTTGGCCGCCAGCTCTACCCTGAGCTTGATCTGTGGAGCACCGCCAAGCCGTATCTTGAACAGTGGATGAAAGAGCGCGCCGGGATCGGTGGGCTTTGGGAGTCGCTCAAGCGCCAAGCGCCAGAGCTTTCTCATCAGTTGCCTGAGCTGCCCGTGCTGGCACACCAGGCGCTTACGCGAATGGAAATCGAGCACCGTCAGCGCCATCAGCAAGTTGCCGCAATTCATCATATGCAGAGCCACATGGCTCGTCAGGGAAAACGCCATCATCGCTTGCGTATCGGGCTTTTGCTGGTGGCTATTGCACTAGCCTGGCAGCCGCTTAGCAGTTGGGCAGCCACTCAGGATTGGCCGATTCTTGGCGCCGCCGCGCTTGGCTTACTACTACTATTATGGCAATAGCCCGTTATGCCAATAGCAAGGTTAAGGACGGCCAGGCATCCAACCGGTAATGATGCTGTCCACTGCTTTAAGGAGACTCATGAACACCCCCTCAACGCCTAATCACGCCCCCGTCCTCGACGCCCTCGCTGAGGTGTTGAAGCAGCGACGCAGTGCTTCTCCCGAGAATTCTTACGTTGCGTCCTTGCATCACAAGGGTTTGAACAAGATACTCGAAAAAGTGGGTGAAGAAACTACCGAAACGCTGCTGGCAGCCAAAGACGCCGAGCACGGCAGTGAAGCGCAGCGTCAGGCGCTTGTCGCCGAGACTGCGGATCTTTGGTTTCACAGCCTGGTCATGCTGTCGCACCTGGGGCTTGACCATCAGGATGTTTTAAACGAGTTGGCAAGGCGCTTTGACATTTCCGGTCACGATGAAAAAGCCGCCCGCAAGCCATCATAAACAACACGCATTTGAATTAATGAGGATACGCATATGTTAGGTGGCATTAGTATTTGGCAGCTGCTTATTGTTTTAGGCATCATCATCTTAATCTTCGGCACCAAGAAATTGCGTAACGTGGGCACCGACCTGGGCGGCGCCATCAAAGGCTTCAAAAAAGCCGTGCATGAGGAAGATAAAGACGACGAGAAGAAAGATGCCGAGCCTTCCCATGCCAAGGTGGCCCACGAAGAGCCGGGCAACACCTATGACGTTCAGGCCGAAAAAGAGCGTGCGGCACGTAACGAAGAGCGCAAATAAACCATGCTGGATATCGGTTTTCTTGAACTGATGCTTGTCGGTGTCGTTGCCCTGTTAGTGCTTGGTCCTGAGCGCCTCCCTCGGGCGGCGCGCACGACAGGCCTATGGATCGGCAAAATTAAGCGCACGGTATCCGGTATGCAGCGCGAAATCAGCGCGCAGCTTGAAGCGGAAGAGCTTCGCCAAACGCTTAATGAACAGCAAAAAACTATTAACGATAGTTTGAGGAAAGCCAAAAAAGACGTCGAGAGTATTGTCGATAAGCCTTCTTCTGGCGCCTCAAAGCCTATGACGCCATCCCAGCCTGAAACCGAGCGACGCGTCGCACAAGCAAGCTCTCATTTGGATGACGCTCTGCAGGAAGTCAATGAAACAGCACCAGACGCCTCTGCGTCAGATGCTTCTTCAGAGCCCTCAAAGGCGACCACTCAAAAGGACAGCAATCACCCATGAGTACCCCTGGCGACGCTCGGGAGCCCCAGAACGATCAGCACCAAGCCCCTTTGATTGAGCATTTAATCGAGCTTCGCATGCGTCTGGTGCGCGCGGTGGTGGTTATACTGGTGGTCTTTTTAGGCCTCTACGCTTTTGCTAACGATATTTATAGCTTTGTGGCGGAGCCACTTATGGCGTTACTGCCGCCGGGTTCGCAGATGATTGCCACCGAAGTGGCGTCACCATTTCTGGCGCCCTTTAAGCTGACCCTGGTAGTCGCAGTTTTTATCGCGATCCCATTTGTACTTCACCAGGCTTGGGCGTTCATAGCGCCTGGACTTTATGATAACGAAAAGGCCCTGGCCATACCGATTCTGGTATCTAGTATCGGGCTTTTTTATGCGGGCGCGGCCTTTGCCTACTACGTGGTGTTTCCACTGCTGTTTGCGTTTTTTACCCAGACAGGGCCGGAAAACGTTACGGTAATGACCGACATTAATCAGTACCTTAACTTTGTACTGAAACTCTTTTTTGCCTTTGGCGTGGCGTTTGAAATTCCCATTGCGACGTTTTTGTTAATTTTATCCGGCGCGGCAAGCGTGCAAAGCCTTTCTCAAAAACGGCCGTATATCTTTTTAGGCTGCTTTGTTATCGGCATGCTGCTGACTCCACCGGATGTGGTGTCGCAAAGCCTGCTCGCCCTGCCTATGTACCTGCTTTATGAAGTTGGTCTGCTGTTTGGTCGCCTGGTGCGCAAACGGCGCGACGAGCAACAGGCGGCAGAAGAGCAAGAGCTTTAAGTTTTACGCTGCAGAGACAAGCAAAAGGTCATGTAAAAAGCCTCTGCCATCATCGATGGCAGAGGCTTTTGCTTAGATATCCATAACAGATGCTGGTTAATCCATCATTTCATCAATACGATCCACCAGCTTAAAAATACCCGTTGCAGCTTCGCTAATGCGGGTAGCAAGCATATAGGCAGGCGTGGTGACCACGCGGTGTTCAAGGTCTACGACGATATCGTCCACTGCGCAACTGCGGTGCAGGCCGCCCATGGCGCTGATCGCCCCCGATACGCTCGGGTCATGGCCCACGGTTACCGCGATACCGTCGCCCAACAGCCGTGGCACAAGCGCGGGAGCAATACACATCAGGCCAATCGGCTTCGCGTCTTCCCGAAAACCTGCCAGCGCCTCTTTAAAGGCTTCCAGCACCTGCATGTTGTCGCCTTCACTGGCAAAGTCAGATAAGTTTTTTGCGACGCCAAAACCACCCGGTACGATGACAGCATCAAACTCATCGGCCTTTAGCTCAGTCAGAGGCTGAATATCACCTCGCGTTAAACGTGCCGATTCCTGAAGCACATTGCGTTTCTCGCCCGCCACTTCCTCCTGGGTAAGATGATTCACCACATGATGCTGCTCTATATCCGGCGCAAAGCAGCGATAACCAATGCCCAACTGATCCAAGCGCAGCAGCGTTAAGGTGGTTTCATAAATTTCAGAACCATCAAAAACACCGCAGCCCGCCAATACCACCGCTACCTGTTTAGTCATGCCTATCTCCTTATTGCAGGCTTACCTATCGCCATCTGGCAAGCAATCGCTAACTTTAGTCAGTCTTAACCAGGGCCACAAGGCGGCTTTCGCCGTAAGACATGCCTGATATACTCAACCCAAGCCTACGGGTATTGATTTACGATCCTTCACGGAGATAACCTTTGAGCACATTGAGCCCCCGTCAATTTCCTGGCACCCGCCTGCGCCGCATGCGTCGCGACGACTTTTCCCGCCGCTTGATGCAGGAATCCACGTTAACGTCCGCTGATTTAATTTTACCGGTGTTTGTTTTAGAAGGTGAAAATCAGCGCGAGGCAGTGGCCTCGATGCCTGGCGTTGAACGCTTGTCGATTGATTTACTGATTGAGCAAGCCAAGGAAGCATTCGCTCTGGGCATACCTGCGCTGGCGCTATTTCCCGTCGTGGGCACCGAGCAGAAAAGTGAGTTTGCCGAAGAAGCCTATAATGCCAATGGCTTGGTTCAGCGCAGCGTGCGTGCCCTCAAAGAGGCGCTACCTGAGCTGGGCATTATTACCGATGTCGCCCTTGATCCTTATACCATTCATGGCCAGGACGGCATTTTAGACGAACAAGGCTATGTTCTGAATGATCGTACGGTAGAGACACTGCTCAAACAGGCGCTTTCTCATGCCGAAGCCGGGGCTGACGTAGTGGCGCCTTCAGACATGATGGATGGCCGCATTGGCGCTATTCGCCAAGTGCTGGAGCAGGAGCTTCTGCATAATGTTCGCATTATGGCCTATAGCGCTAAGTACGCCTCCAAATACTATGGCCCTTTCCGCGACGCGGTCGGCTCGGCTGCCAATCTGGGTAAGGCTGACAAGCGCACCTATCAGATGGACCCGGCCAATAGTGACGAGGCGTTACACGAAGTGGCCATGGATATCAGCGAAGGTGCCGACATGGTGATGGTCAAACCCGGCATGCCTTATCTGGATATAGTGCAACGGGTTAAAACCGAGCTTAAAGTGCCCACCTTTGCCTATCAGGTAAGCGGCGAATACGCCATGCACCGCGCTGCGTTTGATAACGGCTGGCTGGAGGCCGAGCCGGTTATATTAGAATCGCTCATGTGCTTTAAGCGTGCCGGAGCGGACGGCATTTTGACCTACTTTGCGCTTGAAGCAGCTCGCCTGTTGCAGAACCAGCGTTAGAGATCCATGCTTAAGATGACAGATATATGACATCTATCTGTCATCTTTCTCCCGCATACTGCTTTAAATGATAGGTATCGCGCTATGCTAGCTTGAAGCCATTAATGCAGGGGAGCCATTATGGACGATCACGTTTCACCATCCACGACGCTATTACTCAACGAGTTACCGAACGTCGAAAGTGATGGTTCGCCGCTACGCGTTAATCGTACCCCCAACGGCGTGCATGCCAGAGAAGCCCTGAGTGAAACTGATTTAGACGACCCCCAGCTCTACTTTAATCGTGAATTGTCCCACCTTCAGTTTAATATCCGCGTCTTGGAACAAGCATTAGACGATGCGCACCCACTGCTTAATCGGCTGATGTTCCTGCTTATCTTCTCTTCCAACATGGATGAGTTTTTTGAAATTCGCGTGGCTGGCTTAAAACATCAAATGGCGCTGGGCGACGATACGACGGCGGCTGATGGGCGCCTGCCCAAAGCGGTGCTTGCGGAAATTTCAGAAATTGCCCATAAGCAAATCGCCCGCCAGTATCAGATTCTTAACGACACCCTGCTACCCGCACTTGAAAACCAGGGTCTGCGCTTTCGTCGTCGTGACCAGTGGACCGACGAACAAAAGCACTGGGTGCATGAGATGTTTAATAACGAGATCATGCCGGTCATCAGCCCGATTGGCCTTGACCCTTCGCACCCTTTCCCCCGGCTGGTGAACAAAAGCCTTAACTTTATTGTTGAGCTGGAAGGCAAAGACGCCTTTGGTCGGGCAGGCGGTATGGCCATTCTCCCGGCACCGCGCTCGCTCCCCAGGCTAATGGCCCTACCCAAGGAGCTGTGTGCCGAAGGTTTCTCTGAGTATATTTTCCTGTCATCCATGATTCACGCCCACGCTGAGGAGCTGTTCCCGGGCATGCGCGTACGCGGCTGCTATCAGTTTAGGCTGACCCGCAACGCCGACATGACTGTTGATCCGGAAGAGGTATCTGACTTGGCATCTGCGCTGCGCGGTGAGCTCTTGGCACGCCGCTATGGGCGAGGCGTGCGTTTGGAAGTCGCCGATAACTGCCCCGATGACCTTATCAACTTTTTACTGCGCCAGTTCGAGCTAGACCAAGACGATTTATACCGCGTTCAAGGGCCGGTGAACCTCACCCGCATGATGTCGGTGCTTGGGGATGTCGATCGTCCTGAGCTTGTTTATCGCCCCTATACGGCAAGCGTTCCCAAGACGCTGAAAGCGGGCAGCCTGTTTGAGGCAATCGCTAAAAACGATGTTTTGCTGCATCATCCGTTCCAGTCGTTCTCCCCGATTGAGGAGCTGCTGCGTGAGGCGGCCCGCGACCCCGATGTTCTGGCCATCAAACAGACGCTTTACCGCACCGGTGCTGAATCGTCTATCGTAAGTGCGCTTGTCGATGCGGCCAGTCAAGGCAAGGAAGTTACCGTAGTGATCGAGCTGCGCGCGCGCTTTGACGAAGCCGACAACCTGCAGCTGGCATCACGCCTGCAAGAAGCCGGGGCTATCGTGATTTACGGCATCATGGCGTATAAAACCCACGCCAAAATGCTGCATATCGTGCGTCGCGAAAAGGGTGAACTGCGCCACTACGCGCACCTGGGCACGGGCAACTATCACTCTAAAACCGCCAAACTTTATACTGATTACAGCCTACTGACCGCCAATAAAGCGCTGTGTGCCGACGTGCATAAAGTCTTTCAGCAGCTCTCGGGAATGGGCCGGGCGCGCAAAATTGATACGCTCTTGCATGCTCCCTTTACCCTGCATGAGCGCTTGGTCGAAATGATTGACCGCGAAGCCCAGCTGGCGCTTAAGGGCAAACGTGGACATATCATTATCAAGTGCAACTCACTGACCGAGCCTAAGCTGATCAAGGCGCTTTATCGTGCCTCCCAGGCAGGTGTTGAGTGCGATTTAATCATTCGCGGCATGTGCTGCTTAAAGCCTAATTTGCCAGGCATTTCTGAAAATATCCGCGTTCGCTCGATTATTGGCCGTTTTTTAGAGCACACCCGGGTATTTTACTTCCATAACGAAGGAAAGTCGGAAATCTGGTGTTCAAGCGCTGACTTTATGTCGCGCAATATGTTTCACCGGGTTGAAACCTGCTTCCCGCTGCTGGATAAAAAGCTCGCCACCCGAGTGCGTAAAGACTTGGAAACCTACCTGGTCGATAACTGCCAGAGCTGGCTACTGCAAAGCGATGGCAGCTACCGTTTACAAGATCCTGGCAATGGCGATGCCATTAGCGCCCAGGAAACGCTGCTTTATGCCTACGCATCAAAAAGCTAGCTATTAAGGCTAAATATTAAAGCTAGGCAGCAAAGCTAGCCGCTAAAACTTGTCGTTAAAAATTGTCGTTAACCCTTTTAGGCGCCGCTGCTGATCAAGTAGCGGGGCTTTTTCTCTGCGTTACTTTTTCTCTGAGTTACCTTGATAAATTCAAGATGTTAACCCGTGCGTGCCTACCTCCTCTCCTTCAGGCATCCTTCAAGTAAGTATTCAACGCGTTAACGGTCGGCTGGTCACCGATACGCACATAGCCGAGAATATGAGAAACTGTCATGATGAAACCTTTTAACGTGAATAATTTCACGCAGCCTGACCAAGGCCCAACGATGAATCCAACCGACGTTTTAATAAACAACGTAAAAGTTGACCACCATGATTGAGCTGCGCCATTTACGTACCTTACTCGCCCTACGTGAAACGGGCTCATTGGTTGAGGCGGCTGAACGCGTCCATCTTACTCAGTCAGCCCTTTCGCATCAGTTAAAAGACCTGGAAGGCCGGGTTAATAGCCCCCTATTTGTGCGCAAAACGCGTCCCGTCGAGTTTACCCGTGCGGGTTTACGGCTACTAACCCTAGCCGACCAGATACTACCCGAAGTGCGTAAAGCCGAGCGTGATGTAGCGCGACTGGCGGGAACCGAGCAGGGTCGGCTGCATATGGCAATCGAATGCCATAGCTGCTTTCAGTGGCTGATGCCGACCGTAGATTACTTTCGCGACCACTGGCCGGAAGTCGAAATTGATATTCCCAGCGGCCACCACTTTGACCCGCTGCCGGCTCTGGCCCGCGAGCAGCTGGATTTAGTCATAACTGCCGACCCGCAGCCGCTAGATGGCGTTCACTATGCGCCCTTGTTTCGATACGAAGGGTTACTTGCAGTGGCACGCCAGCACGACTACGCCGACCGAGCCTTTATTGAGCCACAGGCACTGGCCAACCAAACGCTGATTACCTATCCCGTTGAGCAGGCCCGCCTGGATGTATTTAGCCAGTTTCTAGACCCGGCCAATGTGCGTCCTCAGGAGATCCGCACGGCTGAGCTAACCATTATGATGATGCAGCTGGTAGCTAGTGGGCGTGGCGTATGTGCACTGCCTAACTGGGCGCTGACGGAATATCTGGAGCGGGATTACGTCAAGGCCGTCAAGCTGGGGGAGCAAGGTATCTGGAGTACGTTGTACGCCGCCGTTCGCGAAGAGACGCTTGAGGCTCCCTGGATGCAAGATTTTCTGCGTACCGCCCGGGAAACATCGTTTGCCGTGCTTTCAGGCATTAAGCCAGCGACTCACGACGAGGAACCAGCAACGTAAAGCGAGCGCCGCCGAGCGTGGGGCTAGTGTCGACGGTAACGCTGCCCCCATGGCCTGCCATAATTTTCTGCACGATGGAAAGCCCCAAACCGTAGCCCCCCAGGCTTCGCGCACGGCTATCGTCCAAACGAGTAAACGGTTTAAATATATCAGTGCGAGCCTCTGCGGGTATTCCAGGGCCATCATCCTCGACATCAATACGCACTAGCTGTGCTTCGCTCCAGAGCCGAATGGTGATGTGTTTTTTTCCATAGCGACAGGCGTTGCTCACCAGGTTCTGCAGTGCCCGCTGTAAATAGCGCGGTTCGGCCAAAAGCTCAATATCCGCACCGTCGGTCAATTCAATGGTTAGCCCTTCATGTAGCGGCGCCAACGTATCGATCACTCGCTCGGCCATGGCGCGGCAGTCTACCAGCGCCATCTCAAGCTCAGCGCCATTCACCGTTTCGCCCCCTAAACGCGCATAGGTAAGAATTTCATCAACGAGCTCATCAAGCTCTGCAATATCGGCATCAATACCCTGTAACTGACGTCTAATCGCGGGCTGGTCGGTCATATCCTCCACCATCTGCACGGCAAACCGAATACGTGCCACCGGTGTGCGTAATTCGTGGGAAACGGCGCGGATCATCTCTTGCTGGCCACGCAGCAGAGTTTGCACCTGGCTTGCCATACCGTTAAAGGCCATGCCCAAACGACCCAAGGAATCGTCACTTTCCACTTTCACACGGGTCTCAAGCCTGCCGCTAGCAATGCGGGTAGCGGCAAGCTCCAGGCGCGCCATTCTCGTCTCGATACGACGCATAATCAGATAGATAATGAGGCACAACACGGCCATGGCACCGAGTAACAGCGGTAGCTGTAAATTCATCGGTAGCGTATCGCCGCGCGTAATAGGCCCAGCCAACAGCCACGAGCTTGAATTAGGCAATTGATAAAGCAGGCTAATGGAGAGCTTTTCAGAGGATAACAGGGTCAGTACGTTACCCAATGCCAGCTGGCCTTGCTGCTTAGGGGTTAAATTATCTGGCAAGGTCTGCAGCAGAGACAGCGGCCAACTGCCGGAGCGTAGTGCTGCCAGGGCAGCTTCATGTTCTTCATACGGCAATGTTGCTAGCCATTCGCCTAACAGCAACATGCTGCCTTGCCACTGGCGCTCGCTCCAAACGGGCAAGGACGCTTCCAGCAGCCATTCATCACCAGTGCCTGGCACGCGTTGACGCAGACGCCATGGGTCATCGGTCACCAATACGCTACCGCGCTTAATACGCTTACTGGCAAAGTAGCCAAGCTTCACTTCGTCAATACGCCGCAGGGTAAGCTGCATACCGAGGTGCTCGGTAAAACGGCTCAGCAGCAAGCTGCGCTCATCCTCGCTAACCTCGCCAAGCTGGTGGGTCATTAACGACATGGGCAGTGCCACAAGCTGTTCGCGATAATCTTCTCGGCGCACTTGTTCAATAAATGAACGACCGCCCAGTGCGATTAGCAATACGACACATAGCGCCAGGCCCAGCAGTATATAAAATTTAAAAAACGAGCTATGGCTAAACAACTGGCGCATAAAACGTGCCCTTTATATTAGCTATCCTTCACAAAAAGATAGCCTTTGCTGCGTACCGTTTTTATGCGGTGTGGCTGGTTAGGGTCATCGCCCACTTTAGGCCGGATACGCGATACACGCACATCAATAGAACGGTCCTGCCCATCGTATTTAATACCGCGTAAATCGTTAAATATCTCTTCGCGGGTTAATACCCGGCCTGCATTACGCGCTAACAGCCACAGAAGATCAAATTCAGCGCTGGTCAGGTCAATACGCTCACCGCCCAGCCACGCTTCACGCGTCGCATTGTCAATCTCCAGATTATCAAAGCGTAGGCGCATTTCACCATTGGGCGCTGGGCCATCTGCGCGGCGCAGCAACGCGCGCATGCGGGCAAGCAGTACGCGTGGCTGTACGGGCTTGGGCACATAGTCGTCAGCCCCCATTTCTAATCCGAGAATCTGATCAAGGTCATCGGTGCGCGCCGTCAGCATCATGATGGGGCCTGCAAAATTTGGTCGCACACGACGACAAATCGACAAGCCATCCTCACCCGGCAGCATCAGATCCAAAATGACCAAATCGGGCTGTAGGGTAAGAATGCGGTCCATTCCCTTCGCCCCATCGGCCTCTAGAGTAACCTGAAAGCCATTAGCTTCCAGATAATCCCGAGTGAGTTCTGCCAAACGCTTGTCATCTTCAATGATCAGAATATGATCCTGATCAGGATATTCAGGCATTACGGTTTCTTGTGACCCAAGCGCCTGAAATTGCTCTTCTAAGTGGTTTACCATCTTATCCATCACTCCGCTTAGGCAGTTTATAATCCATTCGCTTACCCGCTATCGCATTGGCGACCGTCATCTACTTATAGAATACCTTAAAACCCAGGAAGCACCCGCCCTTAACGTTACATGCTATTAGTTATGCTCAGTCGCTCTTTGCCTCGCTTGATTCTTCCAACACGGAGGACTAATGTAACAAAACAAACTGTCGACAGCCTGACAGGAGGAGTGAGCAATGACCGACGACAAAGCGAAAAGCGTTATCAAGCGTGTTTATGTCCCAACCCAGGTGCGTGACTTGCCCAACGGGGAAAAACTAAAAATCCCCGGTCACTATAAAGCACCCCCAAGTCGGGAAAAATAGCGTTCAAAATTGCATTTTAATAAAAAAGGCAGGCGCAAGGCCTGCCTTTTTTAATGTAAATTACCGTGTAACAAAGCTTAATGCCGCTAACCTTTGGGCCCAAACAATAGCCATACAATCAAGCCTACCAGAGGAAAGACCAGCAGCCCCAAAATCCACAGCAATTTTGCCAATCCACTTGCGGAACTTTTGGCGACTTTGACAATGGCCCAAACCAAAATAATGAGCCAAATTAACCCTAATAATCCACCGACTTCGATACCCATAGCAACTCCTTAGCCTGTTGGCGTCCATGAGCTTTTAGCTAAGCACATCAACGCCATATACACAAGCATCGGTTACGAATCGGGCAGACTCAAGACCATCTCACCGCTACGTATTTCAATATTCAAAAGGTGCAAAAAGCTCATCCCCAACAGCACCGTATCGTGTTCCATCCCCGGGCTAATAGAACCCGGCACATTGCTGATCTTGATCCCACCCAGCATGACTTCATCCAACTGTGTAAGATTCCCCTGTACTCGACCATTGGCGGTATTGAACCAAGCCGTGCGCCCCCGGTTAAGTCCTAACTGCGCCGCCAATTCATCTGAAACGGCTACATAGGTTGCGCCAGTATCGAGTAAAAAGGTCACCGGCTCACCGTTAATCTCGCCAGGCGCTTCAAAATGCCCGGAGCGGTTACGCTTTAAGGTAACGGGGCCACCCTCAGACAAGGTCTGCGCAATATGCGCATTAGGGTTGAGTATTTGCTCCATCCCCCCATCAAGCCACCACGTCCCCAACCCGATTAACAGTACCCAGAAAAGCAGCATCATCACGATGCCGCCACGCTGTCTTGTTTGCATGAGCAGCCCCCTCGCTTTCGTTTCGACGTTTAAGCGTTTTCCCAAGCGATAGCGGCGTCACGCCCTCGGCGCTCGTTAACCTTCGCACAAATCAGCATCGCTATAACAAACAGGCCAACACATAAAAGAATAGACGCCTGCAGGCCAATAATAGTTTGCAGCACCCCCAGCATCACGATCCCCAAAACGCCCGCTAATTTATTAGCCAGCCCCCAGAAACCAAAAAACTCGGCCGATTTTTCAAGTGGTGAAAACACGCCCACCAAGGCCCGGCTCGCCGATTGGCTGGAACCCAGGCTAAGACCCGCCAAACAGCCCACGGCCAGAAACACGTGCTGGGCTTGCCACTGCCAGCCAAAGCGCGCATTTAACCAGGCGGTAATTTCAGGCGTTGCCCAAATAGCAATAATCGCCACCACCCACAGCCCCAGCGTCATTTGATAAGTATGCTTGGCGCCTAAACGATCTTGAAGCCAGCCAAATCCTAATGCCCCTGCGGCTGCCGTTACCTGAACGATGATAAACATGATATTACGTATATTTTCATCCCAACCGATTACCTGGGCACCATAAATAAACGCAAAAGCAATAATGATGTATACCCCCGCCATAGAGAACAGCAGCGAGATCAAAAACACCGTTAAGTCTTTAAAATAGCGCAATTCTCGCATGGTGGAGCGGACGCGTTGGTGTGCAATGCGCCAATACGCAACGCCCGAAGGCTGCGGTGTACCGCGCTCTTTTAGCCATAAAAACGTGGGGATAGCGGTAATCAGAAAAAAGCCTGCGGCAAAGGGGCCGACCCAGCGTATGCGCTCAAAGTTATCTGCCGTTGCCTCACCTAACACCACCAAGGTAAAACCTGCCGCAAACAGCCCGCCAATATACCCAAGCGACCAGCCAAACCCTGAAATTTTACCCAGCTTTTCAGGTGGGCCAAGCTCGGGTAAAAAAGCGGCAATAAAGGATTCACCCATGGAGTAAGCGTAGTTGGAGAGCACTATCAGGATAAGTCCCATCACCACATAGCCCGGCTCCACAAAGTAGAGCATTGCGGTAGTGGCTACCGTAGCCAAATAGCTAAACAGTAAAAAGCGCTTTTTTTCAGCCCGGTAATCCATCACCGCCCCACATAGCGGGGCTGTTACCACTACCATCAGATAGCTGATCGCAAGCGCCAGACTCCATAGAAAATTGGCCAGCCGAAACCCATCGCCCCGGTCACCTACGATCACGGTGGTAAACAGCTCGCCAAACACGACCGTAATAATCAGCAGGGTGTACGCCTGGTTCGCAAAATCAAACATCGCCCAACCGAAAATTTCGCGGCGTGAGGCATAAGAAGCATCGCCCTTAACAGGCTTATTTAGCACCATGAGGAGTTCTCTTAAGAGGTCAAAAAGAGACGACGAAAGCAAACGCCCGGCGTATATAGCCGGGCGCTTTCTTCAGCGTTACAACAGGTTGGCCTACAAAAGCCAATGTGCCAACACGGCAGATAAACCGATCACCAACGCCGTTACCACAGCGACCGTTACTACCCGATCCAGCCAGCGGTCTAACCAACGGTCAACCGAGACCTTCTTGGACTGGCGCCGCGTAGCGCCGTGCCGTCCTTGCCGAGCCATCAGCATCCTCGCTCCATGTGTCTGCTCCTGAAGGCCTAATTACGTTCATCTAACTATTAATGCGCCGATTAATAACGTTAGGAGCACGGCGTAGCCGCTCCTCTTCACCCATCTGCTCAGCCTCAAAGGCATCAGCACCTACGGGCGTTTCGCCGTGACGACGATAAAGCTGCGTCAGCATGGCCTTACGATCAGCACGCAGCTCACGCACCAGCACAATAACCATCATATACAGAATAAAGGTAAACGGTAGTGCCGAAAGTACCGCCGCCGATTGAAGCCCTGAAAGGCCGCCTGCCACAATCAGTGTTAAGCAAATAGCGGCGATCAATACACCCCAGATAATGCGCTTATAAAGCGGAGGATTAATCGAGCCATTATCGGTCATTTGCGCCACGATATACGAGGCCGAGTCCGCCGATGTCACCAGAAAAATGAAGATAAGCATCATGGCAACCACAGACAGCACGCCGGAAAATGGCATCAGGTCAAACATCGCAAATAGCGCTACCGTAATATTGTCCTGAGTAGCAGCCGCCAACCCAATATCATCTCCATTAAGCTCCATGTTAAGCGCCGCGCCACCAAACACTCCAATCCACAGGCAGGCCAGCAGCGGCGGCACTAACAGTACGCCGAACACATACTCTTTAATGGTGCGTCCACGTGATACACGAGCAATGAATGTGCCGACAAACGGTGACCAGGCAATTACCCAGGCCCAATAGAAAATCGTCCAGCTACTCGCCCACTCATTTTCACTGTAGGGCGAAATACGCAGGCTCATACCGATGAAATTCTGCAGATAATCGCCAATGCCTAAAGTAATGGTTTCCAGAATGGCAATCGTAGGGCCGGTCACCAGCACATAGAGCATCAATCCAATACATAGCGCCATGTTTAGATTTGAAAGGCGCTTAATGCCTTTATCAAGCCCTGACCAGGTCGATGCCATATACGCACAGAACATCACAAATAAAATAATAAATTGCCAAAACCCGTTTTCAGGCAGGCCAAAGACGGCATTCAAACCGCCATTCATTTGTAATACCCCAAGACCTAGCGAGGTTGCCACCCCCATGACGGTGGCGACCACGGCGAAGACATCCAGCCACGCGGCATAAGGGCGTAACCGAGGCTTTTTTGCCGTTACTGATGAAAGCACCGACGATACAAGCCCCGCCTGGCCTTTACGAAACTGAAAGTAAGCGATGATTAAGCCAACGACTGAAAACGCGGCCCACTGGTGAATGCCCCAGTTAAAATAGCTGTATTGAATCGCGTAGCGTGCTGCCGCTTGCGTTTCAGCGGTCACATCGCCGTAAGGCGGCTCTATATAGTGCGTCATGGGCTCAGCCATGCCATAAAACACTAGTCCCACGCCAAATCCAGCGGCCAGCAACATGCTGATCCATGAAAAGAAACTATAGTTTGGCGTGCTCTCTTGAGGGCCTAAGCGAACTTTTCCATATTTGCTGAACGCCAAGCCAAATAAAAATACTACAAAGCCAAAAACCGAGAACAGATAAAACCAGCCAAACAGTCGTGTGATCGTACTTAATGCCGCTTCAGCAACACTTGCGAAACCTTCTGGAAAAGTGGCCCCTACCACTACCAAGCCGAAAATGATCACTGTCGATGCAATAAACACCGACTTTCCTCCATGATTTGCCATACCCTCTCCCTTTGAAGCCTTATATCTTAAATTGAACACATACTTGTATAACCCTATCGGCTTAACAACACTTATGTACAGCTTTCGTTTATTTAAGATGCCAATGCTTAATGGCGTTTGGCTATGCAGGTGGCTTAAACCGTGTAGGGCGTAAACCATACCTGCCTAGACATACATGAGAGCGGCCCTGCGCATCCGCTGCACCAAAACGGTGACAGCGTACTCGCGCGCGAGCACTTGCGTACCATTTTAGTGCTAAGCGCTGCGCTGTGCTTGAGCATCCTCAAGGCGATATTCGACAACCCCCAACCAGCCTAATCCGCGATAGGTTTCATACCCTGGCGTTTCAGAAAAGCTGATCAAACGGCCCTCATCCTGATAGTAACCGCGTACTTCATTGTTGCGCTGTAACGGATAGTGGTTGCCCACTGTATCTTGCTGAGTATCCGCGATAATCCGATAATTTGAATCTAAGAGCATGATGCGGCTCAATGCACGCTCTTCTTGCGTCAAGCCCACGCCCTCGACCACTGCTTTTGCCTGGGGCGCCCAGTCGAAGAAAATTCCTAAGACACCGGTCACAGCGCCGTTACTTTGGCCTCCCTTCCTTATGGCCGTGGCATACGTGGCGACCGATGCACCACCCAGTAAAGAGTTTCGTTCTACATCACTCACTACAAAAGCGTCACCGTCAGTAGTTTTTATAGCTCGCTTGAACCAAGCGGTATCTGCCACATTCTTGCCTTTAACACCCGGATAATGATCAGGTCGGCCATTAGTGATGATATTCCCCTCTGCATCGGCGACCCATAAGTCAAGATAGACCGTGTACGAGCGCAAAATAGTGGCCAGACGCACGCTTGCGTAGTCACAGCACACTGTCGTGGGCGTCTCAACGGCTTCAACCACCGCGCTGTCCGTTGCCCACCAGCGCACGTCACATGAACGCTCAAATAAATTACGATCAATAATCTCGACGGCATTCAGCGCGATATCGGTGAATCGCTGTCCACGAAACTCATTCACCATAGTAGTGCCTGCGGTTTCGATACTTTCAGTGTGTTGTTCCACCTGCTGCCGAAAATCGCGGGCGATTTCATTAATGCCCCCGGATACGCGCCCCATTTCCTGCGCCACTACTGAAAATGCGGCACCACTGCTTCCCGCCCGTGCCGCCTCAATACGCGCATTCAAGGCTAGTATTTCGGTTTGCTGCATGATTTTTTCGATCATGCCGATCTTTTCCCGCGTAATGGTGGCGATATCGTAAGCAATTTTTAAGACGTTGTTATCTTGCATGAGCGTTCCTTTTGTTAGGCGTTTCAAGGGCAACCCAACTTCCCCAATAGTTACAAAGCAAGATATGCGCCAGCTCTCAGTGAACTTGACTGGTTAACGACGTTCCAATAACTGTGTTCCAATAGGGACAAACGACGATGGAGGCTTTTATGCCACAGATGAATCGCGACCAACGCAATACCGCCTGGCAGGCTGCCCACCAGTGGCGCGCCCGCGCTGCACAGTCACAACCTACCGGGCTGATGGGCAGCTTGAAGCTACTTTTAACGTGGCTGGCATTTGGTGTATTGATGGTGGTTGGCGTAGTGTTCGGCCTGTTTTTCCTTTTGATTGGCTGGGCCATGATGCCGTTTGTACGCCACAAAATGAAAAAGCGCATGGAGCAGATGCGTGCAGATCAAGCGCAGGATATTGGCGGGGGTTATGCCGAACCTCAATCACGCCAAGGCCCGCAGGATGCCTTAGAAGGTAGTTTTGAAGTAAAAGAGCAAGCACCCCGCGATTAAGGCTGCGTATTTTTAGTGTTTTAGCCTGCTATTTTTACATTACCTGTCTGTTACTTACATGACTGATGCGCCGCTTTTAAAGCGGCGCATACACCCATGTAAACGCAGCCGCTAAAATGAGCGGCATTACGATCAGGCTACCCAAGTTACCAATCAACACCAGCGAGGCGACTTTCTGCGGCGCAAGCTTAAACTGCTCGGCGACCAGGTAATTCAATACCGCCGGCGGTAACGCAGAAAAAACCAGCAGTACCGCAGTTTGTAGAGGATCCAGGGGCAATAACCACATTAATGGCAGGGCAATGATCAATCCTGAAAGCGGGCACAGTGCCGCCCCCAGCAGCCCCGTTCGCCAATCGCTAAAGTCAACTTCAAGTAGCCGCACGCCCAGGGCAAACAGCATTAAAGGAATGCTTACCCCGCCCAGCATATGCATGGCTTCCAGTAGCCACCCCGGCAGCGGCACGCCGCTCATATTGATTAAAAGCCCAGCCAGACTAGCCGCCACAATCGGCATACGCAGAATATGCCACATCGAGGTGCGCGGATTTATCATGTAAAGGCCTACCGAAAAGTGCAGCACCATTTCCACGATAAAGATCACCACCGCCGCAGGTAAAGCCGCCTCACCAAAGGCCAGTACCAGTAACGGCACCCCCATATTGCCCGTGTTATTGAACATCATGGGTGGCAAAAAGGTTTTTATATCCAACTTTAGCCAAGCCGCCAACGGCCAAAGTATCAGCCCCGACCCCAATACAACGGCGGCAGCGGCGAAAGCAAGCCATGCGTAATCGGCAAGCGGCGCCTGGCGGTCTGCCAACACCGCAAACACTAACAGTGGAACGAACAGCTCCATATTCAGAGTATTCAGGCTGCGAATATCGGGTGTCCGAAAGCGCCCGTAAGCTGCCCCACAGCCTGAAATCAAAAACACCGGTAGCAGTGTCGCTAGAATATGCGCTGTCATGCGCGCCACCTTAATCCACGCCTGTGCATTGCCCTGCCTCATTGTTTTTATTGATCATGCTGTTATTACGTACTCCGTATTGATCACGCCGTTATTGATCTCGTTACTGGCTATGCGTAATGCTAAGGCTCCAGAAAGCGCTGCCATAACGCGTTGACTGCCGTGCGATGCTCTTTAAAATCGTCGGCCTTGCCAATCGCTTTTTCACCGGTAAGGGCCGCGCGGTGGGTACGGCTGCGATAGGCCAGATAGGCGTCTTTTAACTGCTCGGCTTCCTGTAAGGGTAAGTGTTCACTTTCAGCCAACGTTTCTAAAATGCGAATATTATCGCTGTAGGTCAGCAGCGCAGGCGTTTGGTTAGCAAGTGCTAACACCGTGTATTGGCAAAGAAACTCAATATCGACCATGCCGCCCGCGTCGTGCTTGAGATTAAAACCGCGGCTTTGGGCTTTACTGCTAAGGTGGTCGCGCATCTTATGGCGCATCTTGACAACATCCTCGCGTAAGGCGTGGATTTCACGTTTACGGCTCAATATATCGCCGCGCACCTGATCAAACCGCTTGGCGAGCAAACTGCTACCGGCAACTACCCGTGCGCGCACCAATGCCTGATGCTCCCAGGTCCAGGCATTCTGCTGCTGATAATCGGCGAAGGCATCAAGCGAAGTCACCAATAACCCCGCATTGCCCGAGGGGCGTAAACGCATATCCACTTCATACAGGCTACCCGCTGGCGTTACGGCGGTTAGCAGATGAATAATTCGCTGGCCCAGCCGGGTGAAAAACAGCGGCGTTTCAATGGGGCGTGGGCCGTCTGTGGAACCTTTACCATCGCTGTCATGGAGAAAAACCAGATCCAGATCAGAGCCATACCCAAGCTCAATCCCACCTAGTTTACCGTACCCGATCACTAAAAAAGCCGGCTCGTTGAGGTCTAATCCCTCCGGTACGCCGTGTTTACGAGTCACGTGCTTCCAGGCCATCACCAACACGGCGTCCAGGATTACTTCTGCGATATAGGTTAAGTAATCGCTTACTTTCATTAGATGACGCGTGCCGGCAACATCTGAGGCGGCAACATGCAGCATTTGGGCATGTTTAAACACACGTAGTGCCTCTAACTGCGCCTCCTCATCGTCTTCGGGCAGCCGATTGAGCGTTTGGCGCAGCTCATCGGCTAAGCGCGTTTTATCGGCGGGGGTATACAGGGTTTCAGGGGTTAAAAGTTCATCGAGCAGAATAGGATAGCGAGCCAGCTGTGTGGCAATCCAGGGGCTTGCCGCGCACAGGTGCATCAAATGCTCAAGCGCGTGGGGGTTTTCACGCAGCAGCGCCAGATAAGCGGTACGTCGTAGTACTGATTCAATCAGTGGCTGCACGCGAGAAAGCGCGGTATCCGGCGTATCGTTTTCAGCCACGGCCGCCAGCAGAAGCGGCATAAGCGCATCAAGGCGCTCAAAACCGATCCGCTGCATACTTTGCACCTGACGCGATTGGTATAAACTCTGCAGACGCTTAAGCACCCTCTCCGGCTCGATAAACCCCGCACCGCTTAAATAGGCAACGGCCTCATCCTGCTCCAGCTCATTGCGCCAGATTAACCGCCATTGCGCTGGTGTCTGGTGGCTATCGTCGTTGGCGTCCTGAGCATTTTCTTCGGGGTCGGCGATCACCGCATCAAAATGCTGGCGCACGCGCTCACGTACCTTATCAATCTGCTCGATCAGTTGCGCCCAGCTGGCATAGCCCATAGCAAAGGCGACACGGGCCTGATCAGACTCATCGGTAGGCAGCATTTGCGTCTGACGATCTTCAAGGGCCTGGATTACATGCTCGATATCACGCAGAAAAGCGTAGTCAGGCAGCAGCTCATCGACTACCGCCTGAGGCAGCAGGCCCAGTTCCGGCAGGCGCGTTAAGGCCGTGTGTAATGAGGTCACCTGTAGTTCGGTATCACGACCGCCACGAATCAGCTGGAATGCCTGAACCACGAACTCCACTTCGCGAATACCGCCAGGGCCGAGTTTGATATTGCTCTGCATGCCCTTGCGCTTCACTTCGCGGTTAATCATGGCTTTTAACTCACGTAGCGACTCAATAGCGCCAAAATCAAGGTAGCGCCGATACACAAACGGGCGCAGGCTTGCCAATAGCCCAAAGCCTGCGTCTATATCGCCGGCTACCGGGCGGGCCTTGAGCATGGCGTAGCGTTCCCACTCGCGCCCCTGATCCTGGTAATAGCTTGAAAGCATGGCAAAGCTGCCCACCAATGGGCCACCATCGCCGAGCGGGCGTAAGCGCATATCCACCCGAAATACGAAGCCATCGGCCGTCATCGCGTCCAGGGCGGCAATCAGCTTTTGCCCCAGCTTGGTGAAATACTCCTGATGCTCTAGCGGCTTACGCCCGCCCTGCGTGTCGCCTTTTTCCGGAAACGCAAAAATCAGGTCGATATCGGACGAGAGATTCAGCTCGCCCGCGCCCAGTTTGCCCATACCCAGCACGACTAAGCGTTGGGGCGCGCCATCGGCACGCGCAGCGGGCAATCCCCAACGAGGGGCGTAAAACGCTTCAAGCCAGCCTAGTGCCGCCTCCAGACAAATTTCGGCGAGCTGGGAAACCGCCTGTGCGGTGTCCCACATGGTGTAACCATCAGGACGGTTCAAGTCCCGCCACACGATTCCCAACATGCGGGCGCGCCTAAAACGGCGTAATGCGCGCTGCAGCGCCGCTTCATCTTCAGCGCTTTCCAGGGCACTTTGCAGCCACTGCTGCTGGTCACCGCGGGTCGGGGCGGCCTCAAGTTCGCCGGTCGCGTCGAGCTCATCTAGCCACTGGGGGTAGCGCGTAAGCGTATCCAGCGCAAAGGTGGATACGCTCAGCACTTTTGCCAGCGCCTCACGACGCGACGGAGATAGCTCCTCCCAACGCGCTGAGGGCAGTGGCTGCTTGGTCATGGAGGCAACATTGTCAGCTTGACTAAGCGCATCATTAAGCCGCTGGCCCGCCCTTTGTGCCACGTGCTGAAGTGTTTCAGGCAGGTTTTCCAAAGGTAAAAACTTATCGTTTAGTTGCATAACCACCTCACTGCCAAGCGCTGAAACGCTAGCCGAAGAATTTTTGCCAGCCCAAGAGCCCCCAGGTAAACCCGGCGATGATCAGCGACAGCATCACGGCTGCCGAACCGATATCCTTTGCGCGTCCGGAAAGCTCATGATGCTCCGTACCGATGCGATCGACGACGTTTTCGATCGCACTATTCAAAAGCTCGACAATCAGTACTAAAAACAGGCTGCCGACCAACAAAAGCCAGCTGATCGAATCATTACTGATCCACCAGGCAAACGGTAGCATCACCGCAGCAATGCCGACCTCCTGGCGAAAGGCGGCTTCGTTTCGAAACGCGGCTTTTAAACCTTTCCACGAGTAACGCGTTGAGTGCACCAAATGGGTTAAACCGGTATGCCCTGGTTTCATGCAGGTTGCCTCACCTTTTAAGCGTAGCGGAAATTAATTAGCCAAAATCATCGTATCTAAATCGACTGATAACGGATCAAGCACTTCAGACCAGCTTATATAAGGTGTATTACTGTTACCGTTCACAAATACGCTAAACACGCCCCACCGCCCCGACGCCGTACGAAAGTAGCCTGCCGCGGCGCGTACCGCAAAGGGCTGGTTCAACGTACCGGTTTTCAGCATCACGTTATTTTGAAACGTGGAGGAGCCGCGGCGAATAAACCGCATCACGCCGTTCGCGGGCGATTGAAACGCAGCCACAAAGCTTGGAAATAGCGAACTTTGCCGATACATATCCTCCAGCATGACGTTAACCCCGTGAGCCGAGGTACGGTTTTCGGTGGTCAACCCGCTGCCGCTATACAGCGTTAACGGCCCGTGCCCCGGCAATTGCTGGGCATAGGCCTCAATGGCTGAACCTGCCTGACGCAGCTGGGCCTGAGGAGTTTCCACCAGGTTTAAAGCCAGCACATCGGCCATGTAGTTATTGGAATAGTTCATGGTGCGCAGCAGAAGCTCTTGTAACGGCTGGCTATCCACGGCGGCTAGGCGTGCCGCGCTGCTCAAAGGCTGTGTTGACGTAACACGCCATGGGTCTCTTACGTGGATACCCGCCTGATTGAGCATGCCTAAAAGTATCTGCGCGGTCTCTTCAGCGGCATCGCCCGCGCCCCGATAAACATCCTGGGCCCTCGCATTGGTCGAAATCTGCCCGGTCAAACGCATTACATCGCCACGCTCATCGGTCACGCGCACGGCGCTGATTTCAGTCCCGCTATTGGCAGGGCGGGTAATCACCTGGTTATCGATATCAATAAGCGGCAGTTGGCTATCGCAAAGCGCCGTGCGTGCCGGCTCCCCTGAAATAGAAGAAGGCGCTACGTTGACGCACCAGCTACCAAAATTAACCCCTGCCGAGGTTAGCGGCGCGCTGTAAGCATTGGTTACCCGGGAAAGCGCATTGCAGCGGTCATTGGTAATGCAGTTAACCGGGCCAAAGCGCCACTGGCTTACTACCAGCGCACCGTCGACTTCATTGACCCCCGCCATCTGTAAGCGCTGTACCAGGCGCCAGAGGTTTTCCGTGGTTAGCCCCGGGTCACCGCCGCCGTCAAATTCCAGATCCCCACGCAGAATGCCGTTATCGATGATGCCGCTGCTGACCAGTTGGCTGGTAAAGCGATGCTGCGGGCCAAAGCGGTTTAACAACGCTGCAGCCATATAAGCTTTAGTGACCGACGCCGGGGACATTTGGCGCTCAGGATTAATGCTGCCCAAAAGGGCGGGCATATTGGTATCCAGCAGACGCGCCTCGGCACTAATTGAAAAGCCTTTTTCCTGTAACTGGCTCAACCGGCTAAAATCGGCCAATGCCGAAGTGCTGACCGCGAAAGTGGCGGCGGCCACGCTGGCGATTAATGAACAACGCCATTGGCGCGCTGCTGCTTTAAAGAAGTACATCACTTTTACCTGCCTCAATGTACATTCATTTTGGAAAACACGTGCAGCATGATTACTTCCGCTCCAGCTCGACCTGCAACCGCCAGAGCGTTTGCCCGCTTTGATCGTACTTGGCTTCAAACGGGGTTAAGTATTCACCGTCAGGCGTCCATACGCCCACCTCGGCCTGTCGTCCGGTAACTTGCGCGACCGCCAAAGCGAACTCCTCGACATAAAGCTGCCAGTTAGAGCGCAGCTCAAGGCACCCGCCTAGCGCCAACAGTGTGGGTAAAACCGGATGCCCATGCCAGCGCATCTTTAAGTGGGCCGCCTTGGGGTAAGGGTTGGGATACAGCAAATAGTGGCGCTCCGGCGCCCAATGCGCCTGCTTTGCCAACCTCCAGAAATCAACCAGATCCGCGCGTACCAGCAGCGCGTTATCCGGCAGTGCGCCGTGATCACGCCCCAGGCGATCTTCACTGCGATCGATTCCTATTACTGCGCAGTCAGGGAACTGCAAGGCAAGCTTTCTTGTCGAAACCCCAACGCCACAGCCTGAATCAAGGATGAGTGGAGCATTACAAGCCTGGTACCAGTGATTAGCCTGCTCAAATGCCTGCTGAGTATGATCAGCAATAGGCTTGCGCAACGGATGAGCCAACGCCCGGTCCACCTGGCGTGCTAAATCATGATGAGGGCCTGGCTGATTAGTGGTAACGGATCGAGAAGTGTACTGCATGCCATCCTCGGCTTGAAAAGAGGCGATTCTATCAGTCTCCGGCGCTTGCAGCATGACGGCGTTAGTCACCCGGTGCTATGATCACGCCCGAGATATTTATTAAGCTCAGTGACAGCGTAAGATTTACCCTGTTATTGACAATAATTGTTATTTAAAACCACCGCACCACGAGGAACCCGGCTTGTCACACTTACCGGTGATTGTCGGCATGGGCGGCATCAATCCCGCCGGCAGAAGCTCGGGCCATCAGGCCTTCCGCCGCACCGTGCTTGATGCCCTTCCCGCTGACCAGCAGCGCCAGACGCTTGAGGGCCTTGCAGCCCTGATGCAGCTTGTCGAGCACTCTGAAAAAGGGTGGCACGACCGTGTAGGACAGCCCATAGACTCGCCTGCCCAGTCGCTGCGCGAACAGGTGTTGAACCACACGCTGATTCGCCGTAACGAGGACCCCAAATTCCTCGCGCCTGGGCTGCCCGCAAATCGTCAAGCCAGTCTTCAGCTAGCCGAGCCGTTGCGCTTTACACTGCGCCGCCGCCAGTTGCCGGAAAACCTACCGGAAACCTGGCAGGTCCGGGATCTGAGTGCCCGTGAAGTAGAAGTCATCGTGCCGGCAGGCGTGCTTGAAACGCTGCTACCTGACGCCCAGACGCCCAAAGTGCACGCTGCAGCTCAGTTGCCTAGCGGCTTTGACCCCGCCAGTCTTTATCGTAGCGTGCACCACCCACGCGGGCTGTCGATGGCCATTTTTGGCGCCAGCGACTGCCTAGGGGCCAGCGGTTTCTCCTGGGAAACGCTGCGCCAAACGCTGAATCCAGACCATATTGCCGTTTATGCAGGCAACTCCATCGGTCAATTGGACGATGCTGGCTGGGGCGGCTTGATGAAGAGTCTGGTGAGCGGTCAGCGTGCCACCTCCAAGCAAATGCCGCTAGGTTACGGGCAGATGCCCGCCGACTTTTTGAATGCCTATGTATTGGGTAGCGTTGGCGGCACCGGCGCCGTACTAGGTGCCTGCGCAAGCTTTCTATACAACCTGCGTTTGGGTATCGAAGATATTCGTGCAGGACGGCGTAAAGTGGTGATGGTGGGCACGGCCGACGCTCCGATTACGCCTGAAATCATTGAAGGCTTCCGCGCCATGGGCGCCTTGGCTGACGATGCGAGTTTAAAAGCTCTGGATGCGCTTGAACTGCTGACCGACGCTGACTATCAGCGCGCCAGTCGACCCTTTGCGCGCAACTGCGGCTTTACCATGGGTGAAGCCAGCCAGTTTGTTCTGTTGATGGATGATGCGCTGGCGCTTGAAGTAGGCGCAGACATTCTCGGAGCAGTGCCGGAAGTATTCGTGAATGCCGATGGCTTCAAGCGCTCTATTTCAGCGCCGGGCATCGGCAACTACATCACGCTGGGCAAGGCCGCAGCACTGGTGCGCAATATGCTGGGCGAAAAAGCGCTGCAAGAGCGCAGTTTCATGCACGCACATGGCACGAGCACCCCTAAAAACCGTACGACTGAATCCCATGTGCTGCATGAAATCGCCCGCGCCAACGGTATTAGCGAGTGGCCGGTAGTAGCGATTAAGTCATTTATCGGCCACTCTCAGGGGTCAGCGGGGGGTGATCAACTGGTGAGCGCGTTGGGCAGCTTCGCCCACGGGTTACTGCCCGGTATTCCCACTCTGGATGAGGTGGCCGACGACGTGTATGCCGAGCGGCTACGCTTCTCCCAAACGCCCATAGCCTTTAAAGCGGATGCCGCCTTTATTAACGCCAAAGGCTTTGGCGGTAATAACGCAACCGGCGTTGTGCTTTCCCCCGGCGTTACCGAGCGCTTGCTGCTTCAGCGTCATGGCGCCGCCGCGATTAGCGCCTGGAAGGAGCGCCGCGAGACCGTGCGCGCCCAAGCGGCCGCGTATCTTGACCAGGCGGATGCCGGCCATTACGCGCCACGTTATCAATTTGGCGAAGCGGTGCTCGAAGGCCCCGAACTGGATATTCACGCGGACCGTATTCACATCCCGGGCTATGCTCAAGCGGTATCGCTGGCAAGCGATAATCCTTTTGGCCGAATTGACGAAGAGGATTCGGAATGAGCGAGCAGCGCTTTAACATTGCCGTTTATCCAGGCACCTTCGACCCGATCACCAACGGTCACTTCGACCTTATCGAACGTGGCGCCAGGATGTTCGATAAGATAATCATTGCCGTGGCGGCAAGCCCTGGCAAACGACCCAGTCTCGATCTTGACACTCGGATTGCTCTGGTCAACGCTACCTGCGCCACGCTTGGCAATGTTGAAGTCGTGGGCTTTTCCAATCTGCTGACCCGCTTTATGCATGAACAGGGCGCAACCATCATGCTGCGTGGCCTGCGTGCGGTGTCCGACTTTGAGTATGAGCTACAGCTTGCCAATATGAACCGGGCGCAAAACCCCGAGCTTGAAAGCGTATTTCTCACTCCGGCGGTGGAAAACTCGTATATCTCTTCCACCATTGTGCGTGAAATCGCCAAGCTGGGCGGCGATATTTCACCGTTAGTTCCTTCCCAGGTCGCAGAAGTATTGCGTAAGCACTACAATACGTAACCACCAACATTGTTGAGTAAAACACTCGGGTATAGCGTTTAGCGACGCCTGGGTGTGCCAGCCATTCGCGAGGTATGCCCATGGCCCTGATGATCACCGATGAATGCATTAATTGCGACGTCTGCGAGCCCGAGTGCCCGAACGATGCGATCTCTCCCGGCGAGGAGATTTACATCATCGACCCAAACTTGTGCACCGAGTGCGTTGGCCACTTTGACGAACCCCAGTGCCAGCAGGTTTGCCCGGTAGACTGTATTCCGCTTGACCCCGCGCGCTCTGAAACGCAGCAGCAGCTTTTGGAAAAGTACCGCATTATTACTGCTGCTTAACGTTTGTCGTCTCGCGTGCGTATATGGGCCATCGCCTGGCCAATTATCCTTTCCAATATTACCGTTCCGCTTCTCGGGCTGGTCGATACTGCTGTGGTCGGGCACCTGCCCGACTCACGCTATCTGGCCGCCGTGACGCTAGGCGCTACCCTATTCAGCTTTCTATATTGGGGCTTTGGCTTTCTACGCATGGGCACTACCGGCCTGGTGGCCCAGGCAATGGGCCGGGAAAGCGATAGCGACGTACGCCATTTGCTGGGCCAATCGCTGATCATCGCTGGAGTGATCGGCGTACTCTTAATTCTGTTCTCCACTCCGCTTGTCTCATTGGGGCTGAAGCTATTGGACGGCAGTGACGCAGCGACGCCCCTGGCCCGTGAATATGCTCAGATAAGACTGTGGTCGGCCCCCGCTGTTCTCGCCAACTATGCGATTTTAGGTTGGTTTTTAGGTCAACAGAACTCTCGCGTGACCTTGATGATCCTGCTGCTGACCAACAGTATCAATATCGTGCTGGATATCTGGTTTGTGGTGGGGCTAGGCATGACCAGCAATGGCGTTGCCTGGGCAAGCGTGATTGCCGACTATAGCGCGCTGGCATTTGGCGGCTATCTGGTGCTGCGCCAGCTTAAAACACTCGAAGGACATTTTTTGCGCGCTCGGCTGCTGGCGCTTTCCGCCTATACGGCCCTTTTCAATATCAACGCCAATCTGTTTGTCCGCACGCTCGGGCTGCTATTCGTCATGGCTTTTTTTACCGCGCAGGGTGCGCGTCAGGGCGATACAGTTCTGGCCGCCAACGCCGTACTGCTTCAGTTTATTATGCTGACAAGCTATGCACTCGATGGCTTCGCCCACGCGGCGGAATCATTGGTCGGCCGCGCCTATGGCCGCCGCGACTGGCAGGAGCTGGCATCTATCGTTCGCCGGGTGGCGCTGTTTTCTTTCTGGACGGCAGGCGGCGCCTCGCTGCTCTTTGCATTTGGCGGTAATCACTTGGTTGCCCTGCTGACAGGTCTTGAGGAAGTGCGGGCAACCGCTGCCGTGTACCTTCCCTGGATGGTGGCAATGCCGTTAATTGCCGTGTGGAGCTATCTTCTAGACGGTATTTTTATCGGCACCAGCGCGGTACGTGAAATGCGCAACAGCATCTTTATCGGCATTCTTTTCTACCTGCCCGCCTGGTGGCTTACTCAAGGCCTTGGCAATCATGGTCTTTGGCTCGCCTTTACGCTGTTTATTACGGTTCGTTCCGGGGTGCTTATTGGGTACTATCAACGCTACCGGCATACCCGTTGGTGTTAAGCGTTTAAATAAATCCGCCGCCGTGCTATCCATTGGCTTATCGTTCTAAAAGCGGACTTTTTTAAACGTGAAAGCCGAACCACACCGCCGTATATTAGCAACGCAATTCCTATAAAAAATAAGAGAGCCACTCATGCTAAAAATGATATCGAAACCGGCCGTCAAGCTGGTCGAGCGCTATCTGCCCGACCCGTATATTTTTGTGCTACTCCTGACCATCGTAGCAGCGGTTGCCGCCATTGCCGTGGAGCGCCAAACGCCACTGGCGGTGATGCGTATGTGGGGGGACGGCTTCTGGGGATTATTAACCTTTTCCATGCAGATGCTGCTGGTGCTGGTGACAGGCTTCATGCTGGCAAGCTCGCCGCCGGTAAAGCGCATGCTACAAAAGCTTGCGGGCACCGCAAAAAGCGCAGGCGGGGCGATTATTCTGGTCACCCTGGTGTCGCTTGCCGCCAGCTGGATCAACTGGGGGTTTGGTTTGGTGGTCGGGGCGCTCTTTGCTAAAGAGCTTGCCCGCCTGGTGCGGGTGGACTATCGCCTGCTAGTTGCCAGCGCCTACTCCGGCTTTATCGTATGGCACGGCGGTTTAGCTGGATCAATCCCCCTGACGATCGCCACCGAAGGTCACTTCACCGTAGATCAGATTGGCGTTATCAGCACCAGCTCCACTATTTTCGCCTTCTTTAACCTGGCAATAGTCGTGTGTCTGTTTATCGCGGTGCCGCTGGTGAATCGCTTAATGCTGCCCGACGAGAAAGACAGTGTTTATATCGATAGCCAGCTGCTGGAAGACGAGCCAGTATCGCAGGGCCGGATTACCCGCCCCGCCGAAAGACTTGAAAACAGCATGGCGCTTTCTCTGCTGGTTGGCGTGCCTGGGCTGCTGTTTTTGCTTGACCACTTCATCCTCAGAAACGGTGGTTTAAACCTTAATATCGTTAACTTCCTGTTTCTGTTTTTAGCCATTGTGCTTCACCGCACCCCACGCAACCTGCTGACCAGCCTTAATGAAGCGGTTAAGGGCGGCGCCGGGATTGTGATCCAGTTCCCGTTTTATGCGGGCATTATGGCGATCATGGTGCAGTCAGGTTTGGCTCAAAGCATGTCGGAATGGTTAATTTCGTTTGCCACGGCTACCTCGTTGCCGTTCTGGTCGTTTCTTAGTGCCGGGATTGTTAACCTGTTTGTACCTTCCGGTGGAGGCCAGTGGGCAGTGCAAGCGCCGGTTATGCTGCCCGCAGCGCAAGCACTAGGGGCTGATATTTCGCGCGTGGCGATGGCCGTTGCCTGGGGCGATGCCTGGACCAATCTGCTGCAGCCCTTCTGGGCATTGCCGGTGCTGGCCATTGCGGGCTTGAAAGCCAAAGATATTATGGGCTTCTGCCTTATTCAGCTGTTGATTACCGGGATTATTATTTCCGTGGGCTTAGTTTGGTTCTAAGCCCTTGAACCCTCTGCCCGCCCACAGGCGGGCAGAGTCAAACCAAGGACACGTTATGTCAGATACAGCGCCAACGGATTTACCCGGGCAGCACGAACTGTCGATGACCGTACTCATGACACCCGACATGGCCAACTTCAGCGGTAAAGTCCACGGGGGAGCCATTCTTAAAAAGCTGGATGAAGTCGCCTATGCCTGCGCTAGCCGTTATTCCGGGCACTATGTAGTGACCCTATCCGTGGATCAGGTACTGTTTAAGCAGCCGATTCACGTGGGCGAATTAGTTACCTTTTTAGCCTGCGTCAATCATGTGGGCCGCTCCTCTATGGAGATCGGTATCAAAGTGGTTGCCGAAGATATCCGTAACAAGCTGATTCGTCATACCAATAGCTGTTATCTAACCATGGTGGCTGTCGATGCTGATGGCAAGCCTGCTGGCGTGCCTCCGTTGATACTAACGACCCCGATTCAAAAGCTGCGCTTTGAAAAAGCGGCTCTGCGCAAAAAACACCGCAAGCAGGCCGAACAGGAAGAGAAATTAACCCAGCAGCACTATCAGTCACAGGCTTAAACTGTCAGGCGCAGGCTTAATTGATTAGATGCAGGCGCTGTGTAGCGCTAGTACGCTGTATTGGTTTTTTCCATCAACAAGGAGGTTGCATGCCTATTAGGCGGCGCTACCCACAACTCCCCAGGCCTGTTGAGTACGCTCATATCGGTTGGGATTTACTGATTCTGATTGCGGTAGTGCTGAACCTGGGACTTTTGCTATTTGATTCTCTGTATTTGATCACGCCGATCAATCAGGCCATCGCTGATCTAACGCCTGCTTTTCACGCGTTTTACGAGCGTGAGATTCACAGTCGTTTTTTCCATATCGATCTATTTTTTGTGGGCTTTTTTGTTGCCGACATACTGCTGGGCTGGACCGTAGCGGTCGCCGAGCGCCGTTATCATCGTTGGTTTTTTTACCCCTTTGTACATTGGTATGACGTACTGGGCTGCATTCCGTTAAGCGGCTTTCGCTTACTGCGTGTATTGCGCGTGGTGTCGCTACTCCACCGCTTGCACCGCTTACGCATCATTAACGTTAAGCACTGGTCCATTTATCAGTTTTTCTTCAAGTACTACGATATCCTTCTCGAAGAACTTTCTGACCGTATTGCTCTACGGCTTTTGGGCAATGTGCAGCAGCAGATTCTGTCCAGCGACTCGCTCACCGAGCGCGTGATTGACCGGGTAATCATGCCGCGCAAAACGCAGCTGATCAGTGAAATCGTCCAGCGTCTGGAAAGCACCGTTGGCGAGGCGTATCAGCTTAATCGCGCCTCGGCGATGACGGCCATTGATGACTTGGTGAGCCGTACGCTGCGCGAAAGCCCCGAGATCCAGCGCCTGCACCGCCTGCCCATGGGGCAAACGGCGGCCAACGCCATGCAGGCATCCATCAGCGGTGTTGCTCAGCGGCTGGTAGATGAACTGGCGTTGGGTATTCATTCGCCGGAATTCAGACAGTTAATCGAGCGAACGGCGGAAAGCGGCTTCGACAGCTGGCTGACGGTCGATGAAAAAAGCAATCGGATCACAGAATTGGTGCTGTACGATATTCTGGAAATGCTCAAAGAGCAGGTTAACCGTCAACGTTGGAAGGATCGTTATGAGTAGCCAGTGGTTAGTACTTGGGCCAGTAGCCCTTTATATCATGTCGATGACACTGACCCCTGGGCCCAACAACGTGATGCTCACTGCGTCAGGTGCCAACTTTGGTTTTAGGCGTACCCTGCCGCATATGGCAGGTATTGTAGGTGGCTGCTTTATTCTATTTTCGAATATAGCGCTGGGCCTCGGGGTGCTGTTTGAGCGATTTCCTGCCATACAGCTGGGGCTTCGCTGGCTGGGTAGCGCCTACCTGCTCTATCTTGCCTGGAAAATCGCCAGCGCTCCGCCGCCTAACCTTAAGGGCAGCTCACATAGCATACCGCTTACCTTCTGGCAGGCAGCGGCGTTTCAGTTTGCCAACCCCAAGGCCTGGATCATGGGGCTTGCCTTGATGGCGGGCTTTCTCCCTGAAAACGGTTCGGCGGTAGTCAATGCCCTCATACTGGCCGGATTTGCGGAACTGGTCGCCATGCCCTGCTTGGCCGTTTGGGCGGGCTTTGGCATGGCGATCGGTCACTGGATCAAAAGTGACGGTGCCTGGAGGGCATTCAATATCATCATGGGTCTACTCACCGCCGCGTGTGTCATCCTGATTTTACGTTAACCGCAGCGCAGCTCTTCGATATCATCGTTATTGTCCAGATGTACATTCAACCGATCGGGACGATGGTCCATCGTGGCCGCGTCCCCTGGTCGCAGTACCCGCACCTGGCGCGACTGGCTCTCGCTTTGTAGCTGGGGCACGTTTGCTTCATCAAATGTCTCACCAATGGCATAGCTCACCGCCTCGGTATCGCAGCTATCCATGGATGTAGGCGGTGCGTCCTGGGCTTCATTGGCAGCCGACGTTTTGGCGGCATCTGACCCGGTGGCGCACGCCGAGAGCAACACAAGCATTCCACCGCTTAATACAATTTTCGAGGAGCGTACCGCATCGGTATATAGCCACGTTTTCATAGGCTTGCCCTGATTTATAGTTAATTAATTGTTTTATAGAGAATAGGTGGCTAATACACAAAGCGGGCTAGGCGTCCGCCTAGCCCACTCGACATCGTCAAGGTTTCACTAACCTTAGCTAGCGGCGTCCTGCACAGCTTGACCGCCTTCTTGCACATCTTGGCCAGCACCAGAAATTGTGTTGCAACCGGCTAACGCGCCTGCCGTCATTAATAGGATAAAAGTCGTCGCTAAAAGCTTTTTCATAGATGTTCTCCTTAACGTGTCAGACAACAGAAATCTCCTCTGGCAATGTCTACCTTTCTGAGGAGTACTTTCAGCGTAACAGCGTTTTGGCAATTTCGCCTGTTTTCCATGGCTTAGTTTCTGCGGCTGTCTTCATTTTCTTATTTCACCTACTATATTCTGCTTTCTTACCTACCTATTTTTTGCTTTTACCAACCCCAACGCGCCCGGAGTGCGCCCATTGAACACGTTTGCTCTTGATCAACGCCTGGAAGCCGATACGTTTCCAATTGCTGACTTGCCGCTTTGCCGGGCGCTATTGATGAACGATGCGCGCTATCCGTGGGTGATCTTAGTCCCCCGCCTGGATAATGTAAGCGAAGTATTCGAGTTATCCGACGTAGATCAGGCCCAGCTATGGCGAGAAGCCACCCAGCTGGGTAGCGTGATGAAAACGCTCTTTGACGGCGACAAGCTCAATATTGCAACGCTGGGCAATGTGGTGCAGCAGTTGCATATTCATGTCGTGGTGCGAAAGCACGCTGATGCGACCTGGCCCGCGCCGGTATGGGGTAACGGCAGCGCCGAGCCTTATGCGCTTGACCAGCTTGCCAGCCTGCGTGATCAGCTTATCGCTCATATTGATCGCCTGGCGGTTGATTGACCTGCTCTCAACGCATCAACGGGTTACCCTGCCTGGCCGGCGGCTCACCAAGCAGCGGCGTACTGGCGGGTTGGGAAACGCTGGCAATCGAAAGCGTCACACCGAGCAAGATAATCGCTAAGCCACCCGCCAGCGCCGCCCAGCCGACCGCCTTGTGAAGGTGTTGGGATACGCGCTGCTGCTTGGCTAAACGCCGCGTGGCCCACCTGCGCGCAAAGACGCTGGCCAGCGCAAGTGCTGATACGGTAATCCCGGTACCCAGCGACATGGCCAATACGGATAGCACGCCAACATAAAACTGGCCCAGCAGGCTGGCCGCACCGAGTAGCAACACCGCGCCGCTGCAGGGGCGCATACCGATCGCGAAAACGGTCATCACGGCAGTGCGCCAGTCTAGTGCCTGCTGCGGCTCAATATGATGCGCGCCACCGCAGCAGTGATGATGCCCGTGGTGGTGACTATGGTGATGGCTATGATTGTGGTTATGAGGACGACTGTGGTCGTGATCCTGGCTTACAGGATGAAACGTCATCGAACTCACCGGACGATAGGCGGCACGCAGCTGTTTGTAAGCCCGAATGCATAGCCACACACCCAGCAGCGTTACCAGTAAAAAGCTTGCCTGCTCGACCCAGACAACGCTCCCCATGGCCTGACGCGTCAGCCACCCCAGCCCATGTACCAGAATGGCGACCATGGCAATCGCGGTAACGCCTTGCAGTATTGAAGCAGCAAAAGAAAGCCCCAGCGCTCGGCGGGTGGCACCACCATGGGAGGCTAAATACGTTGCCAGCACCGCTTTGCCATGGCCTGGCCCTGCGGCATGAAAAACGCCATAGCCAAAGCTTACGCTTAATAACACCCACCAAGTGGCACGCGAGGGCTCACGGGCAAGTTCGGTAATTGCCAGGGTAAGCGCGCGGTGAAGCTCCCGCTGCCAGGCGAGTAGCTGATAGCTCATCCCCTGCAGACCGCCTTGCAACCCCCATATCAACACCACCGCGCCAAGCACCAAAAGAGCGACCAAAGCCCAAGGCCTACGCATTACTAGCGACTGCATAACACACCCTATTTTGATCATTGAAAGCTTTATCGCTTTATGAAAGTCGCACCCGATTAACGGCAGTCGATATGGCCGGTTTCGGCAAAGTGGCGCCCCAGCCCTGGTTCACCTTCTTCGTCTACGTCCAGTAGCGCCGCCTGCATGACTAATTCAGGGTCAGGATCAGCGCCTAGAATGCTTAGCGCACAGGCCGGCTCACCGTGCAGTACCAACGCATTATCAGTTGGCTGGTTGTTCTCTGCTTCATGGACCATTTCAATGTAATACGTCGGGTCAAATATCTGATAATCGAGGGAGTGTCCGGCTAACGGCTGGGGTGTTTCTAGGGGCAGGATAAACGTAAAGACAAGCCGACCATCTTTTTCCATGGCGGTATATTCGCTGACCTCGCCCAGCGCCAGCGGCTCACCATCTCGGCGGATTTCGGTAAAGTAGTGCTGCGAGGCAAGGTTATTGCGTATCTCCAGGCCCAGCTGATCAAGCCCTTCGTCCAGACTCACGCCATCCACCTGGGTGAGCTCTTCAAACACCACCAAACTGTAAAAGGGATCCATTCGCCAGATTTGATGCAAGCCACGCACTACCCCTTCATCATTGGTCATGACCCGGATACTGAAATCAATCCAGCCATGGGGGTGCGCGGCGGCAAGCGGGCTAAGCATAAGGCTGATGGCACCTGCCGCCAGCGCCCAGCGCTTTGCGGTATAACGGGAGCTTTCAATTACCTGATGACTGCATTGCTTCACGGTGCTAATCCCAATTTTGCTTGTAAGCTGACCAGCCAAGGATCCAGCAAATACGGCGGCAGCGATTGATTACCTCGCCAGGCCGCAACACTCACCTGACTGCCGCGACCAGCATCCCTTACCTGAACCTGCAGACGATACTCAGGCCAGCGGGCAAGCGCCCCCTCCGCCCGGCCTAGCGCCAAATCGGCATGGCGTATTACGTAGCCCTGTTCCATCATCAGCTCGACCGCGCTTCGAAACGTGGTGTCTACCGGGGCGGCATACACCAGCTCGCGCGGGGCAGAAGGTGATGTAGTGGCACAGCCTGCCAGTAGTGCCAGCAAAGCACTCACACTCGCCCATTTCATGATTACCCGCCAACGTTGCCTCATTGCACGCTCCTCATCGGCCGGCTGCTTTGTCCGAGTGCACTTTCAAAGCGCTGGCAGAAATCCTGGTTACTCGCGCTGTAGGATTCACGTATATCGCCCAGGTGGTCGAAGCGGCGAATATCACGCGAGATACGCACGGACTCCTCACTGATTAACAGCGACACCCGCTCGACCTCCAGGGGCTGTTGATGAAGCCCGCCGCCAAAGCCCAGCCCCACGCCAACACCGCTGCCGCGCCCGATACCCAACCCACCGAAAAGGCGCATTCCGCTGCCATAGCCATAGGCGCGATCATACGGATCGTAGTAACCATGTAGGGCTTTTTGTCGGCTTGCGCTGACCAGGCCTAATGCTGTATCGGTGGAATCAAGTTCAAAGCCCCACTCAGTCAGCACCTCGACACTTTGGCGCAGCGCGCCGAGTTCACCGCCAGCCACGTGGTTCGGGAAATAACACGCCGCAGAAGGCGCAGGCTCAGCCTGGGGCAAGCGGTCTGGCGTCACTTGACAGCCTGCCAGTGCCAACAGGCAGGTTAGCGTAATTGGTATCGGCTTCATGTTAGATCCTCGAACGTTCATCACGGCTGGTCTGTCACCAAGCGGCGCGTTAAGCTCGCCTACTATCACAATAGATGAAAGATATCACGATAGATGAAAGACAATAATTTGCGGAGGTCGTGCAATGAATATCCTGCTTTGCCCCGATAGTTTTAAAGATGCTTTAAGCGCTGAACAGGCGGCCAAGGCGATGGCTCAGGGCGTCCTTAAAGCCGCGCCCCAAGCGCAAACGCACTGCTGCCCGATGGCTGACGGCGGCGAAGGCAGCCTTGATGCACTGATTGCCGCGACCGGCGCCAAGCGCTGCGTTGTCGATGTTCAGGATGCGCTGGGCCGTCCCCGTAAAGCCGCCTGGGGCTGGCTGGGTGAACAGCGTACCGCGTTTATCGAGCTGGCAGAAGCCAGCGGCCTACAACACTTAACCCCTGAAGAGCGTGACGCGCTGCATACCTCCACCTTTGGCGTGGGCCAGATGCTCTTGGCGGCGCTGGATCAAGGCGCCGAAAAAGCCTTGCTGCTGCTGGGGGGTAGCGCCACCAACGATGGCGGCGCCGGTATGCTGCAAGCGCTGGGCGCAAAACTAACCGCAACCAGTGGCGCACCGCTTGCCCCAGGTGGCGCGGCGTTGGCAACGCTTGAAACGCTGGACCTTTCGGGGCTTGACCCACGCTTAACGTCACTGAACGTGGAAGCCGCCGTGGATGTGGATAACCCACTGTTAGGCGAGCGCGGGGCAAGTGCCGTGTTCGGCCCGCAAAAAGGCGCCTCGCCTGATCAAGTGGCTCAACTTGACCACGCCCTGGGCCGCTTTGCCGATATCAGCGCCCGCGTATTAGGCAAGGATTATCGCGACTTACCAGGTGCCGGTGCCGCTGGCGGTATGGGGTTTGCCGCGCGCGCCTTTCTTGATGCCACGCTGATGCCCGGCATTGAAATGATTATGCAGCAGGCCGATATGCCCGCCCTGCTCAATAACGCCGATCTTGTGATTACCGGAGAAGGCCGACTGGATGGGCAGAGCATGTCGGGCAAGACGCCTATCGGCGTTGCCCGCGCGGCCCAGCGTCTGGGCAAGCCCGTCATCATTCTCGCTGGTAGCCTGGGTGACGGCTGGCAGGCTTGTCTTGATGAAGGCGTAACAGCAGCGTTTGCCTTGGCGGATGGCCCCATGACCCTGGAACAGGCGCTGCCCAGAACCGCTGAACTGCTGGCGACGCGCTGTGAAAGTATTATCCGGGTGTGGATAACCCCCTCGCCCTTTGAAAACCCTGACCTTTGAAAATATTGCCTTTGAAAACATTGCCGTTGAAAACATTGCCCTTGAAAACATCGCCCCTTGAAAAACCCTGCCCGTGCCAGCATTACTCAGTGAGAGCGCAAACGTTATAGCGGTAAACGCAATGCTATAAGGCTATGGGCGCGATACACAAAACCTGGTTTGCAGCGCCCTGGCAACGTTTTATGCTAATCAAACGATTTGATAGCCGTTTTACTCGGCTCCAACATGGAGGTACGACATGACCGATACCAATAGCATTGGCTTACATGAAAGCAGCGCCAGTCAGTTGGCTGAAAAGCTTAATCACCTGCTGGCCAACTATCAGATCTTTTACATGAACGTGCGTGGCTACCACTGGAACGTTAAGGGTAGCGATTTCTTTGAGCTGCACGTCAAATTTGAAGAGTTCTATACCGACCTGCTGACCAAGGTAGACGAAGTCGCCGAGCGTATTCTGACCCTGGGTCACAAGCCAGTACATGCGTATAGCGACTACGCCACGCTTTCCCACATTCAGGAAGATAAAGACGTTCACGACGGCAAGGCGTGCGTGAATGGCGTGCTAAAAGGCTACCAGACGTTGATTGAACTGCAGCGTGAAGTACTGTCATTCGCCTCGGATGCCGATGACGAAGGTACGGCATCACTCGCCAGTGACTATATTCGCGAGCAGGAAAAAACTATCTGGATGCTGAACGCTTACCTCGGTAAGTAACAAGTACTCCTCGCAGATATAGATACACAAACGGCACCTAAGCGGTGCCGTTTAGCGTTGGCTAGCCTTTCTGAGCCAAATCTTCCATCAATGCGCGCAGCATGCGCCAGAACTCATCGACCGAGGCAAGCTCTACGCGCTCGTCCGGTGAGTGAGCGCCGCGGATCAGCGGGCCAAACGAGATCATATCCAGGTGCGGGTATTTGCTGCCTATAATGCCGCACTCAAGCCCCGCATGAATGACCTTAACCGCAGGTTCCTGCTCAAACAGAACGGCATGGCGCTGGTTAAAGATGGCAAGTAACGCACTGCCTGGGTGAGGCACCCAACCGGGGTAGCTGTTCTCCACACGCACGCGCGCGCCAATTAACCCAAACAGCGCCTGAAAGCGGTCAGCCAAGGCGGCGGTTGCCGTATCGTGCAGGGAGCGTACTAGCGCACACAGGTGCAGACGCCCCGCTTTAAGGCTTAATACGCCTAGATTGTTGGAGGTTTCCACAACGCCCGGCACATCGGCACTCATGCGTTCAACTCCGCAAGGCGCGGCATGTAGCGCCGCCACCAACATAGTGCTGGCATCCAGAGTTAGCGGCTCAACGGACTCATGATTTACGCTTCGCGTGGCGCTCAATACCAAACCGCTATCCCCCGTGCTTAGCTCGGCACGCAGGGTATTTTCCAGCGTCTTCAGCGCGTCAAAAGCGGCATCCACGTCGTCAGCGGGCAGGGCAAGCTGAGCAAACGCTTCGCGGGGGATGGCATTACGTAGCGTGCCACCCTGATAGCTCACCAGGCGAGCATCAAACGCTTCTAGGGTACGCAGCGCACGCACCAACAGGCGGTTGGCATTGCCCAGCGGCTTATGAATATCAATCCCCGAATGGCCGCCTTTCAACCCCGTTAGGGCAAGATCAATCAGCTGTTCATCGTCACGCAGCGCGGTACCCGGCAGGAGCGCATCAACCACTACGTCAGCACCACCCGCACAGCCGATATACACTTCGCCGCGGTCTTCACTATCCAGATTGAGCAGCAATGAGCCTTTCAGCCAGTTTTCGGCCAAGTTCAGCGCGCCCCCCATGGAGGTTTCTTCTTCAAGGGTAAATAGCGCTTCAAGCGGGCCATGGGTAAGCTCTGCATCTTCAAGCACGGCGAGAATCGCCGCTACGCCCATTCCGTTATCGGCCCCAAGGGTTGTGCCCTCAGCGTGCAGCCAACCATCGGCTACATAGGTACTGATGGGGTCGCGCGAGAAATCATGGGTGCTGTCGGAATTGGCTTGGGCCACCATATCCAAATGGCCCTGCAGAATAACCCCCGGTGCCTGCTCACAGCCGGGCGAGGCCGGCTTACAAATACGTAAATTGCCAAAGCTATCACGGTCGTGGGCAAGCCCCTGAGCATCGGCCCAGGCTTCGAGTATCGCGACTAGCGCGGCTTCGTGCCCAGACGGGCGCGGGGTGTTACACAGCGTACGAAAGTGGCGCCAAACGATGGACGGCGTCAACGCGTCTAAATGTGCGTTCATAAAAACTCTTCATTATCAGTAATCGCCCCACTTTACTCCTCCGAACGATGCGGGAAAAGTATGTATTGTGAGGCTAATTGTTCAACGACTTGGCGCAGCGCACGCACGCTATCACCGTGTGCTGCCGCTAAAGGGCGATTTTGAAACGCCCACGCCGCTAACTGCTGGTGTGCAGTGGCAGCGCTTATATCCTGCAGGCGACTAGTTTCACGCGCCAGCGCTTGAAGCGCCGCCCGCGCGAATACCGGGTCACGGTGCCCGTGCGCTACATCGTTGATGGTTTGGCACTCTTCAGCAGTGAGCGGCATTGAAGGCAGCGCCCTTAGCAATAACGCCACCACGTCAGGCGGTAACGTCGTTAATTCGAATGCCAGCAACCCCGGTAGTGACGCGCTAAAACTTGCCGTTAAGCTACTTAATACGCTCTCGCCCTCAGCGTTCAGCGCCCTGGCCACCATTACCGCAAATTCCCCTGTGGCCGCTTCACGCGTGATGCCCAAGCGCACGGGCTGAAACCCTTGAGCCAGCCAGAAGCGTAGCAGAGATGCTTCCGCGCCGAACGTGGCGCCATACAGCGCTACTCCTTGGCCCGCGGCCTCGCGACTATCTTCGGCAATTAGCTGTTGGCCCAACCCTTCCCGGCGGCGTTCAGGATGCGTGGCAATCCGCACCACACGCCGCCAACGAGCGGTAAGCGCAGCGCGGCTGCCCATATGCGCGGCAAGCGACTGGGCCATCAGGTGGCCCTGAGGCCGCCGCACCCCCAACGCCACCTGCTCGGCAAGCTCAGGCGTAAAGCCACCCTCCTCCCGGGCCACCAATACGGCCTGCGGTGCGCTTTCCTGGCCTATCAGCCGCAGCGAAGTGCCCGGCCCATCCAACAGCTGACGCAAATCGCTGGGCGACGTGCGGTAATGAGACTGCACCAGAAGGCCAAACATAGCCTCAAGAGCAGTTTCGTCTTGAGCAAGCTCGGCGCGCTCGAGCGTATAAGAGGCTGACGCTTGATCGCGCTGATCAGAGACCGGTAGAGGCGCTTTTAACAACAGCAGCCGGTTGACCGTTGCCTCAAGCGGGTCTCCCCCAGCCCAGCGAATCGGCGTATTCAGCGTTAGCGCTTTCCACTGCGGTGTAAGCCGCGCCAACACATCGCGAAAGCGCAGCGCAAACCCGCGCCCAGAACCTTCATAGCCATCAATAGTGGTCGCAAACGCAATCCGCGGAAATGCCGTAAGCCACTGGCCGAGCAGGGAAGCCGGAACCGCCGCCGCTTCATCAACCATTAAATAACTGCCATCGCCCCCCAGTTTCTTGGTCGCCACCTGTTCGGTGAGCACATCGGGGGGTAAAAAGCACAGCTCGCTTTTATTCGCGAGCTGAAAGCGGCTGGGCGTGATGCGCGCTCCCTCGGGGCAGAGAGCTTCCAAGCGCATAAACAGGCTTTCCACCGCGCTCAAGCGTGGAGCCGTGACGATGATAGACGACGTGCCGCCTGCTAGAAGCCGCGCACAGGCAATTCCCAGGGCGGCGCTTTTGCCCCGCCCTCGATCCGCGGTAATGACCAGCGGGCGGCGGCGCTTTAAGTTCACCAGTTGGGTAACGATAGCGGCCTGATCGAGCGTCGCGCATGCGCTGTCGTTAACGCTCTCTTGGTGCGCTGAGCGTGCGCTCAAGCGGGGAAGCTGCGGCCGATCGGGCACGTGCCAGGTAACGATATCTGTGCGCTCATCAAGCAGGCGAGCCAGACGCGCTAAATAGTGGGCGGTTAACTGCTCCCACTGCCAGGGGTGATCGGCAAACCGGGCATAATCAGGGTCTGGGCGCTCACCCCAAGGGTAAGGCGTTATCAGCACCAGCAAGCCGCCCGCCAGCAGCGTACCCGCCAGCGCCCCCAGCGCTTCAGGGTCAAAGCCTGCGCTGCCGCTGGCATCCATGACCACAAGCTGATGCTCGGCGCCCAAACGCGTACGCGCTTTGCGCGGCGTAATCCAAAGTTCAACCGGCGCACTATCTGTCTGATGGGCAACCCATAAAGGCGCTTGCCAGCAAGCGCTCTGCCATAGTTTGAGAGCTTGATCACGGCACTCAGCGGGCTCTCCCGTAAGCCATACCAGCTGCCGCCATCGGCGCCTATGTAAGCGTTTGGCATGGGCCATTAAAGCTCGCAAGGGTAACTGACCAGGCATACTTAACGTTTTCGTCAATCCTTCTTGTGACAACGCTGGCATTGAGCCTCCTAAGTTCCATTATTTCTTTAAAACTTTTTTAAAACTTTGGTTGAACAAAAAGGCGTTTTTCAACGCTAAGTATCCTAATCAAGCAGGCTAAAAAATCTCGAAAAAAACGTAAGCAACTGATTAAGATAAATATAAAATTTCAAAAAAATAAAAATTTTCGATTTTTACTTATCTTACTCAGGTTGCACCGCAGCAGTAAGACTGTGCTAATTTAGCGGTGCAGTCCGGCGCTTGCTCTACTTTACGTAAACGTTAGCTCCTTTATTGCACTTTCCTGCATTACGGTAACAAACACTAATAATGCCTTAAGCCAACCAGGAAAAATAACATGAAAAAGATCACTCGATTCAGCCTCACCACGCTTGCGGCAAGCATCACGTTCGCAGCGCTCGCCACCACTGCACAAGCCCAAGAACAGTGGACAATGACCTCTACCTGGCCGGATAACCTTGACCTCATCAAAATTGATCAGCACTGGGTAGAACTGGTTAATAAACTCGCCGGCGACGAAGTACAGATCAATTTTCGATCTGGCGGTACGTTAATGCCCGGCACAGAAGTGTTTGATGCCACGGAAACCGGCAGCATCGAAGCCTCCGGTGACTGGCCCGGCTACTGGGCTGGCTTAAACCCCGCGTTCTCTCCACTGGCAACCACCACCAGCCTGTTTAACGGCGTCGACTATCTTAACTGGATTCAGCAGTGGGGTGGCCGTGAACTCTACGAAGAGATTTACGGCCAGTACAACATGATGTACCTGCCCTACGGCATTACTAATAACGAGTCGGGCTTTATGGGACGCACGCCAATCGCGAGCATTGCGGACCTTGAAGGCAAGCGTCTACGTCTCTCAGGCCGTGACCAAGGGCGTGTTCTGGAGCAGCTAGGCGGCTCACAGGTAACACTTGCCGGGGGTGAGGTGTATCAGGCAATCGAGCGTGGCGTGATCGATGCCGGTGAGTTTTCAACCCCAGGCGTGGATTTCAAGGCAGGCTTTGCCGAAGTCGCCGATAACTGGGCAACACCGGGCTGGCACCAATCGGCCAGCGTGTTTGGCGTCATGATCAACATGGATGCCTGGAACGCGCTTTCTGAAGAGACCCAGGAGAAGCTGCGCATTGCCGCTGACGCCACTATGGCTTGGTCGCTGTCCTGGTCTGAGCATGAGTCCAACGCCGCCACCCAGCAATTTATCGATGCAGGGGTAACGATCAACCAGTTTTCTGAAGAGGACTTGGCGCGCATTCAAGACGTCACTAACCAGGTCATCGTACAGGGCGCCTGTGAAAACCCCGATCACGCTAAGGTTTATCACTCTATGATTACGTACCTGCAGGAGTACGCGACGTGGCGTGACGTTTCAGTGCCTTTCAATATGAGCCGCACCATGAACAATCTGCCTTCCCTGGAAGAGATCGAAGCTTGCCTGTAAGGCGCTCATGTTTCGCCCCGGCATTGCCGGGGCGGTTGTTGTGCTGACCGGAGATCTCCCATGAATGCCGTTGCCCAAGCCATTGATGCACTCAATGAAGCGTTTGGACGCCTGATTGCGCCGCTGATTGCCATCATTACTCTGATAGTGCTGTTCGATATTATTTCTCGCTTTGTGTTCGGCCGCCCAAGCGACTGGGCCTTTGATATCACCAAGATGCTGTTTGGCGCGCACTTCATGCTGATGGCGGCCTACGGGCTACGTCACCATGTTCATGTAGAAGTGGATGTTCTTAAGCGTCTGCTATCGCGCAAAAAACAGGCACTGCTTGAGCTAGTGGGCTATGTGGTTTTCTTCGTGCCGTTTATCTGGATGCTGCTCAAGTACGGGTGGCTGTTTTTCGAGCGAGCGTTTAGCCGTGGCGAAACCACCTACGGCATGATGTCGATTCCGGTCTATCCCATTAAGGGCGTGATTGCGCTGGCGGCAGCGCTACTTTTGCTGCAAGCCATCGCCATTGTCCTGCGGACCATAATGCAGTTACGCGAGGAGACGCCGACATGAACCTAAGTCCCGAATTGCTCGCATTAGTCATGTTTGGCGGCCTGCTGGTGGGGCTTTTTATGGGCCACCCGCTTGCGTTTGTGCTGGGCGGGGTAGCGGTCATTGGCGCATTCCTGGGCCCAGGAGAGCGAGTGCTCGGCACGCTGATCAATAATATCTATGGCAATGCCATGGATAACTACGTACTTGTGGCAATACCGCTTTTTGTACTCATGGCCCGCTTTCTCAACGACTCCGGGGTTACCGAGCGAATGTTTGACGCCATGCGTCTACTGCTGGCCAACCTGCGCGGCGGATTAGCCCTAACGGTGGTCATCGTCTCGGTGTTGCTGGCCGCGACGACCGGCATTGTCGGCGCCTCCATTGCCGTGATGGGCATGATCGCGTTAGTGCCGATGCTCAAGTATGGCTATAACAAGGAACTCAGTGCCGGGGTGATCATGGCCAGCGGCTGCCTGGGCATTCTGATTCCGCCGAGCATTATGCTGATCCTGATGGCGAGCTACTCGCCGGTTTCGGTGGGTGCGCTGTTTGCGGGCGCCATGGTGCCTGGATTAATGCTAGGCGTGATGTATGCGCTTTACGTCCTGCTGATCTGCCACTTTAAACCCTCTTACGGCCCGCCCGTGCCTAAAGAGGAGCGCGCTGAAGTTAGCACCAAGCAGCTTTTAATCATGTTGGGCAAATATGTGGTGCCGCCCATGTCGTTGATCCTTGGTGTGCTGGGTGCGCTGTTTACCGGGATTGCCACTGCAACAGAAGCCTCTGCTATTGGTGTTTTCATCGCCTTTATTCTGTTTTTGATCTTTGGCGACAGGCGGCTTTCCACCTGTTTCAGAACGCTGCTTGAAGCGGGAAAAACCACCACCATGGTAATGCTGGTGCTCGTGGGCGCCACCGCGTTTACCGGCGTATTCTCGCGCGGCGGTGGTATGCAGGTGATTCAAGACCTGCTGCTGGCCATGCCCGGCGGCAATACCGGTGCACTTATCATGATGCTGCTATTGGTATTTGTGCTAGGCATGTTCCTCGACTGGACCGGCATCGTACTGCTGAGCTTTCCCATCATGCTGCCGATCATCCAGCAGATGGGTGTCGACCCGCTATGGTTTGTGGTCATGGTAGCCGTGGTGCTGCAGACCTCGTTTCTCACCCCGCCGTTTGGCTATGCGCTTTTCTACCTGAAAGGTGTGGCTCCGCCTGGGGTCGAGATCGTCGATCTGTATAAAGCCGTAGTACCGTTTGTGGCACTTATACTGCTGGCCTGTGTACTGATGTCATTCTTCCCCTGGCTGGTCACGGGCCTGCCCAGCTTGATGATCGGCTACTAACCGGCCAACACGTTCAGCACTCACCTTCTACCGCTACTCCCCCGCTCTTAGGCGGGGGTTTTTATATGGGTTTTTTATATAGATAGAGGGTTAGCTGCAGCCGAAGTGCCCAAGTGATACTATTTGCAGCCGTTACTTTTTCGCATTGACGAGTCAGCGCTGCCAGCCTCGTCCCAGGAGACAACGACGTGCCAATTCCCGCTCGCCGTTCACGATTGGCGCTACTTCCAGACGCTATATCACGCTTTAGGCTGTCGCTCACACCGTGGTCATGTGCGCTGTTCTTGATTGCGCTGACGGTAGCTCTGCCGATTCTGGTCGTCTTGAGCTATATATTCGTGCCCACCGAAGGCGTCTGGCAGCACCTGGCGAGCACCGTGTTGAGCCGCTATCTGTCGAATACCTTTTGGCTCGTGCTCTGGGTAGGGCTGGGTACGTTAATCATTGGCGCCGGTAGCGCCTGGCTGGTGGTGATGTGCCGCTTCCCGGGCAAACGCATCTTTGAGTGGGCGCTTTTATTGCCTTTGGCGGTGCCGACCTATGTCATCGCCTACGCTTACACGGATTTTTTGCAGGTAGCGGGGCCGCTACAGAGTGCGCTGCGCGGGTGGTTTGACTGGCAGTACGGCGATTACTACTTCCCCAACGTGCGCTCGCTAGGCGGCGCCGCGACGCTGATCACGTTTGTGCTGTATCCCTACGTTTATCTGCTTGCCCGCGCCTCTTTTCTTGAGCAATCGGTGTGCGTGCTTGATGTAGGGCGCACGCTAGGCCGTGGGCCCTGGCACCTGTTTGCAAGCGTTGCCCTACCGTTGGCGCGCCCGGCCCTGGTGGGCGGCGTTTCGCTGGTATTGATGGAAACCCTCAACGAGTTTGGCGCGGTGCAGTTTTTTGGCGTGGATACCTTTACTACCGGAATCTATCGCACCTGGTTTGGGCTGGGCGAGCCCGTGGCAGCCGCTCAGCTGGCCGCCTGTTTGCTGACGTTCGTGATTGTGCTGGTGCTGCTGGAGCGCTTCTCGCGGGGTAAGCGGCGCTATTTTCATACCACAAACCGCTACCAGCAGTTGCCTGAGTACCGCCTGCACGGCTGGCGCGCTCTCGGCGCAACGCTTGCCTGCTTGCTGCCTATCGTGATCGGCTTTTTATTGCCGAGCGGTATTTTGCTGAACCTTGCTATTCAGCAGGGCGACGCCCTGCTGGGCACGCGCTTTATCCGCTTTGCTACCAACAGCTTAAGCCTCGCCACGGTAGCGGCGTTGATTGCCGTGGGCCTGGCGGTGCTGTTGAGCTATGGCGTCAGGCTACATAACTCACCCGGTGCCCGGCTATTTACCCGGGTCGCCGCCATGGGCTATGCCATTCCCGGTTCGGTGGTGGCGGTGGGTATCTTGATTCCCTTCGCGTGGCTGGATAGCACGCTGAATACGTGGCTACACGCCCACTACGGAAAAATTATCGGCCTGGTGTTTAGCGGCTCAGCGTTTATTTTAATCTACGCCTACGTCGTGCGCTTTTTGGCCGTGTCGTTTAATGCAGTTGAGGCAAGCCTTGGCAAAGTGACCCCCAATATGGACGCCGCCTCGCGTACCCTGGGCCAAACGGCGGGCGGCACGCTGCGCCGTATTCATACGCCGCTGATGCGCAGCAGCCTGTTGGCCGCCGGAATTCTTGTGTTCGTGGATGTCATGAAGGAGCTACCCGCGACGATTATCTTGCGGCCGTTCAACTTCGATACCTTGGCGGTACGCGCGTATAGCCTGGCGTCCGACGAGCGTCTGGCTGAGGCCTCCACCGCGTCGCTGGCCATTGTGGTGGTCGGCATTTTACCAGTGATTCTGCTTAGCCTGGCCATGCGCCGGGCTCGGCCCGGCAGCCATGCTCAGTAAACCTACTGGGCAGTTCTACCTAAGCTTCATCCTGAAAAACAAACACCTGAGAGTGGTCCAGGTCGATATCAATCGGCTGGCCCTCCTGGGGCAGAAAGACACCGGGCACGCGGGCATGTAGATGCGCTTCCTGGCCATCAGCCCCGTGGGCGCACAAGTGAATCAGGCTGGAACGGCCCAGTAGCTTTGCCATGACGACATGGCTATGTCGGTGGGCATCCGCGGGCAAGTCGCGCTCCTGAAGCCGCAACGCCTCCGGTCGAATCATGATCCGCGCCTTACTGTCTTCGGGCAGCCAGCTGGCATCTATCTCGCCTACCGGGGTCTGCACACGGCCATTATTCACCGTACCGCTGAGTTCATTTACCTCACCAAAAAAGGTCACTACAAACGGGTCGACCGGCGTGCAGTAAAGCTCACGCGGCGTGCCCGTTTGAATAATCCGGCCGTCGCGCATAAGAGCAATTCGGTCAGCCATGAACATGGCTTCTTCCGGGTCGTGGGTCACCAGTAACGTGGCTGACCCAAGCTTCTTCAGCACGTGCAGCGTATCGTCGCGAATGCGGTCACGCAGGCGAGCATCCAGGCTTGAAAAGGGTTCGTCGAGCAGCATCAGCTTGGGTGTTGGCGCCAGCGCCCGGGCCAAGGCAACGCGCTGTTGTTGACCGCCAGACAGCATATGCGGATAGGTATCGATGTAGTCCGCCATTCCCAACTGAGCCAACAGCTCGACCGCGCGTTCACGGCGCTGGCGTGCGGGCATCTGCTTGAGCCCAAAGGTGACGTTTTCAAGCACACTCAAGTGGGGAAAAAGCGCCGAGTCCTGAAACGCCAACCCGACGTTACGCTTTTCCGGCGGCAGGTGGCGCTGACCGGGCGCTGCAATGGCCTGCCCTTCCAGGCTAACGCTTCCTTGCTGAAGAATCTCCAGCCCCGCAGCAATACGTAACAACGTGGTTTTACCGCACCCCGATGGCCCCAGCAGGCAAACGACTTCGCCCGGGGCAATGTCTAACGAGACGCCTTTTACCACCTGGTTTGCCGCAAACGTGTGATGGACTTTGTCTAGCGACAGGGCCATGTGAGTGGTGTTTTCGAGGGATGAAACGGTTACCGCCATAATGTCACCATGCTCTCGTTGAACCAGCGTCTTATTTGACCAGCACATTTGGCGTGCTGCTCGGCAGGCTACGTTGAATATCCTGCCATTGTATTTTTCATTGCCCCGATATGCACGCGGGGTTGCGCGACCACGAACGCCTTGTTCTTATTTTTTATTGATCCTGGCACTTTTTCTTGACCCCGGCATTGCGAAAGGCTTCAATAGCAACAACCTTAATGCAACTTATTATCATAATCATTTAGGATGCTAACCATATGAAAATAACACGCCTTTCAGCGTCTATCGCGGCTATTTTTGCGGGTGCCGCGGTTTCAAGCACGGCACTTGCCGATGCGGTCAACATTTACTCTGCCCGCCACTACGATTCGGATGAAATTCTGTATAAAGCGTTCACCGACGAGACGGGTATTGAAGTGAACGTTCTGGAAGGCGACTCCGACCAGCTGATGGAGCGCATGCAGCGTGAGGGCATTGCCAGCCCTGCGGATGTCATGCTGACTGTGGATGCGGGCCGTTTATGGCGCGCCGAGCAGGATGGCCTGTTCCAAAGCGTTGATTCTGAGGTGCTCAACGAGCGCTTGCCTGAGTCGATGCGCCAGCCTGACGGCTTGTGGTTTGGCTTTAGCCAGCGCGCCAGAGTGATCTTTTATAACCGTGAAAACTTCGACCCCAGCCAGATCGAAAGCTACGAAGATTTAGCGGATTCGCAGTTTGAAGGCAAACTTTGCATTCGCTCCTCTAACAACATCTATAACCAGTCGCTGCTTGCATCAATGATTGAGCACCACGGTGAAGAAGGTGCCGAAGAGTGGGCCCAGGGCGTAGTCAACAACCTGGCGCGCAACCCGGAAGGTGGCGATACCGACCAGATCCTCGGCGTTGCCAGCGGTGAGTGTGACCTGGCCGTTGCCAACCACTACTACTACGTGCGCATGCTGCATTCCGACACCGAATCTGACCGCGAAGCAGCCCGCAAGGTCGGGGTCATTTTCCCCAACCAGGATGATCGTGGCACCCACGTTAACGTTGGCGGCGCGGGCCTGGTTGCCAATGCGCAAAACCCTGAAAACGGCATCAAGTTCCTGGAGTTCTTGTCGTCTGACGGCGCCCAGGAAATTCTCGCCGAGCGTAACTATGAGTTCCCGGTCGTCGACGGCATCAAGAAAGACCCGGTTCTGGAATCATGGGGTGATTTCAAGAAGGATGATTTGAATATCAATGTGCTGGGTGAGAACAACCCCGAAGCCATTCGTATCTTTGACCGCGTGGGCTGGCGCTAAGCCCTCCCCATGCAAACAAAACGGCCCGCCAGTTGGCGGGCCGTTTTCATGTAAGCACTGCTTACTTTTTAGTGCGCTTCATCCCAGTTAACACCGCTTTCGGCTTCGACAATTAACGGCACTCTAAGCTCGGCCGCTCCCTGCATGCGTTTTTGCACCTCGCCAATAAATTTCTCCACTTGGCTCTCTTTCACCTCGAACACCAGTTCATCATGTACCTGCATGACCATCAGCGCATCGAATTCGCCCTCTGCAAGCCAGGCATCCACGTCGATCATGGCCTGCTTGATGATATCCGCTGCTGTGCCCTGCATGGGTGCGTTGATCGCGGTGCGCTCGGCACCCTGGCGGCGGTTGCGATTCTGCGAGTGAATCTCCGGCAGGTACAAACGGCGCCCCAGCACGGTTTCGACGAAGCCATCTTCCGCCGCCTGGCTACGGATTCGGTCCATGTAGCGGGCCACGCCCGGGTAACGGTCAAAGTAGCGTTCGATATAGGTCTGCGCCTGATTGCGCTCGATACGCAGCTGGCGCGCCAAACCCCAGGCGCTCATGCCGTAAATCAGCCCGAAGTTGATCGCCTTGGCGCTGCGCCGCTGATCGCTTGATACTTTATCCAGCGCAGTGCCGAAGACTTCCGCCGCCGTGGCGGTGTGAATGTCGCGGTTCTCGGCAAATGCTTCTAGCAGGCCCTTGTCTTCAGAAAGGTGGGCCATGATACGCAGCTCAATCTGCGAATAGTCGGCGGCGACAATTCGGTAGCCGGGGCGGGCGATAAATGCCTGACGGATCTTGCGCCCCTCTTCGGTACGGATGGGGATGTTCTGAAGGTTGGGGTCAGATGACGACAAGCGCCCTGTCGCCGTGACCGCCTGATGGTAGCTGGTATGTACCCGGCCACTTGCCTTGTTAATCAGGCGCGGCAGCTTGTCGGTGTAGGTGGATTTCAGCTTGGAAAGCCCGCGGTGCTCCATGATGACCTTGGGTAGCGGGTAATCCAGCGCCAGCTCCTCAAGCACCGCCTCCGCCGTTGAGGGCGCGCCTTTCGGGGTTTTCTTGATTACTGGAATCTTCTGCTCATTGAACAGAATTTCGCCTAACTGCTTGGGCGACCCCAGGTTGAACTCGCGCCCGGCCAGCTCGAATGCGTTTTGCTCAAGCTCGCGAATGCGTTTATCAAGCTGCTGGCTCTGCTCGTGCAGGCGCTCGGCATCGATGGCCACGCCGTTGCGCTCGATGCGCGAGATGACCTTGATTAGCGGCAGCTCCAGGCGATCCAGCACCTCTGCAAGACGCCCTTCGCTTTCTACCTGCGGGCGCAGCGTATCGTACAGGCGCAGGGTGATGTCTACGTCTTCACAGGCGTAAGGCACGGCCTGCTCCAGCGCGATCTGGTTGAAGGTCAGCTGCTTGGCGCCTTTACCGGCGATCTCTTCAAACGAGATGGTTTTCTCGCCCAGGTATTTAAGCGCCAGTGAATCCATATCGTGGCGCGTAGCGGTGGAGTTCAGCACGTAAGAGGCCAGCATGGTATCGGCGAGCGGCCCGGCAACGCTAATGTCGTAGTTGGCCAGTACGGAAATATCGTATTTGAGGTTCTGGCCAATCTTGATGATCTTTTGATCTTCGAGCAGCGGCTTGAGTGCTGCCAATACGCTGGTTCTATCCAGCTGAGCGGGCGCATCCAGGTAATCGTGGGCCAGCGGAATATAGGCCGCCTCACCGGCTTCAAGCGCCAGGCCAACCCCCACGATTTCAGCTTCCATGTAATTCAGGCTGGTCGTTTCCAGATCGAAGCAGAACCGCTGGGCGCTTTTTAGCCGCTTAAGCCAGGCGTCAAGATCACTTTGCTCAACGATGACATGGTCCTGACGGCTCTGGCTGCTGGAAGGCATCGCATCGCTGGTTTCCTCGGCGTTGGCTGGCACCGGCTCGCCACCTTTTACGTCATCAACGCCTTCGTCTTTACCCTCCAGGAGTTCGGCCAGCCACTGCTTGAATTCCAGCTCTTGATAAAGCGCCACCAGCTGCTCACGATCCGGATGGGCGATGTCCAGATCATCGAGGCCAACCGGCAAATCACAGTCAACTTTGATCGTGGCTAGCTGATAGGAGAGATAGGCCTGTTCACGATGCTCTTCAAGCTTTTTGGACAGCGTCTTGGCACCGCGAAACGACAGCGTCTTAACCCGGTCAAGATCGCTATAAATGGCGTCCAGCCCGCCGCCCATTCCCTGCAACAGACCAAGCGCGGTTTTTTCGCCCACACCCGGCACGCCGGGGATGTTATCCACCTTGTCACCCATCAGGGCGAGGAAATCGATAATCAGTGAAGGCGGCAAACCAAACTTGCCTTCCACGCCGGCTTCATCCAGCGTTTCATCCTTCATGGTATTCACCAGCGTAATATGCGCGTTAACCAGCTGCGCCATATCTTTATCGCCGGTCGAGATCACCGCATCCCGCCCGGCTTGCGTCGCGTGGTGGGCCAGTGTGCCAATCACATCATCCGCTTCAACGCCCTCGATGCATAAAAGCGGCAAGCCTAGGGCTTTTACGCAGGCATGCAGCGCGCTTACCTGGCTGCGTAAATCGTCAGGCATCGGCGGGCGATGCGACTTGTAGTCTTCAAAGAGCTCATCGCGAAAGGTTTTGCCCGGCGCATCAAACACCACCGCCATGGGGCTTTGCGGATAATCCTTGATCAACCGCTTGAGCATGTTGAGCACGCCCTTCACAGCCCCCGTCGGCTGCCCTTTGGTGTTTGTTAACGGCGGCAACGCGTGGAAGGCACGATACAAGTACGAGGAACCATCGACGAGCACGATCGGAGCACGGGCCATAACCAATATCCATTGCAAAAAAAGTATAGCTTCATGATACGCGCTAAGCGCTGCGGGCTGAAACAAACCGTCCAGACAAATCAGCTTAAGCGTTTAACAACGCTGCCAACTCAGCCAGCAAGCCGCTACAATAATGGGCTTAGCAACCTGGGCGAGACCTTAATGGCTGTATTTACTCCGCTTAGCGACGCACAGGTCGCTGCGTTTTTAGACAAATTCGATGTTGGCAGCTTTGTTTCTCTGCAAGGAGTGGCGGGCGGCACGGAAAACTCGACCTTTTTTGTTACTACTGAACGCCGCGAACTGGTGCTAACCCTGTTTGAACAAGGTGAACACGAGGAGCTTCCGTTCTTCGTGGAGCTACTTGATTATCTGGACGAGCACCGCCTGCCGGTGCCAGGCCCGGTTCATGACCGCGACGGCATCGCACTGCATAGTCTGGCGGGTAAACCGGCTCTACTGTTTCCGCGCATGCCGGGCCGGCATCCCGATGCCCCCAATCTGACCCAGTGCGAGGCATTGGGCGATACACTCGGGCGCATGCACGTGGTATCCCAGCACTTTTCCGGTCATCGCCCGAACCCCCGCGATTTGCACTGGCTCCAGGCCATGCACCACAAGGTGCTGGCCTACTTAAGCCCGGATGACCAGACCTTGATGAAAAACGAAGTCGAGGACTTCGAAAGCGCTTTTAGCCAGTACGACAAGTTGCCCCAAGGCGCGATCCATGGCGACCTGTTTCGCGATAACACCCTGTTCGACGGTGATCACCTGGGCGGCATTATCGATTTTTACAACGGCTGCACGGGGGATTTCCTGTTTGACCTGGCCATTGTGATCAACGACTGGGCCTCTAACGAAGACGGCACGCTCAATGCCGAGCGCTATAACGCCGTGTTGAGCGCCTATCAGGCACGTCGCCCGCTAACACCGGATGAGCGCGACGTATGGCCGATAATGCTGCGCATGACCGCGCTACGCTATTGGCTGTCGCGCTTGTTGGTGGTCTATGTCGACCCACCCGCTCATGACTTGACGCCCCACGACCCTGAGCGTTTTCATACCATTTTAAACGCGCGCATTGCGTATGGCGCCTTACCACTGCCTGAGGCTGATTTATGAGTGCAACGCAGACGAACGGATCGGCACTAAGTGCCCGCCGCACATGGAATATTGATCAGTGGGGCAGCGGCTACTTTGATGTCGACGACCACGGCCAAGCGCTGGTACGTCCCTTAGGCACCGATGCTGAAGGCCCTGCTCTACCCTTGCGTGAGCTGGTGTGCCAATTGCAGGATGCAGGTCTGCGTTTGCCGGTACTCGTGCGTTTTAGCGACATTCTTCATGACCGGGTAGAACAGCTGTGCGGCGCCTTTGACGCGGCCATGAGCGATATTGACTACCAGGGCGGCTATACCGCGGTTTATCCGATCAAGGTCAATCAGCAGCGCCGCGTGGTGGAAGAGATTCTGGCAACCTCCGAGCGTGGCAATGGCCGAGTAGGCCTTGAAGCAGGCAGCAAGCCCGAGCTTTTGGCCGTTCTTGCCCTGTCGGACGGCGGCTCTTCGCTGATTGTGTGTAACGGCTATAAAGATCGCGAGTACGTACGCCTTGCCCTGCTGGGCGAAAAACTCGGCCATCGCGTTTATCTGGTGGTGGAAAAGCTTTCAGAGCTTGAGCTGATCATGGATGAGGCTCGGGAGCTTGATGTTACGCCCCGCATTGGCCTGCGCGCCCGCCTTGCCTCGGTAGGCAAGGGCAAGTGGCAAAACACCGGCGGTGAGAAATCCAAGTTCGGCCTGACCGCCAGCCAGATTCTTGAGGTAGTCGAAACGCTGCGTGCCCAGGACGCGCTGACGAGCCTTCAGTTGGTCCACTTTCACCTGGGCTCGCAGATCGCCAATATTCGCGACATTCAGCGCGGCCTGCGTGAGTGCGCACGCTTTTATGAAAACCTCATCACTCTTGGCGCGCCCATTGATACGGTCGATGTGGGCGGTGGCCTGGGCATCGACTACGAAGGCACTCGCTCGCGTAGCTACTGTTCGGCCAACTACTCCATGCGCGAGTACGCCCGCAATGTAGTCAGTGCCTTCGCCCAGCTGTGCGAAGAAGCCGACCTGCCTCAGCCGCACTTAATCAGCGAGTCAGGGCGGGCCTTAACTGCGCATCACGCGGTGTTGATTACCAACGTGATTGGCGAGGAGCGTATCGACGATACGCCCCCTGAAAAATCGCCGCAAGACGATATACAGGTCGATGCCCTATGGCGCGTATTTGACCAGCTTGCCACGCCTCAGGAACCGCGCATGCTGGTGGAAGCGTGGCACGATTTGCTACAAGCAGTTAGTGAGCTTCAAGATCGTTTTGTTCTGGGGTTAAGCGATATCAACGCCCGTGCTGAAGGCGAGCGGGTTTATCTAGCGGCGTGTGCCCGCCTACGCAGCCTGCTCGATACCCGCAACCGTGCCCATCGTGAAATCATGGACGAACTGGCGGAGAAGCTTGCCGACAAGCTGTTCGTTAATTTCTCACTTTTCCAGTCGGTGCCTGACGTATGGGGCATTGAGCAGATTTTTCCCGTGCTCCCCTTGAGCGGGTTAAACCAGCCACCGACTCGTCGAGCGGTTATTCAGGATATTACCTGCGACTCTGACGGGCGAATTGACAGCTACGTAGATGGCCAGGGCGTGGAAAGCACGCTGCCGCTGCCTGAGTGGCCTTCAGAAGATGAGCGCTGGCTAGGCTTTTTCCTGGTCGGCGCTTATCAGGAAATTCTTGGCGACTTACATAACCTTTTCGGCGATACCGACTCGGTAGATGCCGCCTTGAACGAAAACGGCGAATGGGTGCTTTCCAACCCGCTTGCTGGTGATACCGTGGCGGACGTACTGGCTTACGTTAACTTTGATGCAGAGGTGTTAAAACGCAAGCTGACCGAGCAAATAGCGCAGAGCGGTTTTTCCGATCAGGAGCGTGAAAGCTTTGCGGCCAGCCTGAGCGAAGGGCTGGAAGGCTATACCTATTTAGAGTAGCGCCTTTAGAGTAACGCCTTGAAGTAAATACCTGCGGCATAAAAAAACGCCCCTTGGGATCAACCTTGGGGCGTTTTTTAATAGCAAAACGTTAGCTTACTCAACTACCGACGTATTAATTTCCAAGCCACCAGTCAGGGTCAAGCGTAATGATATACCGCGAGATAGTTCACCAACGCCTGCTGGGGTACCGGTTAAAATCACATCGCCAGGCTCTAGGGTAAAGTGACGACTCATTTCTGCGACCAGTGACGGGATCGCAAAAATCATATCCGAACCTTCGCCGTGCTGGCGCTCTTCGCCATCGATTTCCAGCGTAAAGGTGAGCGCGTTCCAGTTGGGCACACGGCTAAGCGGTAAGAATTGAGATAGCGGACATGAACCATCGAAACCCTTGGCAATTTCCCAAGGATGACCTTTTTCTTTCAACTGCGCTTGTACATCACGCAGGGTTAAATCCAGAGCAAGCCCGATCCCCACAATCGCACGTTCTGCTTCATCAGGCGTTGCATGAGTAATGGTTTCACCCACTAGCAGCGCAAGCTCAGCTTCGTAATGCACATCACCACGCGAAAAAGGCGGGTTAAGCGGCTGCGTAATATCAACAACGCTGGTGGCTGGCTTGATAAATATCAGCGGCTCGCTAGGCACCGGGTTGTTGAGTTCTTTAGCATGGTCAGCGTAGTTGCGGCCAACACACACGACTTTGCCCAACGCATGGGAAAATGCCTGACCATCGGTAAATTGTGGAACAAGACGCATGGGGGGTATTCTCCTTCTCATTATACGTGCCGCGTTCTTAACGACAGACGCAACAGTCTACCCTACCTATGTGCATGTTCCACAACCTAATACGCGATTGTCGCTAGTCGGAAAATCACTTAGCTAATGACTGACTGTCATCAGGCGCATGAGCAAGAAAATCCGGGCGATGCTTGGGTGCCGCATACGGCTCACGGCAACGATTATCCGGGCGGTTAAATACAAAGAATACGTTGCTACGCGGATCTGGCGACAGGTTGGCATTGGACGCATGCAGCGTATTGCAGTCAAACAGCAGCAGTCCGCCCGCTTTTCCCTTGGGCGCTTCAATGCCGTGCTCGGCCACCAGCTCAGTCAGCGCTTCAGGGCTTGGCACACCCACCTCCTGCGCTTTTAACGAACTCTTATGGTTATCCTCAGGCGTTTCCCCCAGGCACGGCACAAACTTCTTGTGTGAGCCGGGAATCAGCATCAGCGGACCATTGAATTCGTGATTGTCGGTCAGAATTAACGAGGCGCTGACTGCGTGCATACCCGGCATACCGTCTTCCGCGTGCCAAGTTTCAAAGTCTGAGTGCCAGTTGAACCCCTTACCGGCAAACCCAGGCTTATAGTTTATGCGTGACTGATGCACGTACGGATCATCACCGATGATCTGCCGCGCTGCACCGGCCACACGCTCGTCGCTTGCCAAGGCACCTAAGCGTTCTGATAACTTATGTACCGCAAACAGCGAGCGGATTTCATTACTTTCAGGCTCGGTAATACTGAAATCCTGATGACGGTATGCATCAGTGCTCATTAACGCCTGCATCTCATCGCATAGCTCATCAAGCTCATCGCCACTAATAAGATGAGGGATAAAAAGAAACCCCTTACGCTCAAACTCTTCCAACTGCGCTTTACTAAGCGGACCGGACAGATGCCGCCCTTTTATTACCGCATCCTGGCGAGGCTGCCACAATGCCTGGGGCGACTCGGCCAAGCGCGAAGGATAAACATCCTGCGCCATTGAAGGATTAGAAGATGGTACATCCGCTAGCTCACTATATTGCTTATGAGCCATTACATTATGGAAAGATAGATTGCTGACTGTCATCTAATCCACTCCTTGTATGATTAAATTTCAGATCAATGTCATGCCATAACTAAGGTAGCCAACCTATACATGACTGCAACCTTTTATCCGGCTTTTATAACGTGCGTTATGAGATTCGTCTTAATTTTTTATGAGTAGAAAGCCACTCTCATTATTTGGGCAACCTTATCAAAATACTGGCCAAGCATTACGCCGCCTGCCGCTTTAAGCGGCAATCCCTGGCAGCCTTTGAACACTAGGCAATAGTCTTATAACGTTTCAGCCTTAATTCTTAGATCACTAGGGGGCACCAACCACTATCTACTAGCCCACGAATCACCCAGCATTTTTAAAAAAACAAACATAGGTTAACTTTTAACAAGAATATTAGAAAAACTGTACGCAAAAAAGCATGAGCTTTACAAAACAGCTCACGCGAAAATCTATCGCATCGGGCAGAGGCATCAATAATTCGACACTTTTAATTCAGCAGGCCTATCACTCACTTTAATTAGTAAAAATAGGTATCCTTCAATTCATGAAAACTATATATATTGCATTTCAAATCATTAAAATTCACAGTTTAAATAATTAACGCAACGAAACATTAAGCTCACTGACAAACCTATTAGCGATCACTTGACAACCATCGACAATGAATTTAAATAATTCAATCAAGACGAATATGTCCATAAATAAAATCGCTATCAAAGCCTGTTATCTTAGCCATCTCATCAGGCTTTAGAAGCTTGATACTGCTTCGCGTCTTACGAATAAACTTCTTCTGTTCTAAAGCAGTCATACATCGGCTTACGTGAACACTGGTTATACCCAACAGTTCACCCACCACATCTTGGGTAACAGGGAATGAGTAAATATTTGTATGCAGCAATCCTTTAAAACAAAATCGCGTATAAATTTCCAATAAAAAATGGGCGACACGCTCCTCAGAACGGTGATGTGTGCAGCTTCTCAGGCGCTCAATGGTGATATTATCGTTGACCATAATATAGGACATAACGGCCTTTCTAATATCCATGTCTGTTTTAAAAAGCTTATGAATACTTTCAACCGGCACTCTTTCTAGCTTGCAATTAGTAAGCGCTAAAATGGTGATTTCATGGCTTTCAAAGAAACTTTCTCTAACCCCAATAATATCACCAGGCATAAACACGTTACATATATCCTGGCCTCGTTTATCATTGAAATGACATAGGCTAGCCCATCCTGCTTTAACAACGAATACGTCCGCACGATCATCACATAAAGAGAACATCTTCTGATTTCTCTTTAGTTCAACTATCTTTCTAGGTATTTCATACAAACTGTTTAATGACTCTTGGCCTAATTCTCCATATAGGCCCAGCACATTTTCCAAAGTTATATCGAAACCTTTAGTTTCGAAGTCATTAAAAAAGTTACTAAAGCTTTTCTTATCCATAAGCTTATAGTTTCCAGCGATTACCTGTTCCATTTCTACACTCCTTTGTAGTTAGACACAAGCTATACATAATAATCTTAAAGTAAAGTCGTAATACAACCAAAAGAGATTAGGGGCGAGAAAAATATAGTCAACGCCGAAAATATAAACAAGGACTATTTGCCTCATCAATCTGATTAAGAGTACAGCTCTAACGTGTTATCGATGGAGAATTTTAACAATTATTAAATTTTAAAATGATTCCTTCTAAAACCTCACTTTACTTACCTGACGGTTTTTTTGTGAAGTATCGCATCTGATAAAAAGCGTTACATTTATAAACACAATGAAAACGCTATGTCCTTTAAAAACCGCATAAACCTCACTTTAAAACCTGTTAAAAATTAAACTCAGCCAGTGCTTAAGGAACTTTTAAAAATTACATATATCAAGGATGTTACTGGATAGTTATCTTACACTTAATCTGAAGCATCAGGAGTAGGCTTTCTAATTCAAGGAGAGAATGATGAAACGTAATATCTTTGTTATTGCTTTAGAAGATAAACAGCGTCGCGCGATGGAAACGCTAAGAGAAGCTAAAGCTTTGGATATTCATGAGCTACTTAGTGTTAATACAGCAGTTGAGGCTGAAAGTCTGTCGTTTAATCAGCTTTTAAATGTGGCGAAGGCTCAATTAGAGAATTTCGCTGGCACTGTCGATGGCATCATCGCTCAGTGGGACTTTCCAACTAGCGTATTAGTCCCCTTACTTTGTCAGCAATATGATATCCCTTCGCCGTCTATTACCAGCGTTTTAACCTGTGAGCATAAACTCTGGAGCCGTATTGAGCAGCAGAAGGTTATTCCTGACGTCGTACCTGACTTCTGCGGCGTAGATCCCTTCAAAGAGAACCCGATTGATCAGGTCACCCTTGATTTTCCTTTCTGGATAAAGCCGGTAAAAGCATTCTCGTCTCATTTGGGCTTCAAAGTAGAGAACCAAGCGCAATTTGATCAGGCTATTGAGGAAATTCGTCAGGGTATTCGCCAGCTTGGCGACCCGTTCAATGAAGCGCTTGAGTACGCCGACTTACCGGAAGAGATCAAAGAACTGGATGGTAATTCCTGCATTGTTGAAGAGATCATAAAAGGGGTACAGGCGGCTCCTGAGGGCACGGTTTTTCAGGGCGAATTCAATGTGCATGGAATTATTTCACAGCCCAGAGCTGATGACTCATTAACCCTTTATGACCGCCTGGAATACCCCAGCAATCTACCCGAGCATGTACACCATAAAATGGTGGAAGCCGCTAAAACGTTTCTTACCCATATTGGCTACGATAATGGCTGCTTTAATGCTGAATTCATGTGGGACGAAGCAACTGACAAACTTTGGCTGATAGAAGTCAATACGCGTATTTCACAGTCACATAGCGAGATATTCGTTCTGGTGGATGGCATGTCCAACCATGAGGTGGCGATCGACATCGCCTTGGGTCAGCGCCCTTCTTTATTAAGCCGCCAGGGCGTGGCACCTGTGGCGGCAAAATGCTTTATCCCTTACGCCCATGAAGATGGCATCGTTACGCGGGTGCCTAGCCAAGAAAACATCCAGGCACTGCAACAGCAACTACCTCATACCGACGTATGCCTGGACGTTTCCCCAGGTCAGCGCCTTAGCGATTTGCTTCATCAGGATAGTTTTTGCTATCGGTTAGGTACGCTGTATATCACCGGTAACAACCATGAGGAGATCGAGGAACGCTATAAATTCTGTTTAGACTTTTTAGATTTTGAAATCGAAAAAGTGGATCTTTGAAGGAGGTAAAATGGAAGTTATCAACGACTTTCCTTATAACGTCCGCGAGATAGAAAACGTCTTTATCCCCATGCGCGATGGCCAACATTTAGCGGCGCGCATTTGGTTGCCTGAAGCTACCCAGGATACCCCTCTGCCCGCCATTATGGAGTATATCCCTTATCGCAAGCGCGATATCACGCGTGGCCGCGATGCTACCAATCATCCTTATCTGGCGGGCCATGGCTACGTATGTGTGCGAGTGGATATGCGTGGCAGCGGTGACTCCGATGGAGTGCTCACTGATGAATATACCCAGCAAGAGCAGTTAGATGCGGTGGATGCCATCGAGTGGATTGCCCGCCAAGCCTGGTGTGACGGTAGCGTCGGCATGATGGGTATTTCGTGGGGTGGTTTTAACAGCCTACAAGTTGCCGCCAAGCAGCCGCCGGCGCTAAAAGCGATTATCAGCTTATGTTCAAGCGACGATCTTTATGCCGACAACATGCACTATATGGGTGGCTGCCTTCTCGGGGATAATTTATCTGAAGCCACCGTCATGCTCGCCTTTAACGCCTTACCGCCCGACCCGCTGATTGTCGGCGACCGCTGGCGAGATATGTGGCACGAACGCATGGAAGAAAGCGGCCTATGGATTGATAAGTGGCTGCGCCATCAGCGGCGCAGTGAATATTGGTCGGCAAGCTCCGTTTGCGAATACTACGACGCTATACGCTGCCCGGTATATGCTGTTGGGGGCTGGGCGGATGGCTTTACCAATACCGTTTTCAGATTAATGGAGCATTTAGAGGTCCCACGCAAAGGGCTTATTGGCCCCTGGGGGCATAAGTATCCTCATCAAGGTATTCCGGGACCTGCCATTGGCTTTCTTCAAGAGGCACTGCGCTGGTGGGACTACTGGCTGAAAGGCAAAGACAACGGCATTATGGATGAACCCATGCTGCGCGCCTGGGAGCAAGACAGCGTCCCTCCAGATAACTCCTACGAAGACAGACCTGGCCGCTGGATTGCAGAGCCTTTATGGCCATCCAATAATATTCAGGAGCAACACTATTTATTGTCCCCTTATCGGTTAACGCCTCTGTCTTCGGCTAGCGAACCTGAACGCAGCACTGAGCCTACCACCATGGGGCTACAGTCACCGTTAAGCGTAGGCTTGGCGGCAGGCAAATGGTGCTCATATGCCGCCACGCCGGATCTACCCGGTGATCAGCGCGAGGAAGACGGCGGCTCGCTTATTTTTAGTACCGATGCTTTAGCTGAGCCGTTACATATTTTTGGTACGCCTTCATTAGAGCTGGAAGTTTCAAGCAATCAGCCACAGGCAATGCTGGCAGTGCGTCTTTCTGATGTAGCGCCAGATGGTAAAGCCACCCGGGTAACGTACGGTTTACTCAACCTTACCCACCGCGATAGCAATGCGGAACCAACGCCGCTTGAGCCGCACCGGACTTATCGGGTCACCATTGATATGAACGGTATTGCGCAACAGTTTCCGGCGGGGCATCAATTACGGGTTTCTGTATCAACCTCCTACTGGCCGCTTGCCTGGTTGCCCCCAAAACCTGCTCAGGTAGATATTTCGTTTAATCATTGCGTGCTCAAGCTACCCGTGCGTTGCGCAGGTCATGAAGAGGATGGCTTAACGCACTTTGACGCTCCGCAGTCTGCCCCTCCTCTTGAGATCACCAATCTTGCACCCAGCAAGCATAATTGGTTATTGCATCAAGACTTGGCGACTAAAAGCTCTACGCTGGAAGTCGTTAACGATCAGGGGTGCTTTCGAATTAACGATATAGGTACCGAAATTCATCGGTGTGCCCGTGAGTATTACACTACGGTAGGTAATGACTTTACCTCTGCACGCGGGGAAACCGTCACAGAAAGCTCATTCAAGCGCGATGATTGGCATACGCAGGTTTACACGCGCACCGTGCTTACCTGCACCGAAACTAATTTTATCATTCATGCCGAGATGGATGCTTATGAAGGGCAGTACCGGGTATTCTCAAAAAATTGGGAGTCAACTATTCCCCGGGATCTTCTGTAAGCCGCGCCTTACAGAGGTTAGCTCGCCTTAAAATCAACAAAGCCGCCCAACGCGTGGGCGGCTTTGTTGTAGAGCGATATACGTTAACGCATAAGGCACAGCTAGCCAGAAAAAAACCTCGGCAAATAATTACCGAGGAAAGGGCCTAATTAGTAGGGTATGCGGCGAAAGCACTTACCGCTTGGCGCGCAGATCGTCATTATCCGCACGGTGCAAAAACTCGGTAGTAGTAGATTCAATATGATCGGCAAGCCAAGCAGCCATATCCTCTTCTTCTTTGAGGATCTCTCTGCATACCTGGGCCACTCCAGTCTGGCCTGCACTTTCAGCCGCCTGGATTAATGCCTTGTAGTTGGCAATTTCAAAATGCTCAAAGGCGTAGCTGGCAATACTACCTTTCATGACTTCGTCGCCTGCCATCATGCCGCCGAGCGCCTGACCGAACGCGGTTAACTTGCCGCCCAGATCTTTTAGCGCGGAAGTATCAATATTTATTCCGGCCATAGCCTGCTCTAATCGCTCAGACTGGTGACGGGTTTCATTTAAATGCTGCTCAATTCGCGCTTTAAGCTCTGGATAATCCTCCAAGCGTTCTGCTTGGGATCTCAGCATTTTCTCAGCTTGCTGCTCCATAGCATGTGCATCACGCAACCAGTTCTCTAGATACTTGGTTTCCATCGTGCATTCTCCTTTAAGAAACTGAGCAATTCATAGCTGTTTACTTAGACGGATCAATCTGGTCCTTCTGAGCGCCTGATTTTTCCTTAGCCATACCAAGCGTCGCTTCCTGACCTTCAGGTGCTGGCTGGTTGCGAACCGAGAACTGGCTACGGCCATCAAAGGAAGGACCTTCACCCCAACGTCCTTTAGGTGCTTCTTTATCAAGCAACGTATTGAGGTAGTAATACGAGTGTTGCATGGCTTCGTGGTCTTCAGGCGTTGAGTTGGGGATGGGAAGATTTGCGCCCAGTCCACCTAGCTCTTCGATCACAGCCAACCACTGCTGCTGATGGTAGGTATCTCGAGCAATCAGGAAAGAAAGAAAATCTTTCATGCCGTGATCGTCAGTCCAGTTATAAAGGCGCGAGGCCAACACCCGACCACTGGCCTCAGCCGTTACGTTCGCCAACATATCGGCAGCCACGTTGCCGGTGGCATAAATGTGGCTCATATCAAACGGCACCCCGTTAGCATTTACAGGCATGGCCGAAAGCCCCGATGACAGTAGATGGCGAGGGTTTGCACCGCCAAGAATGGCATTCATGACGGGATCTTTTGCGGTAGCCTCTTGATAAGAGACCGGCGCCCCTTCCAAATTAAGCGCAACCGCATGGCCGAGCATTTCAATATGGGCAAGTTCTTCGGTCGCCGTCGACATCAGCAGGTCGCGAATGCGATCATCACCACGCGCGCCCATTGCCTGGAAAAAATATTGCATGGCTACCCGAATTTCTCCTTCGATACCACCAATAGCCTGCTGAAGCAGCATGGCAAATTCAGGATTAGGCTTATCGACTTTAACCGGATATTGAAGTTTTGCTGAATGGTGAAACATGGTGACCTCTCCGACAGTAACTGCCAGGGAGAAAACTCCCTGGCAGAAAACTTAAACGCTATGCAGTACGATCTAATTACTCAACCACCTTTTTCCATAAAGGTTTAACAAAAGCTTCCTTGCCCCTTAAAAATACTAACACTTAGTTAATTCTGGTTAAGAAACTCAATCTTCTGCATAACAACCCTTTAAAAATCAGTAACACATATATGCCACTACTACGTTTTATAAAGGGTTACCATTTAAGCGTTTGCGTAAAACCTAATGGCCAATCTCATTCGGCTGTGATCAGGAATTACGGCCTCCTTGGCTGTTTTCTCCGCCTTTCTTACCAGCTTCGGAAGCGCGCTCTGGGTCATTCGCGAAGTTACCACCACTCTTTTGGCCGCCTTTATGGCCGATATCTTCGTAAAATTCTTTATCGTGATTCTTTGAGGTAGCTTCGCCACCTTTCTTGCCTGCTTCTTCGCGACTCATTCCATTGTCGTTGCGATTGTTAGCCATGATTCATCTCCTTTCATGCATTCGGTAAAACCAAATCATTCCGTGGAACTCGATTAGTTAATCGAGTAATTTGAGAGTAGCCAACTCATAAGTTGTTTCAAGCGATATAGTCAATAAGAAAGCTTTTTAATCTTTGTAATTAACAAGCTTTTATTTCATGTCAACAATCCAATTAATTTAAATAAATAGAAACTTTAAATTAATGATAAAGACATCTGTAAAAGTTTAATAACATTAAATTTATAGAGGCTTTATTACCAAACGCTTCAAGAGGGACTTCCAGCCGGTGGCGATTGCTTAAGCAAACCAAAGGGAGCAGCTTGTTTGTTTGACTCTGCCCTCTCATCGCCAGCACATGGATAACAGATAAAACTGGCTTCGCCCGCCAAGGGTCAAAGGCTGATGGGTAGAGCATTGGCAGTCAGGGCATTCGGTAATGTATCTAACCCGTATCGGAGAGTGTTGCAGCGGCTTTGCGGTCACAGATTGGAAACTGGTGATGTATAGAAAAGGAAAAATTAAGCTTAGAAAGGAATGGTATAAATTTTGGTATAATTTTTTCTTACTCATCTATTGTGCACATATTATACATGGTCTAGTATAAAGTTGTCGGCGGCAGGAAGCTACCAACGAAAAGGAATTTCCACTCAGGATGAGTGACCAAATGCCAGGAAGGCATGAGTACACCAAACGCCCCTTCATAGGGGCGTTGTTGTATAGAGGCGTTGCTGTTTTTACCTTCTGTATTACCTGTCTTTACATCTCGCCTTTACCCACCACGTGCTGACCTTGCAAAGGCTCGGATCATCCTAGCTGTATCGCGACCTCCTAACGTGTTGGCACCGTCGCGATGGCAATCGTAAGAAAATTTAATGTGGCATAGCAAAAATCCTTGAAATTTATAAGATTATTGTTTCCATGTAAGAAAATGCTTACAAATATTGTCGTCGATTGACTACATTATTTTCTATCAAAGTAGCTACACTTCTAAGGGCTACTAATCGCAGTAGCCCACTTGAGTCGCGCTAGCCCAGGGAAGGGCAATGGAAGGCAATATGCGAAAGGATCAAGGAAGCGCGATAGGCCAAGGAGGGCCCCACCACTTCTACCCAGGCTAACAAACAGCCCCTATCTATCCGTTAATTTTATCGGGCTATCACTTGTAGCGTTGTATCCACCGCCAGCAGCACAAGCCGATAGCAACCTTCCTGAAGCATACTACCTAGCAACTATTTCGTTGGTTGAGCGCTATCCTCTAGTACGTATAAAAAGCTAACGGCGATTACCTAGGATATAACTCAATTCGTCTTCTGATAGAAAAGTCGGCAGCTTAATTGGCTATGAGCACTTTTCAAACGCGCACAAAAAAGCCGCCCTTTCGGACGGCTTTTTCGGATTCTCTAATATGTTGCTTTTAACCATCTTTTGATGGTGCCGACACCAGGAGTCGAACCCGGGACCTACTGATTACAAGTCAGTTGCTTTAACACCAACAAAAAAAATTTTACCCTATAACAGCGCAACCAAAACCTTCCACTTGTTAGCATTGACATTATCGTCACGCTGTTTGCCGCCTGTCAAGGTGGTAGCTAAGTTTTTGAGTGTAGCTCCTAAAGGCTTATTGCTGCTCAAGATGAGAGTGCCTCTGTTCCAAATACGTTTTTAATGTATTTAGGTCGGGAGAAATATATTCCATTGTTGACCTAATATCGGTATGTCCACACACTTGTTGGGTCAGATATAGATCCCTACCTTTGCTGCGCATGAGGTCCGTGGCCAAGCTATGACGAAACCGGTGGGGCGTGACGCGGCTACCACAATAGCGCGATAAGCGGTTGAAGAATCGCTCCACTTGCCAAATATCCATCGTTTCTCGCCGTGTTCGGACTGAGTAGAGGTTTACATTGAAGAGCTGTTCATTACGCTTCACCCCCTTGGCATGCGCAGCTGTCATTAACTCAACTAGGTATGGATACAGTGCGTCAGTGATTGGGAGCACTGACTCATGGTTGTTTTTGGCTCCTTCTGCTGATGCAACTAAACGACGTCGTTTCAGATGTATATCGTCGGGTGTTATACTCAGCAGCTGATTTAACCGAATACCTGTATGGTAGAATGTTTCTACAACTACTCGCCAAAACCATGCTGGGTGTATGGATGCAGGTTCTTTTTTCACTACTTCGTATCGGCGGCACAACTCTAGTGCTTCTCTTGATAACCCGATATCTATATCTCTTAAAGTTTTTCGACCACGCTTTTTTTCCCGCAGGAAGACATTTTCAAAAGGAGACTTATCTATCGCTATCAAATCGTTCGTTATACCAAAGCGATATAGCGACTTTAAGTGCCTTGCATAGTTATTCCAGCTGCTTTCCTTTATCCCGCTAGGGTTGCGGCTAGATTCAACTATGGCGACCCTCCATGCTAAAACATCATGACGCCTAACATCCCCAGGCATGACGTCCAAGCCGATATAACGTCTAAACAACCTCACAGGCCCCGAATAGCTCAACTGAGTTTTTGGTGAAAGCCAGCGCTCAACAAACATTTCTTCCAATATTTGCTGAAAGTTATAATTGCTCATTCCCCCTCCTCTTGAGCAAGAGTGAGGAAAACGTTATCCATGCAGTCAGTAGGTGTAATATCACTGTCCTGCTTCAACCGATATCCTTTGAGTACGCTACCCCGACGATTCGGGCCACGGACGCTGACCTCCCAAATATTGGTATCGTGTTCAGTTTTAATGTGAAGCCCTAGCTTTTGAAATCGCTGCTGCACTTTGTTCCAGTTTTTATCTGTTCCAAATGTAAGATCACAGAATCGCCTGAAAATACCGGGACTTACCAGGAAGTAGCCTCCCTCAACAACATGTACAAGAGCTTTTGAGTCATTAACTATTAACTTTCGAGAAGCAAGGCTTTGCTGCAGCCATGATATAAATCGCTCACCAATGTCAACCGGATCAGCCTGTGGCGACTTGCTTACATTGCAGAATGCTTCATTTGACTGTTTCTTTGTTGTACTCACCTCGTCAGCTTGAACATCGTCTCCAGCTATTAGTGCCATCATGTCATTGATGCTGAACTCACCAGCTTCACTGGCCGAACTATGAATTTCTGTATCTGCTATAGCTTCGGAACTCTCTGCAAGCTTTGGTTTGGCGGCGGCTGCCGAGTCCAGTGCAGTAGAACTGCTATCTTTTGAAGCTTTTGAGTCAATTACCGTCAATGTGCCATTCAACGTAGAGGGGCGCTCTTCTTCTGCGCCCCAGATAAGTCCTGCAGGCACTTTCAAAAAACTTAGACTAGCTCGCCAGTCTCCTATTTGGACGTCCGCTTTCCAAACAGACTTACCCTCACCTGCCTCTTCGATCAGGCCATGTGCTTGCATCTCGTCGTACATACGCGTTGTGTTCGATGGAACGCCACCGACCCCATGCTCTAGTAGATACGCTTTGAGTTGGTTCGGTACGCTGGGTGAAACGATCCAAAGTGCATCGTCAGTTAAGTACGCAGGCGCTCGCGGTGCATTTAGAGTTAACTGCTCCTTTACGAGGTACCTGAGAGCGTCTGTTAACTTGCGTTGTAGAGACTGAACTGGCGCTTTTAGCGCTTTAGCTGGATCACCTCCTAGCGCATTGGCAACCGAAGCCCTATCAGCCTGAGAAACAATTTCACCGATAATTCCTGCTTCACTACTATACCCAGACATGGAGAACATCAATTGCTTGAATACTTGAGGGTCTTCAGACACCCAGTCCAAAATGGCTCCGTCAAGTACACGATGACAAAGTAAACCATTGGTTGCTTGATGTAGCATGTAATCGCGATCCTTACGATATTTGACTCGGTATGGACTGGGTATGGGACCATTCCATACACACCACTTCCTTCCATCATTCAGATAGATATCAACATCCAATAGCTTTGCGACATCATGTAGTAGAGCGCCGTACGCTATCGCAACAGTCCATCGCTCGCTACACGATGACTGCATTTCTGGGGATGCACCTGGCGGAAGTAAATGCTTCTGCCGGATCCTTAATGCGAAATTAACCACCTCAAGGCCATGATCCAGCATCCCTCCGGCATAGGCATGATGATGAGACTCTGATGCAGGTATTAACTGAACAAGTTCAGCGTAGCGTTCCAATGGGCGCTGTATAAACTCCTGAAAAACGGGTTTTGTCAGTGAGGTCAGATCCCATAGTGCTTTTATCACTTGCTTTCTATATGGCTGATCAAGCAGCTTCGCCCCTGCCAAGGGCACCACCCAGCCCTCCTCTGCACGAGAGCGAGGGATCGGTGCCATTTTTTTCTTTATGAACAGACTCTTTAACATCAGTAGGCTCAATAGTAGTCAATTGGTCTATCTGACGCAGTTCTGAAATTGAAGTGAAGCGGGAATGTTAAGTTCCATCTCAATACTTTCCGTCACTGCAGCTGATCTTTAGCTCTTAATAAGAACAAATCTCTCAAGAGGATGGCTAACCATACCTAATATACAAGAAGCACAAAGGCTAGATTGTTAAACAAAGTTTCTCGCCCAGAGAGACTATCCTGTATATAAACAAAGACCATTAAAAACCCCCTCCGAAGAGGGGGTTGAGTTCAAGCGACCAGTTGCCTAGCTAATGCCATTTCTACGGAGTCACCATCCGTATTAAGGGCATCAAGGCCTGACTCAGGAACATCTCCCGACGTGCTTTGAGCCACGGCAATTTTCTTGGCCATTAGTGCCAGGCACGTGATCTGTGATGTTTGGGCATAACCCAAGTACAACACACGTACCGGCATTTTCTGACCGATTCGCCAGGAACGCCTAGCCGCCTGTAGCAGCGTATAAACGTTCCAGCCGGTCTGCATAAAGACGATGGTTGGAAAATCCAGCAGATCCAATCCTGTTTTCACCAACTCGGGATTGGTTATGACCACGTCGACCCCGCGGTCAACTTGCTCTGCAATCCAATCCTCTCTCCTTGTTGTCTCAACGCTGGAACGAAGTATCGAAGTTTTAAAACCGGCTTGCTCAAGAACCCGTTTAAGACGGCTGCTAGTGTCGCGTTTGCCTGTATAGGACGTATAGACCAACACTTTGCGTCCTTCAGCTTTCTCTCGCTTGCAGATCTCAATGAGCTCCCGTTCCTTGGGCGTGAGATCTTGCTCGCTAAAAATCGTCTTAACGAACGCTAACAGGTTGCCATTGCGTGGATGCTTAACTGTCTCCTGTCGGAAACAGCAATCAGGCCATGCAAGTAACGCGTTAAGCACAACGCCTAGCAGGGTCGTATCCCGCCGTGCTAAAGCCTGCTTTAGTTCGGCGGTCAACTGAGCTTCTAGTCGCCGATAGGCAAAAAACTGCTCTTCACCCATCGGTACCTCTATGAACTCTTCATCGTAGGGCGGTAGTACGTTGCCCCCGATATCTTTGAGTTTGAGGAAGACAGTGAAAGGCAGCACATAACGCATGATGCCCTTAGGGCCGAAGCCTGGGGCTTTTACAGTGCGCACAGACAGCTTTTTGCCTTTAGCTGTTTTGTGCGAATCACCGTCGCGCTCAGTGTAAATGTCCTTCAGCACTCCATGATCACGTAGGAACGACATGGCCGCAGGCCCCATCGATCCCCTGTCATTAGGGCTATAGCCATCTTCAATCATTCTGGACGTCAGAATTCTGAACAGCAGATAGAAGAGATCATCAGCATATCCCCCCATCAGAGTGCCCGTGAGCAACAGTGTTTTTCGCGCCTTAGCCGCCAGTACACCCATTGCCTGCCCCTGTGCTGAGCCCGCATTTTTGTACTCGTGACCTTCGTCTACGATTAGCAGATCGAATGTCTGGTTGGGCAGATAACGCTTAACGAACTCAGTAGCCTGGTAGCCACCTTCACCAAAGCCAAATTCCATCGTGGCCATGGTTCGTTCCATCCGTGCTGCCTGACGATCCGAGAACACCAGATCACCGTTTTCATCCATCAAGTTCAGGAACTCATGGATGTTGTCACCTAGCATGGAGGCCAGAAACTCTTCGCCGAATTGGCCAACGAGTCGCTCAGATGTCACTTTGCCGATCGTTGGCAGTTTACGCAGAGCTTTTAACACCATATCGCGCTGCACATTGCCGGTAGCCCGCTGCGGGCGCATCAGCGTCCATAGTGTGTTACCACAATGCTGGCATTTTTGTCGCCGCTCCTCACGCAAGAACTGCACCATGCTGACGTGCTCGCCATCACTATCGAGTATCCAGCCGCCACAGTCTGGGCATGAGGCCAACTCTCCACCACAAACACGCTTAGCTGCTGCAACAGGGCGCCAGTGGAACCCCATTCTCATCCTCACTCGACCGAGAATGAAAAACTCGGGACGCCCATCATCAGGCGTGCCAAGTACAGAACGAAGCTTCAATAGCTTGGCTAGCGTATCTGGGCCATTGAGTACCCATACTCGTGCATTTGGAATGGTCTCCAATATCTCGCGCCGCCACTTATAAACTAGGTGGGGTGGTGCGATTACTTTAAAGCGGCGATAGCCCTCCGCATGGCATACAGCAGCCATGGCGATGGCCATCATGGTTTTACCCGTTCCCATCTCAGCATTAATGATGCCAGCAGGTTCATTGCGGTCGAGCATTAACGCTGCGATCGCCTGTACCACTTCTGCTTGGGCAGTAAACGGTTTGCGTGCCAAACCATCCATAATGACTTGTCGCGCTGGGTTGCCCGCTCCGTCATAGACGGGCGGGTGAGATCGGCTCAACGACTCAAGCAGTCCATCCCCAAACTCTTCAATGAAGTCATTCAGGTCTACCGTAGGCCCGAAGCTATTTGCATCAAATGCCGCTGGTAGATTTTCGCTTACAGTGCCGGCCGATGCCGGTGATTTGATCATTGGGTACATGATCGTCTCTCCTATGAGTATCAAGAAATGACGGGCATGCACCTCCCCAGACGGGTTAGGTACAGCCCGTCTGGGGGTGAGGTAGAGCGAACTTCGCCCTTAGTTAATAGTCTTCTGGCAGTAGCAGCGTTGTCGAGCTGCGGTCCGCCTCTGTAATAATCCAAATGGTGAGCGTTGAGCTCACGTTGTAAACGGACATCAAGCGATCACCGTCTTGGAGGCTCTGTTCGTTTCGCTGAGCATCGCCCCCTGATACGTCTCCCCAATCACAAAATGCATGACGTTTGAGAAGCGTTAAGGGGTTGAATACCCCATCAGCAATCAGATCGTTCACAGCACGAGTCATCACGATTCGACCGAGACCGAATCTCAGCTTCTTCGTAGTTACGTTTGATACCGCCGCCTGTCGAGTAGGAGCCGATTCCGCTTCATCAATCTCACCGCCTTCTGAAGCATTTGCATCGCTATCATTGGCTGGTGGTACAGACGTTATCGTTAGCAGTTGACCCAGCTGTGTAGACCCTGCTGTCATTTCCCACGCTCGGATCACGGGTACAAACCGATCAGTTAGAACCCGGGTTTCTTTCACTGAACCATCTTCGTTCTCAGTGAATTCGGTTTTAGATATCTTATCCTTGTGAGTATTGCCTTTAACTACCAGGCAACGCCCACCAGGTGATGTGACTACTCCAGTGATGGCACCGGCAGCTAACGAAAGCGCCAAATGCCAGTTCGATAAACGCCTGACAGGAGGTCTTGTTTTGAGACCTGTTCGGCCGAAAATGGCACCGACGTCAGACCATAATCCGCCCAGTTGAGTAACCTCTTCTTCCAATTGCCTAGGCTCAACAGTCACTCGGTAGAAGTGCCCCATCTCACCCTTCGCAGAAGGAACCACGTAGGGGTCGAAAGGCCATTCGTCTGGTAGAACATCAGGCGTCTCCTCTTTCATACCAACGCGAAGCAGCTGACTACGGTGTCGCTTAGTCTCTGCCTTGCCTTCCACCTCGTAGCGACGGGCTCTATTGCCAAAAATCACTACTTGCTGAAATTCATCGACGGCCGCCCGAAATACCCTCAGGTTGTTGATATGATTGGCTAACCATCCCGCTAACTCCTTGTCGAGCGAATAAGCCGGGATAATCAATACCAATACGCCCCCGTACTGGAGAGTATTAATCGTGCGCTGGTAGAAAAGCTTTTCAAGTCGCTGTCGACCTTTGCCCTCGTAATGCACGTTTTGGGCACTGTCGGCGACAAGATCACCATAGGGGGGGTTGAGCCAAAGCAGCCCCATGGTTCTCTGTGAGACAACGGTGTCCATGAGGTCACCTTGTAGCGATGTATCCACTAAAGATGCCATTGTGGTCGCTCGCTCAGGGTCGTACTCGACGCCGAAGGCATGGACATATTCACGGCCCAGGTAGTGTGCTACTTCTGCGATCGCTTCGCCCTCACCCGCACATGGGTCAAAGATTCGCATTTCACCAACAGATGGCTGCAAAGCTTTTAAAACCCGTTCAGTTGAACGTGTATCTGTTGGGTAATAGCCGTTCTTTACATAATTGTGCGCCAGGCGCGGAAACATGAGTGCCATGAGGCACCTCCTGAATGAAATTAAGGATGGGAATAAGAAGGCGCGGACAAGCCACGCCAGAAGGAAGTAAATTCAAGGCTCGGTGGTGAGATGGCCAGTTCGGATCATCTCGCTAATGCACATCGCCATTGCGTTCTGATCCAGCTTGATTTCCCAGGCGTTGAGCCGTCCCAGCGAGTTTTGAGCAGGAACAATGGCATTCTGCTGATGCAGCCATGCCATAACCTGTTCTTGCCAGTGATCGAGGAGCGGTAGAGGACATAAGTCATTAATCCGCTGCCACAGCCTGTTTTCAATCGACTCTGAAGTCTCGCGCTCAATGAGCATGACTGCTTCAAGATTGGCTCGATCAGGGCTAACGCAGCGCTGGTCAAACAGCCATACCTGCACCAGGCTACCGAAGCGGGTCTTTTGAAAGGCCCGAGTCGTGCGTTTTTCGTAGTTATCCATGTCGCGGAAGCGAACACGGTGTTGGGTCCCACCCTCCATAATATGGAGGGCATCCAGGCCGTTCTGGGCTGGTGGTAGCGTAAGCCTTGCAAGCAGCTCCTGGATAGCTGTATCCCTCCCCCAAAGAGAGAGGAACAAGCAATCGCCGTCACTGCTGACACAGCACGCGTCTGCATATAAATCGGAGTATTCCCCGATAGCGAATAGGTCGGCCATCACTGCCTCCATCGATCAGTGTTGAGAGATTGATGGAGCGACCGAGCCCCAAGGGCGTCGATGCGCCCCATAGGGGTTAATTACTACCTAGCTGTAGATAACGGGGCTATTTGAACCACGTTTGGGTTTTACTTTGGAATTGGTAACCCATTTCTTTCAGTCGGCTAACTTGGCTCCTAAATACGGCACGCTCAATAGTTGGATCGAGCTTGACAGTATTGCCTAGTGGCCAGAGCAGACCGAAGAGTTTCATATCAGGGTTATCCGATTCATTTTGTACCGGTGGTACGTTTTGAGGTGTTGCGGCAGGAGACGCAGCTTGGGGTGTTTCCTTAGCTCTCACCGGCTGAAATTGCCGCTGCTGCATAGGCTGCGGTTGGGATTGTACCGGTGGAGTTTGCGTTTGAGGGGTTGCCTCTTCTTCAAGTGGATCTATTTCTGACGAATCGAAGTGAGGCTTATCAGATTGCGACACGAGCACACCGTTATCGGAGAGCAGCATCTCGCCAACTCTGGCACGTACCTCGACTACCAATCGCCCACCTGCAAAATAGCTAGCCGGCCGAATCTCAAGTACCAAGAACTCACCTGAGAATTGACCCTCACTAAATTGCTCCAGTTGGGGATCCTTGATGACGAACTCACCGATGGAGGTCGCCAGGCGTCCGACGTTGAAAGGGCCGTGACGACCATGGATCGTCTTGACGAACAATCGGCCAGGAATCTTTATCATGGAATTAGACCATTGGAATAAATGAGTAAGACTCGCTCGAATGAGCGAGTCAAAAGGAGTTAAAGGAGCCTTTCCTCAGCGAAAGAGAGTACATCGGATCCAGCGACAATCATGTGGTCGATTACACGAAGGTCGATTAAACCCAAAGCATCTACGAGTCGCTTTGTGATCTGTTTATCGGCATCACTTGGAGCGCTCGCACCGCTGGGATGGTTATGAACAAAGATGACAGCCGCAGCATTGTGTTGAAGTGCTGCTTTCACGACTTCACGGGTATACACCGCAGCAGAGTCAATCGTTCCTCGAAACAACTCCTCATAAGCGATAACTCTATGCTGACAATCTAGCCAGATCGTTGCGAAAACCTCGTGCTCAAGGAAGGCTAATTTAAGCTGTAAATATTCTTTAGCATTAGATGGGGAAGTAAGTGAGAGACCTGGCCGAAATTGCCTCTCTAACACCTTACGAGCTGCTTCAACAACGTAGTCATCATCTGCAACACGGTAAGCCCCAGTAGCATCCTGAACGAGTAAGTGCTGAAGTTTCGCTTGCGAAGAAGCGATGTGGTAATTGCAGGTAGCCATGACAGGAGTCTCGTACATGACCAAGACCACACCCACCGGGAGTGTGATCCCGGTCTGGGGTGGATAATTATGCTTACGCGGCGATTAGCTCACTGAGTTCTATTTCATCAGCTTTGGCCAGAAGAAGGTGCTTTCCTTCTTCACCACTAACGACAACTGCCTCTATATCAAGACCTAACGGCTCCTCAGAATTACCACTTGGCGGAATTCTGAAGTGGGTAAAGCGCGCCGCCTGGGTACCTGATGGGTACTTTGCTAGCTGAGACGCAGTGTCTTGAAGCATCAGCGATAACCGATCCGAAGCTAATATGCCAAATCTGTTCACCGTGGCCTCAGCACAATGCATGCTGTCAGCTATTAAGCCGAGACTTACATGAACTGGACCAGTGAACCCTAACTCATTAGCTACTTCAGATAGGTTAATGGATTGAAGTTGCATGGTGCTTCTCCTTGCTGGATTGAAGTGCGAATCCATAGGAAACACCATCCCCATGGGAAAGTGTTTTCCCATGGTAGGTAGACGGCCATGTGGCCAATTACAGACTGCCTCAAACCGCTTGCGGCACGTAAGCGTTCATTCCACGACGTAGTTGACCTACTTCACGTCACGGAGAGGCCTTAATAACTCCGGCGAGACCTTGTACTGTTTCCTGCCATCCTCACCCAGCACGATCACACTCTTGCGATTGATTTTGGTGACGATCCCCAACACCGGTCCTTCCCGGCCTTCGAAGGTCACTTTCAGGCCAACCCGCAATTGACTCAAGGCATGCAGGGTTTCTTGTTCTTGCAGTTCATCAATTCGCTGGCAGATGGTCTGGTTCAGTTCCAGCAACTGGTCGATGGTCATGTCCTCAATGCGCACGGACGTTGGCCTCCGGCTGTTTGTTCTGTCGGTCAGGGTGGCGTGGGTCGATCAGCGCCCGTAGCGGATTGTCGGCGAACCGGGTTTTCCAGAGTCGGGGCGTCAGGTCGCTGACTTCACGGGCCGGGTGCTGGCTGATACGTTGCAGCACGTCCACCAGATACGTGTACGGGGTAATATCGTGCAGCTTG
>NZ_JABUZA010000120.1 GCF_014897985.1 Halomonas colorata
GTGGCGGGGAAGAACTCAGCCACGCTGTCCCAGACGAAGTCCTCCATGGCCAGCGTCAGCACCGTATCGTCGATGGTCTCGATCGAGATGGGCTCGGCATTTGCCATCAACGCCTTGGCGTCGCGCAGGGCTGCCATAAAGCTTGGGTAGCGCACGTTGACCAGCGTGGCGTACTGGGGAATCGGCAGCACGTTAAGAACGGCTTCATTCAGAAACCCCAGCGAGCCTTCCGAGCCGCACAGCAGGCTATTGAGGTTAAGCTGGCCGGCGGCGTCGCGTAAGTGGGCCAGGTCGTAGCCGGTCAGGCAGCGGTTCAGCGGCGGAAAGGTCGCCTCAATCAGCGCGCGCTGTTGGTCAATAATGGCCGTGGCCGTCTGGTGAACACGACCGACGATGCCCGC
>NZ_JABUZA010000121.1 GCF_014897985.1 Halomonas colorata
TCTTTCATCGCCTCTGGCTGCCTAGGCATCCACCGTGTGCGCTTCATTGCTTGACCCTATAACCCGAAGGAGTCTGGGTCGCAATGTTAACGATTGCCGGATACGCTTGAGACGTATCACAAAACAATTGCATGCTTACTTCGCTTTTCTGAACGAATTCAGACAAGGAAATAAACATTGTCAGCATGATATACATTGTTAAAGAGCGACTGCTATAAGCAGTGATAAACGAGCCGTTGTTTTCAACATTAAAGGAAAAAGAAAGACCTTTTCTTTTTTTTAACGTGAAAAGCGCGCTTATCACTGCTCATCAACAGCATTCTGATCAGGTAATTCATTGTGGACGTTTACCGCGAGGGATGACGCATCGTTTAAGGAGGTGATCCAGCCGCAGGTT
>NZ_JABUZA010000122.1 GCF_014897985.1 Halomonas colorata
CAACGGCCAATCGCTGACCGACGGTATCGTGGTGGATGTTTCCCGGCATATGAATCAGGTACTGGAGATTGATGTGGAGGCCCGCCGGGTGCGGGTACAGGCCGGGGTCGTGAAAGACCAGTTGAACGCCGCGCTAAAACCCCATGGCCTGTTCTTTGCCCCGGAGCTCTCCACCTCCAACCGCGCCACCCTCGGCGGCATGATCTCTACCGACGCCAGCGGCCAGGGCAGCTGCGCCTACGGTAAAACCCGCGATCACGTACTGGAACTCGACACGGTGCTGCTCGGTGGCCAACATCTACAGAGCCGCGCGCTGAGTGCCGAGGATGAGCAACACGCCTGCCAGCAGGCGGGCATCGTCGGTCGTGTTCACCAGACGGC
>NZ_JABUZA010000012.1 GCF_014897985.1 Halomonas colorata
ATAACTTGTCACCGGTTGAGTATGAAAGGCGTTACTTTAAGAGCCTAACGGGTGTCTAGAATATCCGGGGCGATTCACTTAACAGCAAGACTGTTCGGGGTTGATGATCGTCTTTTATCTGCTTTTATGGATAAATCACCTTCACCACCAGCCCCCGGTAGGGGTGAAGATGAGTCCAAGAAGGACCGGATGCGTCGTGGCTGGTGCGCACTGTTCGCTTCTCCCTGGAATCAGCTGCAAAAGTATCGCTCCTATCTTTCTGGACATTCAGCACTGGCAACCCACCAAGTCGTTAAGGGCTCTGAATTCCTTCATGTCATGGTCGTGATGGACGATAAATTAGCTGGAGGCAATCAGATTTCCTATGACAAGATTTTTGGCGGTACTAAGCTGAGCAAGACGGACACAGAGAACCTAGAAAACGGCAAGGAAACGACCATCGATAGAACACTGCGCTTATTGTACGTTACTTGCAGCCGTGCTGAGGAGTCACTTGCCCTTGTGCTTTGGTCGTCCGATCCCGCAGCAGCTTTAGTAAGTATTAAGGACAGCGGCTGGTTCAATGAAGGGGAAGTTGTAGCGATTCCGTAAACTTTCAACCGTTGCCATAAGTTTACTTGAAACGCCCTTGTCTGGTGGGAGCAGATACTGGTGGCCTATTGGGGACGTTAATCTATGCTAATTGAATGGCTGCGCTAGCTTACATCCACAAGAGGCCTTAACAGAAAAGGCAGCGTCTTCGGACATTCATTTTTTTCAGGCATGCATGGTTACTGTCGAGCACTTATTTGTTTAGGCAATATCCGCCATCGCAGTGTAAATAATTAAGTGGAAATTAACAAAGAGGTTAGTGTCATTAGCAAGCATTTTGATCTAAAAGATCAGCTTTATTACCTAAATTTTCCTGATTACACTTTGCGCAGTCCGGCCACTCGCATGGCTCGGGAGTTTCAAGAGTCGACTGTGGCTCAGATGGCACGTGAGCTTCATGAATCTTCGGTGATGAGTATTGCTCGGGAGTTTCAAGGGTCGACTGCGGCTCAGGTGGCGCGTGAGCTTCATGAATCTTCGGTGATGAGTATTGCTCGGGAGTTTCAAGGGTCGACAGCGGCTCAGGTGGCCCGTGAGCTTCACGAATCTTCGGTGATGAGTATTGCTCGAGAGTTTCAAGGGTCGACTGCGGATCAGGTGGCGCGTGAGCTTCATGGATCTTCGGTGATGAGTATTGCTCGGGAGTTTCAAGGGTCGACAGCGGCTCAGGTGGCGTGCGAGCTTCAAGAGTCTCCGTTGATACGTATGGCTCGAGAGTTTCAAGGTTCAACCGCGTTTCAGATAGCGCGCGATCTCCAAGACTTTTCTGTTATGCAAGGGTTGCTTGGGTTGGAATCTTCTTCTTTGATGGGTGCATTACCCCGTCTTACGGGAATGCCCTTCGATCCTGCACTCATAAGTCAAGCTGTTGCTATTGCTCAACATGCCGGTAATCGACAACAACTTGATCATGAGGAAGCATCACAGGAACTTGCAGCCGTAGAGGATGAACTGAAGCGCTTAGGCCAAGGCAGACTTGATTTTTTCTCTCTCTCCGAAAGCGGTCGCCGCACTTTAGTTTGGCTTTTTTATTGGATCGTTTTGCCGTTCCTGATGAACATCGCGGCAACCATGGCGTTGGAACGATTCAGTGAAAGAACAATTCTCAGCGAAAGTGTTACTACACCCCGCGAAGCAAAGAAGCTGGCGCGGTGTAGCAGTGAATTAGAGAAGGAGATATTCGCTGGGTGCCGCGTAGTGACAGGTGGCTCTCTGCGGCTCAGATCAGGGCCAAGTATGAAAGCTGAAGTCATGGCTAACCTACCGTTGGGAAAACTTATAGTAGTGCTGGATTCTTCGGAGCGGGCATGGCTTCTCGTAGAAGTGGACATTGAAGATGAACGTATTGAGGGGTGGGTTTCGCGTAGATACACTACGAAATTCAGGTAATTTACGGGTGGGTTCGGCCACTTTCTTACTTCCTGCTGTAGCTAGTGGTTGATATTGTTATGTAAGTGTCTGCTAAACGTCCCTTCTTGACCGTTAGCTGACAATGCTAGAACCGGTGATGTAAAATTTAATTAATCCCCCATCCCACTAACCCGCATAACCTCCCTAACCACCGCATCATTCAAAATCCCCCGTTTGGCTTCCACCAAGGTAAGCCATTCGCGAGCACGGGTAATGCCTGTATACACCAGTTCCCGCGTTAGAATAGGGTTGGGCGTTTGGGGTAGCAACAGCGCCGTGTGCAAGAACTCCGAGCCCTGGGATTTGTGCACCGTCATCGCGAACACGGTTTCCACTGAATGTAAGCGGGAAGGCAGTACCCAGCGGATGGAGTTCTCCGGGTCGCTGGTTGGAAAGGCGACTCGATGTAATAACCGCCCCGACGTGCGCGGGTCGGGCACCGTCAGTGTAATGCCGATATCACCGTTCATTAGCCCCATGCTGTAGTCGTTTTGCGTGACCAGCACCGGGCGGCCTTCATACCAGCCTTTTTCCAACTCGATATCGCTTGCGCTCAGTAATTTCTCGCGGCGCAGTACCTTGGCGATGCGCAAGTTTAAGCCTTCTACGCCCCACGGCCCTTTGCGCAATGCGCAGAGCAGTTGGAAGTGGCCATAGGCTTTTAGTACATCGCTGGCCCAGGCGTTATAGGTGGCGCGGTTATCTTCAAACGTTAGCGTTGCATCTGGGCGCTGTTTTTTTAACGTCGTCAGGTAATGCAGGTAGCCGGTGGGCGGGGCCAGCTCTTGGTTACTTCTCTTATCCATACGGCCTTTACCTGCATTGGGGAAGCGCTCCGGGGAGCCGGTGACGACTAAACGCTCCAGGGCGTTGTCGTCTTCACCACCCAGCACCAAATGATGTAGGTCGGCATAGCCAGCGCGCAGGGCGCTGTGTACGGCGTTCTGTTTATTGCGCTCGTTAAGCGTGGCGCTTAACGGTTGGTTAATCGCCTCGGCCAACTGACCAATGCCGCTGGCGGCGTCAAAACGGTGGCTTACTCGCAGCATGGTAATTGCCTGGTCAAGCGCTTGGCCGTTGGGGCAGGTTAGCGCTTCGGGCAGCGGGTGACTGGTGAGAGTGGCAAGCCATTTGGCGGTTTCTGGCGTGTAGTGGGCGGCCTCGGCACGGCGGCATAAATCACCGAGTACGGCACCGGCTTCCACAGAAGCGAGCTGGTCTTTATCGCCCAGCAGCACCAGCTTGGCGTGGGCGGGCAGGGCGCTTAACACGGCAGTCATCATTTCGATATCCACCATGGAGGCTTCGTCGATCACCAGTACGTCCAACGCCAACGGATTGTTGGGGTTGTGGCGGAAGTGGCGGGTGTCGGGCCTGGCGCCTAGTAGCCGGTGCAGGGTGGTGACTTCTGTGGGGATGGAGGCTTGTAGCTGTTCAGTGCTTGAATCTTCGCCCAATGAATTGGGCTCCCACAATGAATCGGGCTCCTGCAATGAATTTTGTTTCAACAGAGTGGCCAGCGACTGCGTAGGCAACTGGCTTACCTGCCCGGCGATGGATTCATTCAGGCGGGCGGCGGCTTTGCCGGTGGGGGCGGCTAAGCGAATGCGCAGCGCTTGCGTTGGCGAGTGGGCCAGTTGCAGGGTTTGCAGCAGGGCGAGCAGGCGCACAACGGTGGTGGTTTTGCCGGTGCCGGGGCCGCCGGTAATAATCGCAAAGTGGCTGCGCGCCGCCAGCGCGCAGGCGACCTTTTGCCAGTCTAGGGTGCCGTTGTCGGGGAACAGGGTGTTCAGGGCTTGTTGGAGTAAGGGGTGACTAGCGTCACCCTTCGCCGATGTGTCGGACCACCAGTGAACTGGGCTCCCACAAGAGCTGCTTAGTGCAGCATCGTCTTCTAGTGCCAGCCGAGCGGCGATTTCCTGGTGCAGAGTTTGTTCGTACTGCCAGTAGCGGCGCAGGTAAAGCCGGGTGGTGTGCGGGGTGTCAGCGCGCACCAGCGGTGTGTTGCCGTGGCCGTTGCTGATCAGCGTTGGGTGCTCAAGCGCGGCCTGCCACTCGGCAAGCGTTAGCGTGGCTAATACCTCGCTGGGTAGCGGCGGCGGGTCGCTTAGGTCATCACCTTCGGGTGGTAGCGAAAGGGCGAAGTCTGGTGCGTTCAGCGTGGCGTTTAAGTCCAGGCACACATGGCCTCGGCCCAGCTGGTGGCTGGCAAGCGCAGTGGCCAGCAGAAGCAGCGGCGGCACCTGGCCTCCCTCGCGGGCGAAGAAGCTGACCAGCGCGCGGTCCAGGTCGCGCAGCCAACCTCTGGCGACCCAGCGCTCGCAAAGCGCCATTAAAGTGCCCGTATCGTTCAGCGCAGGGTGCCGTTGGTGGTCAGGTGCTACTGTGCTGTTACGCGGTGTGGCAGGCGCAGGCTCGTTTTCGCCGAACAGGTCCAGGGTGTGTGAATCTTTCATGCCGTTTCCTTAAGGCCAGCGCCGTTGGCCGTGCCTGCAAATAATGCATCCAACGCTTCAATTAGCGCCACCGGGGCGGGTTCGGGGTGTACGCCGCGTCCAGGCGTACGGCTGCCGCGCAAAAATACGGTCAATGAGCCGCCCAAATGGACGTGCGGGTCGTAGTCGGGCAGGCGGGCTTTTAACAGCCGGTGCAGCGCCAGCAGGTACAGCGCGGCCTGTAGGTCGTAGCGTTTTTCCAGCAGCGCGGCACTCAGTGCCTCGGCACTATAAGCGCTGTCATCCGCACCCAGGTAGTTGGATTTCCAGTCCAGTACGTAAAAACGCCCATCAAATTCAAACGCCAAATCAATAAAGCCTTTGAGCATACCGTTGAGGGTGTCGGCATCCAGTGCGGGCCGGGCAAGGCCGGGAAGTAAGTGCTGGCTAACCAGCGCATCCAGCGCTTGCGTATCTACCTGATGGGCAGCAAACCAGAACTCTAGTTCAACCTGATAACCGCTTAGCTGTTGAAGCGCCACGGCACTTTGCTGGCCGGGAAGCGGCAGCTGGGTGCCGAGCAAATCCTCAAACCAGCCTGTCAGCGGTTCATACCACGCTTGCCAACCGCGCAGTTGCAGGCGGCGGCGCAGAGTGTCTTCACGGGCGGCGGCGTCTTCAAGCGCCTTGGCAAAGCCCAGTTGGCCTGCCCATTCCAACAAGCCGTGTAGAAAGGTGCCAGGGCCGGGGCCGCGAGGGAAACGGTGCAGGTGGCTTGCGTTTGTACTCGGCTGGTCGCTGTCAGTTGGCAAAGGAGAGTGAGTGGTTACACTCGCCGTGGGCTGCCCGGTTAATGGAGAACCTTGCAGCAGGTCTTGCGGTTCATCCAGCACTTCAAACGTGGTGGCTTCCTGGGGCGTGGTGGGTTCCGGCGTGGGCGCAGCGGTGGATAGCAGCCCTGAGATGCCGCCCGTGGTGCGCAGCGCCGAGTAGCTGGCGATCCACCACTGCTCGCGGGCCGGGCGTGTGGGCGTGCGGGCTTGCCCTAAAGCATCTTGCTGCTGGGCGGGCGTAAAGCACAGCGCGGTAGGTGTTGGCGCAGGCTCCAGGGCGATGTCGCTTTTATGGACCAGCGCGGCAAGCGCTTCGCTGAACTCGTTGGGCGCAATGTAGTTACCGCCGTTAAGCAGGTAACCCAGGGCGCTGCCTTCGCCCTCCTTTAACGGCGCAAGCCCCAACCAGGTGGCGTGGCGGGCGCGGGTAAGTGCCACGTAAAGCTTGCGTAAGTCTTCGCCTAATCGTTCGCGGTCGGCGGTGGCGAGCGTTTCTGCATCGGCGCTTAGGCTTAGCTGTAAATTGCCTTCGCCATCGTGCCAGCGCAGCGGCACATCGCCTTTTTTAGTGGGGCGATGGTTGGCAATAAAGGGTAAAAATACCAGCGGGTACTCAAGCCCCTTGGATTTATGGATGGTCACGACCTTGACCAGGTCTGCATCGCTTTCCAGGCGCAGCTTGTGGCTGTCGCCGTGGCTTTCCGGGTCGGCAATCGCTTCCGCCAGAAAGCGTATCAGCGCGTGTTCGCCATCCAGTTCCTGGCTTGCTTGCTGAAGCAGTTCGCCCAGGTGAAGCAAATCGGTTAGCAAGCGCTCACCGTCGGTCAACGCAAGCAGCCGGGCAGGAATATCGAAGTCCACCATTAGCTTGCGCACCAGCGGCAGCACGCCCTGGCGCTGCCACAGGCGGTGGTAACGGCTGAACTGCTCTACCCGGGCCTCCCAGGCAAGCTCGCTCTCGTTAAGGTGATCAAGCTCGCTAAGGCTCACGCCTAGCAGCGGCGTGGCCAGCGCTGCGCGCAGCTTGGCTTCCGCCTGGCGTGAATTGGCCTGGGATTCCGCACAGGCGCGTAGGCAGGTTTCCACCTGCTGGGCGATAGATGAGCTGAATACTTTGTCGTGATCCGACAGATAAACGCTTTTAACCCCACGGCTGGCAAGCGCCAAACGAATAGCGCGAGCTTCCTGCAGGCCGTTCACCAGCACCGCCATATCGGAAGGTTTTAATGGCGTAAGTTCGCCCTCGGTTTTAAAACCCGCTTGCCGCTTGCGGCCCGCTTCGAGCAGGGCGGTCATGTGGGAAGCGCAGCCTTCGGCCATTTCAAGCTGGTAGGCGGTTTTGGAAAGCGGCTCGTCAGCCGCCATTTGCCACAGCGTCATGGCGGGCAGCGGCGCGCCGTTCAACACCAATTGGTCGGCGCGGCCTTTGGCATCTACCGGCAAAAACGGCAGGGGGTTCTCGCCGCCTTGTTCACGAAATAAAAACGCGCCCGCTTCGTGCTTGTCGGCGTAGTTAAAGCAGTGGTTAACCGCGTTAACCATCGCCGCACTTGAGCGAAAGTTAGTGCCCAGCGTAACGTGGCGGCCATCGGTGTGGTGGCGGGCTTTCAGGTAGGTGAAAATATCCGCGCCACGGAAGGCGTAAATGGCCTGCTTGGGGTCGCCAATCAGCATCACGGCACTGTCGCGGCGCGGTGTAGCAACGTTATATACCGCGTTAAAAATGCGGTACTGGATTGGGTCGGTGTCCTGAAATTCGTCAATCAGTGCGACCGGGAACTGGCGCTTTATTTGGGCAGCCAGCGCTTCTTTATTGGGGCCTTGCAGGGCGCGGTCGAGGTGTGTGAGCAGGTCGTTGGGACCCATTTCAGCGCGGCGCTCCTGCTCGCGCTCCAGGCGCTGGCGGCACCACTGCACGGCGTGAATTAACAGGTCGTTGCGCGGCTCGGGCAGGGCATTAAGCTCGCCGGGCAAGTGGGCGAGCGCTTCCCACACCGCTGGGCAGGGCGGCGTGCCCACTTTCCAGATATCGGCCATGCCCTCAGGCGTCATGCGCCGCCAGGCGGCATCGGTAAGCTGGGGGCGGGCAGCGTCGCCTGTGCACCATTCGCGCAGCGCCCCCAGCCAGTTGGCGCGGCTTTTGGCGTTAAAACTTTGCCCTTTGAAGGCCTTCTGCTTGGCGGCCTCTTCCAGCGCAGGCACCAGCCCATCCAGCCAGGCAGCCCAGGGGGCTTTTAACTCGCTGAGCTTGGCGGCGCGGGCGGCCTGGCAGGTAGTAAGCGTTTGCTCCGGCTCCGGGCGTTGCTCGCCAAGGGCATCGCATTCGGGTAGCAGGCGCTGCAAGCTGGCGTGCAGGTCGTCGGGGGACTGCCAGTAGCTCACAATGCTGCCCAGCGCGTCCCCATCCAACGAGTAGTAGAAAGTGCGCCAGTAGTCGCGAACAACGTCCTGCTCCAGCTCGCGCTGGTCGTTCTCCAGGTTTAGTGAAAACAGGCTGCCGCTATCGAAAGCGTGCTCGCGCAGCATGCGGTAGCACCAGCTGTGAATGGTGGAAACGGCGGCTTCGTCCATCCACTCGGCAGCCAGTGCCAGGCGCCGTGCGCAGGCGGGCCAAGCCGAGGGTGGGTACTCACTGCGCAGCTCAAGCAGCAGTTTGTCGCCTACGTTTTCATCACTGCGAAAAACCTCAGCGGCTTCCACCAGCCGGTTACGAATCCGCTCGCGCAGCTCCTGGGTCGCGGCGTTGGTAAACGTGACCACCAGAATTTCGGGCGGCGTGAGCGGGCGGATAAAGGCGTCGTCGTCCTCTTTGCTACGCCCGCCTAATACCAGGCGCACGTATAAAAGCGCGATGGTGAAGGTTTTACCGGTACCGGCGCTGGCCTCGATCAGGCGGCTGCCGTGCAAGGGCAAGCTCAAGGGGTTGAGTGGGGCGGGGTGGCTCATCACTGGTCTCCAGGAGCAGGCGCTAGCAGGCACAAAAACAACACGCCCCGAGTGGGGCAAATAGAGGCGGCTGGAGAACTATATCGCGATGCCCGTTAGGGAGCAAAAAGCAGCGAGCAAAAGGCACAAGCGAGCGGGTTGGGCTGGGAGCCGGCGCCGTCACCTGCTAATCTTGTCGGCTAGCCACTCTTGGGGCGATCTTGTTTACGCTACCGCGGCTTCTGTTCACGCTGACGATGAGACTCCATGCTGACCTCGCTTCTGGATAACGACTTTTACAAAATCACGATGCAGAATGCCGTGATTAAACGCTTTCCGTATGCCCATGCGCGTTACGCTTTTATCAATCGTGGCGAGCATGCCTTTCCGGAAGGGTTTGGCGCTGCGTTACGCCGCGAAGTCGATAATATGGCGGCGCTTCGCTTAAACGACGAAGAGAAGTGCTATCTCGAAACGACCTGCCCTTATCTGGACCCTACCTATCTCGATTTTCTGGCCGGGTTTCGTTATGACCCCAGCGAGGTCATTATCGAGCAGCAGGGGGCGGACCTTTCCGTGGTAATTGAAGGCCCGTGGTATCGCACCATTCTTTGGGAAGTGCCGTTGATGGCGCTGATCAGCGAGCTTTGGTATCAACTGCGTGGTATTACGATTACCCCGGAAGCAGATGCGATGATTGAGCAGAGCGCCCAGGAAAAAATCGAGCTTTACCAACGCATGGGGCTCAAAATCGCTGAATTTGGTACGCGTCGGCGTTTCTCATTTAATGTTCACGACCGCGTGGTGGGCGCGCTTCGCCATCACGGCGGCGAGTCGTTTACCGGTACCAGTAATGTGCTGCTGGCGATGCGCCACGATGTGAAGCCGATTGGTACGCACGCGCATGAGTGGTTCATGTTCCACGGTGCCCGGTTTGGTTTCAAAATGGCCAACAGCCTGGCCCTTGAGCATTGGGTGGATGTGTACCGGGGCGACCTGGGCATTGCGTTAACCGATACGTTTACATCAAAAGCCTTTTTCGACAGCTTCGATAAGAAGTTTGCCAAGCTGTTTGATGGCGTGCGCCACGATAGCGGCGACCCTATCGACTTTGCCTCGCAAACCATCGCGCACTATGAGCGCCTGGGCATTGACCCGCTGAGCAAGACGATCATCTTTTCCGATGCACTTACCCCTGAAAAAATCGAGCGCATTCATGCCTTCTGCAAAGACCGTATCGGCATGGCATTTGGTATTGGCACCAACTTCACCAACGATGTGGGCGAGGAGCCCATGAACATGGTGATCAAGATGGTCGAGGCGCGTCCTGAAGGCCAGGGTTGGCTGCCGGTCATCAAGCTTTCTGATGTGGCCGAAAAGAACACTGGCGACCCTGAAATGATCTCGCTGGCCAATCGAATACTCCTGGTTAACCACCCGCATTAAGCGAAGCGCGCCTACTTTACCGAGCAGTGCTACTCTTTCACCGCACGGTAGAGCGGCAGATAAAGGGCATCTGCCAGGGCGGCGAAGCGGAGGGCGGGGTTAGCCGCTTCCTGACCCTCGCTAAATAGCGCTTCAAAGTGGGGCCATTGGCGGGCGAGGTAGGCGCTTTGCGCGACTTCGCCGGTCTGAAAGCGCCCGCCTTCATAGGTGCTTGCTGCTGCGCTAAAGGCGTCGCTGTCGGCCGTGCTGTCCACCGTTCCGGCTTTACTCAGCCAGGCAAACGCTGCCTGCGGGGCCAACGGCAGCGGCAGGGTCATTCCCGCTTTCCAACACTGCACAATAGTCGCTAGATGGCCTTGGGCGGTATCCGCTGCTAGCGGTTCAAAGCGCGCATGGCCCGCCTTGGAAAGCAGCTGGGTGGTCATCGGCGACACCGCATTGGCAGCCAGGTGGGCCACCCAAGGGCGCAGCAGATGCTGCCAACGGTACTGCCCACGGCCACGCGCATTGCTAATCAAGCTGTTACTCACCAGCAGCAGGCGGCAGCGCTTGCCGTTCTCATCCGTGCGTAGTTCGTTAATCCAGTCGTTAATCGAAAGTTCGTGGGCGTTAAATGCGACCGCTTGGGGGGCTTCCACTGCAATGGGCCACTCTTCAAGTGCTTCCCGATAGGCATCAAACAGCGCTTGCATGGGCTCGGCCAGCGATTCGCTCATGCGCTCGCCAAAAGCGCCTACCGCTAGCACGCCTTGGCCCTTGATGCGCTCAAGCGCGGCAAACATGGCTTCTTCACGCGGCTCGCCGTTATCGACTGCGTGACGCTGGGCGGCAATCAGTTGGTCCTGCAACTGCCAGTGTTGCAGGCCGTTAAGGACAAACGGTTCCACGTCCAGCTGGGTCAGCACTTCCTGCTCAAAATACACGCCCAGGCGGGTGTTGAAGAACGCCTTGGCCGGTTCGCGCAGAAAGCTGCCTAGCTGGGCAAGCGTCAGTGGCACTTCCTGGTTAAATTCGAGCAGGGCGCTTTGCTGTTTATCGCTGCTCTTTTGTGAGGCGAGCAGCGCGTGCTGTTCGTGGGCATCGCGCCATTCGTGTACATAGGTAAAGAGCCGGGCCTGGGAGGCTGAACTACCGGGCTGGGTAAAATAGCGATGGCTAAACGGTTGCAGTGGATGCTCGGTGGTCAGCGCTTCAATCAGTGGCTCGTCAGCCTGGCATTGGCTTACCCAGCCTGCCGCCAGGTGATCGCGTAGTTGGCCGACCAGCACGGAAGGCGGCATGGGGTTGTTATCAATTTGGCTGCGGCCCACCCAACTGATATAGAGCTGCTGGCGTGCTGACAGCAGCGCCTCCAGAAACAGGTAGCGGTCATCTTCCCGGCGCGAGCGGTCGCCGGGGCGGTAGTCGCTGCCCATCAGGTCAAAATCCAGCGGCGGTTGGGAGCGCGGGTATTCGCCGTCATTCATGCCCAGCAGGCACACCCGCTTGAAGGGAATGGCGCGCATCGGCATTAACGTGGCGAAGTTGACTGCCCCGGCTAAAAAGCGCTGAGAAAGGCTGTGCTCATCAATTTGCGAGAGCCAGTGTTCACGCACCATGGAAAGCGGCAAATCGTCATTCAATTTGGCCTCTTCGGTGCTGTCAAAAAGCTGCTGAAGCGCGCCTTCCAGCTTGGTCAGCATTACGCTTTCTTCGGCGTCGTCGGTAAGAAAGAAGGTTTCCAGCAGTTCGCGCAGCCGGATGACCCAGTTGGCGGCAGTGGTGGGCTTGCAGAAAACTTCCCAGGTGGTTTCCAGCTTCTCAAGCAGCGTTGCCAGCGGCCCGGCAAGCGAGGCTTCAAGCCCGCCGATGTCATCAAACGGCTCGATCCCCTGCCACGCATCCGCCACACCCACGGTGTAACCCAACAGCAAACGGCGCAGGCCAAACGCCCAAGTGTTCTGGCTCAAGCCTTGGGGTAAATCAAGCTGCATGCGCTGCTGGGCGTTTAGCCCCCAGCGGATACCCGCACCTTCAATCCAGCGGTTCAGGGTGGGTAAATCACTCTCTTCAATGCCAAAGCGGGCGCGCAGGGCGGGCACATCCAGTAGATCGAGCAGATCGCTTACCGACAGGCGCAGCTCCGGCAGGCGCAGCAACTTTTCCAGGGCAATCATCAGCGGCAGGCGGTGGCGGCTGGCCTGGTCTGAAAGCGTGTAGGGAATATAGCGCGGGTCGTCGCGGCCAGCCGCGCGGTAGCTTGAGCGGTACTGACCAAATACCGCTTCAATATGCGGCGCGTAGCGGTCAATGTCCGGCACCATAACGATGATATCGCGCGGGCGCAGCTCGGGGTCGGCACTGAACGCGGCTAACAGCTGGTCGTGAAGAATCTCCACTTCGCGCTGGGGGCCGTGGGCGATATGAAACACAATCGAGTCGTCTTGGGTTACATCAACCGCAGGCCAGATGGTCTGAGTTTCAGCTACCGGGCGCAGCTCGCGGATATCATCCTGAAGCTGGCTGAGCAGGCAGGAGTGCTCGGGCGTGCTGAACGGTTCAAACATATCAATACGCAGCGCCTGTTGCTCAAACAGGGTTTGGTAGTTGCCTGAATCATCGTGCTCATCCAGCAGGCGCAGGTAATCGCGCCCCTGTTTGCCCCACGCCGCCAACAGCGGCTGGGCGTGCAGGTGCAGCGCGCTATCTACATCGCCATCGCCGAGTACGTCCAGCGCTTCGGGCATGCCCGTTTTGCGCTGTTGGCGGTAGCGGCTGGCGCGCAGCAAATCTTTGTGTTCGATGATATCCGCCCAGTAAAACTGGCAGGGGTTATGCACGCACAGCACGATCTGGCAGCAGCGCGAAAGCGCGGCCAGAGCTTCCAGCGTTTGCTGGGGCAGTGAGGAAATACCAAAAATAATCAGCCGCCTGGGCAAGCCCTGCGGGCAAGCCTGGCCTTCCAGCTGTTCGGCGACCTGTAAGAAGCGGCTATGCACCTGGGCGCGGCTGCTGTTAAGCCCGGCCTCGCCCTGGGTGGCGGCAACGTCATCGCGCAGGGCGCGCCATAGCTCCGGCTGCCAGCGCTGGTGTTCATCCAGCGGGCGCGCTTCGCCGCGTGCGGTAATGAGTACATCTTCGCCCCGTGCCCAGGCCTCAAGCCAGTCGGCGCGGTACACCTGGTACTGGTCGAATAAGTCCGCCAGGCGCTCGGCCAACTGATAGTGCTTGCGCTGGTCGCGGTCGGTTTCCAAAAAGCGTGCCAACGGGGCAAAGGCGGGCTTCTCAGCCAAGCTGGGCAGTAAACGCAGCAAGCGCCAAACCAGGCGCGATTTATCAAACGGTGAGGTTTCAGGCACCGCCTGAGCGTCGCCGGTGATATGCGTTAACACCGTGCGGTAGGCCTGCCATAAAAAGCGCGCAGGCAGGGTAACGTTCAGCGCCGCCGCAATGCCCGCACCGCCCTGTGCCGGGTCTTCCGCCAGTGCCAGCTTCAACCACTGCCCAATGCCGTTGCTCTGCACCAGAATCGTCTCGTTCTCAAGCGGCCCTAACGGGTGAAGGCGCATCCACTCCACCGCCAGCCCGCGCAGGTCTTCCAGGCGGTTGGCATGCACCACCATAAAACCCGGCGTAAGAGACGATGTATTAGCAAGCAGCGAATGTGACGACATGCAGCGGTATTTCCTTCACGGCAGTAGCAATAAGGCACAGTGCTCAAGACACAGCACTTAAGACGAGTACTTAAGACAAGTACTATGGTGCCATAAGTTAAACGTATTGCGAGATGCTGCATAACCCCTCAAGCTGTGTTTCTTAAACCGTGAATAACGCAAGAGAGTCCCCAATGACCGATACACCAAACCATACTCGACGCCATTCCGCCCAAGTTGTGGATGGCGTGGGTAAAGCCGCCAGCCGTGCCATGCTACGCGCGGTAGGCTTTAACGATGCTGATTTCAAAAAGCCCCAGGTAGGCGTGGCCTCTACCTGGAGCATGGTGACTCCCTGCAACAGCCATATCGGTGAGCTTGCCGAACAGGCCCGCGATGGCGCCGACGCCGCGGGCGGTAAAGGGGTTATTTTCAATACCATCACCATTTCTGACGGCATTGCTAACGGCACCGAAGGCATGAAGTACTCGCTGGTCTCGCGGGAGGTGATCGCGGATTCTATCGAGACCGTGGCGGGCTGCGAAGGCTTTGATGGTCTGGTCGCGATTGGCGGCTGCGATAAGAATATGCCGGGCTGCGTGATGGGGCTGGCGCGCTTGAATCGCCCCAGCGTATTTGTGTATGGCGGCACGATCATGCCGGGCAAAGGACATACCGATATCGTCTCGGTGTTCGAGGCCATGGGTGCTCACTCGCGGGGCGATATAGACCTGATCGAGCTCAAGAATATCGAAGAGACCGCGATTCCTGGCCCAGGTTCGTGTGGCGGTATGTACACCGCCAACACCATGGCGTCGGCCATTGAGGCCTTGGGCATGAGCCTGCCGGGCAGCTCCGCGCAAAACGCGATTTCCCAAGAAAAGCGTGACGACTGTAAAGCGGCAGGCGAGGCGGTGCTTGAGCTGCTGGAGCGGGATATCAAGCCTTCGGACATCATGACCCGCAAGGCGTTTGAGAATGCGATTACCGTGGTGATTGCCCTGGGCGGCTCTACCAATGCGGTGCTGCACCTTATCGGTATGGCGCGGACCATCGGCGTTGAGCTGACGCTTGAAGACTTTACCGAGATCGGCAAGCGAGTGCCGGTAGTCGCGGATCTGCGTCCCAGCGGCCACTACATGATGAGTGAGCTTGTGGCGCTGGGCGGCATTCAGCCGCTGATGAAAAACCTGCTAGCCGTTGGCCTGTTACATGGCGACTGCTTAACGGTAACTGGCAATACGCTGGCGGAAAACCTCGCGGACGTTGCGCCTTATCCTGACGACCAGCAGATCATCGCGCCGCTGGATAAGCCGATTAAAGCCGAAAGCCATCTGCGGATTCTGTACGGCAACCTGGCGCCGGAAGGTGCAGTAGCGAAGATTACTGGCAAGGAAGGTACGCGCTTCTCTGGTACGGCGCGGGTATTTGGTTCTGAAGAAGAAGCCCAGGCGCGGATTAACGACGGCACCGTCGTAGCAGGCGATGTTGTGGTCATCCGCTACGAAGGCCCCAAAGGCGGCCCCGGCATGCGTGAAATGCTCACACCTACTTCCGCGATCATGGGCCGCGGCCTGGGTAATGATGTTGCACTGATAACCGATGGACGCTTCTCCGGCGGCAGCCACGGCTTTGTGGTTGGTCACGTATCGCCCGAGGCGTTTGAGGGCGGCCCGCTGGCGCTGGTGGAAAATGGCGACCGCATTACCATCGATGCCGAGGCGGATACCATCGAAATGCACGTGGCCGACGACGAGTTAATGCGCCGCCAAGCCGCTTGGCAACGCCCAGAGCCGCGCTATACCCGCGGTGTGCTGGCCAAATACGCGCGATTGGTAAGCTCGGCTAGCACCGGTGCGGTAACTGATCAGAGTGAGTAAAAGGTTATTTTTTAGTACAGCGTTATTAAGGAAAGACTTTCTATCTATGAAGATAGTCATTAGAAGTTTTTGCATTTTGGGTTGCAAAATAATACAAATAAGTTAATTATTTTTAGCTATTTTGCTGTGGCTTTAGTTTTAAGCCACAGCCTATTAGCTAATGATGGCATCAAGACAAAATGAAAAAATAAGGGAATGATCATGTCGACCCATGCAACTATTCAAGCACTTTATTTAGCCATTTATAACCGTCCCGCTGATTGGGATGGGCTGCTCTATTGGGCGAGTCAACATAATACCAATAGCTTTGAGGAAATTAGCCAAGCGTTTACGCAATCGCCTGAATTCGCGGATTTATATGCTGGCTTGGATGCCAATGATCAAATAAATGCGTTGTATCAACATTTGCTCGGACGTGATGCAGACCCTGAGGGGCAAAATTATTGGGCTGAGAGGCTTGAAAGTGGCGAAACTTTCGCTGATGTCGTGCGCTACGTCATTAACGCTGTCACAGGCCAGGATGCAAGTATTTTAGAACAGCGTGTTAATGACGCGCTCACGCAAACCTACAGTAATCTCATGGATATGCTCTACGCGGGCTATTACGGGCGCGCGCCAGACGCAGAAGGAAAAGCCTACTGGGTTGAAGCAATGCAATCCGCCGAGGGAAATTTAGGCTTGATTGTCGAGGCTTTTGGTAATTCAGATGAATATATGGAGAAATATGCTGATCTGGATAGCCGTGCGCAGATTACAGCTCTCTACGACAATATGTTCAATCGTGAGCCTGATGCTGAAGGTGCTACTTACTGGGCAGAAAAACTGGACAACGGCTCACTAACGCTTTCTACGCTAGCCTTTACTCTGGCACAGTCTGCAGCCGCGGAAGACAAGCAGGCTTTTGAAGAGAATATCGCTCTGCTCAATGAGCCAGAGCCGCAACCAGAGCCAGAGCCGCAACCAGAGCCAGAGCCGCAACCAGAGCCAGAGCCGCAACCAGAACCGCAACCAGAGCCAGAACCGCAACCAGAACCGCAACCAGAGCCAGAACCGCAACCAGAACCGCAACCAGAACCAGAACCAGAACCAGAACCAGAACCAGAACCAGAGCCGCAACCAGAGCCGGAGCCAGAGGACGTCAAAATTACGTTTGATGGTACAGCTATCAACGCTGGTCAGCCTGGGGCAGAAATTGGTCTTGTGAAAGCGATTTCTGACGCAGCTGAAGTGGTTTACGACTTTTGCCTATCAGGGGATGAGCGCTTTGAGCTTGATGTCGATGTTGACGTTGGCACGATGCTCAAACTAAAGGAAGGTAGCTCACTTGAAGATGGTGAGAAAGTCGAGCTGACGCTATCGGTAACTGATGGTAACGGCATTATTACTAGCGATACGTTCATTGTAGGTGATGGTTTCTTATCAACTGGTGAGGGAAGTGATGTTCTCCGCGCCGGGGATGAGGGGGCTATTCTGCGTGGTGGCGCTGGTACCGACACCATGTTGGGTGGAGAAGGTAATGATACCTTTGTAGTGGTCGGTGATGTGTCTTCAGGTGGAAAGGTGGAAAGTGCAGATACCACCAAAGCATTGGGTTTCCCTATTACCGATTTGAACGGGACAGTGTTCAACGAAGATGATAATGGCGGTAAAGGGCGTATCGATGGCGGGGGCGGGTCGGATACGCTTTATGTGATTGGTACAGCCGACCTGAGTAATTACGACATTACGGGCGTGAACACTGTGGAAATTCGCTCCTCAGTGGAATTTAGTATCAAGCAACTTGAAAAGTTTATTTCTTTAACCGGGGATGGCAGTAGCACCTTGCGCATAAGCGCCGATGAACCCACTACTTTCAGTTTGGGGGAAGGCGTGACACTTGCCTATCTCGGTGAGATTGAGTTGGGGGAGGGTGTAACCCTGGAAGTTGATTCTCTGGATGCCATGGGCGGGGCGCGCATTATCAGCGGTAATGGCACGCTAAGCACGACATCTGATCTGGGCAGCATGGCAGGCTATACCCTTACGGACAGCCTGACGGTCGAAGGTACTGATGCTAGTGAAGCCCGCCGTGTTGACTCCGTGGCTCGAGAGATTGATGAAGCTGGCATAATTCTCGGTACCAATGGTGATGACTATCTGAGAGGCACTGCTGGTGACGATATAATTGATGGCCTTGATGGAGATGATGTGCTTGTCGGCTTGGGTGGTAAGGATACCTACCGAATTTCTGGCTCTGGCGAGAAAACTATCATCGATAGTGGGCGCAACAGCATATTAGACCTTTCTTTAGCCGAAGGGCCTGCCGTCGTTGACCTCATCGATGGTGGTAAAATAAATGGTGGTGCTGAAGAGGGTGGCGCCACTATTTTACTGGGCACCGGTATAGGCGCTACTGGCCTGCAGCCGCTCGATATCATGCTATCTCAAGATCTTTCAGGCTCTTTTTCCGCTGACTTATATACCATTAACTCTACAGGTTTCATTGATGACTTGATCAGTGGAGTGCGCAATATTCAGCCCAACAGCACCTTCGGTGTGGCAACTTTCGTTGATAAGCCGATAAGCCCTTTTGGTGCTCCTCCTAGCGCTTGGAGTGAAGGTGATTACGAGTATCGTACTGATGCGCCATTATCGCTAGATCCAGAAGGCCTACGCCGCGCTTACGAGGAAATGATCATAAAATCTGGTGCCGATGGCCCTGAGGCACAGTTGACGTCGCTGCTTCAAATTGCGCTTCGTGCTGAGGATCCGCTGGTTTACCTAGAAGATGGCAGCGTGGATATGGATGCCACTGGCATAGGTTATCGTCCTGATGCGCTGCGTACTTTGGTGCTGCTCACCGATGCGGACTATCACGTAGCCGGTGACGGCGCTGGAAAAGGACTTTGGTCTGACCTCGATTTGCCGCCTAATAATGGCGATCGAATTCTTGATGGCGACCCTATGGGCACCGGTGAGGACTATCCCTCTATTGAGCAGGTCAGAGAGGCGCTTGAGGCAAGCAGTGTTTATCCAATTTTTGCTGTCACGTCTTATGCCACTTCGATTTACGAAGATCTTGTCGAGCAACTAGGATTTGGTGCCGTGATTGAGCTGTCTTCTGACAGTAGCAACCTGGTCGAAGTGCTCACAACGAGTCTTGAGGATTATAAGGCTGATTTCATAGCAGAGGTAATCGGTACTGATTTTGACGATAAACTCACGGGTAACAGCCTGGATAACACGATCAATGGTGGCGCGGGTGATGACTGGATCTACGGGCTAGGTGGGGATAACACGCTCACGGGTGGTGAAGGCGCAGATACCTTTGTCATTGGCTTTTCCGGCTCGTCGCGGGGTGTGACTACCCTAACTGATTTCTCTGTGGATGAGGGCGATATCATCGCACTTGATAGCACCGGCTTATTGAACTTTGGAGAAGAAGTGGCTGATGGTGAGGCCCTTGGTGCTGAACGGTACGTAACACGTGATAGCCTGGCCGATATCGAGGCAAGCGATATGGGAGTGATCGTTTTACAGACAGAAGCTACCTCAACGGATATCGCTAACACGCTCTCGGATGAAAGTGTCTCAGCATACGTTGTGGTATTTAACAGTGATAACAACGTGGCAGAACTGTGGTTTGATGCTGATTGGAGTGATACTGAAGATCGCGAGCAGGTCGCCGCTGTTGAGTCGCTGGATGAAGTGGCGGATGTGATTGGCTTGAGCGAGAGTGACTTCGCTTTATCGGTTATTGCCTGATTGTAGCTTTTACCGTCCGTTGTATGATTGGCATATGAATTATTTATATTCCTGTCATTAAACAGTCAAGCGCAAGGTTTATCCTTGCGCTTTTTTATGGACCAAGAAAAGTATCATGGCAAAGCAATCAGGAGCTCAAGTACGTATCAGCGAAGTCTTCAGCGTTTTTCTATGGCTCGGCCTGACCTCCTTTGGTGGGCCGGTGGCGCATCTGAGCTACTTTCGTACCGAGTTTGTAGAGCGCCGTCGATGGATTTCTGAAGCGGCCTATGCGGATCTGGTCGCGCTCTGTCAGTTCTTGCCGGGACCGGCTAGCAGCCAGGTAGGTTTCGCCCTGGGGTTAATGCGCGCCGGGCCTTGGGGGGCGGCGGCGGCGTGGCTTGCCTTTACACTGCCTTCGGCCATTGTGCTGGTGCTGTTTGCGTTGGGCGCAGCGGTGTTGGATGGCCCTGTTGCCAGCGGCCTTATTCACGGTTTGAAGATCGTTGCGGTGGCGATTGTGGCCCACGCTGTGTGGGGCATGGCACGCAACCTGTGCCCGGATAAAACGCGTACAGGCATTGCGCTACTGGCGGTGTTTACCGTGGGCTTCTTAAGCGGGCCGATGGGGCAGGTCAGTGCCATCGTGGCAGGCGGATTAGCGGGTTTAATACTCTGCCGTGAAGCGTCGATGCCGACACCAGAACAGCTCCACTTCTCCATCTCGCGCCAAGCAGGCGTTGTCGCACTGATATTATTTGCTGGGTTTTTAATTGTGCTGCCGCTGCTTGCGGGGAGTGCCGTATGGCTGGATATTCTCGATGCGTTCTACCGCTCGGGCGCGCTGGTATTTGGCGGTGGGCATGTGGTACTGCCGCTACTGGAAGCGGAAGTGGTGCAGTCGGGCTGGGTAACGCCGGATGCGTTTTTAACCGGCTATGGGGCGGCGCAGGCCGTTCCTGGGCCACTATTTACCTTTGCGGCTTATTTAGGTGCGCTGCTGCCTGGGGTTAATGGGCTGGCGGGGGCGCTATTGGCCCTGCTGGCAATTTTTGTGCCGGGCTTTTTACTGCTGGTCGGCGTACTGCCATTTTGGAATCGCTTTCGCCAGTGGGGTAGTGCTCAGGCGCTAATGCGCGGCGCCAATGCCGCGGTGGTCGGGATTCTGGGGGCGGCGCTCTATCAGCCGGTATGGACCAGCGCGATTATTGGGCCGTATGAATTTGCCTTGGCACTGACAGGATTCTTGCTGCTGACGGTGTGGAAACTTCCTGCCTGGGCGGTGGTTATAGTGATTGCGTTGGGCGGTCTTTTGATATCGACGTTATAGGTAGGCCTGGTTTTGCGATTAATCAAAAGCGGCCCAACGTCTTTTCCCTCGACGGTTTTGTCTTCTACGCTGGTAATACGTCAATTGTCGTAAATCCAAGGAGAGTAGAATGTCTACCCGACAAGCCCGCATCGACCCGGTGTTTGATGTCTCTGATCTGAAAGAAACCATTACTGGCTGGCAAGTCGTGGATGTATCCCAGCCGGAAAATGAGGTGATGGTTTCTGAACATACCTCTGAGAAAGAAGCGATTCAGGCCGCCGAAGCGTTCGAGCAGCGCGAAGACTAGCTGGCTAGCTGCTGATTGGTGCCATAAAAAAACGCCTCGCATTTGCGAGGCGTTTGTCGATTTGGTGATGGGAGGGCTACTGCTATGGCGCCTCCAGTTCTAGTGTGCGGCGCAGAACATTGAGTTCGTCAATGTTCAGGTGCTCAAGCCTGCCGGCGAGCAAATCGCTAATCTTCTGTACGGGAAGGCCTGCCTGGCGGGCAATCTCCCGACTTCCTAGGTCTGATACTGCAATCAAACGCGTGATAATGCGCATTAGGCGCGTGCGTTTTTCTAATTCCCTGACGTCGAGGTCAGGGCTGCTTCGCGGAGGATCCAGCGTTTCTGCGTGAGCAGTCGAGTATGCCGTACTCATGTGACTCCATAAGTCTGAAATGACGAATACACAATGCCGCCAACGCAGATGCTTTTCAATATTTAATTTGATGAAAATTTAGCGACATTTGTGAACACCCGCTTGCGCCCCAGCTCTGGTAAACTATGCGCCTCATTTTAGCGTGCGCTTCAGCTTCTGGCGTGCGGCACTTTTATCATTTTTTATAAGGCCACTGGCCGGGGAGAAATGGCATGTCGTCGAATAGCGCACCCAAAGTGGGCGTCATCATGGGGTCCAAATCCGATTGGCCGGTGATGGAGCATGCGGTCACGATGCTGGAGCGCTTAGGCGTTGCCTATGAAACGCGCGTGGTATCCGCCCACCGCACGCCCGACCTGCTGTTTGACTATGCTAAAAGCGCCGCTGGGCGTGGCCTGCAGGTGATTGTGGCCGGTGCCGGGGGCGCTGCCCACCTGCCGGGGATGGTGGCCTCACAAACGCCGCTGCCGGTGTTGGGCGTGCCGGTTGAGTCTAAAGCCTTGAAGGGGCTTGATTCACTGCTTTCGATTGCCCAGATGCCGGGGGGTATCGCGGTGGGTACACTGGCGATCGGTAAAGCGGGCGCGACCAATGCGGGCCTGCTGGCCGCTCAGATTGTGGGCCTGCAGGACAGTGCGGTACGTGATGCCGTCGATGCCTTCCGCGCCGAGCAGACCCAGCTGGTGCTGGATAATCCGGACCCGCGCCCTGCGCCGGATGCAGAATAAGGAGACACCCGATGAACATTGGCGTTCTAGGCGCAGGCCAGCTAGGCCGCATGCTGGCGCTCGCCGGTTATCCGCTGGGCAACCGGTTTACCTTTTTAGATACCACGGGTAATCCCAGCGCTGGCATTGGCGAGGTTATCGTTGATCCAGATAATCAGCATTTGGCGGAGTTTCTCGCCAAGGTGGACGTGGTCACCTATGAATTCGAGCATCTGCCGGTGTCGCTTGTGCAGGAGATCGAAAAACATAAGCCGGTTTATCCCAGCAGCCGGGCGATCGAGGTTTGCCAAAACCGGGTTGAAGAGAAAGCCCTGTTTGATCGTTTAAATATTCCGACACCGGCTTATCGCGTCGTTGAAAGTGCCGAGCAGCTTGAAGCGGCCGCCCGGGAGCTTGGCTGCCCGGTGGTAGCAAAATCCGTCACTGAAGGTTACGACGGTAAAGGCCAGGCGGTGTTAAAAGCCCCTGAAGAGGCGGCTGAGGCGTGGCAGAGCATCGGCCATGCGCAGCTGATCGTTGAAGCGTTTGTCGATTTTGTCCGTGAAGTGTCGATGATTGCCGTGCGCGGCCGCGATGGCGAAGCGGTTTTCTACCCCATGGCGGAAAACCAGCACGTGGGCGGCATTCTGCGCTACTCGGTGGCGCCGCTGCCGGATCTGGACGTTCAGGTTCAGCAAACCGCGGATACGTATATTCGCACCTTGCTGGACGAGCTGGATTACGTGGGCGTGCTGGCGCTTGAGCTGTTTCAGACCCGCGATGGCAGCCTGCTGGCCAACGAGATGGCGCCGCGAGTGCATAACTCCGGCCACTGGACAATGGATGGCGCGGTCACTAGCCAGTTTGAGAACCACCTTCGTGCGATTCAGGGATTGCCGCTGGGCAGCACCATGGCCATTGCGCCCACCTGCATGGTCAATGTGATCGGCCAGGAAGGCGATAACGTGGCCATGCTCAAGCTTGCCAATACCCACCTGCATCGTTACGACAAAGCCGAGCGAGCAGGGCGCAAGCTAGCCCATGTGAACGTGGTGGCGACTACCCATACAGAGCTTCTGGAAAAGGTTCGCGCCTGCCAGGCATTACTGCCAGATGCTCCGCCGGTTGAGTGGAGTTTTGAGTCGTCGCTGTAACGCCAGCAGCGTACGAGAAAACGTTCTTGTTTTTGCACGCCAGGGGCTAGCGCAGAGGGTTGGTATCCTTAAAGTATTCCAACTATTGATTTAATAAATATGCATATCTGCCGATTATATAAAATAAGATTAATAATCAGGATGTCAGTATGCCGCCTCTTGCAAGGATGAACGCCAAGCTGTTCAGGTTTGGCGGCCATCCGTACGCTCATCAAAAAGCGGCTTGCCGTTTACAGGTAGAGAAAGTCTGCCTGCTCTATGAAAAGCTATGGCAGCCAGTGCTAACTAGCATATTTGCAGGTGGCCTGCTGGTAGCGGCGCTGTGGACAATCGTCAGCGCGCTATTATTGATGGGCTGGTTGGCTGCCTTAATACTGGTTTCGATATTACGTTTGAGGTTGGCTTATCGATATCATCATGCGTCGGCTAATAATCAAAAAAATCCCGATTGGTTGCTGTGGTTTTCTCAGAGCGCTTTTCTAGCTGGCTGTGTGTGGGGGGCTGCCTCGATTCTGTTTTTTAGCCCAGAGTACGCCAAACAAACGACTATTCTCACTATCGTGATGGCGGGCATTGCCGCTGGTGGTGTGACACCACTGTCGTCGGTATGGTGGGTGGCTATACTTTTTGTGATGCCAATCTTGCTGCCATTACCCATTCAGTTCTTGCTTTATGGCGGGCAACTTTCATCACAAATGTGCTTGCTGGTGCTGCTTTTCATGGGCCTGATACTGGTCACCAGCCGTAGGCTTAGCCACATTATCCACGACAACATCGCACTACGTGTGGAGATGGCCTCTAGAGAAGCCCTGCTTCAAGAGAGCGAAGATCGTTATCAATCTATTTATTTACACTCCCCGCTGGGGGTTCTGCACTTTGATTCGCAAGGCGTGATTACCAACTGCAATGACAAGCTGCTGGAAATATTGGGTGGTACACGCGATCAATTGCTTGGGTACTGCATGCTGGATCACCGTGCAGATCAGAAGGTAGCAACAGCGGTGGCTGATGCTCTGGAAAAAGGCACGGGGTATTACGAGGGTACCTTTTACCTACCCCGCCATGACCAGGGAACGCCGCTGCGATCGTTTTTCAACGCGGTGCGTACGGCAAGTGATCATAAGATCGGCGGTATTGCGATTATTGAAGATTTCACCGAGCAAAAGCGCTCTGAAGCGATAATTTATCGACAGGCTTATTACGATGCGTTGACGGATCTTCCTAATCGCCGACTGTTTATTGATAGCTTGAACCGCTTGAGCGATGAAAAATTGCTCAAAACCGGACTTATCGTGTTTTTGGATATGGATCGTTTCAAGCTTATTAACGATAGCTTGGGGCATGCTGCGGGGGATGACTTGTTAATACAGGTGGCTCGCCGCTTGGAGCAGTGCAAAGGTGAAACGGGGATGGCCGCACGTTTGAGTGGTGATGAATTTGTACTGCTAGCATTGTTCGAGACAGCCAATAGCTCAATAGCCGAACAGCAGGTTCAGGATTTTATGCAGCGGTTAGAGCAGATCCTTGCAGGCGCCTACCGCTTGGAAAACCGTTGGCTGAAAGTAACGCCCAGCATAGGCTACACCTGCTTTGAAACAGAGCATTGCGATGCTCCTGAAATGTTAAAGCAGGCAGATATTGCCATGTATCAAGCCAAAGCCGAGGGGCGCAATCAGATGAAACGCTACCAGCCGTGGATGCGTAAGGCCGTTAAGGAAAACTTTACGCAGCCCGGCTCTTCTCAGCAAGACGTTTAAATGGCGAGTTGACCGCTGACAAGCAGCCACAGCGCTATTAAGGCAAAGTGCCCGGGATACCAGGCCAACCAAAGCCTACGCGGCATGGCAAGCTGTACGGGGGCGACTCGCCGGGCAGCGCCTGAGGCGAGTATCAGCACAACCAAGCAGGTAGCTATCGTGAAGGATTTAGCCATGTCCGAGGCGTTCATCTGACCGGCGATCCAGAGTACCGGAAATGCCGCGAGGCCTGCCCATAAGCGTGATTGAAAATGAGACCCTGCCTGACTTAGCGCATGCATGGCAAACATGAGCAGAGGAATCAACAGCAGGCCGTTGTGACCATACTCCACCCAGAAGCCCAGCAGATACCAAAGCGTAACGCCTACCGCCGCACCTAGCAGAAGCCAGCCAAACCCCAGGGTTTGCTGTTGGTAATGCTGCCAGCCCTGACGTACCAGCGTACCCAGAGCCAGGCCACTTGCCAGGGTAAAACACACGTTAAGAATCAGCGCATCAGAGGCGCGCGGCATCAGCATGTAGGGCACTTGTGCTACCAGGCCGATAATTAGAATACGCCGCGAGTAGCGTAAGGGATTACGCGTATTGAACAACCCATGCCAAGCCACCATGGCGGCAAATAGCGGAAAAGCGATTCGACCGATGGAAGAACCTGCCCAGCTTAAATCCCAAGGAAGTACGTAGCGGGTAAGATGATCCACCGTCATGGTGATCAACGCGAGCCACTGGCCCCAGCCCGTCCAATGGGAAGAGGGTCGTAACGGTGACGATGCATTAACCATAAAACCTCCCTGTCGGTCACTAGCTTGCTTTGAGAGACTGATAGTAGCACGGCTAGTTCACTGAATTTACTCATCTTGGTAGCAATTCGAGGAAGCGCTGTATGTAAGCCAAGGTTTAAAGATAAAAAAATGCCCGGAACGGCGTCATGGGGCAGCAGTAGAAAAGAGGCGAGGAAATAGTATGGAAGAGGCTAAGCAGGGGCTTCTCCCCGGCATAAACCGGGGAGACGAGACGATTACTCTTCGCCGAAGTAGCGGGCGTGGATTTCGTCGTAGGTGCCATCTTCTTTCAGAGTGGCGAGCGCTTCGTTGAATTTCTCGGCAAGCGCTTCGTCACGCTGGCGGAAGGCGATACCAAAACCGTCGCCAAAGTACTCTTTAGGCTCGGAGATTTTCTCGCCCACGATGGTGTAGTCGCCATCTTCGTTCTCAACCAGAGTGGACTGGCCGATCGGGAAGTCGAGGAAGACGATATCCAGACGCTGAGCGTCCATATCCAGCACCATATCATCGGCAGTAGAGTAGCGGCTGATATCGGCGACACTGCTGTAGTTGTCGGTGACGTAGTTGTCCTGAAGCGTACCGCGCTGAACGCCGATGGTCAGGCCTTCAAGGGTCTTTTCGTTGGCTTCATCGATATCCAGGTCGCTTGCCGCAAACCAGGCTGACGGCATGGTGATGTAGGGCTCTGAGAACAGCACCTGCTGGCGACGCTCATCGTTAATCGTCATGGACGACATGACCGCATCATAGTTACGTGACAGAAGACCCGGAATAATGCCGTCCCATTCCTGCTCGACCCATTCACAGGTAACGCCGATTTCTTCACACATGGCGTTACCCAGGTCAATATCAAAACCGGTTAGGTCGCCTTCAGCAGTGCGGTATTCCATCGGAACGTAAGGAACATCAACGCCGATGCGCACGTGGTCATAGTCGCGTGCCTGTGCAGAAGAGGCCGCAGCCACCGCCAAGCCGATCAAGGAAACCGATAGCAGTTTTTTCATTATTAAGCTCCGTTGTAAAACAGGTTCACACAAGGTGATCCTCTTTAACGTAACCCAGGTTGAGGTTGGCGAAAAGAGAAATACGCTATGTGAACCAACGTTTGTTTGACGCTTACTATTAAGCCTAATCGATCAAAGGGTTTGCGGCTTAAGGTGAGCCAGCAATTTCTTTTCCAGAAAACGGAAGAAGAATAGGATGGCAAACGTAAGACAAAGATAAATCAACGCCACGAACAGAAATGGCTCAAACGGTGTATAGAACCGTGAGTAGACATAGCGGGCCGCACCGGTCAGATCCATCAGGGTGACTACGCTGGCAATGGCGCTGGCATGTAGCATGAAAATTACTTCATTGCCGTAAGCGGGCAGGGCACGGCGAAAGGCGCTGGGGATAATAATACGCCGCATCATTAGCCCCTGAGACATACCGTAAGCACGCGCTGCTTCGATTTCGCCCTTGGACGTTGCCTTGATGGCACCCCGGAAAATCTCGGTCGTGTAGGCGGCGGTATTAAGCGTAAAGGCGATCAGCGCGGGATAGAACGCCTCGCGGAAAATCGGCCAGAAAAAGCTTTCCTGAATACCGTCAAAAAACACCACGCCGTAGTAAATAATGTACAGCTGGATCAGCAGCGGCGTGCCGCGAAACACGTAGGTGTACACATACACCGGCAGGCTGATCCATTTACGCCGCGAGCTGCGCATGATGGCAAGCGGCACCGCCAGTGCCAGCCCGATCACTAACGACAGGAACACCAGCTGTGAGGTGGTCACAAGCCCTGTCCAGTAATAGCCCAGTGTGGTCGGCGTGAAAATCAGATTGCCGGATAAAAGATCGTTGAACCAAGCGGAAATATCTGGCATTTCAATGCTCCCCGAAGCCGATGTCGTAGCGCTTTTGTAACCGGGCAAAAATCCACTCGGAGACGCTGGCAATCAACAGGTAGGCAACCGCTACAGGAATTAAAAACACAAACGGCTCGTGGGTGGCGCGAGAGGCTTCTGCTGCCACGCGAACCATATCGGTCAGGCCGATCACCGACACAAGCGCGGTGGTTTTCAGCAGGACCATCCAGTTGTTGGAAAGCCCAGGCAGGGCATGACGCATCATCTGCGGAAACCGAATGCGTCGAAAAACTAGGCCGCTGCTCATGCCGTAGGCTTTACCTGCTTCTATCTGGCCGTTATCCACGGCCATGAAGGCGCCACGGAAGGTTTCTCCCATATAAGCACCGAAAATAAACCCGATGGTCAGCACGCCTGCGGCGAAGGCGTTGAAATTGATATAAAGATCAATCTCAAAATCGTAATAAAGAATGTCGCTAATGGCGTTAACGCCTATCTGGCCGCCGTAAAACAGCAGCATCATCAGCACAAGGTCAGGCACACCACGAATGAGCGTGGTGTAGAGCGTGGCCGTGCGATGTAAAAACCAGTTACGCGACATCTTGGCTGTGGCGGTCAACAAGCCTAGCGCAACGGCTAACAGAAGCGATAAAACGGCTAGTTGGACGGTAACCCCAGCGCCTTCGATCAAACGCGGGCCGTACCCTTGCAAATCCAGCATGGTCGCCTCGCAGATCAGTAGTGGGGGGTAAGAAACTGTTTAAGCCGAGACGACTGCGGGTTGCCCAATACCTCATCAGGCTTACCGGCCTCTTCCACCAGCCCTTGATGAAGGTAGATCACTTGGCTTGAAACGTCCCGGGCAAAGCTCATCTCGTGGGTGACCACCACCATGGTGCGCCCTTCATTGGCCAGATCGCGCATGACTTTCAGCACGTCGCCGACCAATTCAGGGTCAAGCGCAGAGGTCGGTTCATCAAACAGCATGACTTCTGGATTCATGGCCAGCGCCCGGGCTATCGCGCCGCGCTGCTGTTGGCCGCCCGACATTTGTACAGGGTAGGCATTGGCGCGAGCGGTTAATCCCACACGTTCAAGCAAGGCGTTGGCTTGTTCGATGGCTTCTTTCTTGGGGATGCCTAGTACATGAACCGGTGCTTCGATAATGTTTTCAAGCAGCGTCATATGCGCCCACAGATTGAAGTTCTGAAACACCATCGAAAGCTTGGCGCGCATTTGCACGACCTGCTTCCAATCGGCGGGTTCACGCCCATGCCGGGTTTGCTTAAAGCGGATTGGGTCGCCGTGAAGGATAATCTCGCCTTCATCGGGTTGCTCGAGCAGGTTCATGCAACGCAAAAAGGTACTCTTGCCTGACCCTGAAGCGCCAATCAGCGTGATCACATCACCTTTTTGAGCTTCAAGTGAGAGGCCTTTTAAAACTTCTGTATCGCCGAAGCGCTTTTTAATATTACGCACTTCCAGGGGAGTAGCGGCCATAAACATAGGCTCCAGTACAAAGTCGCCGCGGTAGCAACACGTTTATTTTGCGTATGTTGTCGAATGCGGCTGGCGCGAAAAAAGTGGCGATTCTATCAGGCCCAGCAGAAATTGCGTGCTTTCCTTATACGATAAATGTAGGAAGTCTGCCGCAAGTTATCCGCATTATGGCTTTGATTCGCCCCTAGGTTGTTGTTATTAAATAACTATTGATGATTTTGCCGCCTAATTTACTGTTTGGGACGGTGATACTAAAAGCGCCGCCCGAGCGCCGATAGCGACATTAGCATTAGGGAACACCACGTAAAGTGGTGTGTCACCCACGATGAAATCGCCCGCTACGCTATCCCACGCCAGGCGGGTCCCCGGCTCAAAGCAGCTGAAATTGGGCGTGTCGCTTGCAAAGTAAAGAGTAAAGTCTTCCGCCTGACGCATAAGTTCATGCTGGACCTGGAAAAACGTCATCTTGTTCGGAACCTGCCGTGGGGGCGTTTGACCTTGACTTAGTGCGGTTAACAGCGCCTGCATGGGCGCAAGCGGTGCCATATCATTTTGCCCGAAAGGCGCTACCCGGCCCAGCTCAAAGGTAAACGCCTGCGCTTGATGATAGTGCTTGCTGTAGTGAGAAAATGTCCAGCTTGTCTGATGTTGATGAAGTACCGCCTGCATGCCAGCTGCGGCAAGCCAATGCCATTGATCGGCCGTAGTGGCTGTTTTTGAAAATGGTTCTACGACAAAACGTGGAAAAAGGCTGTCACGAATCGCGGTATGCAAATCGTAATGCAGTTTGGGACGTTGGGCGTGGTCTGTATAAAACCTATCCACGGCGGCCATTAGTTCGCGGGCACGGTCAGGTTCTACACCGCTGTCGCTTAAATCGCGGTTAAAGAGCCGGTTAAGATTGGTTTCGATAAAGCGCTGCTGGACACGTAATGCAGGAATGTTGCCCAGAATTACCAGTACTGGCGCTCCAAGCGTGATACTTCCAGCTTCCAAAGCGCTCAGCCAAGCACCTATCAGCTCGACTGGGGCCGTTTCATTGCCGTGAATGGCGGCTGAAAAAATACAGCAGTGGGCATCGGGTTGAGGCGTCTTCGGGGTAAGCTCCATCACCCCAGGGGCGTGAAACGTATAAGAGCCACTGGCAAATCGGCCGCTTCGCCGTGTGGGCAGACGGTCATCCAGGGTCCAGTCAAGCCAGTGCTCCAGCATCATCAGCCTCATGTTATTAGTTAAAAATTCACTTGTCATGTTTAACATGCTCAAGAGTGGGAGCAAGTATTGGCGTCGTGGTTATGAAAATGGCGGGTGCCCTCGTGTAAGACGATAACCTAAAACGCTCGCCAAAAGGCGAGCGTTTAACAAGGGCGGGGCTAACTTCTCTGTAAAGCTTAGGCTTGACGCAGACGCTGCATTTCTTCTTCGTACTCACCGGCAAGCGAGGTTTTTTGTGGCGCTTTCAGGCCACGACCTGCCAGTTGGAAGACTTCCTGCTCTTCTTCATCCAGATGGTGAGTGACCAGATGCTGTAGCTGCTTGGCATAGGTCAGCCAGCTTGACGCGCTATAGTCGGTGCTATCTAACTGCTCAAGAAGCTCGTCAATTTCATGGTGCTCGGCGACGCTGTGGCGGGCTTTTTCCTGGGTTAAGTCCAATTCCATTAACGGAATATAAAACGCGCGTTCTTCAGCGATAGCATGATGCTGTAGCTCATGCTTAACCTGCTGATAAAGCGTATCGCGCTCTTCACTGTCACCGTGAGTGTTGACTAAGCGTTCCATCAGGTCACGCTGTAGATCATGATCTTTGCGTAGCGCTTCAAATATAGTCATTTGACGGGGTCCTTGTCGTTCGCGGCACAATCATTTGTTAAAAACTCATTTGTTAAATTCAACTGTTAAAAGCTAGTCACCGCGGTGTATCTGCGCAAGGTAAAAGCCGTGGAGAAAACCGAAAGTAGCCGATGAAAACATTCGCTTTTGCTTATAGCGCGCTAGGCTATGGTGTAGTCATTCCCCTGTGGGATGCCATTAACGCAGCTAAAACCTGGTTGTTAAAAACACAGTTCAAAGGAGTAAGCAATGACAAAGGTATTGGTACTTTACTATTCCATGTATGGCCATGTTGATACCTTGGCCAAAGCCGTTGCTGAAGGGGCGAAGCAGGTAAGTGGGGTGGAGGTAAGCGTCAAACGCGTACCTGAAACTATGCCGGAAGAAGCCTTCAAAAACGCAGGGGGCAAGCAGGATTACGATACACCGGAAGCAACTCCTCAGGAACTTGCCGATTACGACGCCATTATTTTTGGCACCCCCACCCGTTTTGGCAATATGACGGGCCAAATGCGAACCTTCCTTGATCAAACGGGTGGCTTATGGGCAAGCGGCGCGCTGCGTGGCAAAGTGGCTAGCGTGTTTACGTCTACCGGAACCGGCGGTGGCGAAGAGATGACGGTCACGTCTACTTGGACGACGCTTGCCCATCACGGCATGGTGATCGTGCCGATCGGCTACGGCATTGAAGAGCAGTTCGATATTTCAGAAGTAAGTGGCGGCAATCCCTACGGCGCGGCAACGCTTGCCGGTAGCGACGGCTCTCGCCAGCCCAGCGAGCGAGAGCTGAAACTCGCCCGTTTTCAGGGCGAGCACGTTGCAAAAATTGCCGCGAAGCTGGCGGGTTAACCGCTACTTTAGCCTAGCCTGAAAAACGCAAGCCTCACTGATGAAATTCAGTGAGGCTTTATCAATAGCTACGCTCCGCGAGTCGCCGTGTAAATGGTGTAAATGGATTGGCTAGCTGTCATAAACAGGCGGTTACGCCCCTGGCCGGCGAAGCACACGTTGGAACAAACCTCGGGTAATAAAACGCGGCCCAAAAGCTCGCCTTCCGGCGAGAATACCACTACGCCATCAATGCCTTCTCCACCGTTGGCACTCGACCAGATATTACCGTCGATGTCGCAGGCCATGCCGTCGAAAATCGTATCTTCGCTGGTGACGACTACCTGTCGGTCGCTGACGCTTCGTCCGTCCTCGCTAAGCGTCCAGCGAATGATTCTGGCGGGCTCTTCAAAATGGGTCGGGGCACTATCGCTGGCATAGAAACTACGGCCATCCGGTGTCAGCACGATTCCGTTGGGTTTGTGGATATCTTCGGTGAGCTTGATAGGTTCATCAAGGCTATCGTCGACGTAATAGATCGCTGTTTCGAGCTCCAGAGCGCGCTTTTTACCCTCGTAGTCAAAATGAGCGCCATATCCCGGATCGGTGAAGATCACGCCACCCGAAGGCAGCGCCACTAAATCGTTAGGGGCGTTCAGGGGTTTACCCTGATAGCGCTCGGCCAGCACCGTGGTGCTGCCATCCCATTCGTAGCGCAGCACGCGTGATGGGTAGTGCTCGCAGGAGATTAAACGCCCTTGATGATCAAACGTGTTGCCGTTGGAGTACCCGACATTGTGTCTTAAAACGCTGACCTGATCAGTCGCTTCGTCCCAGCGCATTTGTAGGGCTCGTGGGATATCACTGAAGACAACGTAGCGTCCCACGGCATTCCATGCCGGTCCTTCAGTCCATAGCCCACCGCTCCAGTGGCGTTCCAAGGGGCTGTTGAAAATCATGTAATCATTGAATCGTGGATCTTCGACTTTCCAGGCATCAATAGGGTAGCGATCAGGGACGGCGCCCTGTGAGGTTTGGAAAGCAAAGAGCGGAGATGAGGTGCCGACAGCGGCTAAAGCAGCCGTTGCCGAGAGGAACTGGCGACGTCCAAGTTTCATGGGATTGTCCTAGCTTTTGTTATTAGCGCTATTGGCGAAGCGAATCCGAAACTGTTTCAAATACTGTCTTAAGTACGGTCTCAAGTACGGTCTCAAGTACGGTCTTAAATACGATCTTAAGTACAGTCTCAAACAAAAGGTAGAACATAAGCTGCTATAAGTCATGCATACGGCTGCCCGACATGTTTCATTCGGGCAGCTGGTTTTAGGCTGAATAAACGTTACTTGGCAATGGTGTCAGCAATCGCGCGACCCAGGCTTTCAGTAGTGCCCTGGCCGCCAACATCGCGGGTGACCACTTGGCTGTCGCTTTCGCTAAGCACGTTTTCAATCGCCGTGACCATCGCATCAGCGGCTTCTTTATAGCCAAGATGTTCTAGCATCATGGCGCCAGACCAGATCTGGCCAATCGGGTTGGCGATACCCTTGCCTGCAATATCCGGGGCGCTGCCGTGTACCGGCTCGAACAGGCTGGGAAATTTGCCTTCCGGATTAATATTGGCCGAAGGGGCAATGCCGATGGTGCCAGTACACGCCGGACCCAGGTCGGACAGAATGTCGCCAAACAGGTTGCTACCCACGACCACGTCGAACCAGTCCGGATGCAGCACGAAGTTGGCGGTTAGAATATCGATATGGAATTTATCTACGCTGATGTCCGGGTACTGCTTGGCCATTTCCAAGACCCGCTCATCCCAGTAGGGCATGGTGATGGAGATGCCGTTGGACTTGGTCGCTGAGGTGAGCTTTTTACGCGGGCGGGTTTGTGCCAGGTCAAACGCGTACTTCAGCACCCGGTCAACGCCTATGCGGCTCATCACGGTTTCCTGAATGACGATTTCGCGCTCGGTGCCTTCAAACATCTTGCCGCCAATGCTTGAGTACTCGCCTTCGGTATTCTCGCGTACCACGTAAAAGTCGATATCGCCTGGTTCACGGCCGGCCAAGGGGCTTTTAATGCCGGGCATTAGTTTGCAGGGGCGCAAATTAATGTATTGATCGAACCGGCGGCGGAACTGGAGCAGCGATCCCCATAAGGAAATGTGGTCAGGGACTTTTTCAGGCCAGCCCACGGCACCATAAAACAGTGCATCGAAATCTTTGAGCTGTTCAAACCAGTCGTCTGGCATCATCTGACCATGCTCAAGGTAGTAGTCGCAGCTGCCAAACTCAAACGTCGTGAACTCAAGGTCGATATTAAAGCGTTTGGCGGCGGCCTCTAAGGCACGGATACCTTCGGGCATGACTTCAGTACCAATGCCGTCGCCAGCGATAACTGCAATGCGGTGGGCCATATGGACTCCTGGTTTGTTGTTAAGACTCGTTATTAAAAAATCGTTGCTAAGAACAGCTCTTAATAACAGTTGCTAGGAAAGTGTAGCGGCTTTGGGAAAGATAATAATCAGGCTACTATGCAAACTATTGTTGCCTAAAAGTAGAGAATCCATGTCGGCATTAGACGACCTTGCGTTTTTTCAGACGTTGGCCCGTGCGGGAAGCTTAACCACAACGGCACGCGAGCTGGGGCTTTCGCTGTCGGCGGTAAGCAAACGGCTCAAGCAGTTAGAGGCAAGGTTAGGCGTAGAGCTTGCCGCACGGACCACCCGGCGGCTAACGCTGACAGCGGAAGGCGAGCGCTATTTATCCCGCGGGGCGCTGATTTTGGATGAGCTGGGGGAGCTTGAAAATTCACTTACCGATACGCACCGCCATGGGCTCAGTGGGCGGCTGCGGGTCAATGCGACCTTCGGCTTTGGGAGGCGGCATATCGCGCCGCTGCTATCCACGTTTTGCGAAGCCCACGCCGAGGTAGAAGGGTGGTTAGAGCTCACCAATTTTCCTTTGAACCTAAGCGACCACGGCTTTGATGTGGGCATCCGGATTGGCGAGCCGCCCGATTCACGTTTAATCGCCAAGCCTATTTTGCCCAATCGTCGGGTGCTGTGTGCCGCACCTGCCTATATTGCCCAAATGCCGGCATTGACGACACCTGCGGAACTTTCACGCCAGACCTGCTTGCTGATTCGTGAAAACGATACGGATTTTCCGCTGTGGCGTTTTGAGCGTTGCGATGACCCGGAGCACGTTCAGTCGGTGAAAGTCAGTGGGCGGCTTGCCAGTAATGATGGTGAGGTAATTACCCGCATGGCGCTGGATGGTCATGGTGTTATGCTGCGTTCCTGGTGGGATGTGAACGAGCACCTTGCCAGTGGAGCGCTGCAGCCGTTATTGACGCAATGGCAAGGCGTGCGGGCGGATTTCTACGCGGTGTTTGAGCAGCGCCGCCATGTGCCTGCCCGGTTACGCGCGTTTATCGACTACGTGCAGCGTGAGATTACCGGGCGGGTGCCACCGCTACCTGCGGTACAAAGGCTTCGTTAATGGCGGGGACACTCTTCACCATGAGCTACCCTAATCAGCTCATCGGTCGGGAAGTCGAGCTCGGCAGCCCGTTGACGAAGGCGTTGCTCAGTGTCGCTATCCAACGTGGGCGTGCGCGAAAGAATCCATAGGTAATCACGATCAGGACCTGCCACCAGTGCCCATTGATAGTTATCATCTAGCTAATGTACGAAGTCATCGCCTAACGGCGGAAACCATTGGATAAAATGGGTATCTTATCCGCGTGGCCAAACGATAAGCGCTAATAAATCGGCTACGGTGAGCATGACCTTAAAATAAAGGCGCGCCGAATAAAGGAGTATTTTATGTGGCATCAGCAGGAAATTCACTTGGCTGAGTTGGCACGGGGATTTCACTTGATTACCGATGAGGTGGCTCGTGCACTGCCTTGCTTGTCGGAATGCTGCGTGGGACTTTTGCACCTGCAGCTCATGCATACTTCGGCGTCGCTTACTCTTAATGAAAATACCGACCCGGATGTACGGCATGATTTAAATGCTTTTATGGGTAATCTGATACCCGAAGGGCTGAGCTACTTTCGACACACGCTGGAAGGCCCCGATGATATGCCTGCGCATGTGGCCGCCAGTTTGTTGGGCACCCAGGTAACGCTTGCCGTGCGCGATGGGCGGTTAGCACTGGGTACATGGCAAGGCCTTTGGTTAGGCGAGCATCGCGACCACGGCGGTCCTCGACGCTTGTTAGCGACACTCAACGGCTGCGAAACACGCTAAATGCATATACCGTTATATTATTTGTCTAATTCACATGAGTAAGCCGTTCTAGATGTCCTCTCAACGCTCTTTCCTGCGTGCTTTCCAACGTTCTCATAAGCGCTGGATACGGCTTTTCTTTGTGCTTAATCTGGCGTTGGTAGCTGTTCTGGTTACTCACCAGGTATGGCTTTACATGGCCGAGCCTACGTTTGAATCGGTACATACCCTGGAGGTTGCGGACATCCGCGACACGCTTTCTGAACGCGATGCCTACCGATTTGCCGTGGTAGGTAATATCAACAACTCGGTGAGCGTGTTTCGCAATGAAATCGTGCCCCAGATTAATCAGGGCGGTATCGACTTTCTGGTTTCTGCGGGCAACGCCGTTAGCAGTGGCCAGCAGGAGAGCTACCAAGCCATTTACGATAGTATGGAGGAGCTCAATATCCCCTATCTGCTCACCTATGGGGATAACGAAGACAGTGATTTTGGCAGCTATCTTTTCTATGAGCATTTTGGCCCGCATTTTTACTCGTTTGTGGCGGGTAACAGCCACTTCATTTTTCTGGACGGCACCGGCAAGTCGTCAACATCGTGGCAGTTGGACTGGCTGGAGCGTGAGCTTGCGGCGTCAGAGGTCCAGCACCGGTTTGTTTTTGTCGGCCTTCCGCTGCATAACGTGATTAATGAGGCGCCACCATTTGAATCAGATAACTATTTAAACGATGCCGCTTTGAGCGACGGCATTATGCGGCTCGCCGAAAGCTATGCGGTGGATACGGTGTTTTCAGCGAACTTGTCGCTTTTTTCTGATCAAACCGTTAATGGCGTCAATTACATCACCACCGGTGGGGCGGGGGGCATTTTAATGAATGCCGAAAGCAGTTTTCACCACTATGTGGTGGTGGATGTTAACGGCGAAAATGTCACGGTCACTCCCATACGCTTAAACGTGAATCTGCCCGGCTGGTGGCGGATGCTAAGCAGTATCGGCTCCACTATTTATGCGTTTTTCTATATCAGCTATCCGCGGTTTTTATTGATCGTAGGCCTTTTAACCCTTCTGGCTATGCGGCTGTATCAGCTGATTTTTGAAGAGCGGCACTACTATCCTGACTTTGATATTGATCCAACGCCTTACTTGGGAAAGCCGCTAAGAGTGGCTATGGTATCCAACAACTATTTTCCTTTTGTATCGGGCGTATCAGTGTCGGTTGACCGCCTGCGCCGTGGGCTGAGCGAGCTGGGCCATACGCTTCAGCTTTATGTACCGCGTTATCGCGAAGCATGGCAGGACGATGCGGCAATCAAACGCATTCCTACGTTGATGGCCTTTGGTGAAAAGCGTGAGTTTCGTTTAACTAACCCGTTTAATGCTCGTTTTCGCCGCTACATGCGTGCCTTTAAGCCAGATATCATCCATGTCCATCACCCGTTTTGGTTGGGGTCAATGGGGTTATTAATGGGGCGGCGGTTAAAAGTGCCGGTGGTGTACACCTATCACACCCGCCTGGAGCACTATGCGCATTTTGTGCCCCTGCCCAGCATCTTGTTTCGTAACTTGATCTCGCACTATTTGATCAAGCGTTTTTCAAACGGCTGCCAGGGGGTCATCGTGCCTACCTATTCAGCCGAAGAGTACTTGCGCATGATTGGGGTTAAAACGCCCACACTCGTGCAGCCGACGGGCATCGACTTTGCTCGTTTTCAGCAGGTGGATGAATCTTCGTTAGCCACCCTGCGTGAGCAGCTGGGTATTCAGCCGGCGCAAAAAATACTGGTCAGCGTTTCGCGTATCAGCCAGGAAAAAAATATTGGTTTTATGCTGGATGCGCTAGCGGAGCTCAAGCAGCAGGGCCATGACGATTTACACCTACTCCTGATAGGTGAAGGACCGGATCGCCAGACGATACAACAGCAGATAGAACGCTTGGGATTGGTTGATGACGTTACGCTGGCGGGCGCTGTACCCCCTGAGGAGATGGCGCTTTATTATCATCTGGGGGATGTGTTTGTATTTGCCTCCACCTCGGAAACCCAGGGAATGGTCATCCTTGAAGCAATGGCGGCCGGTATGCCGGTTGTTGCCGTGCGTTCCAGCGGCATCGATGACGTGGTGCGGGAAGGTTTTAATGGTTATAAAACGCCCCAGAATCGCCAAGCATGGGGATGGCGTATTCTCGAGCTGACTGGTGATGAAGCGCTAAGACAGACCCTTGGGAATCAGGCGCGCGAGTTTGCCGCCGATTTCGATATCAAAAACTTTGCCACCACGGTGGGCGGTTTTTACGCAGATGTACTGGCCAAATATCATGCGGCGTCTCGGTAAGCCTATTTAGGCTCAGGCGTTCGCCGGGCCGCATAGCGCTTGAGGACAAACAGTAAACCAATGCCCGCTACCAGCCCAAGCCCAGCGATTATAAGCTCTTGTGGCGAGGTGGCGGTAAAGAGTGCGCCAAGCTGGCTGCCCAGCAGAATGACCGCCGCAAGCCCTGGCACAATCCCCAGGGTTGAGCCAATCATGTAATCCCGAAAGTTGAGATGAAACGCACCCGCTAACATATTGGTTAACGTAAACGGTGCCAGCGGCAGGAGATTAATCACCGTCATGGTGCGAATGCCGCGCCCGGATAGATAGCCCGAAAGCCCACGCAGATGGCGGCCGCCATAGCGCATTAGCGCTTCGCGCCCCAGCCAATGGCCTACCCAGTAAGAAACAACCGAAGAACTGAGCGTGCCCAGTGTGGCATACGCCAACCCCCACGCAGGCCCGAACAGCAACCCGGTAACGACCACCAGTAGGCTGAGCGGGAACATGATGAGCTGCGTGCCGGTGTAAACGGCAATCACCGCGGCAAACATCCAAGGCTCGGTTTGCCACTGGCTAACGAGGTCGGCCAGTTCGGCAAGGTGCGCCTGAGTAAGTAAACCTGTCTGCTGCAACCAGCTCCACATGATGGCGAGCGCCAGCAAACCCACCAGCAGGCCAAGCCCTTTCAATAATGTACGTGACATCCTGTCTCCCACCGGTAAAAAAAGGCGCTGGCGAATAAGAAAGCCATAGCATACGCGAGCCCGCCGGTGGGATGAAGAGGCGTTGTCAGCGCTCATTCAAGGCATCTTGCGTTAGTATTTAACGCTCAAGCTGCGCTTCAATTATTGGCCAGGCGGGATCGCCGTCGCTGGTCATGACATCGGCGAGCATGGCTTCAATACGCTCGGGGTGTTCGTTAATCCATTGGGTGGCAACCTCTGAAAGCGCTCGCTCTTCCTGCCCAAATGCTTGAATCATCCAGCTCTGCTCATCCGCGGTAAAACTGAACTGCTCAAAAAATATAGTGAGATTGGGGTTAGCCTCCGCATAATCGGTGCGCAGTAGGGTGAGGACATCGCTCTCACCGTTGTTTTCGCCAAACAGATTGTCAGGGTCATCCAGGTAACGCATGGGCAGCTCCAGATTCATCCAGTGCGGTGTCCAGCCGACCCAAACGATTGCCTCTTCGCGGGAAATGGCGTCACGCGCCGCAGACAGCATGGCAACTTCGCTGGTATCGACCAGATTCCAGTCACCCAGACCCCAGGCATCGCTATCAATGGCCTCGTTAAGAATTTCACTGGCAGCAGATCCTGCGCCAAAGCCATAGATTCGGCCATTGAACTGGTCACGGTGCTCATCCAGGTCTGCAAAGCTCTGAATACCGCTGTTATACACATCCGCCGGTACGGCCAGCGTCATTTGTGCCCCATCGACATTATTGGCCACGTCAATCAGCACACCCGACTCTTTACGCGGGGTGAACATTTCCCGTTGCGCGGGCAGCCAGGCACCTAAAAAGACATCAATATCACCGCTTTCCATGCCCTGATAAATCACTTGCAGGCCAATTTCCTGGGTGCGGGTTTCATACCCCAGTGGGTTTAACAGCTGTTCGGCGATTTCGGTTTTAACGGTAATGCCGGGCCAGGCGGGAACGCCGAAATCAAGCGTCTGGTCATCGCCTTGCGCGGCGGTGGCTACTAGCGCAGAGGCCGTCAGGGCGGCGCTGACTGAAAGGCGTAGACGGGTATTCATAAGATCTCCTTGCAGGTTTTTTATTTATATCGCGCGGGGCGAATTATGCATGGCGCGCCAAAACACGCAGGCGCGAGGCAAGCATGTCGCGGTCTAAATAGGTGCCTTGAAGATGGCGGGCGCCGCTATTGGGGTCGAACTCACGCCGCCCGTGCAGAACACGGCGGTTATCGAAGGCTATCATCTGCCCTGACTGAAGCGCGAACTCTAGCTGGTGTGCTTGGCTATGAAACAGTTGCCATAGCAGGCGATAGGCACGATACCACGCGTCCATCTGTGCGGCGGGCAGGTGGAGGGCGTCCCGTATCCAATTATTCAGGCGCATTTCTACCAAGTGGCCGTGGCCGTCGAGAGTAACCACAGGCGCTTTAAAGGCAATATCGTGAGTTTCATCCTGAAAGCGAAAATCAATCGGTGTCTCGCTCAGAATCGCCAACGCTTCGGGGTCTTGCTGACGTAACGCGTTAATAACCCGGATGCCGTCGGCAAACAGTGATTCGCCACCGCTGGCTTCGTTTTGCAGGCAGTAAAGTAGCTGAATGTCGGGCGGCTGGCGCCAATTAGGCAGGTCGATATGTAGAGGCAAGCCAACCGCCGTATAGGCCGCGTTATTGGGGTTGGGTTTGGAGCGTACATCAAAACGGGCACCAAAATTGGTTGAGCGCAGCGGCCCGATGCGCTCGGCTAAACGGCTGACCTCTTCTTCGATCAGCGGCGCTTCATCAACCAGCGCCAAGCCGTCGCGCAGCATGGCGGTGAGCCAGGCTTTCTCACCCTCTGGGGTGAGAAAGTCAGCATGGCGAATTCGCTCAGGGAAAAAGTTATCGACCCAGGGCATGGGCGCAGGAACGGCGGATGTCAGGCGCGCTTCTGGACGGCGTTGATGAAGCCAGCCGCTATGAAAAGCGCTGACGTGACCGTCTGTCCACTGTAAATACAGATGTCCCTCTGCCAGGGTAATACCTGGAAGTTCATCAATATCTGCCAGGGGAAGGTAAAGCCGTTCACGGGTTTGTGGATGGCGGCATTCGGAACAGGCGCAGTGGTCACGAAGCCAAAGGAGCGGTAGCGTGGTCCGGTCACCGGTTTGCCACGTTAGCGATACGCCATCTGCAGCCAAGGTTGCCTCGCTGATTAGCGGGCCAGACTCATAAGATGTCAGTTCGCCCATTTGAGGGACTTGGCGCTTCTCTGCTGCAAACACGGCGCTTGTCATTATTACCTCGTTAAGTGGCTAGAAATAAGTTTTAAATTCCGCCACTTAGGATGCGCAGTCGCCATGGGTTAAACAAACGATTAATCTGGCCCCTAAGACACCGTTTTACTTATAGGTAGGTTTATCATGAGCCAGCTACCACCTTTATTATGGCTACAGGCGTTTGAATCGGCGGCACGAACGCTAAGTTTTACCGCTGCGGGAAACGAATTAGCGGTTACCCAGGCAGCGATTAGCCAGCGTGTGCGTCTGCTTGAGGAGCGCCTGGGGCAAAAACTCTTTATACGCCATGCGCGAAGCTTAACCCTGACGCCTGTGGGACAGGCTTGGCTACCCAGTATCCATGATGCTTTCTCGCGTATTAGCGAAGGCACATCCGAAGTGTTCGGCATGACCAGTGAGCAGCCGGTAACGCTACGTGCCACGCCAATCTTTCAGCAATCGTGGCTGGCTCCGCGCTTGGCGGCTTTTCATCAGCGGTACCCGCAAATATCCCTTCGTTTGGTCAGCGCTATCTGGCCCGATGACTATAGGCCGGAGGGCGCGGATATTGAAATTCGTTATGGGCGCGGCGAGTGGAGTGGCGTAGAAATGCACCCCTTGGGTGACGATCAGCTATTGCCTGTCTGTTCGCCCGCATTGGCCGAAACCTTAACAACCCCTGACGATTTAGGTGGGCATACGCTGCTTCACACCGTAGGTTTTGGGGTCGGTTGGTCGGGCTGGCTTCAGGCGGCAAGGGTTGCTCATCTGGAAGCGCAGTGCCACTCGCTCACCTGTGACAACCAGGTGATGACATTGGCGTTAGCCAGCCAAGGGGCGGGTGTGGCGTTAATCCATCGCCGTTTGTTAGGGAAGCGCAATGACCTGGTCATGCCTTTTTCAGTAGGCGTATCAAGCGATGAGCGTTTTTGGCTGGTGCGCCCAAGCCGCCGCCAGGTAGGCGAGGAAGCCGCCTTGGTTTGGCAATGGTTAATAAGCGAAATTTAAGTTTATGGGAGCAATGTCGGAATAAATACGCCAATTTTCTTGCCATTTTGGTGCAGGCATGAAGAATGAAGCGCCTCAAATGATTTTAAAAAGGCGTGTGGTATGGATTTTTCGTTTCCTCAACTGTTGACGGCGATCGTTGATCGCGGCAACGGTCTGCTATGGGGCAGTGTGCTGATTTATCTACTGATCGGTGCAGGCCTTTACTTTACGATAATGACGCGCGGTGTTCAGGTGCGTTTTTTCGGTCATATGTTCAAACTGCTGCGCACTTCCCGGGACGCCGGTGATGGCATCTCTTCTTTCCAGGCATTATCCACCAGCTTGGCCGCCCGGGTAGGTACCGGTAACTTGGCGGGCGTGGCCGTGGCGATTTACTTTGGCGGCCCCGGCGCGATTTTCTGGATGTGGATGACGGCCATGGTGGGTATGGCGACCAGCTTTATCGAGTCCACCCTGGCCCAGGCTTATAAAACCGACCATGGCGATAATACGTTCCGCGGCGGGCCAGCGCGTTATATTGAACGTGGACTGGGTTTGCGCTGGCTGGCCGTGTTGTTCTCTATCTGTTTGATTGTGGCGTTTGGATTGGCGTTTAACAGCGTACAGGCCAACTCCATCGCCCAGGCCATGGAGCAGGCATTTGCCGTTCCCACCTGGGCCATGGGGTTAGTCTTGGTGGTCGTTGTTACGCCGATTATCTTCGGTGGTTTGAAGTCCATCGCCAAGGTTGCTGAGCTGGTCGTGCCGCTGATGGCGCTGCTGTATTTGATCCTCGCGCTGGTAGTGGTAGCGCTTAATATCGGTGATTTCCCCGCCGCCATCATGACGATTATCCGCAGCGCCTTTGGTATTGAACAGGCTGCTGGCGGCGCCGTGGGCTATGCCATTTCGCAAGCGATCATGAATGGTATTCAGCGCGGCTTGTTCTCCAACGAAGCGGGTATGGGATCGGCGCCTAATGCGGCGGCCACGGCGAGCACACGCCCAAACCACCCGGCGGCGCAGGGCTTTATCCAGATGCTGGGCGTATTTCTGGATACGCTGGTGATTTGTACTGCGACAGCGGCGATTATCATTATGGCAGGCCCGGAGCTGTTGGCGGGCGAGGAGACTAACGGCATTCAGTTGACCCAGATGGCGCTCTCAAGCCACGTGGGTGATTGGGGCGCGATGTTCGTTGCGGTCGCGATTTTACTGTTCGCCTTCACGTCGGTGATCGCCAATTACTCTTATGGTGAATCCAACATTGAGTATCTGGCCGGTCGGCGTGCGCCGGTTGCCGTGTTTATTTACCGCTTGGCGGTATTGGCAATGATTATGGTGGGTTCGGTGGCGAGCCTGGGTGCGATCTGGAACTTTGCCGATCTCTCCATGGGCATGATGGCGATTATTAACCTGGTGGCTATCTTGATGCTGTCGCCCGTTGCCTTCGCTCTGTTCCGCGATTATGAGCAGCAGTTAAAAGCGGGTAAAGAGCCCACCTTCGATCCCAGCAAGTTCCCTAAGCTGGCCAACAAGGTCGACCCCAAGGCGTGGCCTAAAAAACAGTAGCAGCCAGCCAGTTAAAGACCCCGCCTCGTGCGGGGTTTTTTATGAGTGGTATAACGATTCGATTTTATCGAATATAACGCGCAGATCATTGCGCTTTTGATTAATCAGAATCACCGTAAAATAGCTCCAATCCTCTTATTTATTATGTCTTTGGAGCATTTACATGACGACTCGTGCCCTGCTGATAACCTCTTCTGTACTTGGCGAAAATGGTCAGTCCAACGCCTTGGCAAGCCATTTTGAAACGCGTGCCGCGGCCCGCGAAGGGATTGAAGTAACTGCGCGTAATGTGATTACCAACGCGCTGCCCCACCTGGATATCGCTGAGCTGGGCGCATGGCAAACCCCGGCGGATGAGCGCAGCGAAGAGCAAAAGGTGCTGGCTACACGTTCTGATGAGTTGATTGCGGAGCTGCGTGCGAGCGACGTGCTGGTGATTGCTGTGCCGATGTATAACCTGGGCATTCCTTCGCAGTTAAAAGCCTGGTTTGACCGTGTGCTGCGCGCTGGCGAAACCTTCCGCTACACGGAAAATGGCCCTCAGGGCTTGCTTGAAGGTAAGCGTGCGCTCATTCTGGCGGCTCGCGGTGGCATGTACGCCGGTACAGAGCTTGATAGCCAAACGCCGCATCTAAAAAGCATGTTGGGCCTGATGGGCATCAAGGATGTCGACGTGGTCTACGCTGAAGGTTTAAACATGGGCGAAGCAAAGCGTGGCGCTGCCCTTAAAGAAGCGTTCCAGGCGATTGATCAGCAGGTGGACGCGTTATAAGGCCGAGGCGTAAGGCCTGAAGTTGAAACGGAGATCCTAACAATGGCACGCCCTGAACTGCTTGAGCAGATTTACACGATTGTCGATCAGATTCCGGCAGGGCGGGTGACCACCTACGGGCGGATTGCCGCCATGACCGAAGGCGCTACGCCGCGCATGGTGGGCTCGGCTATGCGCCATTTGCCGGCTGGACATCAGTTGCCTTGGCATCGGGTGATTGCGTCATCGTTAAAACTTGCCGATCACGGCGGCGCTGCCCGCCAGCACCAAAAGCTGCGTGACGAAGGCGTGGCGTTTGATGCCAAAGGGCGAGTACCCGCCCATTTGGTTTGGCCTGATTAACGCTAACGCTGCTCTACATAAATGCTGCTTTGCATACAAAAGCGCCGCCCTATGACCTCATGAGGTCATAGGGCGGCGTTTTACGTTGGTTGCGTGTTGCTGAGGCGGGTTACGGTTTATCCTTCAGTAGAGCCGCCGGACTTGAGCGACCAGTCGCGCCAGCGCAGATCAAACAGATCCTTACGGCGGTCTTTGAGATTGGTCACCGAGCCTTCGGCGCGAACCACGGTCAGTCGGGTCAGATCCAAATCCGAGAAGAAAATCATCTCGGTATTGGGCGTGGTTTCCGCGAGCACCGCATCGTGAGGGAAGGCGAAGTCGGAGGGTGAGAACACCGCTGACTGCGCGTACTGGATATCCAGGTTTTCGATTGATGGCAGGTTGCCGACGCTACCGCAGAGTACTACGTAGCACTCGTTTTCAATGGCTCGGGCCTGGCTGCAGTGACGCACGCGCAGGTAACCATTTTTGGTGTCCGTCCAGAAGGGCACAAACAGAATGTCCATATCCTGGTCGGCCAGCAGGCGCCCAAGCTCCGGGAACTCCACGTCGTAGCAAATCAGAATGCCGACACGGCCAGCATCGGTGTCAAAGACCTGCAGGCTATCGCCGCCTTCAATTACCCAGTCACGGCGCTCTTGTGGGGTAATATGCAGCTTCGCCTGCTTTTCCACATCGCCATCACGGTGGAACAAGTAAGCCACGTTATACAGCCGGTCATCTTCGCCGACTTCAATCATCGAGCCACCCACAATATTGATATTGTAGGAAACGGCCATGCGTGAAAGCTCTGCTTTAAAACGCTCGGTAAAGCCCGCCAAAAAGCGAATCGCACCCATTTGATCCTGCTGGGCTGCCCGGTCTTGAAGGCCCATCAGCGGCGCATAAAAGAGCTCGGGGAAAACGGCAAAGTCACTTTGATAGTCTGAAAGGGCATCGACAAAGTATTCGATCTGCTTGAGGGCGGCCTCCACAGAGTCGAACTCGCGCATCTGCCACTGCACCGCACCCACGCGCACCTGAGTGGGGCGCGTATCCAGCACGTTTTCGGCAGGCTCGAACAGAATGTTGTTCCACTCAAGCAAAGTGGCATAGCCGCGGGACTGCTCATCTTCCGGCAGGTATTTGCGTAGCAGGCGTTTTACCTGAAAGTCGTTAGCCAGCTGGAACGACAGAATCGGATCATAGATCTCTTTGCGGGAGACTTTTTCGATGTACTGCGCGGGCGTCAGCTCATCGGCATGCTGGCAGTATTCGGGGATCCGCCCACCCGCCAGAATGGCGCGCAGGTTATGCGAGCGGCACAGCTCTTTACGGGCTTCGTAAAGGCGCCGCCCCAGGCGGTAACCCCGGTAGTCGGGGTGGATCAGCACGTCCAGCCCATACATGGCATCACCATTCTCATCATTGAGGATGATTTCGCGATGGCCAATCAGGTCGTCGTACTTGTGCGGGTTGGAAAACTCGTCGTAATCCACCTGTACGGTGAGCGCCACGCCGACCAGCACGCCATCATCTTCGATAGCAATCTGGCCGTCAGGGAACGCCTGGATCAGCTTATCAATAGTGTGCTTGGGCCAAGCTCCGCCGATATCGTGGTAGACCGCGTCCATCAATGCCTTGAGCTGATCGTAATCGTCGCTCGTAAGGTTGCGGAGATTTAGATGCAGTTCTTCTAGGGACATATCAGGGGGTTCCTGCAGTAAAAAGAAAACAACCTATTATATCATTGCCGGGCACTGCTCGGCTTTTTTGCTGCTACTCCACGCACCAATGGCCGGGTCAGCGTTTGCGCCATGACGACGCCGGCTAAAATTAGAAGCCCACCGGTAAAGTGGAAGCTGGCTATCTGTTCGCCCAGCATGAACATGGCGATGAGGGCACTAAAGAGCGGCATCAGGTTGATGAAAATGCTCGCTTGGTTGGCGCCAATCTGACGTACGGCCCGCATCCACAAAAACGTGGTAATGACGGAGGCGGGAATGCCTGCGTATAAGATCAGCCAGATATTCTGGTCGTCTACCGGTGTCATGGGCCCTAGCAAATAAGGGGGCAGCAAAAACAGTACCGCAAAACATACCTGGGCATAGAGCATGACCCAGGGCGGTAAGTTCATTGCCCAGCGCTTTAGCATTACGCCATACAGGGCATAGCAGATGGCGGCGATGACCATCAACGCATCTCCCTGGGCTACTTCCAGATGTAAAAGTGATATGGGATTGCCGCGCCCCAGCAAAACGGTAACGCCAATAAACGCGAGCACCCCGCCGGCGACGCCCCCACGCGTTGGTGGCTCGCGTAAAATGAGCGCGCTGAGCAACACCGTTAGCAGCGGCACCATGGCGGCTAGAATTCCCATATTGGTAGCGGTGGTGGTTTCAGCGGCGACATACCCCAGGCCCTGCCACAACCCCATGCCTAAAAGACCCAGCAAAGCCAGCTTGGGCCAGTTGCGGCATATCTCATCGCGATGGCGAATGACCGCTGGCAGTACAAATGGGGTCATCACGATAAGCGCCAGCAGCCAGCGTAAAAAAGCGATACTGCTGGGCGCAATGGCGCCCACCGTTAACTGGTTGATGGTCATATTGCCTGACCAGATCAGTACGGTGGCAAGTGGGGGTAAAAAGTAAATCAGCGGCATGGCGGTTTCCCTTATCGTTAGCCGGATAATGTTACGTGCTTTAGCGTTGGGAGCAAGCGCTAAGACTGTACGTGATGGCTAGGATGTCATACGCTTGTTTGAATAATACCAAGGAGAACCGTGATGACCCGTGTGCCCGCTTACCCGCATCTTTTCCAGCCGATTACGATTGGTCATTTAACGCTGCCCAATCGCATTCTGATGGGTTCCATGCATACCAATCTGGAAGAGGCGCCCAATGGCTTTGCCCGCCTGGCGGCTTTTTACGCTGAGCGGGCACGGGCGGGGGTAAGTTTGATTGTCACTGGGGGTATTGCGCCCAATGCCGAAGGAGCGGTGTTTCAGGGCGCCCATGCGCTAACCGATGAAGCTCATCTGGCGGAACATCGCCAAGTGGTAAATGCCGTTCATGCGCAAGGCGGGCACCTGTGCATGCAGATTCTCCATGCGGGCCGCTACGCCTACTCACCTGAGTTGGTGGCGCCCTCGGCCATTCAGGCGCCGATTAACCCGTTTACGCCGCGGAAGCTAAGCCACGCAGACGTTGAGCAGCAAATTGCTGATTACGTACGCTGTGCATGCCTTGCTCAGCAGGCGGGCTATGACGGTGTCGAGATCATGGGCTCGGAAGGCTATCTGATTAACCAGTTTATCTGCCAGCGCACCAATCAGCGCGAAGATGACTGGGGCGGCCCATTTGAGAACCGCATTCGCTTTCCGCTGGAAATTGTTAGGCGTATTCGAGCGGCGGTGGGTGAGCGCTTTGTGGTTATTTTCCGCCTGTCGATGATTGATTTGGTGGAGGAGGGCAGCACGTGGCAAGAGATCGTCACGCTTGGTCAGGCGGTTGAAGCGGCGGGTGCCGACATCATCAATACCGGGATTGGCTGGCATGAAGCCAGGGTACCCACCATTGTGACCAGCGTACCCCGCGCGGCGTTTACGGAAGTGACCCGGCGGATTAAAGCGGCGCTTTCGATCCCGCTGATCACCACCAACCGTATAAATATGCCGGAGATTGCCGAGCAGGTGCTGGCCGAAGGCCATGCCGACATGGTGTCCATGGCGCGCCCGTTTCTGGCTGACCCCGAGTGGGTGCGCAAAGCCGAAGCGGGACAGGCTGATGAAATCAATACCTGTATTGCCTGTAACCAGGCCTGTCTGGATCACACCTTTGCGGGCAAATTAACCTCCTGCTTGGTTAACCCACGCGCCTGTCATGAAACCGAGCTGGTGATTGAACCTGCCGCGATACCCCAAAAAATTGCGGTGGTCGGTGGTGGGCCAGCAGGACTTGCCACGGCGGTTACCGCGGCCAGCCGTGGCCATCACGTTGTGCTGTTTGAGCAGCGTGCGGAGCTTGGGGGGCAGTTTAACTATGCCCGCAAGATTCCTGGCAAAGAGGAGTTTAACGAAACCCTGCGCTATTACCGCGTGATGTTGGAAAAGTACGCGGTGGATGTACGTTTAAGTACCCGTGCTACGCCAGACGCCTTGGCCGAGTTTGATCACATTGTTATGGCCAGCGGGGTGCGCCCAAGAACGCTGACGCTGCCAGGCGCTGAACACCAAAGCGTGATGAGCTATGCCGAAGCGATTGAATCTCCTCAGCAGGTAGGCCGCCGTGTGGCAGTAATTGGCGCCGGCGGGATCGGTTTTGATGTCTCTGAGCTTTTAGCTCACCAGGAACACCCTGCGCTGGATATTGATACCTGGTGCGACGAGTGGGGCGTTGATTTGGCCGTTAGCGAACGTGGTGGTTTAAAGGCCACTATAGCGCCGCCCGTATCGCGTGAGATTGTTATGTTACAGCGCAAAACCTCCAAGCCGGGCAAGTACCTGGGCAAAACGACCGGCTGGGTGCACCGGGCTTCGCTCAAAGCGCGGGGCGTGACCACTCTAACCGGCTGCGAGTACGTCAAAATTGATGATGCCGGGCTGCATATCCGCCGCAATGATGAGGACAGCGTGCTGGAGGTGGACAGCATTGTGGTGTGTGCCGGTCAGGAGTCGGTGCGCCATTTAATTGATCCGTTAGAAGCGTCGGGTAAGCGAGTGCATGTCATTGGCGGTGCCGATGAGGCGGCTGAACTGGATGCCAAGCGCGCCATTGACCAGGGGGTGCGCTTGGCCGCCCAGCTATAGGCGCGTTGATAATGGCGGATGACGCTTATCCATGAATGGCGATAGACTGGCTGATCCATCACCTTATTAAGCATAACGTGATGTTAAAGGCGCTAGTGGCACCCAGCTGGCGCCGTAACTGTGTTTGCAAAAGACAATGTCAGGGAAAAGGATAATCGTCATGACTTCGGAGTGTACTCCCCGTTTTTTAGCCAGTGATAACACCTCCGGTATCTGCCCGGAGGCCATGGAGTATTTGCTGGAAGCAAATCAAGCCGATGATTTGGCGTATGGCAATGACCGTTGGACCGAGCGTGCCGCGAACCGCTTTCGCGAAATGTTCGACTACGACTGTGATGTGTTTTTTGTATTCAACGGAACCGCCGCCAATTCGCTGGCGCTGTCGGCAATGGGGCGTAGCTACCACAGCGTGATCTGCCATGAGCTGGCGCATATTGAAACGGACGAGTGTGGCGGTCCCGAGTTCTTCTCCAACGGAGCCAAACTGCTGACCTCGCCAGGGGCGAATGGCAAGCTGACGCCTGAAGGTATTGAAGCGTTAGTGACACGGCGTAGCGACATTCACTACCCCAAACCTAAAGTGGTTTCGCTGACCCAGGCGACGGAAGTCGGTACGGTGTATACCCGCGAAGAGCTGCTGGCCATTCGTGCGATTGCCGATAAGCATGATTTACGCCTGCATATGGACGGCGCGCGCTTTGCCAACGCCTGTGCCGGCCTAAATGCTACGCCAGCCGAGCTAACCTGGCAGGTGGGCGTCGATGCGCTATGTTTTTCGGGCACTAAAAATGGCCTGGCAATGGGTGAGGCCATTTTGTTTTTTAACCGCGAATTGGCGGAAGATTTCTCGTATCGCTGCAAGCAGGCCGGTCAGCTGGCGTCCAAGATGCGCTATATCTCAGCCCCCTGGCTTGGGTTGCTGGAAAGCGGGGCTTGGCTCACCAATGCTCAGCATGCCAACGCAATGGCGCAGTATTTAGCGGAAGGCTTGCAGTCGCTGCCTGGCGTATCGCTCATGTTTCCCACCCAGGCAAACAGCGTATTTGTCGAATTGCCTGCCCAGGCGATCGGCGCGTTGAAGGCTAAGGGGTGGACCTTTTATACCTTTATCGGCGCGGGCGGTGCACGCTTTGTGTGTGCCTGGAACACGACCGTTGAATTACTCGATTTGCTGATCGCTGACATCAAAGTGGCGCTTGGAGAAAGCCCTTCATAAGCGCTGCGCTCCTAAGTGCTTATCCCTCAGGGTCTTTACGCTTATGGTTTTTACGCCGCTACTCTCGTAGCGGCGTTTTTGTAGCGTTTTTCACTCAAGTAAGGCCTTAATCACAATTTAAGCGTTAAACGCTATAGATTGGCTGCTTGGGTCTTAAAAGTCTTTTGCATCAATATGCTATCGTTTTATTACTAGGCTTTGAGGTACTGTTTGAACGAACGTTGTGGCCTTGCGTTGAAGTTTTAGTCATCACATTTTGCTAATGCTGGCTACGCTAATAGAGCGACACCTCGTTCGGCACACCACAACAAAAATACTCGTCTGGGTGGTGATTGTCCGGGGATGGCCATAGGAGAGTTCCATGAGCATCTTTGATCACGTTCAAGACCGTTTTGCCCGCGTTCAGCAAGAAGACATGAGCCTGGAAGAGTACCTGGCGCTGTGTCGTCGTGACCCTAAGGTCTATGCCAGCGCTTCCGAGCGCATGCTGGAAGCCATTGGCGAACCTAGCGTTATCGATACCGCCAAAGACCCCCGTCTATCACGTATCTTTTCCAATAAAGTGATACGCCGCTATCCGGTATTTGCGGAATTTCACGGTATGGAGGACGCCATTGAGCAGATCGTGGCCTACTTCCGTCATGCAGCCCAAGGGCTTGAAGAGCGCAAGCAGATTCTCTATCTGCTGGGGCCTGTCGGTGGCGGTAAGTCATCGCTTGCTGAACGGTTGAAACTGCTGATGGAGCGCATCCCTTTTTACGCTATTAAGGGCTCGCCGGTTTATGAATCGCCGCTTGGACTGTTTTCGCCTGAAGAGGACGGCGAGCTGCTTGAAAAAGAGTATGGGATTGCACCGCGCTATCTCAAAAGCGTGATGTCGCCATGGGCGGCCAAGCGTTTAAAAGAGTACGGCGGGGATATTTCCCAATTCCGCGTTGTACGTCTTTACCCCTCTCGGCTGCATCAAATTGCCATTTCTAAAACGGAGCCGGGCGATGAGAACAACCAGGATATCTCTTCTTTGGTAGGTAAGGTCGATATCCGCCAGCTTGAGCTTTATTCCCAGGATGATCCGGACGCCTACAGCTTCTCGGGCGGGCTTTGCCGCGCCAACCAGGGGCTGATGGAGTTCGTTGAAATGTTTAAAGCGCCGATCAAGGTGCTTCATCCGCTGTTAACGGCGACTCAGGAAGGCAACTACAACCCGACGGAAGGCATGGGCGCCATCCCGTTTGACGGCGTGATTCTGGCCCACTCCAATGAATCCGAATGGCAGGCGTTTCGTAACAACCGCAACAACGAGGCGTTTTTAGACCGGGTATATATCGTCAAGGTGCCTTACTGCCTGCGGGTGTCCGAAGAGATCAAGATCTACCAGAAACTCCTTGAAGACTCTTCACTCAATGCCGCCCCGTGTGCGCCGGATACCCTGCGCATGCTGGCCCAGTTCTCGGTGCTCTCACGCTTGAAAGTGCCGGAGAACTCGAGCATTTACTCTAAAATGCGCGTCTATGACGGTGAAAACCTCAAGGATACCGACCCGCGTGCCAAGTCGATTCAGGAATACCGTGATGCCGCCGGTGTAGATGAAGGCATGCAGGGGCTTTCCACCCGGTTTGCCTTCAAGATTCTCTCAAAGGTATTCAACTTCGACGGTACCGAAGTCTCAGCCAACCCGGTACACCTGCTGTACGTGCTTGAGCAAGCGCTTGAACGCGAACAACTGCCCTCGGAAGTGTTCGAACGCTACCTGGGCTTTATTAAAGAGTTTTTGGCGCCGCGCTACGTGGAGTTTATCGGTAAAGAGATTCAAACGGCCTACCTTGAATCCTATAGTGAATACGGTCAGAACATTTTTGACCGCTATGTCACTTACGCTGATTTCTGGATTCAGGATCAGGAGTACCGCGACCCTGAAACCGGCGAGCTGCTAAACCGTCAGTCGCTCAACGAAGAGCTTGAAAAAATCGAGAAGCCCGCGGGTATCTCCAACCCTAAAGACTTCCGGCATGAAGTGGTCAACTTTGTACTGCGTGCGCGTGCCCAGAATAACGGCATGAACCCTAGCTGGCAGTCCTATGAGAAGCTCAAAGGCGTGATTGAGCATAAGATGTTTGCCAATACCGAAGAGCTTCTGCCAGTGATCTCGTTTAACGCCAAAGCGTCTAAATCGGATCAGAATAAGCATGAAGACTTTGTAGAGCGCATGGTCGAGCGTGGCTATACCGAGAAACAGGTACGCTTGCTTTCCGAGTGGTATCTACGCGTACGCAAGTCTCAGTAGTAGCAAAGACTCTTGGCGGTTAGGGAGGTCGTATGACCTACTTTATTGATCGAAGGCCGAATGCAAAGCATAAAAGCGCGGTTAACCGGCAGCGCTTTTTGGAGCGCTATCGCAAGCATATCAAGCGCTCGGTTGAGGAAGCGGTTAACCGGCGCTCGATTACGGATATGGAGCGTGGTGAAAAAATCTCTATTCCAGCCAAGGATATCTCTGAGCCGGTGTTTCAGCATGGCCCTGGCGGGGCGCGCAATATTGTCGCGCCGGGTAATAAAGAGTTTTTGCCAGGCGATAAAATTCGTCGCCCTGGCGGGCAGGGTGGCGGGGGCGGCGCTGGTGAAGGTAGTGCTTCCAATCAGGGCGAGGGGGATGACGAATTTGCGTTTACGCTTAGCCGGGAAGAGTTTTTAGAGTTTGTCTTTGATGGTTTGGAGCTTCCCCATTTACAGCGCAAGCCGCTTAAATCGCTGGAAGAAATCAAAATGGTGCGTGCTGGGCTTTCCCGGGATGGCGTGCCCGCGCGTATCAGTATTACCCGCTCCATGCGTGAAGCCTATGCACGGCGTATTGCCATGCGGGCACCGATCAAACGGGCACTAAAAGAGGCCCAGCAAGCTTTGGAGGAAGAAGAACGTAAAGACACCGTGCTGCGTAATCCGGCGCGTATTGTCGAGCTGAAAGCCGAGATCGAGCGCTTGGAGAAGCGCATTGAGGCCGTGCCGTTTATTGATACCTACGATTTGCGTTATCACCAGTTAAGCGCTCAACCGCAACCTTCAAGCCAGGCGGTGATGTTTTGTGTCATGGACGTATCCGGCTCAATGACGCAAAACCATAAAGACATCGCCAAGCGCTTTTTCCTGTTGCTGTACCTGTTTCTGGAAAAACATTATGAAAGAGTGGAGCTGGTGTTTGTGCGCCACCATACCGCCGCAAGAGAGGTCAGCGAGGAGGAGTTCTTCTATTCCCGTGAAACGGGAGGCACGATTGTCTCAAGCGCGCTGACGCTGGTGAATAAAATTATCCAGGCGCGTTATCCTGCCGAGAAGTGGAATCTTTACGTGGCGCAGGCCTCTGATGGAGATAATTGGGACGATGACTCCAATACCTGCCGCGATTTGCTGATTAAACAATTGATGCCGCAGTTGCAGTACTACGCCTATGTGGAGATCACCCCCCATGACCATCAATCTCTTTGGCATGAGTATCAGAGCGTAGCGGAACACTTTCCAGAGCGCTTTGCGATGCAACAAATTGTCGGAGCCGGCGATATTTATCCCGTGTTTCGTGAGCTGTTTAAACGCCGCTTAAATCAGGCGCGTTAACCGCGTATTGAGGAGTGCGCCATGAGTGCGTCCCAAAAGCCAATAGCGACGGGTTCTGACTGGAACTTCAACGACTTGGAGCGCTTTAACGATAAGCTCGCCGCGCTTGCCGATGAGTACCGTCTGAACACCTATCCCAATCAAATTGAAGTGATTACCACTGAGCAAATGATGGATGCCTACGCCAGTGTGGGCATGCCGGTGGGCTATCACCATTGGTCGTTTGGTAAACAGTTCCTGGCCGTCGAGCAGGCCTATAAGCGTGGCCAGATGGGCCTGGCCTATGAGCTTGTAATCAATTCCAACCCCTGTATCGCCTACTTGATGGAAGAAAATACCTTAATGATGCAGGTGTTGGTGATGGCCCATGCGTGCTACGGGCATAACTCCTTCTTCAAGGGTAATTACCTGTTTCGTACCTGGACCGATGCCGAGTCTATCGTTGACTACTTGGTATTTGCACGGCAATACATTGCCCAGTGCGAAGAGCGCCATGGCGTGCATGCCGTTGAGCAACTGTTGGATGCGTGCCATGCGCTGCAAAACTACGGCGTTGACCGCTATAAGCGTCCTTCGCCTATCTCCGCAGAAGAGGAAGCCAAGCGCCAGGATGAGCGCGAGGCCTACCTGCAGACGCAGGTGAATATGCTGTGGCGCACGATTCCTGAACTGCCCGGCAATGCAACGCCGCTACCCGGTAGCCTGCATAGCGATGATGACCCTCTGGGGTTACATAGCGGTGGAAATTATCCGCCGGAACCTCAGGAAAACCTGCTGTATTTTATTGAAAAAAACGCGCCGCTACTGGCTCCCTGGCAGCGTGAGATGGTGCGCATTGTGCGCAAGCTAGCGCAGTATTTTTACCCCCAGCGCCAAACCCAGGTAATGAATGAGGGCTGGGCGTGCTTCTGGCATTACACGCTGATGAACCGCCTGTATGACGAGGGCGATGTTGATGAAGGATTAATGCTGGAGTTCTTGCAGTCCCATGCGGCGGTGATTAACCAGCCCGATTTTGATAGCCCCTATTACAACGGGATTAACCCCTACGCGTTGGGGTTTGCCATTTTTATGGATATCAAACGGATCTGTGAGGCGCCGACGGAGGAGGACCGGCAGTGGTTTCCGGATATTGCCGGTACGCCCTGGCGAAGCACGCTTGAATTTGCCATGTGCAATTTCAAAGATGAATCGTTTATTCAGCAGTATTTATCCCCCAAAGTAATGCGCGATCTTAAGCTGTTTTTAATTGTGGATGATGACCAGGCCGAGACGCTTGTCGTTGGTGCTATTCACAACGAGCAGGGCTATCGCCGGGTACGTGACGCGCTTTCCTCTCAGTATGCGCTGTCAGTCAAAGAGCCAAATATTCAGGTGGTTGAGGCGGCTATTCGGGGTGATCGCTCCTTAACGCTGCACCATATACAGGATAGCCGCCGCCCGCTCGGTCGCAGCGTTTACCCTGTAATCCGGCATTTGCATGAGCTTTGGGGTTTTCCTGTACGATTGATTTCCATGGACGAAGGGCGCGTAACGCATCGCTATCGTTGGCCGGTAGAAGAGGAAAGCAAAGACAAACCTTAATGGGTACCAAGCCCTGCATTGGGCAGGGCTGTGCTTAAGCTATCCATCGTTGTTAAGTCAGTTCTTATGTTATTTCCAGGTGCGTTCGTTAGCCTTGAGCGACCCAGGATTGACACCAGCCGCCTGGGGCAACGCTATGTTCAGGGAAAAGTTGGCAGCCCTGGGTGTCGGCGGTGTAGAACATGCAGTTATCACAACGCTCACCGGCTTCATAAGCGGGATGATCGCTGGCATTGCTGGCATCTTCGACATAATTCAGCGCTTGGGCGCTGGGCGCGGAAGGGTCAAGACGCGGCAATGTCTGAGCAAATGCCGTTTTCGATAGAATACCGATACCCAAGGGTAGGCTTATCAAACCCAACACACTGCTACGTATAAAATGACGACGGCTCTGGTTAGCCATGATTTCTCCTGTAGATCACACTCACAAATAGGTCACGGGGAACGGGTGATAAGCCACCTCTTGTTAGCTTTTTTAGCTGAGCCTCCCTATGACAGCTATTACCGCGAGATTATCCCTGCCATGCTAGCCAATGGTAACGTCATACGCGACTCGTCGAATAGCCCGCCCGAGCTGCGGATTACATTAGGCCTGTTATACTCCACTCTCTTTTTCGTATCACTTACATTCTTAGTGAGGACGCCATGCAAAACGCAGTTATTTTAATTAATACCGAAAAAGGCCAGGTCAAAGCAGTGGCTGAGCGTTTGGCGGACGTGGAAGGCATCAGCGAAGTGTACTCGACCTGCGGGCGTTACGATCTTGTGGCGATTGCCCGCACCCGGGATTTTGAAAGCCTCGCTGAGCTTGTTACCGAGCGCCTTAATGAAGTTGAAGGCATTAGCGATACAGAGACGCTCAATGCCATGCAGGTACACTCACGCCATGACCTGGAAACCATGTTTTCACTGGGCTGGTAACCAGATACTAAGCGCTTTATAACATTTAGGGTGTGTTGAGGCTTTACTCGCGAGGGCTTAAGCGTCGACACACCTTGGTCGGCGCATGCCCTTTTGCATATGCCGACGTTATAAGAATGACGCCCTTGAGCGCTGGCTGCGGTCATCGTTGCGCTAAATGGCGAGGCGAATAGAAAAATTAAAGAGTAGGGAGTAGGGGAGCTTGGGAAGATCACTTCTGCACTTGCGTCGTCAAGGCCGACGTTTGGGCGTTGCCGTGCTGTTTGTTGTCGCCGGGGCTGGCTTATGGGAGTTTCAGGAGCGCCAGTATCAGGATGAGTATACCTGGATGGGTGTGCCGACCTGGGATGGCTTTCAATTTACAACGTTTCACCGCGTACTGAGTAATAACGGCTACTTAGTAGGGTGGTCCGATGTGCGTGTCAACCCGCTATGGGTAAGCTATCAGCTAACGGCCGTTGATGACGATACGAGCATTGGCCCTCGGCCGAATTTTCAGGCCGATTGGCGAACGCTTTGGCCAGTTAAAACGGATAGCTATTCAGGCAGTGGCTATGACCGTGGGCATATGGCGCCCAACTACGCGATAGCGGCGGTGCATGGGCGTGAGGCTCAAACAGATACGTTTTTAATGAGCAACATGACGCCGCAGCGACCTAATCTCAATCGTCAGCTCTGGCAGCGTCTGGAAGAGTCTGTCATGGATCACTTCGCACCGCGCTTTGACCGTTTGCAGGTTATTACCGGCCCCATCTTTCCCGAGCACTTTATGGATAACGTGTTTAACCGGGTAGGCTTTGTCGAAGTGCCTGAGGCGTTCTATAAAATTATCGTTGCTCCACATAACGAAGCACCGTTGGCGTTGGCGTTTATTATGCCGCAGGACGTGCGTGGCAATGAGCCGCTGGATGGTTATCTGGTGACGATTGATGAAATAGAGACGCGTACGGGGCTTAACTTTTTTCCGGACTTAGCGCCGGAGATAGAAGCTGTACTGGAAGGTGAGCTGCATACCCAAGGGTGGGCGTTAGAAGAGATAGTCCGGCGCCCAGGGCGGTTTCAGTAAGCTTGAATAAAGAAGCAATAGCGTATGACCGGGAGTAAGATCTTAAGTTTTAGATCTTTCTCCCGCTACAGCTGTAAAGTGTCATTAATATTCAGACGGTAAGCCGAGCGTGGTCAGTGCCAATACGTTAAGTATGCACATAAATAAAAAACATAGGGAGAGAACAAGTAGGGGGGAGAACAAGCTGAGGGAGAAAAAGAGAGAATGATGCGGACGGGAACCATCGAGTGGTGCCCAGGAGAGGACTTGAACCTCCACGTCCATACGGACACTAGCACCTGAAGCTAGCGCGTCTACCAATTCCGCCACCTGGGCGCATCATGTATTACTTATAGCACATCCACTTGTGTTCGTATGGTGCCCAGGAGAGGACTTGAACCTCCACGTCCATACAGACACTAGCACCTGAAGCTAGCGCGTCTACCAATTCCGCCACCTGGGCGAACACAAATGTCTTACTCACTTGCCTGCTCGGTTATGCCGGTTATGAAAACACTAACATAACAAAGTATGGTGCCCAGAAGAGGACTTGAACCTCCACGTCCATACGGACACTAGCACCTGAAGCTAGCGCGTCTACCAATTCCGCCATCTGGGCAAGTGGCGCGTATAATACGCGGGTCGCGATTAAATGCAAGACCAGTAAGCTAATTTTATAGTGTAAATAGCATAATTGCTGCTCAAGGTGGTTGGGTCATGGATCATGCAGCGCTATACTGCGGGTATGACCAAACATAACGTTAATTTTTTCAGCCTGACAATCGCTGAAACCCCTCGCATGCAGCTGATGTCTGCTGCTTTTTTTGTCCGCCTCCCGCAAACGCCATTAAGGATGTCGATCGCATGAAGTATTGGACGTTGAGTGATGATCCGCACGCTGAGCGCGAGGCGCAAAAATATGATAATCCGGCACCTAGCCGTGAATATTTGTTAGCTGCGCTTGAAGCCTACGGCAAGCCGATTACTCATGAAAACATGAGCCGTATGCTGGGCATCGAGGATGAAGATCACCTTGAAGCTGTTCGCCGCCGCATGGCGGCCATGGAGCGTGACGGCCAAGTGCTGCGTGACCGTCGCGGTGCGTATGCGTTGATTGATAAGCTTGATCTGATCAAGGGCAATGTCCTGGGTCACCGGGACGGCTTCGGCTTTCTTATCCGTGATGATGGCAAAAAGCCTGACCTGCTGTTGCCGCCACGCCAAATGCGTCGCGTGTTCCACGGCGACCACGTTCTGGCGCGCGTTAGTGGCACCGACCGGCGTGGACGCGATGAAGCGACTATTGCTGAAGTGATTGCCCGCAATACGCAAACTATCGTCGGGGTGTACCGGAGCAATACGCCTGAGTTTGGCATATTGATTCCTGAAAACCCGCGCATCACCCAGGAAATCATCATTCCGCACAGCGCCAGTGCTGGAGCAAAGGATGGCCAGGTAATTTCGGCCAGAATTGTTCAGCAGCCGGCTACCCGCGTACAGCCTGTAGGTGAAGTGATTGAGGTGCTGGGCGAGCGTATGGACCCGGGTATGGAAATCGATATTGCGATTCGCAGTTACGATATCCCGGCTGAATTTCCGCCTGAAGTGCTGGATCAAACCAGCGGTATTTCCGCTGAAGTGCTGGAAGAAGATAAGCAGCATCGCGTTGATCTGCGGGATATTCCGCTGGTGACGATCGATGATGAATCCGCCAAAGATTTCGATGACGCCGTGTGCGCGTGGAAAACGAAATCGGGTAGCTGGAAGCTGTTAGTCGCGATCGCTGACGTCTCACACTATGTACGTCCGGGTACAGCGTTGGACAATGAAGCGCGCATACGAGGCAACTCGGTGTATTTTCCGGGGCAGGTTGTGCCGATGCTGCCGGAGCTTTTATCCAACGGCCTCTGCTCACTGAATCCGCATGTAGATCGCCTAGTCATGGTTTGTGAGATGAATATCTCCAAGACCGGCGCGATCAGCCGCTACTCTTTCTATGAAGCGGTTATGAATTCTCACGCGCGTCTCACCTATAATAAGGTGGCGGCGATGCTTGATAACGAAAGCGAAGACGGCGCTGCTCTGCGTGAAGAGCACAAAGCGCTGGTCAAACCGTTAAATGACCTTCACGAGCTTTACCACCTGTTGCGTGAAGCGCGTAATGAGCGTGGGGCGATTGATTTCGATACCACCGAAACGGCAATTATCTTTAACGAAGAGCGCAAAATCGACAAGATCGTGCCGCGCAGCCGTAACGATGCGCACAAGGTCATCGAGGAGTGCATGCTGGCGGCTAACGTAGCGACCGCGCGCTTCTTGGACAAGCACGACCTACCCGCGCTGTACCGGATACACGAGCGACCGACGCCGGAACGGCTGGACAAACTGCGCCTGTTCTTGAACGAGCTGGGGCTTTCTGTCGGTGGTGGCGATCTGCCTACGCCGCAGGATTATCAGGCGCTACGTGAGGTGATCAAGGATCGTCCCGACGCCGATATTATTCAGACGGTCATGCTGCGTTCCATGAACCAGGCCGTTTACTCGCCGCAGAACGAAGGTCACTTCGGGCTGGCGTACCAGGCTTATGCCCACTTTACCTCGCCGATCCGCCGTTACCCTGACCTGTTGGTTCACCGCGCGATACGCTCTGTGATCCGTGGTCCGCGTCAGACCAACACCGTGGTGCGCGTTGAAGGTGCGCCGGTCGAGCCGCCGAGCAAGTGGTGCCCGTACACGTTTGAGCAAATGCTCGAGCTTGGCGAGCACTGCTCGATGACCGAGCGTCGTGCCGATGAGGCCACGCGCGATGTCGAGGGCTGGCTCAAGTGTGAGTTTATGTCTGATAAGCTGGGCGAAACCTTTGAAGGAACGATTGCATCGGTTACCCAGTTTGGTCTGTTTGTGCGTCTGGACGCGTTTTATGTTGAAGGCCTGGTCCACGTGACGTCGCTGCCGTCAGACTACTACCACTACGAGGCCGAAAAACATCGCCTTAAAGGTGAGCGGACGGGCACTACGTATCGACTGGGCGACGGTTTAACCGTGCAGGTTGCCCGCGTTGATATGGATGATCGCAAGATTGATTTCAGCTTGACCGACGATAAGCCTCGTCCACGTCGTCAGCCGCGTAAGCGCCGCAGTGGCGATACTAATGAAGTGGCTGCGCCCAAGGGCGATGCGGCACCTAAGAAAGATAAGCCGAAAGATAAGCCATCCACGCGTCGCGGCCCACGGCGTACGCGTCAGTCATCGCCGAAGAGAGGTTGAGCATGAAGTCAGCGTCGTCTCGACGTGGCCCGCGCACTATGGCTCGTACTACGGCTCGCTCTACAGTGCGCACGCCTGATGGGCTGGACCAGGTGTATGGCGTACATGCTCTGCAAAGCTTGTTAGAGCGCGGTGAAACGCCACGTGAGCTTTGGGTGCAGCAGGGCGCAGGCAGCCGTTTGGCCGAAGTGGTAGAGCAGGCGCAAGCGCGCGGTGCACGCATTAAAGAACAGCCTCGCGACTTGTTGGACCAGCTAACTCAAGGGGCCGCTCACCAGGGGGTAGTGGCATTTTGTCCGCCGCTAACGCCTGAAGGTGAAGAGTCTTTGTGGTTAAAGCTGCGCGCCTGGAAGGCTGAAACGCCGCCGCTACTGCTGGTGCTCGATGGCGTGACCGATGTTCACAACTTTGGTGCCTGTTTGCGCAGTGCCGATGCGGCTGGGGCACACGGCGTGATTGTGGCTAAAGATAAAGCGGCGCCGCTCAATGCCACGGTGCGCAAAGTAGCCTGTGGCGCGGCTGAAGTCGTGCCGGTTTATCAGGTAACCAATCTGTCGCGCACGCTTGCCAAGCTAAAAGACGCAGGCGTGTGGATTACCGGTACGGCCGGGGAGGCCGATGCCAGCATCTATGCTATCGATATGACCGGACCTACTGCGCTCGTGATGGGAGCAGAAGGGAAGGGAATGCGGCGCTTAACTCGTGAGGCGTGCGACAACCTGGCTAAGCTGCCCATGGCAGGGCAGGTTTCAAGCCTGAACGTCTCAGTGGCTACGGGCATCTGTTTGTTTGAAGCGGTACGCCAACGTCAGCTTGCAAGTTAGCCGCTTGCCCACTAGAATACCTGCGCCCGTTTGTCTACAGGCGGGCACAGGTTTTTAAACAGTAGTTCTGCTAATGCCTTGGCTGCCGCTAGCGGTAAGTTGGATGCATTTCAGTTAACTCCTTGCTTCCCTGTCGTCGTTCTTCGCTTACTGCGGGTACACACACCGGAAGCTGTCAAACCGCAAGGAGATCCTATGCGTCATTATGAAATCGTATTTATGGTCCACCCGGATCAGAGCGAGCAGGTGCCGGCCATGGTCGAGCGCTACACCAGCATCGTTACTGAAAATGCTGGTACCGTGCATCGCTTGGAAGATTGGGGCCGTCGTCACCTGGCTTACCCGATCAACAAAATCCACAAAGCCCACTACGTGCTGATGAACGTTGAATGTACTGGTGAGACTCTCGAAGAAATCGAGAACATCTTCCGCTTCAACGATGCCATCATCCGCAGCCTGGTTGTACGCTGCAAGGAAGCGATCACTGAAGCTTCCCCGATGATGAAACCGGCAGAAGAGAAGCGTCCGCGTCGCGAAGACAAGCCGCGCGCTGATGCCGACTCTGATTCAGAAGTCGAAACTGCCTGATTCTATCCACTGCACGTTTTAAGGAGCTAATCCATGGCACGTTTTTTCCGTCGCCGTAAGTTTTGCCGCTTCACTGCTGAAGGCGTCAAGCAGATCGATTACAAAGATCTCGACACCCTGAAGGCTTACATCACCGAAACTGGCAAGATTGTTCCGAGCCGTATCACCGGCACTAAAGCACGCTACCAGCGTCAGCTGGCGACTGCTATCAAGCGTTCGCGCTACCTGGCGCTGCTGCCCTACTCCGATAGCCACCAGTAAGCGTTTAACGTGATGCTGGCACTGGCAAGATGGCTAATGCGAGGGCTGCCTTACGCCGCAGGCGGGGCAGCGTTAGCAACGCTAGTGCCTTGGTTGTTCTGGTTAGGTGCAGCCATTGCGGCGTTAGTGACCCTGCGTAAAGGCTTCGCGCCTGCACTGCCGGTCATCATCGCCGCTGCGCTACCGGCAGGTTTTTGGTGGGCGCAGGGCGACGTTATTCCGCTTACCAGCGTATTGCTGGTAACGCTAATGGCGTCGATTCTGCGTGAAAGGATGCGTTGGAGTGAAGCATTGCTTGCAGGCACGTTAGTGGCGGCAGCAATGGTGCAGTTCGGCATCTTTAGCCCGCCTGGCGGTATGGAGCTAATGCTTGAGCAACTGCGACAAGGCTCCTCGGACGTTGATCGCATGCTCACAGAGTTGGCTAGCCAAGGGTACGATACCCAAATGCTTGCCTCCATTGTGGTAGGTGGTGTTACGGGTCTCGTGGTTTTGGTCGTAGCTATCGCATGTTTGGCCCTGGCACGAAGCTGGCAGGCGGGGTTATATAACCCGGGCGGGTTTCGTGAAGAGTTTCATGCATTTCGACTCACGCCCAAAGAGCTCGCCGTAGTAGCGGTGCTCGGTGTGGTTGGCATGATGCTGGGGGCGCATGCGTTGGCGGTGCTTGGCTGGATTCCGCTATTAGTTGCTGGCATTGCGTTAGTGCATGGTTATATCGGATTAAAGGGGATGAACGGGCTGTGGCTGGTGGCATTTTATGTGCTGCTGATCACGACCTGGCCCATGATTCTCATTGTGCTGCTGTTGGGGCTGATTGATACATTCGCGAACATTCGCGCACGCCTTGCCCGCGGCAACTGACAAGAGGTTTACGAGATGGAAGTCATTCTGCTCGACAACATTGGTAAGCTGGGCGGCCTGGGTGACAAGGTCACTGTTAAGCCTGGTTATGGTCGTAACTACTTGGTGCCTTACGGTTTAGCCGTACCGGCCACCAAAGAAAACGTTGAAGCGTTTGAAGTACAACGTGCTGAGCTTGAAGCTCAAGCCGCTGAGCGCAAGGCAGAAGCCCAGGCGCGCGCTGAACAGCTAAACGACATCGAGCTTTCGCTGGTGTCTAAAGCTGGCGACGAAGGCAAGCTGTTTGGTTCTATCGGTCCGCGTGATCTGGCCGACGCTATTTCCTCTGCTGGCATCGATGTTGCCAAGAGCGAAGTACGTATGCCGCAAGGCCCGATTCGTCAAACTGGCGAATACGACATCGCCCTCCACCTGCATGCAGAAGTGGACGCCGTTGTTCGCGTGGTAGTTGTCGCAGAGTAATACCTGCTACCGCTATTAACGCCACAAAGGGCGCGGGATTTCCCGCGCCCTTTGTTATTTATATGCTGGTAATTTATGTGCAGGTTATTTATGCGAGTTATTTATAAGCGGATTGTTTATAAGAGGTTATTGCTAAGCAGCAAGGTGATTTCAAGTAACGTTGGCTGCTTAGCAATAACACTTAATGCAACGACCTGACGGTGGTTGTTAACGGTTTGTCCGATTAAAATAGTGGCCTTTATTGGCTATGCTGCACTGTTGAAAGGAGCTCGCGATGGACCAGCCTTCTGCTGATCAGGAAACGGCAGCACTAAAGCTGCCGCCGCATTCGCTGGAGGCGGAGCAGTCGGTGTTGGGCGGGCTAATGCTGGATAACCAGGCTTGGGACAATGTCTCTGAGCGCCTGGTAACCGATGATTTCTATCGCTATGAGCACCGGCTGGTGTTTAACGTGATGATTCATCTGGCTGAATCTGGGCAGCCGCTTGACGTCATTACGCTGTCTGAAGCATTGGAAGCGCGTGATCATCTGGATACCGTCGGCGGCCTGGCGTTTCTGGCAGAGCTTGCCCGTAATACGCCTTCGGCAAGTAATATTCGTGCCTATGCGGATATCGTGCGAGAGCGGGCGACGCTTAGAAAGCTGATTCGTGCGGCGAACCAGATCGCTGAAAGTGCTTTTTCGCCTCAAGGGCGGCCTGCCGATGAGCTGCTCAACGAAGCGGAACGGTTAGTCTTTCAGATTGCCGAGGAGCGCCCTAAAACGGGCGGGCCTATCGGCATGAGTGAGCTTTTGACCAAAGCGGTTGACCGTATCGATGAGCTGTTCAACCTTAAAGGCGAAATGACCGGGCTTTCGACCGGTTTCCGCGACTTGGATGAAATGACCTCGGGGTTGCAGCCGTCCGACTTGGTGATTATTGCCGGGCGTCCGTCAATGGGTAAAACTACGTTCGCGATGAACCTAGTGGAGCACGCCGTGATTGCCAGCGACAAGCCGGTCATGGTGTTTTCCATGGAGATGCCTGCGGAATCGCTAATGCTTAGGATGCTGTCCTCGCTTGGGCGTATTAACCAGACGCGTGTACGCTCCGGCCAGCTGGAGGATGAGGATTGGCCGCGGCTAACATCGGCGGTCAACCTGCTTAAAGACAAACAGCTATTTATTGATGATACAGCCGCGCTCTCGCCCAACGAAATGCGCTCGCGGTTGCGCCGTATTGTGCGCGAGCATGGCAATATGGCGTTGGTCATGATCGATTACCTTCAGTTGATGCAGATCCCCGGGTTTTCTGAAAACCGTACCGGTGAGATTTCGGAAATTTCGCGCTCGCTCAAGGGCTTGGCGAAAGAGTTTAACTGCCCGGTGGTGGCACTTTCCCAGCTTAACCGCTCGTTGGAGCAGCGTCCCAACAAGCGTCCGGTAATGTCGGATCTGCGGGAATCAGGCGCCATCGAGCAGGATGCCGACGTTATTGCCTTCGTCTATCGTGATGAGGTATATAACCCAGATAACCCGGATAACCAGGGTATTGCTGAGCTGATCATCGGTAAACAGCGTAACGGTCCTATCGGCGCGGTACATATGGCATTTATTGGTAAATATACCCGCTTTGAAGATTTGGCCCCCGATAGCTATGGTGAGGCTTTCGGCGATTAGTGTGGGGCAGGGCGGAAGCCAGCTCTTATCGAACACAGAACACAGCAACACACAGAACGGGAGTAACACATGGCAGGTGGTTTTCGGCGTGGTAATCGTCAGCGTCTTCCTAAACTTGAAGGACGTGGCGAGCTTCAGGAGTTGGAGAAAGAGGGCCCCTTTAAAGAGTGGCTGGGGATGCCTGACCTTTATCGCTATTACCTGGTGGTAGAGGGGCAAAAGTATAGTTACCAAACAGAAGATGCCGATTTGCCAGTGGCGGTAGGCGATAAAGTGGTGTTTCGCTACAAAGAAACCAAAGCGGGTAACTGGATTGACCGCAATTCGCTAGGTAAGGCGATTGATCCCTCAGAGTACCAGTAACTCAAGTATCTAATTACGCGAATAGTCTGAAACTCTCCTGAAAAGTTGCCGTCTTAGCCAATAGGTGCCAAGGTAAAGGTAACAGGAATGTAATAGGGCCCAGTCATGCTGTGCCCTATTGTTGTATCCAATAATAGGAGGGAACCATGGAACTGATCGCGCTTAAACAGTTCGTCGAAAGCCACGATAACTTTGAAATTCGCGTCATTACGCATTCAGGTAGTCGTTTTTATCAACTTGAGCTCGAAGATGTAGAAGGTGAACGGCACATGCTCACCCAGCGTGGTAAGCCAATGCTGTTTCGCTCGTTAGACGATGTATATCTGGAGCTAAAGCGCGCCGGCATTCATCGTGCGTATCTGGTTCAGCATGTGCCGCAGGACGAGATGATCGGCAGAGACGCGCATTACAGTGAGCCGTTAACAGCACGTATGCCGCTGGTTTTCTAAAAAAACGCTAAGTCGCAGAGATTGTCTGTCGAATTAGCCCTCATTAACAGTAGTTGTAGTTGTAATATTAGTTGTAACGCTCGTTGTCACGTTTGCTGTAATGTTTTTCCCACCACTGCCCAAGCCTTATTCGGCGACGGGCAAAGAAACGGTAGCCTGCATTCATTACGCCTCGCAGGCCCGGTAAGCAAGAAAGTTTTACCAGCCGCCGGTAGCCTAGCGTTGCATACAGGGCCCGGCTGGCATCCATGCCCACATACCAGTTTCCCTCGTTATCCCGGACATGTAGCTGCCCCATTAGGGTGTCGAACGAATAGCCCGTTTCAGCGGCATCAAAATCCACCTTTCGAATATCTATCAACCGAATGTGTTTGCGATTCGGATGCTTGTTTAGCCACTCAACCTCTATTCGACAAAACGGGCATTGACCATCGTAATAGAGCGTGACAGGCGGCGCAGTGTTAAACAGTTGAACATCGCTCATTAAAACCTCTTTAGATAACCTTGCACTAAACGATAGGTAGAAGCGCTTCTGGTGTGTCGTCCATGGAAGAGTATTAGCTGCGGTGTAAAACGATAGACACGAATTAGTCGGGGATTATACAAATAGCGTTGATAGTATAACTTTATGCCGCAACTTTGCCGAAAAATGGTAAGATTTTGACTATTCAACCGTAGTTTTCCGGGAGTAAGCGTAATGACCGAGAGCGTTGTAATCGACCAGCCGGGAGAGGGGCGCCTGGCGCATGCCTCAGGTGATCATCCTGGCGTACCTCGCGCAAAGGTGGGCGTAGTGGTGGCTAACCTGGGAACGCCTGATGCCACTGATTATTGGTCAATACGGCGTTATCTGAGTGAGTTCCTCTCGGATAAGCGGGTGGTGGATTATCCTGATTGGAAATGGCAGCCGCTGCTGCAACTGATCATTTTAACCAAACGCCCCTTTTCTTCGGGTAAAGCGTATAAAAGTATTTGGAACAATGAGCAAAACGAAAGCCCATTGCTCACCATTACCCGGGCTCAAACGGTGAAACTGACCGAACGTTTAAAAACGCTTTATGGCGACAGTGTCGAAGTCGATTTCTGTATGCGCTACGGCAATCCTTCCACTAAAAGTGTGTTGAACCGCATGAAAGAGAAGGGTTGTGAGCGTATCGTTTTCTTCCCGCTCTACCCTCAGTATGGCTCGCCGACGACGGCTACCGCCAACGATCAGGCGTTTCGCACTTTGATGAAGATGAAATGGCAGCCGGCTATTCGCACCGTGCCTGCCTATTTTGATCGCCCTGTCTATATACAGGCCTTGGCCAATTCCGTCACCGATATGTATGCCCAACTCAAAACGCGGCCTACCAAGTTGGTGGCGAGTTACCACGGGGTTCCCAAGCGTTATTTAATGGAAGGGGACCCTTACCACTGCCACTGCCAGAAAACCACGCGGCTACTGCGCGAAGCGCTGGGTTTTAGCAAAGAGGAAGTGGATACCGCGTTTCAGTCGCAGTTTGGGGTGGAAAAGTGGGTGGGTCCGCCGACTGTTGAACATGTCGCTACGCTGGCTAAACAGGGTCATAAACATATCGCTATTTTATCGCCCGCCTTCTCTGCTGATTGTGTTGAAACGCTTGAAGAAATTCAGGAAGAAATCCGCGACAGCTTTATGGCCGCCGGTGGGGAAACGTTTAGCTATATCCCTTGTTTAAATGACCGGGATGATCATATAGACGCTTTGCTTAGCGTGATTAATAACGAGCTTTTGGGATGGCTTCCGTTGCCTGAGTAAGTGATTGAACAGAGCGGAAAAACATAACAATAAGCACGCTATCTATTTGATTTCGCTTAAAGGTTGTCTGGCAACTCGCTGCTGTCTGTTATAGAGTCTACGACTTTATGATCACTTGTATTTGACGTTTAACGCGATCAAAAAAGTACTTATGGCGAGTAAAAAGTCAGGGGCCTTTACGTTTTAAATGCATCAGAAGTGGTTACGAGTAGAAGACAGGGATAACGTCATCTGCTCGCCGTGAGAGGACCCGTACGCCCATAGTACCCGCCTCGTGCGGGGCTGTTACCCAGGAGATATCGCTAGATGCAATTCGCCGTTTTAATGGGGTTTGTATTGGCCGCGCTGGCACCGTTAATGCAGCGCTGGTTTGCAGACCGTACGAGTCTGGTATTAGCCATTTTTCCTGCCCTGATCGCCACGTGGTTATTTGCTCAGGCGCCCACGGTAATCAATGACGGCCCGATGCTAATGGAATGGCAGTGGGTGCCTTCACTGGGTATCAGTCTCACCTTTATGCTGGATGGGTTGTCGTTACTCTTCGGCCTATTAATCTCTGTTATTGGCACATTTGTGCTTATTTATGCAGGGAGCTATTTAAAAGGCCACCCGGATATTGTGCGATTCCACATAGCCTTGCTGGCTTTTATGGTTTCCATGTTGGGGCTGGTATTAGCCGATGGTTTGGTCACCCTATTTATTTTCTGGGAGCTGACCAGTGTTACATCCTATCTGTTGATCGGTTTTAACCACACCGATATCCAGGCACGCAAATCAGCGCGCCAAGGGCTTTTTGTCACGTTTGCGGGCGGACTTGCCCTAATGGCCGGGCTTGTATTGCTGGGCGTCTCCAGCGGTGAATGGTCATTGACCGATATCCGAGGGATGGAAGCCGATTTACGCGAGCATGCCCTTTATACGCCGATGCTCATTTGCCTGCTGTTGGGTGCCTTTACCAAATCTGCCCAGTTTCCGTTTCATTTCTGGCTGCCTAACGCAATGGCGGCACCGACACCGGTGTCGGCCTATTTGCACTCCGCTACCATGGTAAAAGCGGGTATTTACCTGATGGCAAGGCTTCAGCCTGAGCTGGGCGGCACGGCGCTTTGGATCAGCGTGCTTTCTGTGGTGGGTGCTACTACGCTGCTGGTTGGCGCATTCTTGGCCATTCATCATACTAATATTAAAAAGCTGTTGGCTTACTCAACCATTATGGCGCTCGGCACGTTGACCATGCTGCTGGGCATAGGTACTGAGTACGCCATGACGGCGTTTGTAACCTTTCTGCTCGCCCACTCCTTGTACAAGGGTGCGCTGTTTATGGTGGCGGGTATTCTCGATCACGAAACCGGTACCAAAGATGTTACCGCCATGGGCGGATTAAGACCTTTGATGCCGGTGACGGCCACCATTGCCCTGGTGGCGGCATTATCGCTTGCCGGCGTGCCGCCTTTACTTGGCTTTATTGGTAAAGAGCTCAAGTTTGAAGCGGTGCTTGGCGCAGGGGATTTTCAGGGCTTATTGGTCGTCTTCGCATTTGTTAGTGCTATTTTAACCATCGCTGTGGCAGCGATTGTTGCGTTACGCCCTTTTTATGGTAAACGTCATGAAACTCCAAAAGTACCGCATGAAGCGCCCTTCGGTATGTTAATGGGGCCTGCGTTGCTAAGCGTAGGCTCGCTGGTCTTTAGCCTGGCGCCCGCGACGTTTGGTGTTGATTCCCTTTTAGCGTCCGCCGCAAGCGCGGTGGCAGGAGAGCCCAGAGACGTTGCGCTGTCACTTTGGTACGGCGTTAATTGGGCGTTAATAATGTCAGTTATCAGCCTGGGACTGGGGTTACTGCTCTTCAAGTATTGGGACAACATAAGAGGCAAGCTTATATTGTTGGCACCTGCCATGCGCTATGGCCCTGAAGCTGGCTATGAAGGCTTATTAAATGGCGTGGTGCAATTCTCTGAATGGCAAACGCGCGTGCTGCAAAACGGCTATATGCGTAACTATATCTTGGTCATGCTGGTGGTTCTGATCATCCTGATTGGTAACTCCATTCTGCTGCGCCATTCTCCTTTATTCGCTTTTGATCTTGATGTGCGGTTCCACGAGGTCATTGTAGTGGGCACCATGGTGATGGGGGCTCTATTTGCTACGGTTACCCGCTCGCGCCTGGGCGCTGTGGTGTCCGTGGGCATTATGGGGTTCTCGATTGCCCTCATCTTTATTCTTTTCAGCGCGCCTGACCTAGGGATTACGCAGCTTCTGGTCGAAACGCTCACGGTTATTTTGCTGGTCTTGGTGCTATTTAGGCTACCGCGCTTCTCGCACCTTTCCACTCCGCTTGAGCGCATCCGTGACGGCTCGGTGGCCGCAATAATGGGTATTCTGATTTTCCTGTTGATCATGACCGCCTGGAGCATTGATCAGTTTGAGTCCATTTCTACCTACATGATCGAAAATAGCGCGCCGCTCGCCTATGGCCGCAATATCGTTAACGTGATTCTGGTCGACTACCGTGCCTTGGATACCTTGGGCGAAATGTTTGTACTGGCCCTGGCTGCTATCGGGGTGATCGCCATGCTTAAGCTGCGCCACGAGCCGGAAAGCCCCAAAACAGCCGTCGAAGGCAGCAAGTCAGATATCAAGGAGCCGTACGATGGTTAAGTCAGGGACGATCATTCTTAATACGGCTGCGCGGTTTTTAATGCCCTTGCAACTGATGTTCTCGGTATTTTTGCTGTTCCGAGGGCACGATGAGCCGGGCGGTGGATTTATCGCCGGGCTAGTGGCAGCGGGGGCGTTCACGCTGTATCTGCTGGCTTTTGGGGTTAGTGCCACCAAGGAAGTGCTGCGCATGGTTGACCCGCGCGATCTGATTGGCGTGGGTCTATTGCTGGGTATCGTTTCCGTGGTTCCGGCCTGGTTCATGGGTCAGCCGTTCTTGACGGCCCAGTGGTGGACTATTCCGGTGATTGATTTCAAGGCTTCGACGCCGCTAATTTTCGATATCGGTGTTTATCTGTCGGTATTGGGGTCGGTAATCGGCATGGTTATGGCGCTGATGGAGGTGGACAAGGATGAGCCATAAGTTAACAGGAGTACGCGCATGGAACCGTTAATGGCTTTAGCGATTGGCGTGATGTATGCCACCGCCATCTTTATGATGCTGCGACGCTCGATCGTAAAGCTGGTGATTGGACTGCTGCTGCTTTCCAATGCCGCCAACCTGCTGATCTTTACCACGGCAGGCATGACGCGGGGCGCGCCTCCGTTGATTCCGGAAGGCATGCTACAGCCTGTTGGCGAGGTGGCCGATCCGCTGCCCCAGGCGGTTGTACTGACCGCCATCGTGATCGCATTTGGGGTGCTGGCGTTTGCAGTCGTATTGATTCGCCGTGCCTATGAAGTGGTCAAGGCCGATGATCTGGACAAGATGAAGGATACCGATACGTGAGGCCTGAAGTTGCTCTTCCCATTCTTTTGCCCCTACTTTCGGGGGCCGTTTCCTTGCTTTTCTGGCGCTCGCGTCCCATGCAGCGGTTTCTTGCCGTTGCCGGTAATCTTGCCCTTTTGGTCGCCTGTGTGTGGTTATTTGCAGCCACGCTTTCCGAAGGCTACATCACCATGCAGATGGGGAGCTGGCCTGCGCCGTTCGGGATCACGCTGATCGCCGATGTGCTGAGCGCCGTCATGATTCTGATGACCGGTATCATAGGTCTGGCCATGGGCATCTACTCGCTGGCAACCACCGGCCACGGACATGAAAAGTTTGGCTATTACCCGCTGATGCACCTGTTGCTCGCCGGGGTGGCGGGCGCCTTTCTGACCGGTGACCTCTTCAACCTTTACGTATGGTTCGAGGTTATGCTGGTGGCGTCTTTTGCGCTGCTGATTTTAGGTGGCGAAAGGGCGCAGATGGAAGGCGCGATCAAGTACGTTACCCTGAATTTGCTGGCCTCGGTTATCTTCCTTTCGGCGGTTGGTCTGCTATATGGCACCGTGGGTACGCTGAACATGGCGGATATCGCTCTGCGAATCGATATGGTCGAGCACGCCGGTATGGTTGAAGTGCTGGCAGTAATGTTCATGGTGGCCTTTGGAATCAAGGCGGCCGCGTTTCCGCTGTTTTTCTGGCTGCCGGCTTCCTACCATACGCCGCCCGTAGCGGTTTCCGCGCTGTTTGCCGGTCTTCTTACCAAGGTGGGGGTCTATGCACTGTTTCGTGTATTTACTCTGATATTTGATCAGTCCATGGGTTACCTGCAGGACATCATGCTCTGGGGGGCAGTGCTGACCATGGTAACCGGCGTGTTGGGGGCTGCGGCGCAGTACGAGTTCCGGCGTATTCTCTCTTTCCATATTGTCAGCCAGATTGGCTATATGATTCTGGGACTCGCGCTTTACACGCCCTTGGCGATTGCCGGTGGCGTGTTTGCCATCATGCATAATATCGTGGTCAAGACGAACCTGTTCTTGATTAGCGGGATTACCCACCGCCTGCAGGGCACCTATCAGTTGAAGAAGATGGGCGGGCTTTACAAAGAGCGCCCTTGGCTTGCGGTCGCCTTCTTTATCTCAGCCTTTTCACTTGCCGGGGTACCGCCGCTTTCGGGCTTTTTTGCCAAGTTCGTGATCGTGCGGGCGGGCATTGAGGCCGAAGCGTATGTGGTGACCGGTATTGCATTGGCGGTGGGTCTGATGACGCTCTATTCCATGGTCAAGATCTGGAATGAGGTATTCTGGAAAGGCCTGCCGGAGGAGAATCTTGTGCCGGTATCCGCCGCGCCAAGCGGCGACGATGGCCGCTTGATCAAGCCAAGCCTGTGGATGATGTACCTGCCGGTGGTTGTGCTGGCGTTGTTTTCACTTTTAATTGGTATTTTTGCCGAGCCGATCATGCTGGTGATGAATACCATCGGTGATCAGCTGTTTGAGCCGGACGGCTACATTGAGGCGGTGCTGGGCGTTGCAGCCAATGCCCAAGAGGCACTGCTGAATGCAGATGATGCTCAACCCGAAATGGACACGAGTGGCGGGGAGGGTACTCCATGACCGGTGCTATCTGGAACCTGCTGCTAGGGTTGGCGTGGGTGTTGCTGAGCGGCGATTTTACCGGCTTGAATCTGCTGGTTGGGATGGTATTTGGCTATATCGCCCTGGTGCTTATTGAGCCGCAGGTAAACGCGCTCAAGGGATATCCGGCGCGCATACCGCTGATTATCCGCTTTCTGGGATTTTTCATGAAAGAGCTTGTGCAGGCTAACCTGCGCGTTGCGTTTGATATTGTAACGCCGCCCTGGCACATGCAGCCGGGGGTGATCGCCATGCCCCTCTCTGCACGCACGGAAATGGAAATCACCATGGTCGCCAACCTGATTTCATTAACCCCTGGAACGCTGAGTTTGGATGTCTCCGATGATCGCAAGGTGCTCTATATACATGCCATGTTCCTAGATGATGAAGAAGAACTGCGGCGCAACTTGAAAGAAATGGAGCATCGAGCCCTGGAGTTATTTCGCTAATGCATACGGTTCTGTTAATTAGTCAGGTCATTATGGGGCTGGCGCTTATATTGACCTTTGTGCGCGTAGTGCGCGGCCCAAGCCTGCCTGATCGCGTAGTAGCGCTTGAGTTGTTTTCCACCACAGTAGTCGGGCTGGTGGGCGTTTATGCAATTCAGTCAGGCGTTGCCAGTTTTCTGGATGCCGCCATTGTGATTGCTCTAATGGGTTTTTTAGCCGCCATCGGTTTTGCACGCTTTTTGGAACGCGGAGGGCCACGCGATGATTGAGGCAATTAAAGGCGCACTTCTGCTGACAGGTTCTTTGTTTATGCTATTGGCAGCGGTTGGCTTATTACGCTTACCGGATCTGTTAACGCGCATGCATGCAACCACCAAGGCAGCGGCATTAGGCGTTATTTTAATTATGCTGGCGGCGGCCATGCATTTTTCAGAGGTTGGCGTAGTGGCACGCTCGTTTGCGGTGATTGTCTTTATCCTGATGACCGCACCGGTAGCAGCACATGTCATTGGTCGGGCGGGCTATTTTGTCGGCTCACGGCTTTGGAGCGGTACGGTTAAAGATGAGCTGCGCCCTAACTATGACCCGCTGACCCATGAATTGAAAAGCGGCCTGGAAACTTATGAGAATGCCAAGCGCCAGCCACGCGCAACTGATCCGGACTAACGGCTTCAAACGCTAATGATTTTTTAAGTATGAGCCTTAACGAGCCACCGCCTAGGTGGCTTTTTTTATGCAGTATTCCGGCAGAATGACGTTGAATTTAAAAAATACCATTATGTACAATAATTGTACTGTATAAGTTATGATGTCTACGTTTTTGGTTCGTCAAGCACATTTAAAACCCTCACACGTGCAGGCGTTACCCATAATATTTAAAGCATTAAATAGGCGTTTAAAGTAATACCCACGCTTAGCTTCAGTAGAAGATAAGTGTGCTGCTGGAATCTGTGCGCTATTGCAGTAAGCGCTGCGGCTATGAAACCAGCAGCTACGCATGCCGAGGAGGCAAGAGCATGAACACCACGATCGATATTGTCTGGCTGCAAGACGATTTGCGTGTCGCAGATAACCCCCTGCTCGAATTCACCTCAAAACCTGATCAGCTTCTGTGTTTGTATGTACTTAATGAAAAGTGGCTGGAGCCTGCGATAGAAGGGGAGACCACGCCCCGAATAGGCCCCGCCCGGTTGCGGTTTTTATGGCAAAGCTTAATGGAATTACGCGGGGAGCTTTTACAGCGAGGAAGTGACCTGCTGGTACGTATTGGCAACCCCGCTGAGGTTGTCGTGCAAATGGCCTCTTCGCTTCAGGCCCGGGAAGTCCGAGTAGCGCAGCACGCAGGGTTTGAAGAAGCTCAGCAGATTCAGAAAGTAGCCCAAATGCTGCCTAAAACGTCGAGCCTTTATAGCGTTGAAAGTGGGCGTCTGTTCGATAGCGCCGCACTTCCGTTTGGGCTTGATGAGCTGCCGGAAAGCTTTTCTGCCTTTCGGCGCTGCGTGGAAAAATATTGCACTACTCCTAAAGCGCTTGCCGCGCCCGTGACGCTGCCAGGCTGGCCAGATGCTTCTCGTGGTTTCCCACCGTTAAAATCAGTCTGTGAGTACTCGGCCAACTGGCAACCCGATGAGCGCCAGGGCTTTGTGTATGTTGGCGGTGAGAATGCTGCCCATGAGCGTTTGCAGCACTATATTTGGCGCCAAAATGGTCCTGGCAAATATAAGAAAACCCGTAACGGTTTATTGGGTGCCGACTTTTCGACGCGGTTTTCTCCCTGGCTGGCTCGCGGCTGTTTATCGGCGCGTCAGGCAAATGATGCGGTTAACGATTGGGAGGCACTGCATGGGCGCGACGAATCGAGTAACTGGATCTCGTTTGAGCTTTTATGGCGTGAGTACTTTCATTTAGTTGCACAGTTGGAAGGTGCCAAGCTCTTTGGGGATCAGACCCTCCCGGCACCTTGTTCAGCGTTTAACGCCTGGCGTGAATCGGCAACCGGCATGCCTTTTGTCGATGCGGCCATGTTAGAGCTACGCCAAACGGGCTGGATTTCCAACCGTGCACGTCAAAATGCAGCAAGCTTTCTAGTCAAAGATTTAAACGTTGATTGGCGACTGGGCGCCTGGTGGTTTGAGCACTGCTTGATTGATTATGATGTAGCTAACAATTGGAGCAACTGGCGCTATATTGCGGGCGTTGGACGTGATCCACGCCAGAACCGCTATTTCAACGTGCTTAAGCAAGCCAGTCATTATGATCCGAAAGGCCTATATGTGGCTTACTGGTTGCCCGCTCTGAATTCGCTTCCTTATGGGATTGAGCGACATCAGCCGTGGTGTAGCGCGCCAGCCCAATTTGCCGAGCCTTGCGTAATGCCCGAGGAGTGGCAGCGCTGGCTCATCGCACGCACGGAACTGGAAGAAGCCGACGAGTAAAGCATGGCAATAAGGGACTGCGGGAATTAGAGAGAAAGGCTAGTATCTGCCTATTTTCTAGGCCATCATCAGGCATGCTAAGGACTGCTCAAGGATAGATGCCATGTCGTTGAAGATCGATTTACCGCTGCGCCGTGTGGTTAGCCATACGTCGCTAACGCTTTCCGCAGGGCTGCTGTCCATGCTGCTGAGCGGTAGCCTGCAAGCCGCCAATCCCCAGCTAATGACGGAAGTGGATGCACGCGGAGCCCAAGAGCTGCGCTACGCCAATTTTGAGCAATGGCTAAATGAGTTCCGTCGCTTTGCGGCCACTCAAGGGATTAGCGAGGCAACACTGGCAACGGCGCTAAATGGCGTGCGTTATCGTGATCGCGTCATTGAACTAGATCGCTATCAGCCTGAATTTGTGCGCCCCATTTGGGAGTATCTTGATTCAGCCGCCTCCGATACGCGCGTCAATACCGGTCGTGAGCGGTTTGAAGAGAACCGCCAAACGGCCTTGGAGATGCAGCAACGCTTTGGTGTGCCTGCAGAAATTGTCGTCGCCATTTGGGGCATCGAAAGTAATTACGGCAGTAACTTTGGCGACTTTTCAACTATCGAAGCGCTGGCTACTCTGGCCTACGATGGGCGCCGACGAGACTTTGCCCGCGGCGAGCTACTGGCTGCCCTGCGCATTATTGAGCAGGGCGATATTTCTGCCGAGCGCATGAAAGGCTCCTGGGCAGGCGCCATGGGACATACTCAATTTATTCCCAGCAGTTTCGAAGCCTATGCCGTAGATGGCGATGGCGACGGGCATCGCGATATCTGGGGCAGCATTCCAGACGTGATGGCCTCGACCGCCAATTACTTGGCCCGGGCGGGTTGGCAAACCGGTCAGCCGTGGGGTGTTGAGGTCGTGCTGCCGACGTCGTTTGATTATTCACAAACCGAACGGCTCAGCAGTGCTGAGTGGAGCCGACAGGGCATTCGTGCTTTGGAGGGCGAGCTGCCTGATTTTGAGAGTGCAGCGCTTGTTATTCCCGCTGGCGCGCAAGGACCTGCGTTTGTCGTAGGTCCCAATTTCCGGGCGATCTTACGTTACAACAACGCCACCAGCTATGCCTTGGCGGTCGCCACGCTGGCCGATAAAATTGCTGGGCGGGCCGGCATCCAGCAGTCGTGGCCAAGAGGAGAGGCAGCCTTAACCCGCGATGATGTCAAAGAGCTTCAGCAACGCTTGAATGAGGCAGGCTACGGGGTAGGCGGGGCTGATGGCGTCATGGGTCCCAATACCCGTGAAGGGCTGCGCGCCTTCCAGCGTCAGCAAGGGCTAACGCCGGATGCATTTGCTACCCAGTCGCTTCTTGAACGATTGCGGCAGGCGCGCTAAACAACGATTAATCTCTTATTTCACCAAGGACGATGCTATGAGGTTTGTGGAAAAAATGCTGGCAGGTGGTTTGCTGGCGAGTGCTTTAACGGCTAGTGCCGTTGCTAGTGATGAGCAAGTGTTTGGCTGGGTTGAAAATGCCACCATAGAGCCGTGGGGCATCATGGTAAAAGCTAAGCTGGATAGCGGTGCTCTCACCTCGTCGCTTGATGCGCGTGATATCGAAATGTTCGAGAAAGACGGCGAGGATTGGGTGCGATTTCGCTTGAAGCTTGAGGATCAGGACAGCGGAGAAGAATTTAGCGACCGTCTTGAGCGGCCGCTCTACCGCGAACAGTCGGTACGCGGCGCAGGCGGTCGCGATGAGCGGCCGGTGGTCCTGATGAACGTGTGTATGGGCGATACGATTTACGAAGAGCAGTTTAGCCTTCGTGATCGCGAGGAAATGCTCTACCCGCTGTTGCTGGGTCGGCGCACTATCAGCCATTTAGGCCTTCTGGATGTGCGTAGCACGTTCCAGCAAGAGCCTGCATGTGGCGAAGACGCGACCGTGGTTAAGCATGACCCAGAAGACGAACAATCCTAGCAGATTAGCTAAAAGCGTTTAAAACAGCCGGGCGAGTAACGCCGTCACGGCTGTTTCTACGCGCAGAATGCGGGGACCCAAGTGCATACCTTCGCAGCCTGCCTCTAGCAGCTTTTCAACTTCCCATGGAATGAATCCACCCTCAGGGCCCACTAATAGCAAGGTCTTTTCGCTAATACCTCGCGGGCAGGCCATAGGCATGCCCGGATGAGCCACCAGGCCACGATGCTCACGAAGCAGGTCAGGTAATTGCTCTTCGATAAACGGCCGAAATCCTTTGCTTAAAATCACATTAGGCAGCTGGGTATCGCGTGCCTGCTCTAATCCTAATATCAGATGTTGCTGAATTTTTTCAGGCAGGAGCTCAGGTGACTGCCAGTAGCTTTTCTCTACCCGTTTGGTATGCAGTAGCGTAATCTCTTTTACCCCGAGCGCCGTGACATGCTCAAGCGTTCGCGCCAGCATGCGAGGACGAGGCAGGGCGAGCACCAGATGAACGGGCAGTGCGGGTGGGGCGACATCAGTTAAAGAATCTAATGCAAACACCGCCTGCTCGCGGGTGAGTTCGATAAGCTGTGCCTTGCCCATCGAGCCGCCTTGAACCCCCACTGTTAACCGGCTGCCGGGCGTTGCACGGTGAATATCACGCAAATGCGCTAGCCTGCGCGGATCGCTGATGCGTGCGTAGCCTTGCTGGTCGAGGTCACTGGGATGAAGCAAAATCAAATTCATAATCGGCATCTATTGGTCAAAGGATTGGCACGCTGTTCCGCACTAATCTACTCACATGGTTTGCATGGGTGCGTGGTGCAGGCACAATAATACCATTGGGGGCACCCCCTATCGCGTTTAAGGAGATGCGCTGTGCGCGTAATTCGTAAGTATGCCAACCGCCGGTTGTACGATACTCAGCAAAGCCGTTATGTAACGCTTGAGGACCTGCGCTGTTTAATCATTGAAGAAGAGCCGTTTCGGGTTGAAGATGCGAAAAGCGGGGAAGACCTGACGCGTACCATTTTACTCTCGATCATTATTGAGCAGGAGCAGTCGGATAATAACGCCGAGGTGTTTTCTAACGATCTGCTCGCGCAGCTGATTCGGGTTTATGATATGTCGTCTCCGCTGCCGCTGGCGCGCTATCTTGAGCAGGGCACGCAGCTTATGCTTGAGCAGCAAAAGCGCCTGCAGAGTCAATGGAAGCAAGCCATGCGCCATACGCCGATGGAGTTTATGCGTGAGCTGGCCGAAGAAAATATGCGCTTTTGGCAGAATACGATGAACCAATCTCCGCCGCCCAGCGATAGCAATGACGAGGATAAAACCTCCTGACGCCAAGAGAGGCCTCGTTGTGGCATAATGCGGCGCATAATCGCTCTCCCGTTCGAGAAGGAAGAACATGAAGGTTTTGATGATAGGTGGCGGTGGCCGTGAGCACGCGCTGGCGTGGAAATTGGCGCAATCCCAGAATGTTGAGCAGGTGTTTGTGGCGCCGGGCAATGCCGGCACCGCCACGGAAGACAAACTGACCAACGTTGATATAGCAGCCACTGATTTAGCCGGGTTGGAAGCCTTTGCGCTTAACGAGCGTATTGGTTTGACTGTGGTAGGCCCCGAGGCGCCCTTGGTTGAGGGCGTGGTTGACCGCTTTCAGGCTGCAGGCTTGACTATCTTTGGCCCTACTCAGGCGGCGGCGCAGCTTGAAGGCTCCAAGTCGTTTACCAAGGACTTTCTGGCGCGCCACGCTATTCCCACCGCTGATTATCAAACGTTTACGGCGGTAGAGCCTGCACTGGCCTATTTGCAAAAGGTCGGCGCGCCTATCGTCATCAAGGCCGACGGGCTGGCCGCCGGTAAAGGCGTTATTGTTGCCATGAGCGAAGTGGAAGCCGAAGCGGCTATTCGCGACATGCTCGAAGCCAATGCGTTTGGCGATGCAGGCGCCCGTGTGGTGATTGAAGAATTTCTGGAAGGTGAAGAGGCAAGCTTCATTGTCATGGTCGATGGTGAAAACATTGTGCCAATGGCCACCAGTCAGGACCATAAGCGTGCCTACGACGGCGATACTGGCCCCAACACGGGTGGCATGGGCGCTTATTCCCCAGCCCCTGTTGTTACGCCCGAAATTGATGCCCGCATTATGGAGCAGGTAATTGTTCCCACCGTTAAAGGAATGGCGGCTGAAGGCAACGCCTATACGGGCTTTCTATATGCTGGGTTAATGATTGATAAGGCGGGCCAGCCTAAAGTGATCGAGTACAACTGCCGCTTTGGTGACCCAGAAACTCAGCCGATCATGATGCGCTTAACGTCCGATCTCGCTGAGCTTTGCCTGGCTGGTGCGAAGGGGCAGCTGGCGGGTAAAGTTTGTCATTGGGATTCGCGCGCCGCCGTGGGCGTTGTGATGGCCGCCGGTGGATATCCAGGCAGCTATCGCAAAGGCGACGTGATCCATGGCTTCGAAAAAGCCGAGCAGCATAGCAAGGTTTTCCATGCGGGCACGACACAAAACGCTCAGGGCGAGATTACTACCTCAGGCGGTCGCGTGCTGTGTGTAACGGCACTGGGCGATAGTGTTTCCGAGGCGCAGCAACAGGCTTACCAGGGCGTCAAAGAGATTCACTGGGAAGGGGCTGAGTATCGCCGTGATATCGCTTATCGTGCTATTGCGCGCGAAGTGTTGAAGTAATTACTAAGCAGCAAACATAACAACTGATAACTATCATCACCGGAAGGAAGCAGGCATGGAACGTGTAAAGCTGGATTTTCCCGCTGAAGCGATCATTCATCGTCACCCCCTAACGGTGCGGATAACCGACATGAACTACGGGCGGCACCTGGGCCACGATGCCTTGGTGTCACTGTTGCACGAGGCCCGGGTTCAGGCGTTTGCTGCACTTGATTTACCAGAGTGGGATTTGCACGGCTATCCTAGCATAGTGGCTGATTTAGCCGTGCAGTATCAAAGCGAAGCGCGTTGGCCTGAAGCGTTGGTTATTGAAACCGCAGTACCCGAGCCACAGGGCAAGGCATTAACCGTTTATCAGCGTGTTTTAACCAGCGACGAAAAGCGCATTGTGGCGACGGCCCGCGTTAACCAACTGCTTATCGACATGAAGGCTGGTCAGCCTGTCGAGGTGCCTACGCCAGTCAAACAGGCTTTGACCCAGGCAAGGGGCGCTTAATGTCACGCGAATATCCGATTATCGCCGTGACGGGCTCGTCAGGGGCAGGCACCACGACCGTTAGGCGAAGTTTTGAGCGCATGTTTTTACGCGAAGATGTGCACGCCGCCGTGGTGGATGGTGACGCCTTTCACCGCTATACGCGTGACGACCTTCATCGTATGTTTCGTGAAGAGCCTGAGCGTAAGGATGAGCTTTCCCACTTCGCCGTAGAAGCCAATCTGCTGGATCGCCTTGAAGGTCTTTTTATTGAGTATGGCGAGCATGGTTCGGGCACCTTCCGACACTATATTCATGCAGAAGATAAGCAGAAAATTGAGGCGGGTTACCGGGTCGGCACGTTTACCGAATGGCAGTCGCTGCCGTGTGGCACCGACCTATTGTTCTATGAAGGCTTGCACGGCGGCCTGGTAACGGAAGATTACGATATTGCCCGCCATGTGGACCTGCTGGTTGGGGTCGCGCCGACCATGAATCTTGAGTGGATTCAGAAAATCGACCGCGATACCAAGCTGCGTGGTTATTCCCAGGAGGCAGTTATCGATACTATTCTGGGGCGAATGAATGACTATGTGCGCTATATCCAGCCGCAGTTTTCACGTACGCATATCAACTTTCAGCGTGTGCCTACCGTGGACACCTCAAACCCCTTTGAAGTACAGGATATTCCGACCGATGCTGAATCCTTCGTGGTGATTCGGTTTCGTGATCCTTCAACGGTGGATTTTCCCTGGTTGCTGGCAATGATCAAGGACGCCTTCATGACTCGGCCTCATACGCTGGTGGTGCCTGGGGCGCGAATGTCATTGGCTATGGAGCTGATTTTAGCACCGCTGGTACGCCATCTATTGTCACAGCGCCGCTTTCGCTAACCGTTTTGGCAAAATGCCGAGCGATAAGATGTAACGATAACAAGGAGTGGGTATGGATTGTCTGTTCTGTAAAATTATCAATCGTGAGATTCCAGCTGATATCGTATATGAAGACGATCACGTTCTCGCCTTTAACGATATTAGCCCCATGGCACCCACTCACCAGCTGATTATTCCCAAAAAGCACGTTGCCACCCTAAACGATATTCAGGAAGACGACCTGGCGCTAATCGGACGTTTGCAGTTCACCGCCGCCCAGCTTGCCAAGCAGCAGGGCTTTGCCGATGACGGCTACCGTGTGGTGATGAATTGCAACGAAAAGGGCGGGCAGACGGTCTACCATATCCATATGCACCTGCTCGGTGGGCGTCAATTCACCTGGCCTGCAGGCTAAACCGCCATTGTTTATTTGACTTCCCTTTTTGTCGATAAGCGGAGTAAGCCATGAAGCGTCAACTTAGTCGGTCTGATTACGTTATTCATCAGTTCGATACTGCGCTACGCTCGCTGATCCCTAACGCCGCCAAGTCGCAGCGTAATCACCCGGTTGGCAAGGTAGAGGATCTCGCGTTTGACACACATGAGCGCCGCCACACCGCTGGGTTAATGCGCACCAACCACTTGATCAGCGTGTTTAATCAAGGCCTCTACCAAGGACAGAGCGCCACTGCGGCGCTGCCTCACTCGCGTCTGCAAATGGAGCAGTCCGCGGCTGAAGCGTTTGATCATTTGGCGTGGTGTGAAGAGCGTCTGATGCAGCTAAACAGCCGGACAAGCCACTTCACTCCGCTTTTCTATGCATCAGCCTACGCAGCAGGCGCTCTATCCGGCGTGACCAGCGACCGCCTTAGCCTAGGAATGGTGGCGGCGACCCAAGAGGTGGCTGGTAAGCACTTTGAGCTGCAGCAAGCCCGGTTGATCGAGGGCGATCAGCGCTCCCAGGCATTACTTCGCCAGATGGCCACCGATGAGGCACACCATGCGCATCAGGCCATTGAGGCGGGCGGCTTACGTTTTCCCGCGCCGATTAAATGGGGTATGCGTTTTGTGGCTCAAGGGTTGACCAAAGGCGCTTACTATTTTTAAAACAATGTTTTAAAACCATGTTTTAAAAACATAGTTTTAAAAGCGTCATGTTTTGAGGTGGGCGTAAGTACTAAAAACGTACGTAAGCGCAACGATAAACGTATTGTTAATTTCTTGACGAATAGCGGATTATCGCCAAAGCTTAATTTTGTCAAAGCAGGTCGTACGTAAGGTAACGTACGCTTTTAAGTGGAAAAGCGTCACCAAGGAAAAGGAGAGAGACGATGCTAGGCAATGCGATGCTTTTTTTGATTATTGCGATTATCGCAGGTGTGCTCGGTTTTTCGGGTATTGCAGGTGTTGCGTCAACCATCGCGCAAATTTTATTTGTTCTGTTTTTAATTCTGTTCGTAGTGTCGTTATTTACCGGACGCCGTCGCTAACGTATTGATTCAGCCAAAACCAGATGAACAAAAAGCCCCATTATGGGGCTTTTTGCATACTGGCAGGCGCTAAAGCGTATTACGCATCGATACGCTTATACTTCATGCGCTTGGGCGTGTCGTTACCTACCCGCTTTTTATGATCTTCTTCATAATCGGTGTAATTACCGTCGAAGAAGACGACTTCTGAGTCACCTTCAAAAGCCAGAATATGCGTAGCAATACGATCTAAGAACCAGCGATCGTGAGAAATCACCATGGCGCAGCCTGGGAATGCCAGCAGGGCTTCTTCCAGTGCGCGTAGCGTTTCGATATCCAGGTCGTTTGAGGGCTCATCCAGCAGCAGCACGTTGGCGCCCTGTTTGAGGGTTTGGGCAAGCTGCAAACGTCCACGTTCACCGCCTGAAAGTTCATCCAGGCGCTTTTGCTGGTCGTTACCCTTAAAGTTGAAACGACCAACGTAGGCGCGCGAAGAGACTTCGTAACCATTGATGTTGAGGATATCCTGCTCGCCAGATACCGCCTGCCAAACAGTCTGCTTGTCATCCAGCGCATCGCGAAGCTGCTCGACATAAGCAATATCAACGGTTTCCCCGATGACCACTTCACCCGCGTCCGGCTGCTCTTGGCCCGTTACCAGCTTGAAGAGGGTGGATTTACCCGCACCGTTACCCCCAACAATGCCTACGATCGCGCCCTGGGGAATGGTGAACGATAGATCCTGGTAAAGCAGCTTGTCATCGAAGCGCTTGGTAACGTTATGAAATTCGATGACCTTGTCACCCAGGCGCGGGCCAGGCGGAATATAAATCTCGTTGGTTTCGTTACGCTTCTGGAAGTCGCCCGACTGCATTTCTTCAAAGCGATTAAGGCGCGCTTTGCTTTTTGCCTGACGACCTTTCGCGTTACTGCGAACCCACTCGAGCTCTTGCTTGATGGCTTTTTGACGCGAGGCTTCCTGCTTGGCTTCCTGAGTCAGACGGTGCTCTTTCTGCTCCAGCCACTGAGAGTAGTTACCCTCAAACGGAATGCCCTGGCCGCGGTCAAGTTCCAGAATCCAGCCGGCAACGTTATCCAGGAAATAACGGTCGTGGGTGATCGCCACTACGGTACCGTTATAGTCATGGAGGAAGCGCTCCAGCCAGGCAACTGATTCGGCGTCCAGGTGGTTGGTTGGCTCATCGAGCAGCAGCATGTCCGGGCTTGAAAGCAGCAGGCGGCACAGGGCAACGCGGCGGCGCTCACCACCTGATAGGTTGCCGACTTTAGCGTCCCAGGGCGGTAAGCGCAGCGCTTCTGCGGCAACGTCAAGCTTACGCTCAAGGTTGTGCGCGTCGGCTGCTTCGATCATGTTTTCAAGGCGTGCCTGCTCGCTTGCCAGGGCATCGAAGTCGGCATCAGGTTCAGCGTAGGCTGCGTACACGGCATCTAGCTTCTCTTGTGCCTCTTTAATGGCACCGAGCGCTTCCTCAACCGTATCGCGGACGTTCTTCTCATCGTCGAGCTGCGGCTCCTGAGGAAGGTAACCTACATTGATACCCGGCATCGGACGAGCTTCACCTTCAAACTCTTTATCGACACCGGCCATAATGCGCAGCAGCGTGGATTTACCAGAACCGTTCAGGCCCAGCACGCCAATTTTGGCACCCGGGAAAAACGACAGCGATATATCCTTGAGAATTTGTTTCTTGGGCGGCACGACTTTGCCAACCCGATTCATGGTGAATACGTATTGCGCCATGGAAATCCATTAGGTTGATGAAAACGACAGCAAAGTGCTGAGTAGGGCTCAAATGATAGTGCCCTACGCTTGGAAAGGCCAGAAAGCGCCGGGAATGACATAGCGCTGTGCTGTTAAAAACGGTATTGCGAATCTGGTGCTTGGGAAAGCAAGGCGCTGATAGCTTTTAAAATCAGGCTCTCTAAGCATTAAGCGCTGCCTTGGCTTAAGCGTCCCAGTCATCTTCTATGGCACGCTGCAGGCGACGTTCTTCAAGCCAGGCTTCTACCTGACGGCGAGCGCGTAGCGAATCAGCCTTGCTAGGCTTGTGCTTGCCGTAGTGTTCGTCATTCACAGCATCAAGATTATCGAACTCTTCAGCTTCATGACCTTCCGCTGAAAAATTTTCACGATTTAAGGGGTCACGGCTCATGGTATGCCCTCCAACCCAAGCCGGCGAACCGGCATCACAACGGCTTCTTTTAAGAGAAGCGCCAAACGCTAAAATAGCGCCTAGCCGCTATATAACGCCACTTGGGGTGAAGGTCAAGTATTAGTCCGGATTTTATTATGCGTGTGCTTTGCTAGGGGTGGTTTGATTGTCTTGTAATTTCGCTAACGCAAGCTGGGCTTCAACGCGTTCAGTGACATCTTTTTGTACGCCAATAAAATACATGAGGTGATCGGCCTCATCGAATACGGGCGTCATGGAGAGTTCATTCCAGAACATCGAGCCATCTTTGCGGTAGTTACGCAGAACTTCACGACAAGGCTGCAGATTCTTTAACGCATCACGAATAACGTTAAGCGCCTCTTGGTCACGGTCATCGTTTTGTAGAAAACGACAGTCGCGGTACAGAATTTCGTCGGCGCTATAACCCGTCAAGCGCTCAAACCCTTTGTTGACATAAATGAGGATATTTTCATCGCCTTCCTGCTCGGCAACAACAATGCCGTCCTGGGAAGCATCAATAATACGTTCAAGTAATTCGGGGCTGATCAGGGGAGATCGTTTCATCAAGGGATTCCTGTTGCTGCTTCGGTTCTTCCGTAGCCATGGCGCTGTGTATCAGCGCAGGAGCTAAGCGGCATTTCAAATCACTTATCTATTCTAGAATAGCAAACTATCCGCATATCGCTGCCATACGCTTGCCATGATGGCGAGCGTTGCGGTTCATTGCAATCATGATTGTTGTTCGACCTCGGGTAATTTCTGTGCGCTGAGTATCGCGCCAACTGCGGTTAAGGCTAGCAGCAAAAGTAATGCTGCGCTGCCCAGCCACTGCGCCAAGCCGCCGATAACGCCACCTACCAGCAGCATTAATACGCCTGTCAGCGTGTTGGAAAGCGCAACGTAAAGTGCACGATCATCTTGGCTCGCCATATCCACAATATACGTTTTACGTCCCAAACGGACGCCATGGTGAACGATGACCAGCAGTGCATAAACCACGGCATACGGCCAAACGCTTTGGGTCCAAGTGCCGGGTAGCCAAGCAAAGCTTGCACCGAGCAAGCAGCAGGCAACCGTGCCAATAGCGGCGTTGCGCATAACGCGACGGCTGGATTGGTCGGCCAGTTTTCCCCAGATGGGGCTTGCGACCATCCCGGCAAGCCCTGAAACCACTACCAGCAGGCCTAGCCCACTGAGTTCAGAGCCGCTTTGCTGCTGGCCAAGTAGGGCAATGTAGGGCAGGGCTAATGCACTGGAAAGCAGGAGGGCTCTGGCCACGTTGAAGTGCAGAAACGTACGGTCTTTTTTTAACAGCGATAAGCCAAGCTTAACGCTACCCCAGGCATTTTCTCCACCATCAACCGCGCCGGGTACTTCTTTAATTCGCGCCGCACAAAAAGCATTCAATAACCAGCTAAGTGCCGCCACACTTAACAAAACCGCCAGGGCAGTATTTCCGGGACGATCACCCAGCAGCATAAGTACGCCGCCCGCTGCCAGCGTGGCGCCGCCTGCCACGCTTCCACTCCATCCCATCAGCGTACCGCGACGGCGTTTGGCAATGGTTTTGCCCATAACATCTTTACTGGCGATAGAAGAAAGGCCGCGCGCTAATGACAGCAGTATTAAAACAATTAAAACGCCAGCGCCGCCTAGACTACCCCGACCGGTAAGGGCGAGCACGGCAAGTATTAACGCGGCCAATGCCTGAAGTACCGCGCCCGCCACCCATACGCCTTTTCGCTTGGGTTTTAGGCGAATAAAGCCTGCTACAAAGACCTGAGGCAGCAGGGCGCCAGATTCACGGATAGGTACCAGTAGACCCACCATCCATATCGGAGCGCCAATGATCCCCATTAGCCAGGGGAGAACTAAACGAGCGCTTGAGAGCTCATCGGCAAGCTTATTACCCAGCGATGCCCATAAATGCAGGAAAAAGTTGTGCGGCTGCTCAGAGCAGGCTTGCTCTGGGATGTCGTCACACAGGCGGTTATCTTCATCACCTGTCAGCCTTTCAAAAAGACGCGTTTGAGAAATATTGCGTTCAGCCATTGCTGTTCCTTGGCGGTTACTACCCTAGGGTGACAAAATGCAGTAAGAAACCACCACATTATACTGAGAAGGAGCTTAAGCGTGTCACGGATTAAAATTCGCTACTGCACGCAGTGCCAGTGGCTTTTACGCAGCGCTTGGTATGCCCAGGAGTTACTTTCTACCTTTGGCGAAAGCTTGGAGGAGGTAGCGCTTGCGCCTTCGCACGGCGGCACCTTTGAAATCTGGTGTGATGATACGTTGATGTGGGAGCGCAAGCGTGATGGTGGCTTCCCCGATAGCAAAGTGCTCAAGCAGCGTGTTCGTGATCAGATCGAGCCGAGCCGCGACTTGGGGCATATCGACCGATGAGCCAGGATCGGCAAGCTATTCTCTATGGGTTAGGTGCTGTTGGGCTTTGGTCAACGGTAGCGACAGCATTTAAAGTCGGCCTTGGCTGGATGACTCCACTTGAGCTGATGTGGCTTGCCGCGGTGGTTTCCTGGCTGTTGATGGGAGGCTTGGTACTCAAACAGGGCACCATGAGGCAGGCGCTCAATAGCGGATGGAAAACGGCCTTATGGGCAGGCGTTATGAATCCCGTCGCTTACTATCTGGTACTGTTTGCCGCTTACGACCGTCTGCCTGGGCAAGAGGCCATGGCCCTTAACTATACGTGGGCGCTAGCGATGGCCTTTTTAGCGGTTCCTATTCTAGGGCAACGGCTAACGCGCATGGATATTGTCGCAGGCTTAGTGGCCTATGCAGGCGTCTGGGTGATTGCAACACGCGGTGCGGTATTCAATATGTCGTTTGAAGATCCGCTTGGCGTGTTACTGGCATTAAGCTCCACGCTTCTATGGGCGCTTTATTGGCTGCTCAACGCACGCGACGAGCGGCCGCCATTAGTGGGGCAGTGGCAGAACTTTACTGTAGGACTGCCCATCTTGACCGCGCTGTTGTTAATCGGGCCGGGTTTTCAATGGCATGGCTGGAAAGCCGTCGGGGCGGGTGTGTATGTTGGGCTGTTTGAAATGGGGATCGCGTTCGTCTTATGGCAGATGGCGGTTCACAAGGTCTCGCGCACGGCTAAAGTCTCAACGCTCATTTTTCTTTCCCCGCCGGTTTCGTTGCTACTGCTCTATCTAGTCGTTGATGAGCCGCTTCTGCCTTCTACCTTTGTGGGATTGTTTTTCATTTTATTAGGATTGGCGCTGCAGCAACTTCAGAGAAAACCAGAAACGGCTGCGCTATAAAAAATGTTTATTTTTGTTTTCATCTTGTAAATTTAGCGTAACTTTTGTTTGATACGCTTTCTTGCTAGGTAATTTTCATTAGTCTCAATAGCACAATTTCTAATAAACTATTGAAGTAAATAAAATATTAGTCTTGTATTTAATGAGATTACTAAGCGTATGGCTCCATGAAAGTGCAACGGGGTGGTGAAAGTGGCGACTCCATTGCTTGATAAGCGTTTTACGCAATAGGGATCACTCTTGATGAAAGGTAATATGAAAGTAAAACTGAAGAAGATTTTCTTACATAGTGCTATTCAGCCGCTAACAGTTGCCACTCTAGCCTGCATGCCGCTTTCGGCTTTGGCGCAATCGCTGCCTGCCAGCCTTTATACGCCTGGCTCTACAGACCTGCCGAGCACCATTCAGCAAACCATCGTATCCAATCCTGAAGTTAACGCTGCCTGGGCTAACTTTAACGCATCAGGTAGTGATGTTAGGGCCGCTCAAGGTAACTATCTGCCAACGATTGATGTAAGAGCAGGTGTAGGCCTCCAGGACCAGCAAAATGACGGTCAGGGCAGCTATAACAGTGATTTTGCCGAACTAACCCTAACGCAAGTGGTGTTTGACGGTTTTGCGACGCGTAGCGAAGTTGAGCGTCTGGGGCATACCCGTCTTATCGCTTACTTTGAATTACTGGGCACCAGCGAAAATATAGCATTAGAAGCATTTCGCACGTACTTGGATGTATTGCGTTACCGCGAGCTCGTTCGCTTGGCGCAGGATAACTACCGTCAGCACCAGCGGGTTTTCTCTCAAATTGAAGAGCGCGCTCTTGCCGGTGCGGGCAGGGGAGTGGATTTAGAGCAAATTAGCGGCCGTTTGGCGTTAGCTGAGTCGAACCTGATGTCAGAAGCCTCTAACCTTCACGATGTGACCGCCCGGTATCAGCGGATTGTCGGCACGCTACCAGCCCAGAACATGCTGCCTGCGCCGTCGCTCACAGAGCAGCTGCCAAGCAATGTCAATGCAGCCGTTGAAATGGCTTTCCAGGGTAACCCTGATTTTTATGCCGCAATGGAAAACATTGAGGTGCAGCGCGCTGAGCAAAATGGCTCTCGGGCAGCGTTTATGCCGCGTCTGGATATTCAAGGGCGTACAGGCACCAATAATCAGGACAACTCACTAACTGGACGTAGCGACGAGCATAGTATTCAACTGGTTGCCAGTATGAACATCTACCGTGGCGGCAGTGACCGAGCTGCGTTTGATGCAGCAGCAACGCGTATTGAAGAGGCTGTTAATCAGCGTGAAACGGCGTGTACGAATGTGCGCCAAACCACCCAGATTGCTTATAACGATACCCAGCGGTTAACGGAGCAGCTCAATTACTTAAACGATCACCGTCAATCTATTGACCGGGTGCGTGGTGCTTATCAACAGCAGTTTGATATTGGGCAGCGTACGTTGCTAGACGTTCTGGATAGCGAAAACGAGTACTTTGAAGCTAGCCGGGCTTACGCCAATGCTGAGTTTGATCGCACGCTAGCCGAAGCACGTACGCTCGCTGCGATGGGCCAGTTGATGCAGACCTTGGAAGTAGTGCGTGATGATATTCCAAGTTTGGCTGACCTGGGCTATGAGGACCCTTCATTAAACCCTGGCCAAGTATGTGCCACTGAAGGCCCACAGGGCTTTACATTGCAGGACTTTACTGCCGGTTAAGCAGTTTTGAGTACGCATGACTGGACCAGCCCTCTGTTAAGGCTAGGGGGTTGGATCAGGCCACCTCTGAACGATAGGATTCATGTGAAAGGCTTATATTCATGGATGGCATTTCTTAACGTACGCAACTGCTTAAAGTAACGAGGTCTTTGTGACACAAAGCAAGCTGGAAACTTCCGCCCCCCTGCAACGTGGTAGGCCAAAAGTTAATGATGAGCTTTTAGAGTGCCTTAAAGCCATTGCTACGTTTCATCAGCATGAAGTTTCTTCAGAAGCTTTGATCGCAGGCTTGCCTTTAGAAGAAGGGAAGCTAATTCCTTCTGTCTTTGGGCGAGCGGCTTCACGGGCGGGGCTTACGGCACGTATTGTAAAAAGTAAGTTGTCAGCGCTTAACCCTGCGTTGTTGCCCGCTGTTTTGTTGCTGGAACCTGGTCGTGCCTGCGTGCTGCTGGCGCTGGACCTGAAGGGTCAGAAAGCTCAGGTGATTTTTCCCGAGCTTTCAGAAGCGGCTATCGAGATGCCGCTTGGTGAGCTGTACGCAGGATATAGCGGTGAAGCCATCTACGTGCGCCCCAAGTTCAGATCAGACAACGTCTCAGAACCGGGCGTAAAAAAACAGCGTGATCAACACTGGTTTTGGGGGGTTATTCGCGAGAATCGGCGTCTCTATCGAGATATCGTACTCGGCTCGGTAGCGGTTAACCTGTTTGCCCTGGCAATGCCGCTGTTTGTACTCAATGTATATGATCGGGTCGTTCCCAATCAGGCTACCGAAACACTTTGGGTGTTGGCGATCGGCGTTTTTATTGTTTTATGCTTTGATTTGGCGCTAAGGCTTATGCGCTCGGGTTTTGTTGATTTGGCGGCAAGCCGGGCCGACGTAAAGCTGTCGTCCTCTATTATGGCCAAGTCGCTCGGCATGCGGCTGGAAGAGCGGCCTGCATCCACCGGCTCGTTTACCTCTACCTTGCAATCGTTTGAATCGGTGCGTGCGTTTATCGGCTCGGCAACGGTTTTAGGCATTGTCGATTTGCCCTTCGTGCTGCTATTTGCCGCCATTATTGCTTTGATCAACCCTTGGTTGGTACTTCCTGTACTGGCCGGAATCATATTTGTGCTGCTCTACGCGCTTGCCGCCCAGGGTAAGTTACATGAGCTTTCTCAGACGACATGGGAGGTAGGCGCCAGGCGCAATGCGTTGCTGGTCGAATCCATTTCACAGTTAGAAACAGTAAAAGCGTTGCGTGCCGAAAGCCGTATTCAACGCCACTGGGAAAAAGCGTCGGCCTTCTTATCGCGCACCGGTGCGCAGTTAAAACACGTGAGTACCTCTGTTTCAAGCGTGGCGCAGTGGGCACAGAACAGCGTGGCTGTCTGTGTGATTATTGTTGGGGTCTATCAAATTATTGAAGGTAATTTGACCCAAGGTGGATTGATTGCAGCCTATATGCTCTCGTCGCGAGCTATGGCGCCCATCAGTCAGGCTGCCGCTTTACTTGCCCAGTATCATCAATCTTCTACGGCGCTTGAGTCATTGAACAAGGTGATGGATAAGCGTGTTGAGCGCCATGAGGGAAAAGCCTACGTTGAAAAACCAAGCGTGGCCGGCAGTATTCGTCTGGACAAAGTTACCTTGCGCTACCCGGATGAAGAGCGTGATGCACTGCGTGATGTCTCTATTTCAATCAAGGCCGGAGAAAAAATTGCCTTGTTGGGGCGCATTGGTTGCGGTAAGTCGTCGCTCAATAAACTGATACTTGGTTTTTATCAACCTACCTCTGGATCTATTTTGCTGGATGGCGTCGATATCCGTCAGCTGGATCCTCTACAGCTTCGCAGCCATATCGGCTATGTGCCTCAGGATGTCAGTCTTTTTGCCGGCTCGCTGCGCGACAATATTGTAGCTGGCGGGGGGAGTGATCGTATTGATGATGACGAGTTGCTGCGTGCGCTGCAGATAGCCGGGCTTGAATCATTAGTGAATGGGCATCCGAGCGGCATTGATTTGCAGGTGGGGGAGCGTGGTCAAGCGCTTTCCGGTGGCCAAAAACAGTCGGTGGCCATTGCCCGTGCCCTGGTCCAAGACCCTTCCATATTGCTGCTGGATGAGCCCACTAGTTCAATGGATAACGCTAGTGAAGAGGCGTTTAAAGCCAACCTCACCAAAGTGGCTGAAGGTAAAACGGTATTAGTGGTTACTCACCGTACATCGCTGCTTTCACTCGTGGATCGTATTATCGTTATGGATGCTGGCAAAGTTGTGGCTGACGGTCCTCGCGATACCGTGGTCGAGGCGCTGCGAAATGGTCAGATCGGGAGGGCATCGTAATGGCAAAAAAATCCTCCTCAACGGCAGAGCAGAAGGGCTTCGATGCGATTGGTCGGTTTTCTGAAAAAGGCCAAAAGCCGTTTCGTCCTTTTATGGACCGACTGTTTGCCAAGCGCGTCACCTCAGCGCATTTGAATCGCGACTGGGCCAGTGATACGGATTGGGCGCGTATGCAGCAAGAGCCCATTCGTGCGCGGCTTTTTCTCTACACCGTCTTGTTTACCCTTATCGCACTGTTGGTATGGGCCTACTTCGCCTCTATAGATGAAGTAACGCGTGGCGCGGGCCGCGTTATACCGGCTAGTCAATTACAGCGTGTTCAATCGTTTGATGGCGGTGTCGTTGAACAAATTATGGTGAGAGAAGGGCAAATGGTGAGTGCGGGCGAAGTGTTGATGCAAATCGACCCGACCCGGTTTGTTTCTGATTTTCGTGAGAATCGCGCGCAACGTTTTGCTCTACAGGCGCGTGCTGAACGGCTACGTGCGCTGGCTACTGATACACCGTTCGAACCTTCGGAAGAGTTGCGCCAGGAAGTACCGGATATTGTCATGCAGGAGCGAGAGGCCTACGAAAGCCGGCGTGAGGAGCTGCGCGAACAGGGCAACGTCCTTGGTGATCGTATTCGCCAACGCGAAGAAGAGCTGCGTGAAGCGGTGGCGCGTCGTGATACCGCGCAGCGAGAAGTCAATATGGCAAGCCAGGAGCTTAATCTGACGCGCCCTTTGCTAGCGTCAGGCGCTGTTTCTGAAGTTGAAATCCTTCGCCTGCAGCGTCAGGTGTCTGCCGCGACCGGCGAACGGAACCAAGCTGATGCAGCAGTTGCTCGTTTAACCGCGGCCGTAGAAGAAGCTGAGACACAGCTACGCGAGCTAAGCGCAGAGCGCAGAAGCGAGTGGCGTAACGATCTTGCCCAAGCGATAGGTGATCTGAATGCGTTGCAGCAATCAGGAACAGGGCTGCAAGACCGGGTAAGGTTAACTGAAATACGCTCGCCGGTTGATGGCGTGGTTCAGCGTATTCATATCAACACTATTGGTGGTGTGGCACAGCCTGGCCAAGAAGTTGTTGAGATTGTGCCAAGTGACGACCAGCTATTGGTAGAGGCTAGAATTGCACCTCAAGATATCGCGTTTTTGCATCCCGGACAGCCAGCTACTATCAAGTTAACGGCTTACGATTACGCCATTTATGGCGGCTTACAGGCTGAGCTGGAGCTGATAAGCGCAGATACCATCACCGATGATGATAACAACACCTTTTATCTTGTTCGGGTACGCAGCTTAGAAAATGAAAGCGTTGCTGATCGGCTTCAGGTTATTCCAGGTATGACAGCACAAGTCGATATCGTGACCGGAAAAAGAACGGTAATGCAGTTTATGCTTAAGCCTGTATTAAGGGCGTGGCGTGATTCAATGGGGGAACGCTAATGACAAATTGGTTTGTGACAACAAATGGCGACCTAAAATCGCGTTGGGAGGCAGCATTTCCGGATGCGCAGTCAGCACAAGAGCACAATATTGAGAGCCAGATAAAACCGGGCGATCTTATTTGGCTGGTAACCACTGTAGAGACTTGGCCAGCGTTGGCCCGGCGCTTGGTTGCTGCCAATGTCACGGTGGTTATTTTAAGTTATATGCCTAATGATCGTGAAGCGCTAAAGGCACTGGATCAGGGGGCAAGAGGCTATGTGCATACGCTTGCGGCAGTCGACGTATTAAAGCAAGTGGCTCTGGTGGTAGCGAACCAAGGCGTATGGGTAGGACAGGAGCTGCTTTCTAAAGTATTAGGCGGGTCTTTTAAAGCGCTACAGCAGCGAACAGAGCAAAATGCGCGGCCTGCCGCTGAGTGCCTGAGCCTTCTCACTGAACGTGAGCAGAGTGTTGCGATTGCCGTAACGTCTGGCGCTGCCAACAAGGAAGTCGCTCGGCAACTGGACATTACTGAACGGACGGTCAAAGCTCACCTGAGTGCCATCTTTAAAAAGCTTGGCGTACGTGATCGCTTGCAACTCATTTTGAAACTTGCGAACAACGATTATCGCGTTAACTCTTAATGTAAAAAAGGCTGTGCTTTATGACGTTCTATACGCATTTCTGTACGTATTAAAGCACTAAGCACAGCCTGGCCCTTCTCCTGCTAATCAATGACCTGCCTGATACGATTTAATTTATATTCTGTCCAACGGTACAGTATTTTTTACTAGTCCTTATCCCTATTATGCGTTCATATGCCGTTCCTTTATCTAGCACGCCTTCATGCAGCGCTAGTCAAGACGGCCTCTCTGTTTATCCAGGAGTAACATATGGCCGCGGCAACTATTATCTCGATTACCGGACAAGCTTGGGCACGTGATGAGGCGGGCAATCTTCGCGAGCTGAGCATTGGCGACGTGTTGCAAGAAGGTGAAACACTTATTACCTCAAGCGATGGCCGGGTCGAGCTAGATTTTGCCGACAGTACGGGTATCAACCTGGTGGAAGGCGGACAAGAAGTCGTCGTGACGCCAGAGCTTGATAACGAACAGATCGTTGCTACTGATGAAGCCAGTGTTCTAGATGAAGACCTTGAGGCTCTCTTGGCCGCCCTGGATGAAGACGGCGACCTGCTTGAACTACTTGACGCGACGGCCGCTGGTGGCGCCGGCGGGGGCGGCGGCGGCAGCCACGACTTCGTGCGCGTTGCACGCGTTGCCGAAGAAACCGACCCTCTAGGTTTCGAAACAGCAGGCAGCTTAGGCGCCGCTGAGTTCTTTGAGTTAGACGGTGCTGCCTTAGCTGCCGACATTGACGATACTGATGCAGACGCAGACGCAGACGCAGACGCAGACGCAGACGCAGACGCAGATGCCGATGCGGACGCAGACGCCGATGCTGACGCGGATGCGGATGCTGACGCCGATGCGGACGCTGATGCAGATGCGGACGCAGACGCCGATGCGGATGCTGACGCGGACGCGGACGCTGATGCAGATGCCGACGCTGATGCGGACGCCGATGCGGATGCTGATGCAGATGCAGATGCGGACGCCGATGCGGACGCTGATGCCGATGCGGACGCTGATGCAGATGCTGACGCCGATGCGGACGCTGACGCAGATGCCGATGCAGATGCGGACGCTGACGCGGATGCAGATGCGGACGCTGACGCAGATGCCGATGCAGATGCAGATGCGGACGCGGATGCAGATGCTGACGCAGATGCAGATGCCGATGCAGATGCAGATGCCGATGCAGATGCCGATGCAGATGCGGACGCGGACGCCGATGCAGATGCAGATGCCGATGCAGATGCGGACGCCGATGCCGATGCCGATGCAGATGCGGACGCCGATGCCGATGCGGACGCCGATGCGGACGCTGATGCAGATGCAGATGCAGATGCTGACGCCGATGCGGACGCAGATGCGGACGCCGATGCAGATGCGGACGCTGACGCAGATGCAGATGCAGATGCGGACGCTGACGCAGATGCGGACGCTGACGCAGATGCAGATGCTGACGCAGATGCAGATGCCGATGCGGACGCAGACGCCGATGCCGATGCCGATTCCGATGCAGATGCGGACGCCGATGCCGATGCAGATGCGGACGCCGATGCAGATGCGGACGCCGATGCCGATGCAGATGCGGACGCAGATGCCGATGCGGACGCTGATGCCGATGCGGACGCTGATGCAGATGCAGATGCTGACGCCGATGCAGATGCTGACGCCGATGCGGACTCTGACGCGGATGCAGATGCTGACGCCGACGCCGATGCGGACGCGGATGCTGATGCAGACGCAGATGCCGATGCAGATGCGGACGCTGATGCAGACGCTGATGTAGAAGAGCCTGAAGCCACGATCACCCTCGACACCGTTGCCGGCGACGACGTGATCAACGGCGACGAAGCCACTCAGACCATCACCGTCACCGGCACCGTCGGCGGCGACGCCCAAGTGGACGACACCGTCACCCTGACCGTGGGTGAAGAAAGCTACACCGGTCAGGTCACCGCCGATGCCGACGGCAACCTGACCTACGCCATCGACGTCCCCGGATCCGTACTGGCGGACAACAGCACCATCACTGCCGAAGTGACCGGCGAAGATGCGGCGGGCAATACCTACGGCGCCGACACCGACCGTGACTACGGCGTGAACCTCGACGCCAGTGCCACGATCACCCTCGACACCGTTGCCGGCGACGACGTGATCAACGGCGACGAAGCCACTCAGACCATCACCGTCACCGGCACCGTCGGCGGCGACGCCCAGGCGGGCGACACCGTCACCCTGAGCGTGGGCGACAACACCTACGAAGGTGAAGTCACCGCGGACGAAGACGGCAACCTGACCTACGCCATCGACGTCCCCGGATCCGTACTGGCGGACAACAGCACCATCACTGCCGAAGTGACCGGCGAAGATGCGGCGGGCAATACCTACGGCGCCGACACCGACCGTGACTACGGCGTGAACCTCGACGCCAGTGCCACGATCACCCTCGACACCGTTGCCGGCGACGACGTGATCAACGGCGACGAAGCCACTCAGACCATCACCGT
>NZ_JABUZA010000013.1 GCF_014897985.1 Halomonas colorata
CCCGAAGATAACAAAAGCGAATCAAACTTGGCTCAAGGTTCAAACGAATAGTACTGCAATATTCCGAAGAATATTACTGTGTTCGCCTGCCTTGATATTTGGTGACTTGTCACCCTCATCGGCAAACGCCCACATGAATTACCTGATCAAATTATTAAAGAGCTACCGAAGGACGCTGCCCGTTCGATGTGGGGCGTATTCTACCCAATTTCTCCGAAGGGTCAACCACTTTTTGCATTTCTTTTAAGACGATAGTGCATCTATAGAAGAAACGTCTTTCTTCCGGCTGCCTATAGCTATTCAGGCTTCACGGCAGCCAAGCGCGCGAGCAACTCCTGGCGTCTGGATTCAGACGTAAAGGCTTCGGTGATGGCATTGCGATTCAATTCGACAAAAGCGTCTTCATCCCAGCCAAATGCTTCAGCGCAAGCTATATGATTAGCCAACAGCCCACCACCGAAGTAGGCAGGGTCATCCGAACTGATGGTGACGTTTAGTCCTTTATCTAAAAGTGCTGGCAACGGATGGTCGATTAATTCATCAACCACCTTAAGACTAGTATTGGAAAGTGGACATACCGTGAGTACCGTTTGCTGCTCATAGAGGCGATCCACGACCTCATCACTTTCCAGGCAGCGGATGCCATGATCAATACGACAGACATCCAGCATATCCAACGCTTCGAGAATATACGCTGCAGGCCCTTCCTCTCCGGCATGAGCCACCCGAGCCAAGCCTATCTCTTTAGCACGGTTGAAAACGGCGACAAATTTAGAGGGCGGATGATCACGCTCAGCGCTATCCAGACCAATGGCATCCAGTAGCTTCCAATAGGGTGCCGCCTGCTCAAGCACCTGAAGCGCCTCATCGGCAGGTCTGTCGCGTAAAAATGCCATGATCAAACCAACACTTAGGTCTAGCGTTTGCTCGGCTTCTTCTTTGGCACGTAACAATCCGGCCATGACAACATCAAGTGCAATGCCACGCTGTAAGTGAGCCTGAGGGTCAAAATGCATATCAATGTGAACAACGCCTTCACTGCTGGCCCGCTTGAAATAATCCATGGCCAGATCAAAAAAATCCTGTTCGTGACAAAGAACATTCATGCCCTGGTAATACAGATTTAAAAACCCTTGCAGATCCTTGAACTGATACGCGGCCTTGGCTTCACCAACGGAGGCATACGGCAACGTGATGCTATTACGCTCCGCCAGCGCAAACATAAGCTCTGGCTCAAGAGAGCCCTCAATATGTAAATGAAGCTCGATTTTAGGAAGACGGCGTAAAAAATCCTGCATGACTTTTCCTTAGCGCTCTTAGAGTAAGCGCATTACTTTCTTTGACTGAGCTCTCCAGCACTTAGGTGCCAGTGGTGACTTATCTGATGTGCTAGTCCGCCAATCAAGCCGTGGTGAACAAAAAAGATAACGGTGCGCCCTGCTAACCACTTAGAAAGCGCATTGGCCACCTTTTCAGCAGTGTCATGATCGATCGCGGCAAAGGGCTCATCCAGAATAACCACCGAGGGATCCATTAATAATAGCCGAGCGAGTGCAACGCGTCGGGCTTGGCCACCCGAAAGCTGCTGGCCCCGCTCACCTACCGGCGTTTGCAGCTGCCTGGGAAGTGATTGAACCCACTCATCCAGCGCCATCGCCTCAAGCACATCCCACAGCTCGGCGTCGCTGGCATCAGAATTGCCTAGACGCAGATTATCTTCCAGCGAAGCATCAAAAAGATCCACCTGCTGCGTCAGCAATGCAACACGCTGGGATCGCTGACATTCAGGCACCCTAACAGGCAAGCAGTCACCTACGCTAACATCGCCGCTAGACGCTACAAGGCGGCCGGTTAAAAGCGCCGCCAAGGTACTTTTACCTGCACCGGAACGCCCCGTAATAAGCGCCTGCTCGCCTGGCATAAGCTGAAATGACACGTTAACAAGCGCTGGCTCTATACTGCCAGAATAGCGATAGGTTACATGATCCAACGACAAGTCAAGGCCGCGGGCGGGTAAGGACTGATCCTTATCCAATACCCCTTCAGACCCTAGTGCATTTAACCGCTCTGCCGCGGCGACGCTGCCACCCAAGCGCGCAAAAGCGCCAGGAAGCGGAGTGAAAACCTCATTAATACCCAGAAGCACCAGCAGCAGCATCACAAGAATAGGCCCGGCGATGACATCACTTGCCACCATCATACCGCCTACCCATACCATCCATAGCAACAAAAGCCCGGTAATGACGCCAATAATACTGTTACCCAAGGCAACGCTGCGCCCAAGGCGACGCTGATTATCTAACGCCGCCATTTCATGTGCCTGCACTTGATTTCGGTGCCAAGTGGCCGTGCGATAAGCTATCAGCTCCGCAGAGGCCTGCAACTGATCAACCACTAACCGGCGAAGCCCTTCTTGATCAGCCACCTGGCGATGGCTATGCGCAAAGCTTAAGCGCGCCACTCCATAAGTAAGGCCCAACCAAAGGAGAAGCAGTACACCCCCTACCCAAAGCGCAACGCCGGGCAGCCAAATGGCAATAAAGAGACTTACGCCAGCAATGACCAGCAGACTAACCAGCGGTGGCATCAACAGCCGCAGATATAAATTATCCAACGCATCGATATCGGCGGTTAAGCGGCCCAACCAATCACTCACACGCTGGCGCCGTAAGGCAGCCTCATCTAACTGCATTAACTGCCCAAAAACCCGATAACGCAGATCGGCCAACAGGCGCAGCACTGTATTGTGGTTGTAAAGACGCTCAATATAGCGGGCAACCGTACGTAACAGCGCAAAAAACCGGATACCCCCACCCGGCACATACACATCCAATCTAGCGGGCATCCCCAACAAAAAGGCGATACCGGTTAACGCACAAGCAGTAATAAACCAGCCGGAAAGCCCTAATAGTGCAAGACCAGCAGCAAGGGTTAACCAAATGAGCAAAGCGCCCAGCATAAACTTTTGTCGGCGCTTCACCATTAGCGCCACCCAAGGCAACAGCGCACGTCGCGCTTGGGATAGCATGGCCACAGAAGATGACGCGTTATGTTTCATAACTTATCTCCTCCAGGTGGCCATTACGCATTTCAAGATGCCGCTGAGCTGCCTTAATAGCAGCCGGGTGATGAGTCGCCATGACCATTGTGCGTCCTTGGGCCGCCCACGTAAGCAACGCCTGAATAACCACCTCTTCGGTTTCTGTATCCAGGCTTGCCGTTGGTTCGTCGAGCAAGATCAAAGAGGCGTCACTCAAGTAAATACGTGCCAAGGCAAGGCGCTGCGCCTGGCCACCCGACAAGCCTAGTCCACGCTCACCTATCATTGAGTCCAAGCCATGGGGCAGCTTTTCTAACAGAGCCTTCAAGCCTGCCTGATGAAGCGCCTCCAGCATGGCCGGTGCACCTGCATGTGGGTTAGCTAAGTGCAAGTTATCAGCCAAACTGCCATGTAACAGACTTGGCTGCTGGTCGAGCCAGGCATAACGGGGTTGCGCTAGCTCCAGAGAGCCTTGAGATGGCATTAGAAAACCGGCCAACAGAGCCAGAAGCGTTGATTTACCGCTTCCCGACGGACCGCTAATGGCAATAATGCTACCTTTTTTCACCGTTAGATCAATCGGCCCTAACACCCGACCACGATTCGCGTACTCCACACTCACATTTTTCAATACGGCAATGTCATCGACCGCATCAGGCTCATTCAGAGAGCTTCGCTGCACGCTCGTTTCATTAAGCACTGTAATCAGACTTTCCGCCGCACCCAGCGCCGTTGCCCGGTCATGATAGTGCTGGGAAAGCGTCCTTAAGGGCTGAAAAAATTCTGGAGCAAGCAGCAATACAGCTAATCCAGAAAAGAGTGTTAGTGACGTTGCCGGCCCGTAATCGATATACCCAAGCAAGCCAAAACCCACGTACATCGCGATCACCGCAATAGCCACCGATGCAAAGAACTCAAGCACGGCAGAAGATAAAAAAGCCAGCCGGAGAGTCCGCATACTTAACCGACGGTAGTCATCAGTTGCCCACCATACATCTTTATGCGCACTCGCCGTTCTTCCGAATAGCTGAAGCGTACTCATTCCCCGCACGCGATCAAGAAAGTGGGCAGAAAGACGTGCCACAGCCGCAAACTGATCGCGATTAACCCGTTCAGCCCCCATACCCACCAGCGCCATGAATAGAGGAATGATCGGCGCGGAAATTAACAAAAACACAGCCACCAAATAATCAAGCCTGATCACGACCAAGAAAATCAGTAGTGGCAGCAAGGCGGTAATACGTAGCTGGGTATAAAAACGTGCGAAATAGCCATCCAGAGCTTCGATATTCTCCACGGCCTGAGTCGCCAAAGCCCCGCTTTGTTGGTAAGCCAGCCATACTGGCCCAAGCGCCCAACATTTATCTAGCACTTGGCGTCGCGCATGCTGGCGAATGCGCAAACTAGCCTCTAGGCTAATCGTTTCCTGTGCCCACTGACATATACCCCGCCCCAGCACACAAAGCGCCAGCAAAACCAGCACGTTAACAAGTTGATAAGGAGATTGCTGATGAACAGTAAGCTGCTCCACCAGCCACGCAAGACCGACTACGATGATAACCGTCTGCACGCCTGCTAAAACGCCAAGAAAAGCGGCGAGATGTAATCTTCGCCGCTCTAATGCTGCTAACGCTTTCAACCAGGAGCGAGCGGTCAACGACTGCTCTGTCATCTGGATGCCCCTGGCTTAGTGATATCCTTCACCCACACGCACCTTGCCGCGGAATACCCAGTATGTCCATGCGGTATATACCAGGATAATCGGGATAACAAAGAGTACGCCGATCAGAAGAAATAGCTGTGACTCAGGCGCCGACGCTGCATCCCACAGCGTGTAATTAGGCGGTACAATCATCGGCCATTGACTTACAATCAAACCAAGATAAGTGGACACATAGATGCCGATGGTAGCAAGAAAGGGATAGCTTTCACGTCGCTGCTTGACCGACCTAAATACCAGAAAGGCAAATAACAGCGCCATTGCCGGAAAGATCCAGATTAAACGAAGATTACCAAACCAGCGCTCCCAAACTACCTGATTTACAAAAGGCGTCCAGATACTGATGATGGCAAATACGACCAGCACCATGGCCAGCAAAATGGGAGTAATTTTATACGCCCATTCCTGCACATGCCCTTCAGATTTCAGAATAAGCCATGTAGAACCTAACAGCGCGTAACCTGCCATCAGACCCAAGCCGGTTACCACAGTAAAAGGCGTCAACCAATCAAACGCGCCGCCAGTATAAACAAAATTCTCGGTTTGGAATCCCTGAATATAAGCCCCCACAACGACCCCTTGAGCAAAGGCCGCAATTGCGGAACCCCAGCTAAAGGCACGATTCCACCAGTGCCGGTTACGGCGTGACTTAAAGCGAAACTCAAACGCGATACCGCGAAAAATCAAACCGGCCAGCATAAGAAACACACCCAGATAAAGCGCTGGCAGAAAGATCGAATAGACCAAGGGAAACGCCGCTAGTAGGCCAGCCCCCCCCAGCACCAGCCAGGTTTCGTTTCCATCCCATACCGGCGCGATGGAGTTCATCATTACGTCACGAGAGTCTTCATCCGGGGCGAACGGGAATAGAATGCCTAACCCCAGGTCAAAACCATCCATCAATACGTACATGATGACGCCAAACCCAATAATCCCAGCCCAAATAATCGATAGATCAAACATTTCCATGATTTAGCTCCTCACCGGGTCAACGTCGTCATCAAAGGGAGTATGGGCCGCAGATAACGGGCGTTTGGGGCGGTCGGCATCTCGGTCAGCCGATGCCTGTGCATGCTCGGGCAGCATGCCATTACGCACCACGCGGGTTATATAATAGATACCGGCGTAAAAGACGACGGCATACACCAACACATAACCAATTAACGTAGCCAAGGCCATCCAACCGGTCAGCGAAGGAGTAACCCCTTCTGCATGCGTCATCACTCCGTATACTAGCCAAGGTGCACGGCCCGATTCGGTAACTACCCAGCCTGCAAGAACGGCGATAAAAGGTAGAGAAATCATGCCCACCAGTGTCTTAAGAAATACTGGACTCTCATAGATACGACCTTTACGGCGCAGGAGAAGGCCAACAAATGCGGTTGCAATCATTAACAGGCCAATACCCACCATTACCCGGAAAGACCAGAAAACGAGCATGACAGGCGGCTGCTCCTCAGGCGGTACCTCGCTAATGCCTGGAATTTCACCATCAAATGAGTGCGTCAAAATGAGGCTTGCCAGATTGGGAATGCCAATAGCCAAGCGGTTTTCCTGAGCCTCCTGATCCGGCAGCGCAAACAACAGTAAGGGCACGTTAGTCGCCGTTTCCCAGTGACCTTCCATTGCTGCCACCTTAGTAGGCTGATGTTCAAGCGTATTTAGGCCATGATAATCGCCTACTACTGCCTGAAGAGGCGTCAAAAACAGCAGTAGCCATAAACACATTGAAAGCGCACGCCGATTGGCCTCTGGATCACGACCACGCAGCAAGAACCATGCGCTCACGCCGGCAACGACAAAACCACCGGTAATAAAGGAAGCCATTGCCATATGCGCAAAGCGATAAGGGAAAGAGGGATTAAAAATTGCTTCGCTCCACGAGGTTACGTGGAAGCGGTTATCGATAAGCTCAACGCCTGCTGGCGTATGCATCCAGCTGTTAGCCGATAATATCCAGAAAGCAGAAATAAACGTTCCCACAGCTACCATGGTCGCAGCCAGCAAATGGATGCCCTGAGGCACTTTTCCACGGCCAAAAAGCAATATGCCCAAGAAAGCTGCTTCAAGGAAGAAAGCGGTCACCACTTCGTAGCTGAGCAATGGGCCAATGAAATTGGACGCCGCCAGAGAGAAGTTGCTCCAGTTCGTACCAAACTGGAACGACATCACAATTCCTGACACAACACCCATACCAAACACAACGGCAAACACTTTTGTCCAAAACAGCGCCAGCCGGTCCCAGGCCGGGTTTTGCGTTTTGAAAAAAAGTCCTTGTAATAGCGCAATATAAGACGCCAATCCAATCGTGAACACAGGGAATATAGTGTGAAAGCAGACAACAAATGCGAATTGGATTCGCGACAACATTAAGGGATCGAGTTCCATTACACGCTCCTAGGCCTGAATTGATATCCCATTCATGGTTAATACAAGCTTAGTTGTGCCTCGCGGGCTGTGCATTTTAGTTATAAGCACCTAAGCCTATTCTTTACTTATATTGTCATCTTACTGACTTACCTCTTACTATACACCGACCAATTTTCTTCAAAACGTGTCTCATTGACGCACATCAAATAACGCCGATAAATTATTAAGATAAAACTACAATACTCACCATATAGCCGGTATAAGCTATAAAAAGAGTAAATAGCACGCCGCCCTCCAAACGATTAATTCGGCGAGGGCGTCCACGCCAGGAAAATGCGAACAGGATCATCAGCAGTGTCATACAAGTCATGATGCTCCAATCACGCACCAGCACTTCGCGGCCTGCATCGATCGGGGCAATAACCCCCGCCAATCCGACCACCGCCAAACTATTAAACAAGTTAGAACCCACGACATTGCCCAGCACCATGTCGTGCTCTTTACGGCGCAGCGCACTAATTGATGAGGCAAGTTCCGGCAACGATGTGCCTACCGCCACGACGGTTAAACCGATAATCAGGTCGCTCACTCCAAAACGTTGAGCAATTTCGACCGCTCCCCATACCAACATGCGCGAGCTAACAATCAAAAATACCAAGCCAACCAATGTCCACATAATAGCTTTGCCACGTGACATGGACTTACTATCGAGCGATTCAGACACATCATCGACAAGTGAGTCGTCTTGCTGTTTTTTCGAGCGGATGATACTAAAACCAATAAACACGGCCAGGGTCACTAGCAAGACAGCCGCCTCCCAACGTGCAACCCAACCGTCCCATAGCATGAGACCGGTAATAAGCGTGACCAGTATGAGAAACGGCATCTCTTTACGGATAACGCTTGAGTGCACGGCCAAGGGAGCGATGAGCGCCACAAACCCCAATACCAGGCCAATATTGGCAATATTGGAACCATAGGCATTGCCTACCGCCAACCCTGGATTACCTTGTAAGGCAGCTAATACAGACACCATCATTTCTGGCGCTGAGGTACCAAACCCAATCACCAGCATACCGATCAGCAAGGGGGAGAGGCCGAGCCAGCGTGAGGTAGCGGCAGCGCCGTCAACAAACTTCTCAGCACTCCAGATCAATAACACCAATCCTACCAATACCGCTAGAACAGGAAGCAACATTTCATTTCCTTATTGAACAAATATTAGGCACTATCGCGGCTGCATCCTTGACTAACCCGATGCTCCGGTCAAGTACGATATAAGCTATTATTTGTCTAAGCCGGATTTGTAAGCTAAATGGCCTAGACTCTGTTAGTTTTACTTTGAATTCGCATTGAGAGTGTCGCATTTGCCCCACTATCGTTTGATGAAACGCCCTTCACTTCCGGTCAATACGCCTCTGGTAGATCGCTTACCGCCTGAAACCCGTGTTCAGCGCAGGCGCTTACGAGCATGCCATGAGTGTGACTGGATTTCGGCATTACCCCCCTTAGGGTCTGGAGAAAAGGCCAGCTGCCCGCGATGCTCGCATGTATTGGTCAAACGTCACCGCTACTCAGCTCAGCGTAGTATGGCATTAGCTATTGCGGCACTTATTGCATTAATAGTGGCAGTATCGTTTCCGTTTGTGAGTTTCAACGTTAGCGGTGTTGGGAACCGTATTGAGCTATCGCAGACCGCAACCACCCTTATTGCCTTTCATCAGCCCGTGGTTGCCATCATTGTTATTATGACCATTGCCGTTCTACCAGCGGTTTACCTGCTCAGTGTTATCTGGCTACAGTTTGGTCTTTTGCATGGCAAGCCTTTAGCATTTAGTCGCGATATTGCGCGCTCTCTTGCCCATCTGACGCCCTGGATGATGGCCGATGTATTTATTATTGGGGCGCTGGTAAGTTTGATCAAAGTAGCTGGCATGGCGGAGATAGAGCTAGGTATTTCATTCTGGGCATTTTGCGTCTTTGCGATACTTTTATTAATGACCACTCAATCAATTGATGCCGACTGGATGTGGTTCTCTTTAGAAGGGGAGCCCCTTGCCCCGGAAGGCACACAAACTGGAATGACCGCATCCCGCCAGGACCTTACAGGATGCCCTACCTGTGGGCTTATCAATGCGTTTTCCCGCGGACGCAAGTCACGCTGTATCCGATGCCATGAAAAGCTCCACCATCGATTACCGTTTAGCTTACAGCGTACCTGGGCGCTGCTCGGCGCTGCCACCATCATGTATATTCCGGCCAATGTTTATCCTATTATGACCACCACCAGCCTAGGGCACAGCGGCTCATCTACGATTATTGGTGGCGTGGTTCAGCTCATGCAAATGGGCTCCTGGCCAGTGGCGGCGGTTATTTTTATTGCCAGCGTTATCGTACCGGTAGGTAAGCTGCTTGCACTTTCATGGCTATGCATTGCGGTACAGCGCAGCGGCCGTCCCAACACCATTAGCCGCACCAAGCTTTATCGAATAACCGAATTCATTGGGCGCTGGTCAATGGTCGATGTATTTGTGGTCGCTATTCTGGTTGCCTTGATTCGCGCTGGCTCACTCATGTCGATTACCCCCGGCCCTGCCGCACTGGCATTTTCCTCAGTGGTGGTTTTGACTATGCTCGCCGCCATGACTTTTGACCCCCGTTTAATATGGGATGCCCCCGAAACCAAGGCATCCACACCAGATAATCGCCACTCAGGGAGCCATTAATGGGTAATGATACCCCGATAAACAATGAGCAAGAGCCCGACCTGAACAAGGCCAAGTCTTCTCGGCAAACTCGCCTTTCGCCCATATGGATTGTGCCTATCGTGGCCATCATTATTGGGTTATGGCTGGTATATGATAACTACACCAGCCGCGGTACGCTGATCACCTTGACCATGAACAATGCTGAAGGTATCGAAGCGGGTAACACCCTCATTCGTAGCCGCAATGTTGAAATTGGGCTAGTGCAAAACGTTCAGCTCTCTGAAGATTTGAGCAGTGCCGTTATCACGGCTCGAATTCAGCCCCAGGCCGACAAACTGTTGCGCGAGGATAGCCGCTTCTGGGTTGTTAAACCGCGCATTGGAAGGGAAGGCATTAGCGGCCTGGGTACTGTACTCTCAGGCGCCTATATTCAGCTTGAACCTGGAACCTCCGAAGAGCAGCGCCGCGAATTCCCGGTTAGCGATGTGCCACCGGTCGCGACGGCAGGTATGGCGGGTCTCAATATCAGTTTAATTAGCCAGTTGGGCAACTCACTGCGCGTGGGCGACCCGGTTTCTTACCAAGGTTATACTGTTGGCCGGGTGGAAGAAGCCAGCTTCGATCCTGAATCACGCACCATGCAGCATCAGGTTTTTATTGAAGAGCCTTATGCGCAGCTAGTTACCGACAGCACGCGCTTCTGGTCGTCCAGCGGCGTAGATTTTCGTCTGGATGCCAATGGCTTTCGAGTGAACGTCGAATCCCTGGAAGCGCTGCTGGGTGGCGGCGTGACGTTTGGCGTGCCTGAAGATTTACCTATGGGCAGAAAGGTCGAAGCTGGCGCCCAGTTTAATCTTTATGCTGATGAAGATGACGCTCGCGAAGGCACCTTTAACCGCTATTTAGAGTACGTCTTATTGGTTGATGATACGGTTCGTGGGCTTTCACGCGGGGCACCCGTTGAGTTTCGCGGCGTTCGAATGGGTACCGTAGCGGCGGTACCCTGGAACTTTACGGCGCCACAACCAGACTCCCGTGCCCGTTTTGCAATTCCCGTGCTGATTCGCATTGAGCCACAGCGCTTGGGCATCGAAAACACAGATGTCGACCTGGAAGAGTGGGAAGCCCGCCTTAATCGCTTGTTTAGCATAGGGCTTCGCGCCTCGCTTAAAAACGGCAACCTATTAACCGGAGCGCTATTTGTCGATCTTAATTTTCAACGCGATTCAGAAGAGAGATATATCGCTGAAACGTTTTCAAACCGAACGGTTTTCCCCACCGTGGCGGGAGGATTTGCTCAAATTCAGGCGCAAATCACCAGTTTGCTGGATAAATTAAACGCGCTTGAAGTAGAACCCTTGCTCGCCGGACTGGATCGTAATCTGCAGGCTTCTGAACGAATGCTTGATGAAGTGCGTGACGTCAGCACATCGCTTAACCAGCTGTTAAATGATCCTGAAACCCAGGCGGTGGGCGGCAATCTCAATGCAACGCTTGAAGAGCTTCGCAACACGCTGCAAGGTGTTTCGCCCTCTTCGCCAGCGTACCAGGATCTTACTTCAGCCATTGAGCGACTGGACCGGTTAATGCGTGATCTTCAACCACTGACCCGCACCCTGAATGATAATCCGCGGGCACTGCTGTTTGATAACCTGGATGCTCAAGATCCGATACCGCGTGCACCGCGCTAAGAAGGACAACGTTATGCGCTTACTATCTACAAACCGCTTATCGCTACTGAGTTTGAAAGGCTTATCGCTGCTGGTCGCGTGCCTTATGCTTACCGCCTGTGCAAGCAGCGTCACTCCACCTGCGCGCTATATGCTACCCAACAGTCAGCTAGCCAATACGCCGAATAATCCTCAGGGCACGTTACAGCTGAGTTCGCCGCGGCTTGCCCACTACCTGGACGTCGATGGCATCATTATGCAGCTGGATGATATTACGCTTAACGAAGCGCGCGAACACCAGTGGGCTGAAAGCATTGGCCGCCAGCTTGCGCGCAGTTTGCGCACGCGCTTATCTCAAGAGCTGCCGCTGATTCGCGTGGTGCGTGACGATAGCAGCCAGCCCGAAGCGCTTAGCCTGCGCCTGGAAGTCGACCAGTTCCAGGGGCGTCACGACGGTTTGGCGATTGCAACCGGTCAATGGCAGTTGCGCAGTACCAGCAACGAGCTGCTTGCCATGAAGACCTTTGCAGCACAAACGGCGCTGGATGACGACGGCTACCCCGCTTTGGTGCGCGCCTTAGGCGCCAGCTGGGATGACGTGGCCGAACAAATTGCCGATCAGATACGTCAAGGCAACTATTTTAACTAATCAAGATCTCACTAAGCCTAGTCTCGTCAACCAAACGCGACAAGAATGCCCGCCTTGTACAATCTTCATGTTACACTGGCGGGCATATTATGGGTTGCAACCTATCGCAATGCCCGCTGTCAGTACTACCCACTGTTAAATGCCCGTCTCTTCCATACTGACCACACTATTTCGTTATGGTCATTCGTGGCTAATCAACGATCATCGCGGTGTAGCGAATTATCTGGCAAACTTCGCTGCCGCGATGATTATTATCCTCGCCTTTTGAAAAAAATACGCCTAGCAACAACGCTTTTTAAGCAGCTGTTGCCTTGCTAGGCGACTGCGGAGAACGCATGAGCTTTTCTGAACTTGGTCTGCATGAAGATTTATTACGCGCCGTTACGGCGCAAGGCTATACCCAGCCTACCCCGATCCAATTAAAGGCCATTCCGGTTGTTTTAGAAGGTCGCGATTTACTCGCGAGCGCCCAAACGGGCACAGGTAAAACGGCAGGTTTTACCCTGCCGATGCTGCAGCGCCTTTCAGGCGGCAAACGCCCCGAAAAACGCCAGGTTAGAGCGCTGGTGTTAACCCCAACGCGCGAGCTGGCAGCCCAGGTAGGGGAAAGTGTATCCACCTATGGCAAGCACCTCGCTTTACGCTCGCATACTATTTTTGGTGGCGTCGGCCAACAGCCTCAAGTCGATGCGATTAAAGCTGGCCTGGACGTATTGATTGCCACGCCGGGTCGCCTGCTGGACCTTCAGCAGCAGGGCCATGTCGATCTTTCGGCTATCGAAATTTTAGTGCTTGATGAAGCCGACCGCATGTTGGATATGGGATTTATTCACGATATTAAACGCGTGCTGCGCCTGGTGCCCAAGCAGCGTCAGAATCTGCTGTTCTCAGCCACGTTCTCCAATGAAATTCAAACGCTGGCCCAGCAGTTGCTAAATAACCCAGCGCTTATTGAAGTTGCTCCGCGTAACACGACCGCCGAAAAAATCGAACAGGCCGTTTACCGCGTCGACCGTGATAAAAAGCGCGAACTGCTGGCCCATCTGATTCAGCGCCATGGCTGGTTTCAGGTATTGGTTTTCACCCGTACCAAGCACGGAGCCAACCGGCTTGCCGAGCAGCTTTCCAAGCAAGACATTCCGGCCATGGCGATTCACGGCAATAAAAGCCAGGGCGCGCGTACACGAGCGCTGGGTGCGTTCAAAAGCGGTGATTTACAGGTACTGGTCGCCACCGATATCGCCGCGCGCGGGCTTGATATCAGCGAGCTCCCCCACGTAGTGAATTTTGAACTGCCTAACGTCGCCGAAGACTACGTACACCGCATTGGTCGTACAGGCCGGGCCGGCAGCAATGGCGCAGCAGTTTCATTAGTATGTGTCGATGAGCATGGGCTGCTGGGCAATATCGAGCGCTTAATCAAGCAAAACCTGACCAAGCATATCGAACCCGGCTTTGAGCCCGACCCGAACGCCAAACCCGAGCCCATCGAGAATGGCCGTCGTCAGCGCCAGCCTCAAGCTCGTCGTAAACCGAGTGGCGAAGCCGCAAAACCCAGCGGTGAACGCCGCCGGCGCGCGCGCCGCTAGCCCAGCGGGAAGGAATATGCGAAGGTTATGCCCTCGCATATTCCGATGCGTTGACTAACACATTTTCAGGGAGCGATCATGTCCTCATCTCAACTTATTGCTGACTACCGGCAGTGGCTTAGTTTTCAACGTCAAGAACAGCTTAGCCGTGAGCACCAGGGGATTTCGCAACGCCTGGAAGATGCCCGCGCCTCTTCAAAACAGGTCGTCCAGGCTTACCGCAGCATGGCGGAAAAAGCCTCGGCTGAAGGCGCCTGCTATCGCACACTGTTCCTACGTGAACGTGATGATAATGTAGCGCTACCCTGTGAAGGCTGGCTGTTTATTCGACGCGTTCTTAGTGAAGACAACAGCACCCGCGTACGCGCCACACTGATTGAGACGTTTACGCTTGAAGACGGCACTATTGGTCCAGGCGATAAACCCGCCCAAAAAGTGACGCTTGAAATCTACGATAAGCTGGATATCAATCAGGGCATGCGCACCAGCGTTCGCGTTGATTGCCTGGAAACACCACAGGACTACAACTTCATCACGCTACTTGATGCAGTTCGCGGTGATTTACGCCCCTACCTTAAGTAAGCAGCCATGATGTCCCGTCGTTCACTCACATTTATTTTATTGATGGTTGTCGTGGGGCTGAATTTACGCCCCGCGCTTTCCTCAGTGGCCCCTTTGCTAACGCGCTTACAAGAAACAGCGGGGCTTTCGGCCGCAGCTGCGGGGGTTCTTACTACCCTGCCCGTGCTGTTTTTGGGCTTATCAGCGCCAATGGCGCCTCTTTTAGCTCAGCGCCTGGGAAGTGAGCGTGCGCTTAGCACAGCGCTTTTATTGCTTGCAGCCGGCTTAATTCTGCGCGGCTTGCCACTGCCAGGTGTGTTGTTTATAGGCTCGGCCATGACCGGTGGCGCCATTGGGATCAGCGGCACCTTGTTGCCTGCGCTTGTTAAGCGCGAACTACCTGAAAGCGCCGACCTGCTGACCGGCCTTTATACCATGGCTCTCTGCCTGGGCGGGGCACTGGGGGCAGGTCTAAGCGTACCCCTTACCGATTGGCTGGGAAGCTGGCAAGCAAGTCTTATGAGCTGGGCATTGCTTGCCGTATTTGCACTCGCTCTTTGGCACTTTCAGATGCCTAACAGTCACACCCATCATGCGCCTCAAGTACCCACTACGGGTCTTTTACGATTACTGCGTAAACCGCTCACGTGGCATGTGATGTTGTTTATGGGCATTCAATCGTCGATGGCCTATATCGTATTTGGCTGGCTCCCTACGCTATTGGTAGACCGTGGCTACGATGAAGCCAGCGCGGGCTGGACAATGGCCGTTTCGATTATGTGCCAACTGGCTTCAGCCTTAGGCGCGCCGTGGCTTGCAAGGCTGGGCCACGACCAGCGACCAGCGCTTTTGCTGGTATTACTCAGTACGGCACTCGGGCTTTGGATGTTGCTAATCGCACCGTTGGCATGGAAATGGCCTGGCGCGTTTTTTTTAGGTCTGGGTCAAGGCGGTAGTTTCAGCATGGCGCTGAGCCTGCTTGTATTACGCACCGCCAATTCTCGCCTAGCAGGGCAGCTATCCGGTCTGGTGCAAGGCGGGGGATATATGATTGCCGCCATAGGCCCCTTTGGCGTCGGCTTACTAATTCAGTCTGGTATCCACGCTGACTATATTGCCTGGCTACTGATTCTGCTCGTTGGCATCTGTTGTGGGTTTGCCCTTCTGGTGGGACGCCAACGTCAGTTGGATGATCAAAATGGTGTTCTTCAGGTCCACCGTCTTTAAAAGCATTTTTTAAAAACATCACTGAAAGCGTTAGGAAGCCCGTATGAGTACCTTATCCCGCTTAGCCCAAGCGACCCCCACCCAAGAGCGCCTGCTGGTGATTTATACGGGTGGAACCATTGGTATGCAGCAGGCGGATAACGGGCTTACCCCCGGCGGTAATTTTGCTCAGCGTATGGCAAAAGCATTAAGCCAATTACCCGTCGTTCAGCAGCAGTTACTGCCAGCCTATGATGTTATTAGCTATGCCAATCTGATTGACTCCAGTACGGCGACTCCTCTTAACTGGCAGCAATTGGCAGATGATATTACATCACGTCTGACCGAGTATCGTGGCTTTGTGATCCTCCATGGAACCGATACGCTTAGCTGGTCCGCGGCTAGTCTCGCTTATCAACTTCAGGGCATTGACCGCCCCGTCGTACTAACGGGCGCGATGCTGCCGCTGGAAGCGCCTAATAGCGATGGACTGAATAATATACATGGTGCTTTACGCTTTGCGGCCACCGCCGAGCTGCAGGAAGTGGCTATCTATTTCGCCAACCGGCTAATGCGCGGCGTAAGAGCGATAAAGCACCACAGCAGCGCATTAACGGCATTTTCTACTCCCTGCTATCCGCTGCTTGGGGAACGTGTGGGCGACGATTTCGTCTACTACCCAAGCCGCGGGTTGGCTTTACAGCAGCGTGGTGCGCCACGTTTTGAACTAGCCGATTACCAGGGTCTGAGCCAAGGAGAAGTGGTGCGTATCGCTCTGTGGCCAGGTATGGCGGCCTGGCAACTGGATGCATGGTTAAATGATCCACGCGTTAAAGGGGCAGTATTGCAGCTCTGGGGGGCCGGCAATCTACCCAACGACCCGGCGTTGCTTAATATCCTGGCCACAGCCAGCGGTGAAGGGAAGCTGTTGGCGGCTATCAGCCTTTGCCCAGAGGGCAGCGTCCATATGGGCGCTTATGCGGCGGGTCAAGGTTTGGCGGATGCCGGAGTGTTATCGGGAGACGCCATGACGCCTGAGGCCACGTTTACCAAGCTGGTCCACCTGTTAGCCCAACCCATTGGCTTCGATGTGCAGCGCCAGCGTTTTCTCACCTCGCTAGTGGGTGAGCGCTAATAGCGCTTGCGAAATCAATAATTTACGCTAGGCTTAACCAGTAGCAACCTATTGAAGGAGCGCATAATTATGGAAAAGCCAGTGCATTTTTTTAGTGATCTTTTTGAACAGCTGGGCCTGCGCTCAGATCCAGATTCAATTGAGCAATTTATCAAGCGTCATCGTCCACTACCTAAGGATATGGCCCTGGCCGATGCTCCCTGCTGGAACGAAGGTCAAGCCGACTTCCTACGCGAAGCGATTGAAGACGATGCCGATTGGGCGGAGCTGGTTGACCACCTTGATGTAGCAATGCACCAGGACGGTTAAGTTTTTTTTATTACCATAGCACTTAACGTTTGTACTTAACGTTTGGGCGCTGCTCTCGAGCGGCGCTTGAACCAGGCCCCAACCAATAACAGAAGCGTTAATGCAAGAAGCGGCATCAGCACGTCAAACTGTAGTGCGTCTCCTTCCTCTATAGCTTCAATCGCCCCATATATAGCACTGCTATAAACCGCCCATTTAACCGATAGGCCCAAGGTCGCCGCGAGTAGAAAAACCGTTAGCGGAATACGGCTTAATCCAGCCGCAAAGTTGATCATCGCATGAGGAAAGCCAGGCAGGATGCGCAGCGCGCACTGAGTGAGTAGATCGCTTCTATCCTGAAGCGTTTTCATTATTTTAAGGGTCAATCCTTTCGGCTGCCATGCAGCGCTGGTGTGTGCCGCCAATTGATAGCCACCAAACGCCCCCGCCACACTTCCCAGGGTTAACAGACAAGTAGCGATTAGGGGCGGGTAAAAAGGCGCTATTAGCCACAAACCGATACTCGCTGGCAAGCCAGTGGCTAACGTGATCGCCATTATAAGTACCACCCCGGCAATGACCGCAGGATGGTGCATCCATTGCGCCATGCTATGCTTTACGGTCATTAAATCCGGTGAATAGCTAAACCATAAAAAGGCCACCAGAGCGATACACCCAACCGCTACGCCCAAGCGCCAGTAAAAGCCTAAGGCTTTATGCATTCAGTCGCGCCTCAACGCGCTCCAGAATTTGTCGGCTAACCTTGCCCACTAACGGCTTAGCGGCCTTATTAACGGCTTTTTCCATTAACCGATTACCTATTTCATAGCTGAGTGTTAATGAAACCTGCGTTCCTTCAGGCACTTCACGTAGCTGATAACGCCCCTGATTTTTTACCCCGCTAAGCGACTCCCACGCAAGTACATATGGCGCCTGAATCTCGGTCACTGCCACTTCAAACGCCCAGTCCATTCCCACTGCACGTACATGCCAGCGGTAGTGATTGTCACCCAGCGTATCAATGGAGCGTATTAAATCGGAATAATCTGCAAAATCTTCCACTCGGCGTAATAACTCAAACACACGCTCTGGCGCTGCATTAACAATTTCACTGTGTTCTATAGTGGCCATGATTGCCTCTAACCGCTTAAAATATGAGCTTAGCATGCTGCACAAACCGGGTCCTACTGACGTTTCGCGGTAGTTGTCTTGCAACGTCAAACGCCCAAAATATCGAATAAAAATAGCAGCCATCAGGACTCGAGCTGGTCAGATGCGCTCTCATTGCGTAAACTGCCGCCCTTCCGGACCGGACCCCGGCACTTTGTTCAGCGCTTGCGCTGCACGAAAAATTCTCCGACAACGAGTATCAAGTATGTCTAGCACTTCTTCTACCCCCTCTGTTTTACCGACCTCCACAGTGGTCATTTATTCTGGCGGCATGGATTCCTACACGGTACTCCATCGCGCGATCCGCGAAGGCTTGAATGTTCATGCTCTGTCATTCAACTATGGACAGCGCCATGCCCGCGAGCTAGATGTCGCCGCACGTGTTTGCACACAGCTGGCGATCCCCCACCAAATCGTGGACATTCGAGCTATCCACGGTTTGATTGATAATTCAGCGTTGACCAATCCCGATCAAGTTATGCCCACGGGTGACTACGCGGATGATAATTTACGTGCCACCGTTGTCCCCAACCGGAATATGATTCTGTTGTCCTTGGCGATTGCCAAGGCGGTCAATATCGGTGCAGGTCGTGTAGATTATGGCGCCCATGGCGGTGATCACGTTTTATACCCCGATTGCCGGCCTGAGTTTGTCGATGCCATGAACAGTGTTGCGGGCATTGCCAACTTCGAGCCTGTATCACTGCACGCCCCTTACCTGCGCACGTCCAAAGCCGATATTTTGCGTGAAGGCCTCGCCATGGGGTTGGACTATCAACATACCTGGACCTGCTATGAAGGGCGCGAACTGGCCTGCGGTGAGTGCGGTAGCTGCCGTGAACGCCTGGACGCCTTTACGGCGAACAATGCCGTCGACCCACTGCCTTACGCTCCTCAAATTCTCCAGGAAAGCCGCTGATGTATCACGTCAAAGAAGCCTTCTACACCTTGCAGGGTGAAGGAGCGCAAGCGGGTCGTGCGAGCGTCTTTTGCCGCTTCAGCGGGTGTAATTTGTGGTCGGGGCGTGAGGCTGATCGCGCCACCGCAAAATGCACGTTCTGCGATACGGATTTTATCGGCACCGATGGGCAAAATGGTGGGCGGTTCACAACGGCGGCTGATTTAGCCGCTCACATCCGTGCGCTATGGCCAAGAGACGCTTCAAACGCCGTACCGTACGTGGTGTTTACCGGCGGAGAGCCACTGCTCCAGCTGGATGCGTCATTAATAGACATGCTCCATGATGAAGGCTTTGAAATCGCCGTTGAAACCAACGGCACGTTACCGCCCCCCCCCGGCATTGATTGGCTATGCGTGAGCCCAAAGGGCAATAACGCACTGGCAGTTAGCGGGGGAAGTGAATTGAAACTGGTCTTTCCGCAAGTGGATGCACCGCCTGAGCAGTTTAAACACCTGGCTTTTGACCATTTCTTTTTGCAACCCATGGATGTAAGCCCGCTGGGACAGCAAGCCGATACCATTGCCAGTACTACACAGTATTGCATGGCCAATCCTCAGTGGCGCCTTTCGCTTCAAATGCACAAAATAGCAGGGTTTGACTAATGGCTTTATTTGTAAATCAGTTAACCCATATCGATGTGTCTTTATGGTGCCCTCAGCGTGGGCTTGTAGGCTGTAGCTGGCAGGTGGACGCACTGCTTGAAGGAGCGCTGGGTGAAGACGGCATGCTGTTTGATTTTGGCGAAGTAAAGCCCTGGATCAAGCGCACCCTGGATGGTGGGCTTGATCATACGCTGCTGATTCCTACCCAAGCGCCGGGCATTACCGTCACCGAGTGTGACGAAGGCCTTTGCATTCGCACGACGACCCCCTACCCCATGGAAGTGCGCGGGCCTGCCGAAGCGTTTAGCCTACTTGCCTGGGAAAGCGTTACGCTTGAACAGGTAGCCAAGTATTTAAGCCACGCGCTAACCGAGCAGCGCCCAGCCAACGTTGATCGCGTCACGCTGACGTTGAGTGATGAGGCGATTAGCGGGGCAGCCTATGGCTATAGCCATGGCCTGAAACGCCACTTGGGTAACTGCCAGCGGATTGCCCATGGGCACCGCTCACGGCTTGCTATCTGGCAATCGGGTAAGCGTCAATCGGGGTTAGAAACACACTGGGCCAACTGGCTGGATAACCGGTATCTGCTCGAACAGGCCGATATTGAACATCAGGATGATGAGTTTTTAACCTGCCGCTACCAGGCCGCCCAGGGGGCTTTTTCCATTCGCCTGCCGATAAACCGCTGCGCGGCCCTTCCAGGGCCCACCACGGTTGAAAATATCGCTATTTGGCTGGCACGAAGCATCGCTCACGATAGTGGTCAGGCAACCCGTGTGCAGGCATTCGAGGGCATTAATAAAGGTGCGTTTGCGGAAGCGGCTCCATGAGCAATGACGATATCATTGTAAAACAGCCAGCAGGCTGCCGGGCGGGATGTGGCGCATGCTGTATCGCGCCTTCCATCAGCTCAGCGATTCCCGGTATGCCTCAGGGCAAGCCCGCCGGGATGCGCTGCATTCAGTTAGATGACGACAATTTATGCCGCCTGTTTGATGATCCAAGCAGGCCCAAGGTCTGCGGCAACTTTCATTTTGATATCAGCATATGTGGCGAGCAACGCGATCAAGCGCTCGCCACATTGGCCTACCTTGAGGCCGAGACACGCTAAGGCCTCAGATTACTCGTCTATTCCCACGGGCTGGGTTAAACGCCGATCAAGAAGGCTTACCCAGCGCACAAGCACCGGCGCATCGCTGTGGCTAACATCCTTCAATAAATGCCTAAAGGCCTCTTTCGCTTGAAGATCGCTCGGCTCGATATGTGTCAGCCATAGTTCCAATGCCTCTAATTCCTGATGCCGATTACCATGCTCACGCGACTGGTTAATTGCCATTTCGGCAAGCGCTTTAACCTCGTTGGCGGGATGACCAAGCTGATGACGTACTTTCGCCAGTAGCGTGGCAAGTTCCGGTAAAAATAGCGTTGTTCGATCACGGGCGATAATCAGGCACTGGTCGAGATAGTCTTCAGCGACCTGCAGCTCCCCAAGCTCAATACAGGCATCGATATACCATAGAGAAGGCCGCTGATATCGGTCGCGCCCTTTAAGCTCGGTCATTTGATCCAGGCTTTCACGAATCTGGATAAGGCCATTCTGATCACCTGCCAAGGCACGTTGCCAGCCAATCACGGCCTGCGCGGAAATTTGCCATAGCTGTAAATCGGGCGTACCGGTCATGGCCGCGGCGCGCTCGGCATGACGTGCCGCAAGGTGCACATGGCCAAGCTGCCTATATAAGGCGGCCGCGAAGAGCAGCGCCATGGCCAGAGTACCTGGATGACCAATTTTTTCCGCCAAGCGTAGCGCCGCCGAGACTTGGCGCTCTGCACGCTGGTAATCCCCCCGCAAGCAAAGAGTCCAACCCTGAAAACAGGCGGCGGTGACCTGGGGATGATCCGAGAACGGCAGCCACTCGATCATCATCTGGGCATTAAGTGGATCAATCTCATCTAAATGGTCGTGAGCTTGCTGAATACGCCCTGCCCAATACTCACACTGCGCCCGCGCATAATCCGCTAGGCGTCGATAACGTGGGTCTTCTAGGCGTTCGGCAATGTCGGTAAGAGTAGAAGCCAGCGCAAAGGCATCCGCGTGGGCATAGCGCTGGCTGCGCCCCACCCACAAACCCCACTTCACCAGGAACACCTGCTCTAGTTCTTCGGGGTCATCCAGCATATCGCTCCCTGACTCCCGCAGCAGCTCGCGGGCACGCACAAAGCTTTCATGAGCAATGGGTGAACCGTGCCCTTCCAAAGCAAACGCCGCTTGGCCACGCACCGTGAGCAGACTGACCTCACGCTCTACTTGATGCTCGACGTGGCGTAAGCTAGCTAACCCGGCATCGGCCATACGCAGCGCCGTACGGTTGGCACTTACCTTCAGTGCTTCACGTGCAGACAGCTCAAAATAACGCGCCCCACGCGCATAATGCCCGCTTCTGCGTAGGTGGGTTGCAAAATCGCCCGGGTGGCGACTAATCCACATTGGAAAACGCTCTTCGATAAGCGTGACGACCTGCTGGTGAAGCTTAACGCGCACATCGCGTGGGCAGGAAAGATAGGCGGCCTCTTGCAGCAGCTGATGACTAAACTGATACTCCTGCTCGCCTTCTTCCTTATTGACGGGTTCGATAATCTCTAACTGGCGCATGTGCTCAATCGCTTGCGCTAACCGGCTGTGCTCCCAACCGCTGCATTCGAGCAGGAAATCCAACCGAAAGCGTCGACCCAGTACTGCGGCCACATGGGCAATCGCACGATCTATCTCCAACTGATCGATGCGGCTGGCCAATAGGCCAAGCAGCCCCTTGGGTAGCTCATCGAAGTGAACGCTACGTCCTTCGCGGCGATCCATATCCAGACGTCGGCAAATTTCCTGCATATAAAGCGGAACGCCATCGCAGCGTTCAATAACCTGATTGCGCAGCCGTGGGCTTAAATGGATGCGGTAACGTCGCGACAGCTGGGACAGTAATCGCGATGACTGTAAAGCATCTAGCTTGCCCAGATTGATTTGCTGATCCCAATGCAGCTTGACCGGCAATGGTTCACGCCCATGATGGCTTGCGACCAGCATAAAGGCGGTATTGATAGGCAGGCGTGCCTGCAGTCCTGCCAACACTTTAAAGGAAGGCTCATCGATCCACTGTAAATCATCAATCATCAATGCCAGCGTGCGCTCCTGGGTTTGATGATCGATCAACCCGTGAAGTAGCTGCACAACCAACTCCACCGCCTCGCCATTTTGGGCAAGCTGGGTCACTTCCTGAACATCACGAACCCCAAGCGCTTCCTCAAGCAAATGTTGACGACTTTCATTGGCCTGCGTTAGGCCCAGCGCTGCCTGCAGGTTAGTCAGGGTTTCCAGCGTAGGGGGCGCATCCAGATACCAAGCCACCAAATGACGCGCCATGCCATAGGGCTCAAGTACCGATAATCGGGTCGTCGGCTGCCAGCAAATCGACGCATCTCGGCTCAGCTCCAGTTGACGAAAGCCCACCATTAACGCAGATTTACCCATGCCTGAAGCGCCACGTACCAATACACTCTGACGCAAACCAATACCGGCCCTGGCCAGCGCATCACGAAGCGTGCGCAGTGACGTTTCGCGGCCCACTAAGCTTGGCGGTAACGCATCCCGCCCGCCTTCATTCTGGCCTAGCACCAGCGCGCGTAAGCGTACGCGCCCATCGCTTGCCACCAGGCGGGATACCAGGCGAGGCTGTAGATCAAGTGCTGGCGGCATGTGCTGGCTCGCTTCTTGGGAAATCACCAGCTCACTGCCTTCGGCGGCGCTCATCAGCTCCAGGGACACCTGAGTCACTTGGCCCAGAGGGTCGGCTAGCTGGCGCTCGGGCAGATAGACCACCTGTCCGCTATTTAATCCAGCCGCTAGCTCAAAGGTGGGAGGCTCGCCCTCGCCTTCCCAATAGCGTGCCGACTCCTGAGGAAGCGCTTGCTGGCAGTGTTCGTATAGTGCTACAAGCTCGGCAAGCTGATGCGCTGGGCCGTGGGTACCAAAACAGGCAAGCCCTAACCCTCCGGTCGCACCAGGTAGCCAAAAGCCGCCCAGGTGATGGCACTGTTGTTCAAGCCAGCGCAATAATTCCAGCTGCAATGCCAAGCAGTTGCGTGTTGCCGTGCGCTCCTGCCAGTCGCCTCGCAGGCGTAGACGAATCGCCATTACGGAAAGCTGGCGAAGCTCAATTTCATCATCACGCAGAGGTTTGCTGTCCGCCGCCAATACGCGAGAAAAAGCCCCTTGAGGGCTCATGGCGCGTGGGTCGTGTGATCCATCTGACCAATAGCTGGCTAATTGTAAAAAACTGGGTTCAGGCTGCTGCCCGGAAAGTGCCAAGAGCTGCAAATAGCCGTTGTACTGTTCATGCGCAGCGGCAATTTGATTCTGCTCAGCAAGTTGACGTACCCAGCGCTCATGAAACGGCGCATATCCCGAAAAACGGCTAACCAAGCCTTCAAGCATGGTATCCGGCACGCCTTCATGAGCCTCCAACACCTGCTCCGCAAACCGAATGACACGCTGGCGCCATTCGTTGCGTACCTGCACGAGCCAACGCTGAAATTCGCTACAGTTGGCCAGCTGAAGTTCCTCTACTAGATCCCCCTGATAGCAGGTTAGTAGCGCTTCCAGCGTCGCTAAATCTCGAGGTCCTTCCAGCAACTGTTGCAGCTCATGCAAATCAACCCGCCAAGAGGCTGGCAGCTGGAACGCAATAGTTTGCCGCGAAACGTTCAGTATCTGCTCAGCGTTACTACCTAACGAATGGCGCAGGCAGTGCAGCGCATGACGTAAGTTGGTTCGTCCAGACGAAAGCCCCTGATCAGGCCAAAGCAGCTCAGCCAGAACCGCGCGATTAACCGGCTGACGATGAAGCAACAAATACACCAACAATGCTTTGACTTTGTCATAGCTAAAGTGGGTCAGCACATCATCACCCTGGGAAAGGGAAAAATGACCAAAGAGGATTAGCTGATCAGACTCACGAGCATCGTGCATGATACATATCCTGCCTGGGCTAGCGGTGCGTTAAGCAGGCACACCGCTATGAAAACGAAAAGCCGTATCGGGTGACGTTACCAGCTCTGCTTCTTGGGCGACAAAAAAAGCGATTCTTTCATCAATTAAATCCTTTGTTTGCTGCCGAGCAAGCAAGAGATAGTCTTCAAAATGGCGCCCTTCAGACTTCACCAATGTACGGTAGAATTTGGCTAGTTCTTCATCCAAGTACGGGATTAATCGCGCGAAGCGCTCACAGCTACGCGCTTCGATTAACGCCCCAATAATCAACACGTCAATCAAGCGCTCGGGATCATTACTGCGCACATGGCGCCGTAAACCTTCAGCATAACGCGAGGCCGTTAAATGCCGGTATTTCACGCCACGCTGTTCCATCAAGCCGACCACCTGCTCAAAATGCAGAAGTTCTTCGCGTGCCAGCTGTGACATTTTGCTTAATAAAAGGTGCTGATCTACATAGCGATACAACAAGCTCATCGCAGTCGAGGCCGCTTTTTTCTCACATTGAGCGTGATCAATAAGCAAGATTTCTGGATTAATCATTGCCCACTGAAGCCAGCTGTCAGGCGTTTGACAGGCAAGAAATTCGTTAAGGCTTTTGGGGAGCAGATCATCTGCTTGCACAATATGATCAGCTGTTTCTAACACACCAAGTTGTATCGACATAACATTCTTCCGAGCGTTTATTTCACTATTGTACAACATATAAACGCTGAGGGCGTTTGACCTATCTCATTACCTATATACTAAAACTTGTATACCCAATAAATCACCTACGTAAGCGCGACGTAATACTTTTTGTATAGTAAAAAGCCAATATCAAAAATAACGCCTGTTACATAATCAGGCTTTTTTCAGGCCAAGAGCAAAATACACTTAGCGTTTTAAAGCGTAGGTTATGGTAACGCGCTGTAACGCCAACCGCATCTTTATCGCCATATTGATGAACCGTTTTTAGCTAAAATGGTGCTACCTTAGCTGCCAATTATATTAAAATACCATTATTATCAAATACTTAATTACAATCTCAACATAAAGTGCAACATTCCTGCCAACCCTTCTTCTTAACATTGTCGACAGTTTCCCGTAGAATCTGTGCCATCCAACCAGACGCTGTTTGTCAAGCGTATGTCATGTGTCCGAGCGCACGCTTTAATACCGTGAAAGTGTGTGTTCGCCACCATAAAGCAGATGAGAGGGCCCCAACGTGCTTGAAGCATATCGCCAACATGTCGAGGAACGCGCCGCCGAGGGCGTACCCGCCAAGCCTTTAAACGCCGAGCAAGTTGCCGCCTTGATTGAGCTTTTGAAAACCCCTCCGGCCGGTGAAGAAGAATTCATCCTTGACCTGATTACCAACCGGGTTCCGCCGGGTGTTGATGAAGCCGCTTATGTAAAAGCGGGCTTTCTTACCGCTATCGCCAAATGCGAAGCTTCCTCGCCGCTGATCGATAAAATCCATGCAGTCAAGCTGCTGGGTACGATGCAAGGCGGTTACAACATCGTTTCCATGGTCGAGCTTCTGGATAACGAAGAGCTTGCCCGCGAAGCCGGCGAACAGCTCAAGCACACCCTGCTGATGTTTGACGCCTTCCACGATGTCGAAGAGCGCGCCAAAAATGGCAACAGCGTTGCCAAGGACGTTATTCAGTCCTGGGCTGAAGCAGAGTGGTTCCTTTCCAAGCCTGCTTTGGAAGAAAAGATCACCCTGACCGTCTTCAAGGTACCGGGTGAGACCAACACCGATGACCTGTCACCAGCCCCCGATGCCTGGTCGCGCCCGGATATCCCTTTGCACGCCAATGCCATGCTCAAAAACGAGCGTGACGGCATTGTGCCTGAAGTACCCGGCTCCATGGGCCCGCTCAAGCAGATTGAAGAAGTTAAAGCCAAGGGCTTCCCGGTCGCTTACGTTGGTGACGTAGTGGGTACCGGTTCTTCACGCAAATCAGCCACCAACTCTGTGCTGTGGTTCTTTGGTGACGACATCCCTTACGTTCCCAACAAGCGCGCTGGCGGCTTCTGCTTTGGCAGCAAGATTGCTCCGATCTTCTTCAACACCATGGAAGATTCCGGTGCGCTTCCGGTTGAGCTGGACGTCACCAAGCTGGCAATGGGCGATGTGATCGACGTTTACCCCTATGCAGGCAAAGTATGCAAGCACGGCACCGACGAAGTAATCACCACCTTTGAACTGAAGACCCAGCTGATTCTGGATGAAGTACGTGCTGGCGGCCGTATTCCGTTGATTATCGGCCGCGGCCTTACGGGCAAAGCACGCGAGTCTTTAGGTTTGGAAGCGTCTGACTTATTCCGTCTGCCCGACCAGCCCAAGGACACCGGCAAAGGCTTTACCCTGGCGCAGAAAATGGTCGGCAAGGCGTGCGGCCTGGAAGGCGTTCGTCCGGGTATGTACTGCGAACCTAAAATGTCCACGGTCGGCTCTCAGGACACCACGGGCCCGATGACCCGTGACGAACTGAAAGATCTGGCTTGTTTAGGCTTCCAGGCTGACTTGGTCATGCAGTCGTTCTGTCACACTGCCGCTTATCCCAAGCCGGTTGACGTGGACACTCACCACACCCTGCCTGACTTCATCATGAACCGTGGTGGTGTATCGCTGCGTCCTGGCGACGGTATCATCCACAGCTGGCTGAACCGTATGCTGCTGCCTGACACAGTGGGCACCGGTGGCGACTCGCACACCCGTTTCCCGCTGGGTATCTCGTTCCCGGCCGGTTCTGGCCTGGTTGCGTTCGCAGCCGCTACCGGCGTTATGCCGCTGGATATGCCGGAATCCGTACTGGTTCGCTTTAAAGGCAAGCGCCAGCCTGGCGTTACCCTGCGCGACCTGGTTCACGCCATTCCGCTTTACGGTATTAAGCAGGGCCTTCTGACGGTTGATAAAGCCAACAAGAAGAATGCGTTCTCTGGCCGCGTACTGGAAATCGAAGGCCTTGAAGACCTGACGGTCGAGCAGGCGTTCGAACTTTCCGATGCCTCTGCCGAGCGCTCTGCCGCGGGCTGTACCATTACGCTGTCGGATGAGAGCGTCACTGAGTACCTGAAATCCAACATCACCCTGCTCAAGTGGATGATTGCCAACGGCTACGGCGATGAACGTACGATTAGTCGTCGTATCGAAGGCATGGAAGCATGGCTTGCTAACCCGAGCCTGATGCGCGCCGATGCCGACGCTGAATACGCCGAAGTGATCGAAATTGATCTGTCCGAGATCAAAGAGCCGGTACTTTGCGCGCCTAACGATCCTGACGACGCTCGCTTGCTCTCTGATGTAGCCGGCGAAAAAATTGACGAAGTCTTTATCGGCTCGTGCATGACCAACATTGGTCACTTCCGCGCAGCAGGTAAACTTCTTGAAAAGCAGCCTGCAGGCAGCCTGAAAACTCGCCTGTGGCTGGCACCGCCGACCAAAATGGACCAGCACCAGTTGACCGAAGAGGGCTACTACGGCATTTATGGTCGTGCCGGTGCGCGTATGGAAATGCCGGGATGTTCACTGTGTATGGGTAACCAGGCGCGCGTTGCGGCAAAAAGCACCGTAGTGTCTACGTCTACACGTAACTTCCCGAACCGTTTAGGTGATGGTGCCAACGTGTACCTCGCCTCAGCGGAACTAGCCGCCGTTGCTGCGGTTGAAGGTCGCCTGCCAAGCGTTGAAGAGTATCAGCGTTACATGAGTGAATTTGACGCCATGGCGGGAGAGATCTATCGTTACATGAACTTCCACGAAATTGAGGAATATCAGAAGATTGCCTCAAACGTGATCCCGGTTGCTCAAGAAGCGTAACCACTCTATCGCCGATGCTCGCAACATCACAGAAGAGATGACGATTCATTACTTCTGAGTCGATGACCGAACGCCCCACACGATACATAGTTGTGGGGCGTTTTTTTATACTCAATACCTTGAGTAGCCACTTGCGAGCGCCCCCAGATACTGCCAATCTGTGGAATCATCCTAATGATTTAAAAAGACAATGCAGCCACTGACCCACCTTGGCTCCGCCTTACTAAAAACACTGCGTGACCATCTGCGGCCCTTGATCGCCTATCATCTGTTTTTTACGCTACTAGCCTCAGCTTTGTTATTACCCTTAATTGGATGGATAACTCAGGGCATGCTTGCCCAGTTAAAGCGCACGGTCGTCACCAACGATGAGTTGATCAGCCTGATATTCAGCCCCTTGGGTCTTGCTGGCATGCTGGTAGGTCTGGGCTTTACGTTTTTGATCATTTACTGGCAACAGGCAGGCATGCTGCAGGTCGCCGTGCGCCCGCGCGGTAATCATTACCGGCTTGCCTTTGAGGCACTCTGGCTAAGCTTTCGCCGCGTGCCTGCACTTGCTGGGCTGGTTGTCCTTCAGGTAGGTACGCATCTGCTGCTGCTGGCACCCTTTATGGCGGGCCTCGCCTGGCTTTATGACGTTTGGCTAAGCGGCATTGACCCTTACTACCTACAGCGCGTAAAGCCGCCTGTGCTCTGGTACTTTATCGCCTGTGCCCTTCCGCTTGTGTTTACCTGGATGGGGTTAGCCGCCTGGCTTTATTTACGCTGGCTGCTGGCGCTCCCTCTGGTAGCCCTGGAAAACTGCCACCCGCTACACGCTCTAAAGCGCAGCGTGTATTTGACGCGCGGATGGCACCGCTCGATAGGCGCCGCCGTACTTACCCTGCTACTGCTTATTATTGCGCTACCTATTGTCACGACCATCGCGTTTGACACGCTGGTAACACCGTTGCTCTGGTGGTTACCCGAACATAACGCGTTTTTGATCCCGGCCATGTTTGCCTATTTGACCGGCTATCTGCTGTTAACCCTGGCGATCACTTTTATCGGCATTGTGGCCAACGCGCTGCTTTGCGCCTGTTTGTACCTTCAGTTAGCTCACCGTGAGATGCGCCCAGCGCCCCCACCCGAAAGCGCCAGCCCTGGCCGTTTCGCTTGGGCTGTGGAGCTTAGCGTTCTGCTCTTTGCTGGCTTACAGGCCTGGTGGATTTTAAATAGCTTCGAACTACGCGATAACGTCGAGGTGATCGCTCACCGCGGCAGCTCCATGGTAGCGCCCGAAAACACCCTGGCGGCCGTGGATCAGGCCCTGATTGACAAGGCCGATTATGTTGAGCTGGATGTACGCCTGACGGCCGATGAGCAGGTCATGATTTACCATGATCGCAGCCTAGCAAGATTAACCGGTGATGATCGCGAATTTGGCGATCTGACTCGCGAGGAACTTAGCCAATATGATATAGGCAGCTGGTTCGGGGATGCCTTTCAAAATGAACCCATAGCAAGCCTTGAAGAAGTCCTGGACCACGTACGGGGTAAAGCCGGATTAATGATTGATATGAAGTCATTGCCCGGCCAAGAGCAGGCGCTCGCTAACGCTGTAATTGAGCAGCTACGATCAGAAACGGATTTCCGTTACGCGTGCTGGGCTGCAAGCAACAATCCTTTAGCTGCTTATGGGCAGTGTGGCTTTCCTGATGCGCTCAGAGATATGCGGGTTGCCACCGTATCACCTACGCTGGTCACGTATATAAAAGATTACGTTCCTGAACTGCGTGTCACGCTGCTTGCCCAGCTGATTCTGCCCGGCACATTAGACAGGCGCAGCTTCGATGCATTAGGGCTTCGCCATAACCGCATTAGTGAAGAGGAAGTGCGTCTGGCAGCGCTTTATGGCTATGAAATACACGCCTGGACGGTGAACGACCGTGCCCGCATGTCAACGCTAATTGATTTAGGCGTTGACGCTATCATTACGGATCACCCAAGCCGCCTACGTGAGCTTATTGAGGAGCGCCAAGCGCTAAGTGATGGGTCGTTGCTGCTAGTGAAACTGCGTAATTGGCTGCGTCAGTGACGCGCAAGACGGGCTAAACTGCCTGTTTTTGCACGTCACTGATAAGGGCAATAAATTAGTCGCCCATTACGACGCCTTCACGGCGCGGGTCTGCTCCACCAAACAGCGTACCGTCTTCAAGACGGCGGATTGCCTGTAGGCCGCTAGTGAGTACACGTTCACTTATCGTGTGACCATACGCCTCAAGCGCCTGCTTGGTTGCATCGGGGAAGCGGCCCTCTTCGAGATAGACATCGCCACCGGTGGTAATGGCATGGGGCAGATTAAGCGCCTCTTGGGCATTCATGCCCCAATCACGCATGGCGACTAGGGTACGTGCCGTATAGTGAATAATCGCAGCACCGCCTGGCGACCCAAGGCTCGCCACCAATTCGCCCGTCTCTCCGTCAAACACCAGCGTAGGACTCATGCTCGAACGTGGGCGTTTGCCCGGTTCAACGCGGTTGGCAACCGGCTCACCGTCTACTTCGGGTACAAAAGAAAAGTCCGTGAGTTCATTGTTAAGCAAATAACCGCCCGGTAAACCAGTCCCGCCATCGGCCATAATGCGCGAGCCAAACGCCTGCTCAATGGAAGTCGTCATGGCAATTGCGTTGCCCTCGCCATCGATGATACTGATATGGCTGGTCCCATACTCGGGCTGCGTTGGCTGAGAAGCCCAACTAACGTTTTGCTCGCCTGGGTTGCCCGGCTGCGCGCTGTCACCCATGCTGGTGTCACCAATTAGCTCGCTGCGTGAAGCCAGGTAATCCGGCGCCAGCATCAAAGTCCAGTCCCCGCCTGGCGCTTCGACAAAGTCAGGGTCGGCGATATAGCGACCTCGATCGGCAAACGCCAGCCGCGAGGCCTCGAGAAACTGATGCAGCCAACCACTGCTTGATACGCCGTCATCCAAGGGCGCTTCCAGCAGAGGCCGCTGATCCAACATGCCAAGTATTTGCATGATAGTAATGTGCCCTGAGGACGGTGGTGGAAAGCCGCATACCTCCCACTGCTGCCAAGGGGTACACAGCGGGTCTCGCTCAACCGCCTGGTAATCCTGAATATCCTCCAGTGTCATGCTGCCTGGGCGAACATCATGGCTCTGCACGCGGTTGACTAAATCTTCGGCAATCTCACCCTCATAAAGCGCGGCACTTCCCTGGGAAGCAATACGGCGCAGTATTTCGGCTAGCGCTGGGTTTTTCAGGGTATCGCCAACGGCTAGCGGTTCACCGTCTGCGTTATAGTAAAACTGTCCGGCTAGTGGATCGTTTTTTAACGCTTCATCGCTTGTAAGACTGGTATGCAAACGCTGGCTAACGGCAAAGCCTTCTTCAGCAAGCGTAATCGCAGGTACAAACAGTTCTTCCCAAGCTAATTGGCCATGCTCTTTATGTGCCTGCTCCAGCATTCGCACCGTTCCCGGCACGCCGACTGAAAGCCCGCTCGCCACGGCATCCATAAAAGGCAGCGGCTCGCCGTCTTGCATGAACAGCTCACCGGTTACCGCCGCGGGCGCCGTTTCGCGGCCATCGTAGGCCTGAACATCAGAACCGTCGTAATGCATTAAAAAGGCACCGCCGCCAATACCGCTGGACTGTGGTTCCACAAGTGTTAATACCATCTGCACGGCAATGGCCGCGTCAACGGCATTACCGCCATTGGCGAGCACTTGATAACCCGCATCAGTGGCCAGCGGATTAGCCGCCGCGACAGCGAATGACGCAGCCGACCAACCGGGCTTCTCCTCATAGCCCGACCCGACTTCTGGGGTCACTGATGGCGTTTCATAGCTAAACCCAAAGCTATACAGCGGCACTAACAACAATCCTGATAGCGCTACATTAACCTTTACTGGGGACATTACAGCACCCTCTTGCGTCTTAGAAATATCAAGGCAATAACCAAACCAAAGCGTAGCCTATAAAACGCATGTGCCCGGCACAATGGCCGGGCACAAAATTACTGGCTCGCTGTTCAGCACTAGCTAATCGTTTCGCCTGCCAGCATGAACCACGTTTCAAGCACTGCGTCTGGGTTTAAGGAAACAGAATCGATTCCTTGCTCCATCAGCCACTTAGCCAGCTCAGGGTGATCCGAAGGCCCCTGACCGCAGATACCAACATATTTACCTTGCGCCTTACAGGCTTGAATCGCCATTGCCAGCAACTTTTTAACAGCGGCATTACGCTCATCAAATAGATGCGCCACGATACCCGAGTCACGATCCAGCCCCAGCGTTAGCTGTGTCAGGTCGTTAGAGCCAATCGAGAAACCGTCGAAATATTCGAGGAATTCGTCAGCAAGCAGCGCATTGGCCGGCAACTCACACATCATGATAACTTTCAGGCCACTATCACCACCGCGCGCTAAACCATTGGCCGCTAATAGATCAACGACCTCTTTAGCTTCATCCGTGGTGCGTACGAACGGCACCATGATTTCGATGTTATCGAACCCCATTTCCTCACGCACGTATTTCAATGCGCGACACTCAAGCTCAAAACAGGGACGGAACGAATCCGAAATGTAGCGCGAAGCACCACGGAAGCCCAGCATGGGATTTTCTTCACCCGGCTCATAAAGCTTGCCGCCAATTAAGTTCTCGTACTCATTTGATTTAAAATCAGACAGCCGCACAATGACTCGCTGAGGATAGAACGCTGCCGCCAGCGTAGAAATCCCTTCCACCAGCTTGTCCACGTAGAAGGTCACCGGGTCGGCATAGCCAGACGTGCGCAGATCAATCACCTGCTGCAGGTCAGCGGGTAGCGTTGCATAATCCAGTAGCGCCTTAGGATGAACGCCAATCATACGATTAATAATGAACTCTAGACGGGCAAGCCCTACGCCAGCGTTAGGTAGACTTGAAAACCCAAACGCGCGATCAGGGTTGCCCACGTTCATCATGATTTTGAACGGGATTTCAGGCATAGCATCGACGCTTGATACTTTGCAGTCAAAATCCAGTAGCCCTTCGTAAACGTGCCCCGTATCACCTTCAGCACAGGAAACGGTGACATCCATGCCTTCTCTAAGCTGTTGCGTTGCATCACCACAGCCAACCACCGCAGGTATGCCTAGCTCGCGGGCAATAATCGCCGCGTGGCAGGTACGCCCACCGCGATTGGTGACGATGGCAGAAGCCCGCTTCATAATAGGCTCCCAGTCTGGATCGGTCATGTCGGTTACCAGAATATCACCGTCTAGCACCTTATCCATCTCTTCGGGGCTCATGACTACTTTTACCGTACCACGACCAATGCGCTGACCGATCGCCCGGCCGGTAATCAGCGTACGCCCCTTCTCGCGCAGCTGAAAACGCTCTAATTTGCCGCCTTCCTGCTGTGAAACTACCGTCTCAGGACGCGCCTGAACGATGTAAAGTTCGCCATCATCACCATCGAGCGCCCACTCAATATCCATCGGACGCTGGTAATGTTGCTCAATTGTGACGGCCTGACGGGCAAGATCCATCACTTGCTGATCGTTTATGCAGAAGCAGCCGCGCTGGTTAAGCGGCACATCAACGGTTTCAACGGACTTCCCAGCACTGGTTTCCTGGCCGTAGATCATCTTGATTAACTTGGAACCCAAGTTACGGCGCAGAACCGCCGGGCGGCCAGCTGCCAGGGTGCCCTTATGGACATAAAATTCGTCAGGGTTAACGGCTCCCTGCACGACGGTTTCGCCTAGCCCCCACGAGGCGGTAACGAACACGGCATCGCGGTAACCCGACTCAGTATCCAGGGTGAACATAACCCCTGAGGCACCCGTTTCAGAACGCACCATTTTTTGAACGCCCGCCGACAGTGCGACGTTTTCATGGGCGTAGCCGCGGTGAACGCGGTAAGAAATTGCACGGTCATTAAACAGCGACGCGAATACTTCATGAACAGCGCGCTTAATATTGTCGAAACCTTCAATGTTCAGAAAGGTTTCCTGCTGACCAGCAAAGGAGGCATCTGGAAGATCTTCAGCAGTCGCCGAGCTGCGTACCGCCACTTTTAACTGAGGATGTTGCTCCTGCAGCTGCGTATAAGCTTGGCGCAGTGCGCTTTCAAACGCGGGCGGCAGCGGTGTATCAATGACCCACTGGCGGATATTGCGACCGGCTTCAGCCAGTGCGTTAACATCATCAACGTCCAGGCGCGCCAAGGTGCTGTTAATGCGCTCATTGAGCCCTTCATGCGAGAGAAACTCACGATAAGCGTGAGCAGTAGTGGCAAACCCACCAGGTACGGTTACCCCTACACCTGACAAGTTGGAAATCATCTCGCCAAGCGAGGCATTCTTACCACCCACGCGTTCGACGTCCGCCATACCTAGCTGATCGAACCACAGAATGTACTCTTCCACGCAACCCCCTCGCTTTAAGACGTTGATGCAATCTTTTAGACCGCTAATCATTGACCATGTCACCCTATCACCGTGCCAACCTATTCGCCATTGGTCTAATAGCGAAGGGAGTGGAGGATTTTTACAACAAAACGCGAATATGGTCGATTTATGTAGTGGCCAGGGACGTTGTGCTTAACGAATGCTCGGCACACAATAGCAACCCGATTATTGATTGGCGGACGTGTTTATGAAGCGGACAGCTTTTTTTATTTCTGATGGCACCGGCATTACGGCCGAAAGCTTGGGCCGAAGCCTGTTGGCCCAGTTCAGCGATGTTGAAATCAACATGCTGACCAAGCCTTATATCGATACGCTTGAAAAAGCCGAAGCGCTTGCTCAGATTATTGAATCCACTGCGGCCCGCGATGGTCAGCAGCCAATTATTATCGACACCATTGTTGATCAGCAAATACGTGATGTGATTCGCAAAGCTCCGGGCTTCAAGGTGGATATTTTTTCTACCTTTTTGAAACCATTGGAGCAGGAGTTAGGTACTCATTCGTCTTACAGCGTAGGCAGAACCCACTCGATTGGCAGTGACGATGTGTATATGGACCGGATTCATTCGGTGCACTTCGCACTTGATAACGACGATGGCGCCCGCACGCACCAATACGATAAAGCCGATATTATTCTGGTAGGCGTATCGCGCTGCGGAAAAACGCCCACGTCGCTTTATTTGGCGCTTCAGTTTGGCATTCGAGCGGCTAACTACCCGCTTACCGAGGACGACCTTGACGAAGACGGCACGCTCAAGCTGCCCAAGGCATTAGCACCACACCGGCGCAAGCTGTTTGGTTTAACTATCGATGCCCGCAGGCTATCCGCCATACGCAATGAACGTCGGCCGAACAGCCGCTATAGCTCAATGGATCAGTGTTTGCAGGAAGTCGAACAGGCCGAAGCGCTTTACCGGATTATGCATATCCCGTTTATCGATGCGACGCGCTTTTCTGTGGAAGAAATCTCGACACGGATGATTGCAGAGACCGGCTTAGCGCGGCGTTTCTCCCCTCGCTAAGCCGACATTGAATAACACAGTTACAACTACATTCCTTTAGGGGCGAAGATACCCGGGGCGTTACGCCAGTAGCCTTTGTAATCCATCCCGAAACCAAAGACATAGCGGTCCGCGACTTCTAAGCTGCAGTAATCAGCTTTCAAGCCCGGCACCGCTTTTCGATCATGCTGCTTATCCACCAGTACCGCCGTCGTCACGCTGGCAGCCTGGGCTTCTTTGCAATAGCCAAGTATCGCGGCGAGCGTCGACCCTTCATCCAGAATGTCATCCACGATCACTACATGCCGTCCAGCCATCGGTACTTCAGGCGACACGCGCCAAAAAAGCTCGCCGCCACGCAGCTCGTTGCGGTAACGCGTAGCGTGTAGGTAGTCGACTTCCAGCGGAAAGCCCAAGCGGGTCAGCAAATGGCCGGTTGTGATTAATCCACCGTTCATAACACAATAAAAAACCGGCAGCTTATCGCCTAAATCCTTGGTGATCGCTTCGGCCATGCGATCTAGAGCGCGCTCAACCTGCTGCTGGGAAATCAAACAGTCGGCGGTATCCATGAGCTGGCGCATCGAGTCCAGCGACTCAAGGGCCTCTTTATCCAGTTTAGACATTGGGTTACTCCCCAAAAAGTAGCAGTATTACGAAAAGAAAAATCAGGTGGGATTAGAGCGCTTCGAGCTTGGCATGCGTTCGTCGCCAGCGCCCCAGCGCCGTCAGCGCATCCAAATCAGGGCGTGCACGCCCATAGCGCAGTTTTGCAGGTCGCTTATTGGCAACCCCCTGGCAGGCATCTATCACATCCAGGGCAGCGGCGCGGTCGTTACACACCAACAACATATCGCAACCAGCCGCGAGCGCAGCAGCGGCACGTTCACGTGGCTCGCCCGCTTCGTGAGCGCCCGCCATACTTAAATCATCTGAAAAAATGCAGCCTTTAAAGCCCAGCGATTCACGCAGCATGCCCAGCCAGCTGGGTGAAAAACCCGCCGGGCGTGTATCAAACGCTCGATAAATCACATGCGCGGGCATGATGCCATCAAGCTTAGGGGCAAGTCGTTCAAAGGGGACAAGGTCGCGTTGCTTAATCGTCTCCATTGAACGCTCATCGACAGGCAAGGCAACGTGGGAATCTGCGGCTACACCGCCGTGACCAGGAAAATGCTTACCTACCGCCGCCATACCTGCCTGGTGCAAGCCTTCCACAAAGGCCGCGCCTAGTTGGGCTACGTGGTGAGGGTCACCACTAAAGCTACGATCGCCTATCACGCTGGAAATGCCGCTATCGACATCGAGTACCGGCGCAAAACTGATATCCAGCCCGCACGCGGCCATTTCCATACCTAGCAGCCAGCCCGCATCAATGGCAAGCAAGGTGCCTTCTTCGGGGTCCTGAACATAGCGCTCACCAATGCGGGCCATGGCTGGCAGCCGGGTAAGCCCCTTTTTAATGCGTTGAACGCGGCCTCCCTCTTGGTCTACCGCCAGCAGCAGATCACCGCGCACACGCCGGATATCACTGCACAGCTTGCGCACCTGGTAGGCGTCTTCCACATTACGGGCAAACAGAATGACGCCACCAACGGCGGGTTCAAGCAGTAAGCGCTTTTCAGCGCTGTTCAATCGCGGCCCTTCCAGGTCGAGCATGACCGGGCCAATAGGTTGAGTCATTATCATGGATCCAACAAAAGGGCCGGTGATTTTAGACGATCAACGCTCAGAGTCAAAAAACCTTACCCGCGACCGCTATTGATCGCTGCCATGAAGCCATACGGGGGTGCCAGGCAGCGCGCGCTCAAAGACATACAGCAGATCCTGATTGCGTAAGCGTATACAGCCATGGGAAGCCGGCATTCCCATTGGCTGATTGGGTGGTGTACCGTGCAAATAGATATAGCGGCGCTGAGAATCAACCGAGCCTGCGCGGTTGAATCCCCGCTCCAGACCGCACAACCATAAAATGCGTGTCAAAATCCAGTCACGCGTCGGGTTTGCTTCGGCCAGCGGCGTTGAAAACACCTCGCCGGTAAAACGTCGACCTCTAAACACCGCGTTGATCGGCAGGTCCTTGCCAATCGCCGCTCGCACATAGTGCCAGCCATGTGGCGTTTGACCGCTACCTTCCTGTTGGCCTACACCCGCTTTGCCTGACGATATTTCGCATTCAAAGCACACCTTTTGCCCCTGCCACCAACGCAACTGCTGTGTATCGGTATCAATCTCGATCCAGCCAGTTTGGCTAGGTGGCAGCTCAGCTAGCGTTGGCGTTCGCATGATGCCCCTCTTCTACAGCCGGAGGTAATGGCGCGTTCATGGCGGCGACGACCACTGGCCGCAAGCGACGTACCAGATCACGCACGGTGACCTGTTCTTGATAATCTTTAGCCGCAATATCCCGTAGAGCATCCAGACCCGACAAGGTAAAGATGACGGTACCCAGCATAAAGTGTAGCCGCCAGAAGCGTTCTGAATCAGGAAGATCCGGCGTGGCCTGGCGGACCAGCTCAGTAAAGCGCGCGAACACCTCGCCATACTGCTCTTGAATATGACGCCGTAAATGCCCTTGAGCCTGGCTATAGGCCAGCCCGAGCAAGCGCATAAACACTTTTAGACTATTGCGCTCAGCGGGCACTGCCAGCACCGTTGTTGCCATGGTTTCGAGCAGTTCCTCCAACGGGATATGGCTATCGGTATAGCGAGCTTCTAGCTCGTCGAGCGCAGTATGAAAGCGCAGAGTGAAGGGATCCAGATAGCGTGAGAAGACCGCCTGAATCAAGGCTTTTTTAGAGCCAAAGTGATAGTTGACGGCCGCTAAATTGACCCGGGCTTTGCTAGTGATGTTGCGCAGCGACGTTTCAGCAAAACCACGCTCTGCAAACAGCACCTCAGCGGTATCAAGAATACGCGACACCGTATCAGATTGTGCCATTTCGGCCTCCAGAAAAACGAGTGTTTAAAACATGCCGAAATAGTATGCCATAACCCTAACGGGCTCAATCCTAGATACGAGAAGCTCCTGTAATCGATGAGAAAACTCATTAAAGTTAATTCAAACACCTCATCGCTGAATTGGGGTCGGCTGACGTTTGAGCCTAGCCGTTAGCCAAATGACGCCAGGTCCTTGTCTAACCTCTATTAAGCACTATTTTTATCCGTGTACTGGACAGAGGAACATACTGTATACTTAAACACATATTGTTCAAGCAGGCAGATACCGACTGTCTTTTATCGTTTATGGAGTTTGGTATGTCTCGACCACTCACAGCACGTCAACAGCATGTTTTTGATTTTATCGTAAAAACCATGGGTGAATTCGGATATCCACCCACTCGCGCAGAAATTGCCAAAGCGCTAGGGTTTAAATCGCCCAATGCTGCTGAAGAGCATTTGCGCGCGCTTGAGCGCAAGGGTGTGATCCGCATTATTCGCAATACATCACGCGGGATTCGTCTGCCTAACCAGGATGTTCAGGAAGTGAGCGATTCGCCTGCTCCTGTGGCGGCCAATAGTGATCTTCCCCCGGCCGGCTTGCCCGTTATTGGCGAAGTTGCCGCGGGCAGCCCCATCTTGGCGGCTGAACACATTGACCGCTACTGCCCGCTGCCAGCAGAGTACTTCACGCCCAAGGCCGACTACCTGCTGCGTGTGCGCGGCCTGTCGATGAAGGATGTTGGCATTCTTGAAGGCGACTTGCTGGCAGTGCATCGCACTGACCGCGTACGTGACGGGCAGATCGTTGTCGCGCGCCTGGAAGATGAAGTTACCGTGAAGCGCTTTAAGCGTCAGGGCCATCAGGTAACGTTAATGGCCGAAAACGCTGATTTTGCCCCTATCGAAATCGACTTGCGCACTCAGTCACTGGATATTGAAGGCGTCGGGGTGGGCGTTATCCGGGGCGGCAACGGTCAAGCACTCGGCTAATGTACCGCTTGTGGTGAGTTGGCGGCAGAGCATCGTGTTAAGAATATAATTTCTTAAGAACAGAGAATACAGCGTCTTGATAGCTTTCAAGCGGGTGGCCATTTCCATGGCCACCCGCTTTTTTTTGGCTTAAACGCAACTACGGGCGTTTAGCTGAATACCACCGTCTTATTACCGTGAATCAATACGCGGTCTTCCAGGTGCCAGCGCAAGCCACGTGCCAGCACGGCTTTTTCCACATCGCGGCCAAAACGAACCAGATCAGTGGGTGTATGGCAATGGCTCACGCGATGGATATCCTGCTCGATAATCGGCCCCGCATCCAGCTCCTCGGTCACATAGTGACAGGTCGCACCAATCAGTTTTACACCGCGCTCATAGGCCTGATGATAAGGCTTGGCACCCGCAAAAGAGGGCAGGAAGCTGTGGTGAATATTGATCACCTGACCGGCATACCGCTCGCATAGTGACGGCGGCAGAATCTGCATATAACGTGCCAGCACGATGCAATCCGCGCGCGCATGATCGATATGCTCTTTCACTTGGGCAAACGACGCTTCTTTATTGTTCGGATCAACCGGCACATGGTGATAAGGAATACCGTACCACTCGGCGATTGAACGCATGTCTTCGTGATTGGAAATCACACCGGCGATATCGCAATCCAGCTCACCCGCCTGCCAGCGATACAGCAGATCCACCAGGCAATGGGACTCACGCGAGACCATCAGTACCACCCGACGGCGCTTTTGAGTATCGACCAGCGACCATTGCATAGAAAACTCTTGAGCGATCGGTTCAAAGGCACTGCGCAACGTTTCAGCGGACATCCCTAGTGAATCAGCCAATATTTCGTAACGCATAAAAAACCGGCCCGTTTGCAAGTCAGAGTGCTGGCTGGCTTCGGTAATCGAACCGCCCTGCTGAGCTATAAAACTTGATACACGAGCAACAATGCCTACCTGATCAGGGCAGGAAACGACCAAACGATAATAATGAGACATACGGGATACTCTTTGATCTGCGAAATACTTTTGACGTAATGCAGTAGTTAGCTCAATGGATCATACAAAGGATAATGCCAAAGGCAGTTCAACGGCGCAGCGAACAGACCTAGCACTGCGCCGACAATAAAGACCGCCTAGTGTACCGGAACACCTTTCACGAAGCACCGGCCTCATATGCCATGGTCATTGTTAGCCGCCCCTGCCTTCCCGTATAGTTAAGGCATTACTTTTTAGGCTTTTCATAACTGATGCATCCACCACGCGTTCAACTTCGTCCCCGCCGTCGCCCTCCTCTGCGCCTACTGCCGCTGGGTGGGTGTGGTGAAATCGGCATGAATCTAACGCTATATGGATACGACGATCATTGGATCGCGGTCGACTGCGGCATGATGATTCGCCAGGATCTGCCCAATTCACCACTTCAAGTGCCCAATCTGGATACCCCGGAGGCCCTGGGCATCACTCCCCAGGCGCTATTTATCACCCATGGCCACGAAGACCATATTGGCGCGGTTGCCTGGCTATGGCCCAAGTGGAACTGTCCAATTTATGCAACGCCGCTAGCCGCAGGCCTGTTACGCTTAAAATTCGCCGAACATCAGTTAAGCAGTACGGCCATCAAGGTAATCGAGCCCGGCGAAGCAATGGAAAGCACGCCGTTTTCGGTACGCTACATGCCTCTGACCCATTCGATTCCTGAAAGCTGCGCGCTGATGATACTGATTGGCGGCTACCGCGTACTGCATACCGGTGACTGGAAGCTGGATCCTAACCCCCTTATTGGTGACCCCATTAATGCGGCCCATTTTCGGGCGCTCGCCCCGGTTGATTTAGTGGTTGGGGATTCAACTAATGCTCCTCTGCCGGGTCACTCGGGCAGTGAAGGCGATGTGGCTAAAGCGCTGTCTAAAACCTTGGGCGAATGCAAGGGCCGCGTGGTGGTCTCCTGCTTTGCAAGCAACCTAGCGCGAGTATTAGCCATTGGCCGGGCGGCGCACCAGTGTGGACGCCGAATTAGTTTAATGGGTCGCTCAATGGAGCGGATGGTGGGTGTTGCACGAGGCCTTGGCTATATGGATGACTTGCCAGCCCTCGTTCCATCGCATGATCTTGGCTATTTACCTCCAGATGAAGTGGTCATTATCGCTACAGGCAGCCAGGGTGAACCGCGTGCAGCCCTGCAAAGGCTTGCTCAGGGGCGCCATCCGTTTATTGACCTTGAGCCCGGCGATAACGTTATTTTCTCCGCCAAAACCATTCCGGGTAACGAACGCCCAATTGAGCAGCTAAAACGGCGTCTAAAGCAGTTAGGGGTGACGATTTTTGATGAGATAAATCACCCGGAGCTGCATGCTACCGGGCACCCGGCGCAGGAAGAACTAACCAAGTTTTATCAGTGGGTACGGCCAAAACACCTTATCCCGGTACACGGCGAGGCTCGCCATCAGCAGGCGCATCAGGCCATTGCCCAAGCCCTTGATATTAGCGCGCCTTTAGCGCCCGTGAATGGCGACATTATCGTGCTGGATGGTCAGGGGCTCCGCTGTGAAGCGCGCCACCCCCAACCACCCTGCATCGTTAATCAAAATAGTGTTGTGCCACATCCAGGCTTGGAAAACGCTAAAGCCACGGCCCGCCGAGGCAGTTTGTACCTTGCGCTACCGGTCACGGCTAGTGAGACAGGCTGGTGGCGCATAGGCCGCCTGATGCTAGATACCAGCAGTGCAAGCCCCCTGGATGAAGATAGCTTTAGTGAATGGCTGGATGATCAGCTTGAGGATATTGAAGCCGATACGTTAGCGGACCTACGCTTTGCGCTTCAGCCGCGCTTGATTCATTGGCTGGCAGAACATATGCAGCATATGCCCGACGTACATTTGCAAATTATGGCGGCCGAAGCGCCCTTATAAATGTAAGCCTTGTTTTAGGGCTAAGCGCTAGCGTTCCAGAGCATAGGCCCGCCCTACGTCCAGCGAGCCGCATCCTGGGTATCTGTGGTGCGCTCTTTTACCCAGTATTCGCCTTGTCCCGAGTGCTCTTTCTTCCAGAATGGCGCTTGGGTCTTTAAAAAATCCATTATGAAGTCGCACGCCTCAAAGGCTTCGCGTCGGTGGGCGCTGGCGACCAGCACACGTACGATCGGGTCGCCTGGCGTGAGATACCCAACACGATGAACGATGTACACGGCCTGCAGCGACCAGCGCTGCCAGGCCTGCTCACCAATACTTTCCAGCGTTCGCTCCGTCATGCCCGGATAGTGTTCAAGGGTCAACCCCGTCACATCCGGGGTTTCATTGAAATCACGCACCAAGCCGGTAAAACTCACGACAGCGCCAATGTCGGTACGCTGTGCCAGCACTTGCTCATAGCCATCAGCTAACGCAAACGGTGTAGCCTGAACATGCACCCGGATATTCATGATCTAGCCTCCGGTCACCGGTGGAAAAAACGCCACCTCATCCTCGTTGGTAATACGCGCACTGTCGTTGGCCATGACCTGATTAATCGCACATAGCGTACGCTGGTCGTTGAGCACGCTAAAGCGCGGATCACGCTGGCTTAAAGCGGCTTTTAAACCGGCAATATCGCAGCTGGGCACTTGCTCCAGATCGAGCACGATATCACTCACGCCTACTCGCTCACGCAGCTCGGCCAAGAACTTTACCCGAACGCAAGGCGAGGCACAGCGCTCTCCTAGGGTTACCTCTCCCGTTGCCCCATCACCTGTTACGATTGGCGCCGCTGGGCGGGCATCACGCTGATAATCTCCCCGCACGCCGCCGTGTTTGCTTTCCAATTGGACAGCATCGATGCGCATATCTTTATCCACGGCTTTGCACATATCGTAAAGCGTCAAACAAGCAACCGATACGGCAGTCAGCGCTTCCATCTCAACACCGGTACGCCCATTCAAACGGCATAGCGCCGTCACCTTGACGCAGCTGTCTTGCTGGTCGATCTCAAACTCTATCGATACTTTAGAAAGCGCTAGGGAGTGGCAAAGCGGAATCAGCTCATGGGTACGTTTGGCGGCCTGTATACCGGCGATACGCGCAGTGGCAATAACATCGCCCTTGGGAAGCTTGCCGTCACTTAGCAAGTTAAGCGTTTCAGGCTGCATGATAATCCGCCCCGAAGCGACTGCCTCACGGCGCGTTTCGCGCTTATCACCAACATCAACCATATTAGCCTCACCACGCGTATTGAGGTGGGTTAGCTGCATGTTTTCACCTATCGTTTGAAGCCATCGTTTTAAGCTGGACTGTTGGGTTGGGTGCTCACCCAGGCAAGCACCCAGCGGGTAATCGCATCAAGATCATTCAGGTCTAACAGGGCCACTGAGGGGCTAAGTTCAATCGGTGCCTCTGCGTCGAGCGCGACGGCTTGTAGCGTTGCATCATCAAGAATTGATGTCTCTCCAATGCCCTTACGATACAGTACAAGTTTGGGAATGGGCCATGCTTTAAATCCTTCTACAATGACCAGATCCGGCTGATGATGAGCCATCATCGCCAGTAACGCGCCCAGGTCAGGCTCCTCTTGGTCGGGCGTTTCCTGCATGAGTGCAAAGCGTTGCCGTGATGCGACCAGCATTGGAGACGCCCCGGCACTGCGCAGCCGATAGCTGTCTTTGCCAGGCTTATCTACATCAAAGTTGTGGTGGGCATGCTTGATAACGCCAACATCCAGCCCTGCCTCGCGTAATCGCGGCAGTAATTGGGTCAGTAGCGTGGTTTTACCCGTTCCACTCCAGGCGGCAATACCTAGTACAGGAAACGTTGTCGTTATGCTGCCTACCATCTCCCCATACTCCTTCTAACAGCGTTTAACATGCGTCGCTTACTCACCTTCCCGCTCGCGCGGCAGTAGCCAATTTAACGCAATCCCCACAAGTGCGGCCAGGCTAACGCCCTGTAGCGTGAACTGACCTTCGCCAAACTGCATGCCGCCAATCCCGAAAACCAAAATCAAGGATACCACCACCAGATTACGTGGCGCCGTTAACGACTGCCCGGCACGTACCAGCGTATTCATTCCCACCACGGCGATTGAGCCAAACAGCAGTGTCATGATACCGCCCATCACGGGTCCAGGGATGGTTTGCAAAAGCGCCCCCAGCTTAGCCACAAACGCCAGTACGATGGCAAGCACGGCTGCCACAATCATGTAGGTAGGGTTAAAGGCACGGGTTAGCGTTACCGCCCCAGTCACTTCGGAATACGTTGTATTGGGTGGCCCGCCAAACAACGCCGCGACCGTCGTCGCCAAACCATCGCCTAATAACGTGCGATGCAGGCCTGGTTTTTCCAAATAGTTTTTCCGCGTTACCGAGCCAATCGCGACCATATCACCGATATGTTCGACCGCAGGCGCAATGGCGACAGGAATCATGAATAAAATGGCCGCCCAATGAAAACTGGGCGCGGTAAAGCTGGGTAGCGCCAGCCAGGCCGCTTCGCGAACCGGGGTGAAATCGACGACTCCCATAATCAACGCCAGCGTATAACCCGTAAAAATCCCTCCCATAATGGGCACCAGGCGTAACAGGCCACGGCCGAAGACCGCCAAGACCAAGGTGACCAGCAGACTAGCCATCGATAAGAAAATGGCTTGTCCATAGCTGATATTATCGCTGGTTTCACCGGTTGCCATGCTTACCGCAACAGGCGCCAGCGCCAAGCCAATCACCATGATGACCGGCCCCACCACGACAGCAGGCAGTAAGCGGTTAAGCCAGCCAACCCCACGTAGACGCACGGCCTGAGAAATGGCGACATACACCAAGCCTGCCACCATTAACCCGCCCATGGTGGCCGATACCCCAAAGCTTGCAATGGAGCCTTGTATGGGCGCGATAAAAGCAAACGAGGAGGCCAGAAATACCGGCACCGTCTTTTTCGTGACCGCGTGAAATACCAACGTACCCACACCGGCAGTGAACAGCGCGACGCTTGGATCCAGCCCGGTTAACAGCGGCACTAACACCAACGCGCCAAAGGCGACAAACAGCATTTGCGCACCGGTCAGCAGTACCTTTGGCCATGACTCTGGCTGGCTGACAGCATCACTCATCACACAACTCCTAAGGGTTTGTTATTCATATTGAGGGGGCAAAAATTGAGAGGGCAAAAAAATGCCCCTAGCGCGAAGCGCAAGGGGCAATATCAGACGGAGCGCTTAGCGCGTTCCAAAAATCTTGTCTCCGGCATCTCCCAAGCCTGGGACGATATAGCCGTTTTCATCCAACCGGTCGTCTACCGACGCGGTATAAATTTCAACATCGGGATAAGCCTCCTGCACCCGTTTGATCCCTTCTGGTGCCGCGACCAGAACAATCACTTTCATATGCTCGCAGCCACGCTCGCGCAGCATATCAAGCGTTGCGACCATCGAGCCGCCGGTTGCCAACATCGGATCAATGACCAGTGCCATACGCTCTTCAATATCGTTGGCGAATTTCGCAAAGTAAGGAACCGGCTGCAGGGTTTCTTCATCACGGTAAAGGCCCACAACACTGACGCGCGCACTGGGAATCAGATCCGTCACGCCTTCAAGCATACCTAAGCCAGCGCGCAAAATAGGGACGACAGTGACCTTTTTACCTTTAAGGCGGCGCGTAGCGATAGGCTCGCCATTCCAACCTTGAATCTCATGGTCTTCAAGCTCCAGGCCTTTGGTCGCCTCATAGGTCAAGAGCTTGGCCACTTCACCTGCCAGTTCACGAAAGCTTTTAGTGCTTAAATCAACTTCGCGCATCAGTCCCAGCTTATGTTGAACAAGCGGATGGTTAATGGCGTAGACACTCATGGGGCTTCCTCACTGCAGGGATATCAGGATGGCGACGTAGGTCGCATCTTCAGGCATACAAAATTGCGCGCCATTCTACCTGTATCTGACCACTAGGTTAAGCGCTTTCGGGCAGTTGCCAGTCAATAGGCGAACGCCCCTGTTCTACCAGGAACTGATTCGCTTGAGAAAACTGGTGGTTGCCAAAAAAACCACGATGAGCAGACAGCGGCGAAGGATGGGGCGACTCCAACACTAAATGGCGCTGCTGATCGATTAGCGCTTTTTTCTGGCGCGCATGGCTGCCCCACAATAAAAACACGCACGGCGGAGCATGCTGGCTTACCGTTTCGATTGCTCGATCCGTAAACTGCTCCCAACCTTTGCCCCGGTGAGAGGCAGCATTACCCTGCTCAACGGTCAAGGCCGTGTTTAACAGCAGCACTCCCTGGGTAGCCCAGCTAACCAGGCTGCCATGGCGTACCGGCTTAAAGCCTACATCGCTTGCCAACTCTTTATAAATATTGACAAGTGACGGGGGGATTTTCACCCCCGACTGAACGGAAAAGCTTAATCCATGCGCCTGGTTAGGCCCGTGATAGGGGTCCTGACCGAGGATAACGACTTTTACATCTTTCAATGGCGTCAGCTCAAACGCCCGAAACCAATTGGAAGAGTGGGGATAAATAACTTTTTTAGCCGTTTTCTCTTGGGCCAAAAACTGTTTCAAAGCCTTCATGTAATCTGCTTGAAACTCATCACCGAGCCATTGGCCCCAGTCGTTCGTCAGTGGATTAGTCATAATTCCTTTTAACTTGGTCAACAAGTGGCTCTACATATGCAACGCCCATATCCCAAGGGAACTGGATCCAGCATTGCTGAGCCACTTCAGTGAGATATTGGTCCACTAAAGGACGCCCTTCTGGCTTAGCATAGATAGTCACAAAATGGGCTTTCGGCATCATTTCACGCACTGCACGCGCGGTTTTACCAGTATCCACCAGATCATCGACCAACAGCCAACCTTCACCATCGTGGTCAACGCCCTTCATGATATTCAGGCCGCCCTGATCCATATGGTCATAGCTTTTAATACAGATCGTATCAATCAGGCGCACGTTAAGTTCGCGGGCAATGAGTGCCGCCGGAATTAATCCACCCCGGGTGATCGCCACAATACCTTTAAAGTCCCGCTCGATCATTTGATGGCAAAGCTGGCGCACATCGCGGTGCAACTGGTCCCAGGAAATGGTGAAATGCTGGTGATAGCGTTCGCTGCTCATGAGAGGCGTTACTCGTCTTCGTTGAAAGAACATACCGCGAATACGCTAAAACCAGCATCGCGAATTTTCTGAGAACCGCCCAACTCGGGTAGGTCAATAATCGTGGCAGTTTCTACTACTTGTCCGCCAGAACGCTGGATAAGGTTGGCGGCGGCCAACATAGTGCCACCAGTGGCAATCAGGTCATCCATCAGCAGGATCCGGTCACCCTCCTGAAACGCATCAGAATGCAGCTCAACTTCAGAATGGCCGTATTCCAGCTTGTAGGTTTCACTGATCGTTTTAAAAGGCAGTTTGCCTTTTTTACGAACCGGTACAAAGCTACAGCCCAGCTCATAGGCAAGCGGCGCACCGATAATGAAACCACGCGCATCAATCGCCGCGATGGCATCTAAATTCATTTCCTGATAGCGATGTACAAAACTGTCGATCAGCTTGCGAAAAGCCGCACTGTTTTGTAATAACGGAGTGATATCTCGAAAGTTCACCCCCTGCTCAGGCCAATCAGGAACGGTGCGAATAACCGACTTAATGTAGTCGCCGTAGATGCTCATCGCGTCTCTCATAGATTAATAATAAATAGCCTGGGCGCTTAACCCAAGAATAGAAACTTCGCTGCAAACAGCAATGCAAGGATCACAACGGCCGGGTTCAGGTCACTAAACCGGCCAGACAGCGCTTTAATACCCACAAAGCTTATAAACCCTAAGGCAATACCGTCAGCAATAGAGAACGTGAGCGGCATCGCCAGTGCAGCAATCAGTACCGGTGCTGCATCGGTCGGATCTTCCCAGTTCGCATGAGCCAAACTGCCGGCCATAAGAACCGCCACGTACAATAGAGCGCCTGCCGTGGCATACGCGGGTATGGAGCCCGCCAGAGGCGCAAAGAAAAGGCTGATTAAAAACAACACGCCAACCACTACGGCGGTTAACCCGGTTCGCCCACCAGAGGCGATACCCGCGGTTGATTCGATATAGCTGGTGGTGGTCGAGGTGCCCAGCGCCGCCCCAGCCATGGACGCGGTACTATCTGCCATCATGGCGCGCCCGATACGCGGCAATTTACCATCTTTATCCAACAGCTTGCCCCGGTGAGCAACGCCCACTAGCGTGCCGGATGTATCAAACAGGTCCACGAACAAAAACGCGAAGATAACGCTAAGCATTGCGACATCCAATGCGCCCATCAAATCCATCGCCATAAAGGTAGGCGCGATAGACGGTGGCATTGACATCAACCCTGCATACTCATTGTGACCCAGCAGCATCGCCAGCAGAGTAATACCCAGGATACCGATCAACACTGCACCTTTGATCCGCAGGTAAGACAGCGCAGTGATCACAAAAAAGCCTAGCAGGGCATATAAAGGCGCAGGCTGTGACAGATCGCCCATTGAGACAAAGGTCGCCGGATTAGCGACCACAATGCCGGAGTTTTTAAGCGCAATCATGGCCAGGAAAAGACCAATCCCCGCCGCGATCCCTAAACGCAGCGACATGGGAATGGAGTTAATGATCCACTCGCGAATCTTAAAAATACTCAGCAAGAAAAAGGTCAGGCCCGAAAAGAAGACCGCGCCCAGTGCGGCTTCCCAGGTGTAGCCCATGCCCAGTACCACGCCATAGGTGAAAAAGGCGTTAAGCCCCATACCGGGTGCCTGAGCGATAGGGTAATTAGCCCAAAGCCCCATGACGAAGCAGCCAATCGCCGCCGCCAAGCAGGTCGCCACAAAGACGGCGCCGTAGTCCATGCCCGCTTCTGACAAAATACTGGGGTTCACGAATATGATATAGGCCATGGTCAGGAACGTCGTGATCCCGGCAACAACCTCCGTCTTCACATTCGTGTTCAGCTCGGTCAGATTGAAATAGTTATCCAGAAGTTTCATGAATGTTTTTATCCTTCGCGCAAACGCAAAATGCGTCCCCTTGGAGCGAGAAAAGCCGCACATGTTACCGAAAGGTACCGTGTGATGCGAGTACCAAACGCGCAGCCAGTTGAGGCGGAAGAGCCTCCGCCAGTAATAACGCTAGCAATCTTCAGGCCATCAACTAACCAATCGGTCAGTTAGCTTGGTTCCAAATCGTTATGCGCGCTTGGCCAACACACGCTCAACGGTTTCAACAATGACCTGGGTTTGCGGGTCAATCTCAATATTGACGTCATCGCCAGGCAGGCGCTCGCTGAGCATTGTGCGAGAAAGCGTTTCCGGAATCAGATTAACGCTGAACTCAATACCGTTGTCGTCTGATGCACAGCGTACATCCCCAACCGTTAAGCTAATACCATCCACCCCGATATAGCCTTTCTCAAAAACGAAGCGGCCAATCGTGTCAGGTAAGGCAAACCATAGCCGACGATTATTAGGCGCTTCTTCGATGGCCACCACGTTTGCCATACAAATAATGTGACCAGACATGGAGTGCCCACCAATCTCATCACCAAACCGGGCGGCACGCTCAATATTGACGCCTCCTCCCGGTGCAAGTGCACCAAGATTAGTCAATCGTAGGGTTTCCCGCATCAAGTCGAAACTAACGTTATCGCCGTTAATCCCGGTAACGGTGAGGCACACCCCGTTATGGGCCACTGAGGCACCGATTTCCAATCCCTCGCGCATGGCCGCAGGCATAGCCACTACATGGGTTCGAAACTCGTCAAGTTCATGCACCTCTACTACGGTCGCGATACCCTGCACGATGCCGGTAAACATAATGAATCCTCTAGTACGTCATCTTGAAAGCGCTTATTCAAACATGAATTAACAAAGGCGCAAGTTTACGCTCCTGAACAAAATAATGCGCTTATCGCGCGGCTAATAAGCCTAAGAATATATGGCTCGCCCTGGCATTAATTATCAGCCTTGATTCCGCTATGAAAAGTTAAATACACCAAAACAGTGGCTAAATTTACCAAATACCTCTGACGAAGCGATGTCCAACGTAAAATCAGCCGGTTTCAATTGACAACCTGGGGGCTGCTCTTTAGACTTTTGGCCCATGTAATGACGCCGATTTGTACCCATATTGCGGGCGTCCATCAAATCAATGATTTGGTGAAGTGCAGCTAAAAGGGTGTGTCCAGCGTTGATGGCCACCCGTCAGGGTGGCCTTTTTTTTATATCCCGCCCTGCGCTTGCTCCCTCGCACTCCGTCTAAGGCCTCCCATTAAGGCAGACGCTATGATTGAACTTAGTAACGTTAGTAAAACCTATGGCAGCGGCGACAGTGCCGTTCATGCCCTGAGCGATGTTAATTTATGTGTGCCCAAAGGTACTATCCATGGCGTTATCGGCTTATCCGGTGCGGGCAAGTCAACGCTAATTCGCTGCGTGAACCTTCTTGAGCGCCCTACCCAAGGCAGCGTCACGGTAGATGGCCAGGAAATGACCCGCTTGAGCGGCGGTGCTCTGAACCAGGCGCGCCATCGCATTGGCATGATTTTCCAACATTTCAACCTACTGACCACGCGTAACGTGTTTGATAACGTTGCCCTGCCCCTTGAACTGATGGGTGAAAAGCGCAACGCTATTCAAAGCCGCGTATTGCCATTACTTGAAATGGTAGGGTTGGCTGATAAAGCCAAACAGTATCCTGCCCAGCTATCTGGTGGTCAAAAGCAGCGCGTTGCTATCGCTCGCGCCCTGGCTAGCAAGCCCAACGTCCTGTTATGCGATGAAGCAACGTCAGCACTCGACCCGCAAACCACCGGCTCCATTCTTGAGCTTCTGCGCGATATCAACCAGCAGTTGGGTATCACTATTTTATTGATCACCCATGAAATGGAAGTGGTTAAGTCAATTTGCCACCGAGTGAGTCTTATCTCTAACGGCAAACTGGTGGAAGATGCGGAAGTCGGCGACTTCTTTACCGCGCCACGCACCCAGCTGGGTCGTGAGTTCCTGAACGATTTTCTTCAACTCAGCCCGCCCAAGGAGCTTATTGAACGCTTGAGCGCAACGCCAAGCGAGGCCACTCATCCTGTGGTGCGCCTGACGTTCTCGGGCGATGCCGTTTCGACACCGCTTATTTCGCGCCTGGCGCGTGAATGCAATGTAGATGTAAGCATTCTACAAGCCAAAGTGGAGTCCATTCAGGACCGCACCTTAGGGCTTATGATTGCGGAACTACTCGGCACCACCGAGCAGACGCAAAAAGCGATGAATTATCTTCAGTCTCACCAGTTAGAAGTCGAGGTACTTGGTTATGTCCAGCGCAATGTTTGACCTTATTTTACAGGCCACGCTGGATACGCTGTATATGGTGGCGATCTCCGGCGTCATATCAACGCTGCTCGGCCTACCGTTAGGCGTCTTGCTGTATGTGACACGCCCACGCCAAATTCTAGCCCAGCCGGTACTTAATCAGACGTTAAGCATTATTACCAATATTGGCCGCTCGATTCCCTTCATTATATTGATGGTGGCCATCATCCCCTTCACGCGCATGCTGGTGGGCACCTCCATAGGGATTAATGCCGCCTCGGTACCCTTAACCATTGCGGCCATCCCTTTTGTGGCGCGCCTGATAGAAGGTGCGCTCAATGAGGTATCTCCAGGCTTGGTTGAGTCTGCTCAATCCATGGGCGCAACGCCCTGGCAGGTTATTCGCAAGGTGCTTATCCCCGAAGCGCGGGGCGGCATTATTACGGGCCTTACCATTACGCTGGTAACACTTGTTAGCTATTCTGCCATGGCGGGCGCTGTAGGCGGTGGCGGCCTGGGGGATCTGGGTATCCGTTATGGGTACAACCGTTTCAACCCTACTATCATGCTGATTACCGTAATTATTTTGGTGATCATGGTGCAAGGCTTTCAAAGCCTGGGTGATTACTTGGTGCGTAAAAGCGACCGTAAATAATGATAGACATTGCCTATACGGATTTATAACAAAAAAACATTAGAATTATTTTTCTTATTCCAGCATTATCAATTCATGGTGGAACAACGCATTAGGAGACTTATATGCAAAAACTTATAATTGGTAGCCTGACAGCTTTGGCACTGGCAGTTAACGTGGCAAATGCAGAAACGCGCACGCTCAAAATGGGCACCGTTGCCGGCCCTGAAACCGAAGTTATGGAAGTGGCAGCGCGTATTGCTAAAGAAGAATACGACCTTAATGTCGAAATTATCGAATTTACCGATTACGTAACCCCCAATGTTGCACTAGCAGACGGTAGCCTTGATGCCAATGCTTATCAGCACGCCCCCTACCTGAATGCCATGGTTAGCGACCGCGGCTATGATCTTGCCGTTGCGGGCTATACCTTTGTTTACCCGATCGGTGCTTATTCAGAAAAATTCGACAGCATTGAAGACCTGCCCGACGGAGCGCAGATTGCTCTGCCCAATGACCCGTCCAACGAAGGGCGTGCGCTGATTTTGATGCATAACGAAGGCCTGATCACACTGAACGATCCGGAGAACCTGGAAGCCACGCCGATCGATATCGCCGAGAATCCGCACAACTTCCGCTTCCGTGAGATTGAGGCCGCCCAGCTTCCCCGTATACTGCGCGATGTGGATATGGCTTTTATCAATAACACCTTCGCTCAGCCAGCTGGCTTGAAGCTTGACGATGCCCTGATCAAAGAAGGCCCTGAATCGCCCTACGTGAACCTTATTGCCGTTCGCGGTGGTGACGAAGAGCGTGAAGATATTCGTCAGCTGGTTGATGCTTATCAGCGCGACGAAGTCGCGGCTAAAGCTGAAGAGTTATTTAAAGGCGCTGCCGTACCGAGCTGGACCGAATAACCCCTTTAGAAAGCACTTATATCAGGCCGACCTTTGTGTCGGCCTGATGCGTTTTATAACGAGATGATTATGCCGATCACCAACTACGCGCTACTCAACCGCCAGCTTGAAGCCCTGCTTGATACACGCGACTGGCTTACCAATAGCGCTCAAATCTGCGCTTTTATTCAGCAGGAAGTACCTAACCTAAACTGGGTGGGATTCTATCTTCAGCGACAGCATGAGGTCTTGGGGCTAGGGCCTTTTCAGGGTAAACCGGCCTGCCACCCGATTCCCTTTAGCAAGGGCGTATGCGGAGCCGCAGCACGCCAGCAGAAAACACAGCGGGTCGATGATGTTCACGCCATCGCAGACCACATTGCCTGCGATACGGACTCTCGCTCCGAGCTGGTGATTCCTGTCGTTCTAAAGGGCTACCTGTGGGGCGTTCTAGACCTGGATAGCCCACTACCTGCCCGCTTTACCGAAGACGATCAGGCTGGAATCGAAGCACTAATAGCTACTTTTCAGCGCCAAACGGATCTGTCGCCCCATCAATGATAAGTATGCAGATGGATGGTGCAGTAAGCACGAAAAATAACGTCGCTCATGGATAGATCAGAGCGGCGGCGCGCCTTTCTAAGTGAATGGTTGAATATTTCTTCTGCTTTATAGCGGCTCAACCCTAGCTCTTGAGCCGTATGAAAATATTCATCCAGCTCTGCATCATCCACGCCATCACGCATTAGCGACGGTTTGTTTGCAGATTTAAGGCCTGATTTGAGACCACCCAAGGCAGAGGCCAAGCTGGGCATTAAATTAAGATACATAGCTTCATCCTTGAATTATGTTCATAGGTAAAGTAGTTCATCGCAGCGCAAATTCCAGTACAACTTCAGGCCAATTTCTATACGCGCATTATACATTATACAGCATGACGTTATCGTGACAGGCACCATTTCACGCACGTAAATATCCCTAATCAGGCATTCTCATCACTAGACGTTAAGCCTGGCAAAGAAAGCTGCCTGAATTAATTTGCTGCGCGAAATAAACGAATACGGTATGAAAAACAATGCTAAACGAACAAAAACCCCGCGCTTAAAAAGCACGGGGCTAACAATTTGGTAGGACCAGGCGGATTTGAACCGCCGACCTCCACGATGTCAACGTGGCGCTCTAACCAACTGAGCTATGGTCCTGTCGTGCAACGGATGCGTATTCTACTTATTTATCACAGTATTGCAAGAAACTTTTTTCTTACGCAAGAACCAGATTTACGCTGTATATCTCGATAAAATCATGGCTTGATAGCGTGTTTAATATTTATAAACAACTAATAAAATTTATTTTAGTTACCTTACTCAATAGGAAGATCAAATATGCTTGCCCCACTAATTATGTGCCTTGCACTCCTGCCCTTACTGGCAACATTGGTCGCTCGAGTACCGTTGCGCTGGTGGTGGATACGGTGTTTTGAATTTCCTCGCGTGCAAATAGCGCTCCTATCACTTCTCTTCGGCCTAATGGCATTAGTGTTTTTAGAACCCAGCGATTGGCGCTCAGCCGCCTGGATTATCGTTCTTATTACGGTGGGCTTGCAGGGTCGCTATATTTTACCCTGGACACGCCTTTGGCGTGCTCAGGTTAAAACAGCTGATAAAGAAAGCTCCCAAGATCGCCACATTACGCTTTTAATTGCCAATGTATTGACGCCCAACCGGCGCGCTGAGGATCTGATCAAAATGATTCAACAGCGCCAGCCGGATATCATTTTAACCCTTGAGTCAGATCAATGGTGGCAGGATCAGTTAGATCCCGCACTTGATGAAAAATGGCCCTATAGCGTTAAAGTGCCGCTCGACAATCTCTATGGCATGCACCTTTATTCACGTCTACCGCTGGAAAACACCTCGGTTAAATGGCTAATCCAAAAAGACATCCCATCTATTCATACCATGGTAACGCTTGAAAATGGCGACTCTATTCGTCTGTATGCCGTTCATCCCCGCCCCCCTGCTCCGGCGGAAAGTGAAAAATCGTTATGGCGAGATGCTGAACTCTTATGGGTGGGGCAAGAAGTCCACAAAAAACCTCAGCCTACGTTAGTGGCAGGTGATCTTAACGATGTGGCCTGGTCAAGCACCACGCGTTTATTCTGCCGCATTAGCGGTATGCTCGACCCGCGGCGGGGTCGAGGTATGTTTAGCACCTTTCACGCCAAGAATCGACTGTTGCGCTGGCCGCTTGACCACATCTTTGTGACCAACCACTTCACGCTGGTAAACATGCAGCGGCTGGGAGCGTTTGGTTCTGACCACTTCCCTATCCTGGCAACCTTTTGTTACCAGCCTACGCGCCAAGTTGAGCAGGAGAAACCTCAAGCAGACAGCGAAGAGCGCGAAGAGGCCAGCGAAACCATACAACAGGGTAAAATAGAAAAGCAGAAAACCTGAGGCGCCGCTGGCGATCTAGAACGAGTTATTTATGCTCGAAAACCTATTCAGGAATTCCCCCCTGGGTTAGCACCGTTGGATCTAACAGTCTTTCCAACGTTTCCCGATCCAGGTCGGTTTGCTCTTCCGCGACATCAATAATCGGACGCCCTGCCTGGTAGGCTTTTTTAGCAATGGCGGCCGCCGCGTTATAGCCAATCACACTGTTGAGCGCCGTCACTAAAATAGGGTTACGCGCCAAAGGCCCCTGCAGGTTATCCTCCCGCACCTTAAACGTCGCAATTGCCCGGTCCGCAAGCAGCCGTGAGGTATTGCTCATCAAGGTAATGGAGGTCAGCAGATTGGTCGCCACCAGCGGCAGCATGACATTTAGCTGGAAGTTGCCGCTCTGGCCTGCCACCGTAATAGCCGCATCCAGGCCAATGACCTGGGCGGCCGCTTGGGCGGCCGATTCTGGGATCACAGGGTTGACCTTGCCCGGCATGATCGAGCTTCCCGGCTGCAGCGCTTCAAGCTCTATTTCACCCAAGCCTGCTAAAGGACCTGAATTCATCCAGCGCAGATCATTGGCAATTTTCATGATGACGCAGGCCAAGCCCTTTAATTGGCCGGAAAGCTCAACGGCCGCATCCTGGGAGGAGAGGCTAGCAAAAAAGCTATCGTTAGGGGCAAAGCTTAACCCGGTTTGCTCACTTAGCTCCTTGGCAATCTGATTGGCAAAGCCTTCCGGCGCATTGATACCGGTACCCACCGCCGTTCCACCCTGCGCTAAACGACACAGACGGCTCATCGCGCTATCAAAGCGCTCAATGGCTTGGCCTAGCTGGCTTGACCATGCCCCAAGCTCCTGGTCCATACGCAGCGGCATGGCATCCATCAAATGCGTACGCCCTGTTTTAACAACATGCTTAAGTTCGCTCGCGCGCTGATCAATACACGCTTTTAAATGCTCAAGCGCAGGCCGTAGCGACTCATTCACGGCAACTGCCGCTGAAACATGAATAGCCGTCGGGATAACATCGTTGCTTGACTGCCCCATATTCACGTGATCATTAGGTGTTACTTCAACACCTTCACGGCTTGCCAGGGTAGCCAACACTTCATTGACGTTCATATTGGTCGATGTGCCTGACCCCGTTTGAAATACGTCAATCGGGAACTGATCGTCGTGTTCACCATTAATCACTGCCTGTGCAGCTTTTTGGATGGCGCTCGATCTAGCCTCATCTAACAAGCCTAATTGTTGATTAGTGCGCGCGGCGGCCAGTTTAATCCGCGCCACAGCGTGTACAAAGGCCGCAGGCATAGGTGAATGGGAAACGGGAAAGTTATTGATAGCCCGCTGTGTTTGGGCTCCATAAAGGGCATTAGCCGGTACTTCAAGCTCACCCATGCTGTCGCGTTCGGTACGAGTATCCATTATTTATGCTCCTTTTAAATAGTAATCAATCTTATTTACAACTGATCACGTCGGCAAGTCCTTTCGCAATATCTGCAGCTATTCAAGCTAGACGCTCTCAACGCCGGGGTAAACATTAACCGCTTTAGGCTAGAAATAACGCCTCACGCCCCATGTTGCACTGCACAAAAACGACTGCTATGCTGCAACGCAAGAAAGCTTAATATTCATAGCGGCTGTTGTTAAACGGAATGCTTAAAAGCACTATCTTGATTTAGGAGTTTTACAATGAACACGTTCAATACAAATGAAATGAACCAGCAGTTTGATAATTTCTTTATGGCCCCTGCGCGCGCGTATGCCGCCCTGACTCTCGATTACGCAGAGAAGATGCTAAATGCACAAGTTAACGCCAGCCAAGCCTATGCTGAAACCGGCATCGCGCAGCTGCGCCAGCTAACCAGCGTAAAAGACCCAGAAGGGCTACGTAGTTATATGGAAGGCCAGCAGCAGGTTGTAAAACAACTAGCAGAACAGGCTAAAGGCGATACGGATAAAGTGGTTGCGCTTCACCAGGACTATTTTCAAAAAAGCCAGAAGCTAACTGAAGACAATGTAAAGCAAGCCCAGACAGCGGCTAGTAAAATGCGCAAACCCGCCTAAGCCACTATCTATTCAAGCATGGACCTTACCCGCTAAATTAATAAGCGGGTAAGGTTCACCAGTTAAGCGACGACTTAACAAATGGAATCGTTAGCTTTCGCTTAGCAGATAAAGACGCTTGATCAAGCGTTTCAATGGCTCGGCATAAATCGCCTAACTCACGCGGCCCACGATGCAAAATATAACGCCCGACATCGTCGGGCAGCTGCATTCCCCTAACATTCGCACGTAACCGCAGTGCCGCGAGGCGCTCCTCGTCATTGAGCGGATGAAGATGAAAGGTGACGCCCCACGTTAATCGTGACGCCAGGTCAGGCAGCACAACATTAAGCTGGCGTGGAGGGGCATTGGAAGCAATTACAAGCTGTTTGCCTGCATCACGCAATCGATTAAATGCATGAAATAGCGCTTCTTCCCAACGCTTTCGGCCAACGACATATTCCAGATCATCAATCGCTACCAAATCTAGTCGCTCAATATCTTCAAGCATCAGAGGTGGAAAGTGGCCCAGATCAGCTAACGGTAGATACAAAGCTCGTTTATCGGCATCGGAGGCAGCATGGCAGGCCGCTTGAAGAAGATGGCTTCGCCCACTCCCCTGGGCGCCCCATAAATAGATAAAAGGCTCGGCACTCGGCTGAAATTGTTGCGTCAGATGTTCAACCAGCAGTGCATTTGCGCCTGAAGCGTAATAATTATTGAAGGTTGCATCATCACGCAACCCTACTCCTAACGGCAGCTGTGCCGGCACTCGGCTCATGATGATTCCCTTTCGTCGTGACGATCCAGCCCATCATGGTGGTTTAAAGGCGTTAATGAACGTTGCTCAGCAGTATAAAGCGAACTGTGCTTATAACGGTCGTTTAACTCGCGGAGAAGTACCATAAATACGGCGGCAACAGGCAATGCTAACAGTACGCCAGTAAACCCAAACAGGTTGCCACCCGCTAATACTGCAAAAATAACGGCAACAGGATGCAAGCCAATTTTATCTCCCAAAAGTTTGGGCTGTAGTATGACACTTTCGGCGGCTTGACCGATACTAAATACCACGATGACACCGAGTATCGCCCACCACGTACCGTATTGAAATAACGCAACAATTAGGGCGACGGCAATCCCTACGATAAAGCCCAAAAACGGTACAAAGCTAACCAGCCCGGCCACAAACCCAATAAGCAAGCCAAAGTTAAGCCCCATCAAGGTAAGCCCTGTGGCATAAATAACGCCTAAACACAGCATGACTAAAAGCTGACCACGTAAAAAAGATGACAGCACCTCATCACAGCGGCGTGCTAAACGAAACGTGTCGCTTGCCCATTGCCGCGGCACCAAGCTTGCGATGTTGCTTAGCATGCGATTCCAGTCGAGAAGCAGATAGAAGGTAACGACCGGAATCAGTGCGATATAAGTAATCCAGGTCATAAATGCCATTCCGGAGCGGCCAATATGCCCTAAAGCCTGAGCTAGATAGCCTCCCGCATCACGCCAGTTTTCAACCAGTACTTCACGTACGTTGGTTAACTCACCACGTAAATCGTAGCCAGTCCACTCCTGAACCTGAGGCGCCAGCACGTTTTCAACCCAGCTAAAAATACCCGGCACCGCATCGCCCAACTGCTTAATCTGCTGGACGATAAGCGGTATGAGAATTAATAAACTCGCCGTCAATACAATCAGCAGTATCAAGAAGACGAGGCAAACGGCCAGCGTGCGCTTCATGCCTAGCCGCTGGAAATAATTAGACAGTGGATCAGCCAGATACGCCAATACCATGCTGGCAATAAAGGGCATTAAAACTGAATTCAGGACATACACCAGTCCAACAAACACGACTAGCAGCACTCCCCCTAACCATGAACTTCGCATTGTATGACTCTCCTTCCTGGATCCATCAAAAGCGCTTTATGCACTGAATAATAACAAAAGTTGTAGGAACGTAGGCGCAACATGTATACCGGCGATGCGGGCCACGCCGCTCGGTGTTACAATCCACGTCAGTTATTGCCCAGCACTGGCCATCTCGCCAGCACTACCCGTACTGCTATAGGCTTCACAGGAACTGTCATGACCGAGACTTCCACTTCTCCGGCTACTCCTTCGCTCAGCTATAAGGATGCAGGTGTCGATATTGATGCCGGAAATGCCCTAGTTGATCGCATCAAACACGTTGCCAAACGTACCACTCGCCCCGAAGTAATGGGCGGCTTGGGCGGTTTTGGCGCTTTATGCGAGCTACCCGCAGGCTACAAGCAGCCTGTTCTGGTATCTGGCACTGATGGAGTGGGCACCAAACTGCGCCTTGCGATGGACCTTGGCAAGCACGACACCATTGGCATCGATTTAGTGGCAATGTGCGTTAATGATTTGATTGTCGCAGGTGCCGAACCGCTGCTGTTCCTCGACTACTATGCCACGGGTAAGCTGGATGTGGATATCGCTGCCGACGTAGTAACCGGCATTGGCGCCGGTTGTGAGCTGGCTGGCTGTGCATTGGTTGGTGGTGAAACAGCCGAAATGCCCGGCATGTACGAAGGTAGTGACTATGACCTGGCGGGTTTTTGCGTCGGCGTTGTGGAAAAATCCGAAATTCTTGACGGTAGCAAAGTAAGCGAAGGCGATGTCCTGCTGGGCCTTGCCTCTTCAGGCCCTCACTCTAACGGCTACTCGTTAATTCGCAAGATCCTGGAAGTGAGCAATGCCTCGCTTGAAACGCAGGTAGATAATACCCCGTTAGCCGATGCACTAATGGCGCCAACCCGCATTTATGTGAAGTCGCTGCTTTCCTTGATGCGTGATACTTCTATTCCTGTGCATGCACTTTCCCACATTACCGGTGGCGGCCTGCTCGAAAACATCCCCCGCGTACTGCCTGAAGAGCTCGCGGCACACGTTGATATTGCTACATGGCAGCGTCCTGCGGTATTTGACTGGCTACAGGCTCAAGGCAACGTTAACGAAGTTGAAATGCACCGTGTACTTAACTGCGGTATCGGCATGGTCATCGTGGTGCCTGCCGCAGAGGCAGAGCAAGCCATGACCCATTTACAAGCCCAGGGTGAAACGGTTTATCGCATCGGTCATATTATCAAGCGCCAGGATGAAGCCGTGGTGCTGGAGAACCTGCCCGTATGAGTGGTACCGATTACCCCAGCGATACGATTACCGATATGGCGCCAGAGCCGACCGGCCCACGTCGGGTAGTCGTGCTTATTTCTGGCAGTGGCAGCAATCTTCAGGCGCTGATCGATGCGCAGTCTCATGACCGCCTAGGCGGTGAGATTGTCGCAGTGATTTCCAACGTGGCAGACGCTTACGGCTTGAAGCGCGCTCACGAGGCTGGCATCGAAGCAGTTGCCCTGCCCCATCGCGAATATGATACTCGCGAGGCTTACGATGGCGCGCTGATTAAAGTCATTGAGCGCCACGAGCCCGACTTGATCGTATTGGCGGGCTTTATGCGTATTTTAACGCCACGCTTTGTACAACGCTTTATGGGTCGGATGCTCAATATTCATCCTTCACTGCTGCCCGAGTACCAGGGGTTAAATACCCACGTAAGGGCGCTGGCCGACCAGGTAACCAGCCACGGCTGTAGCGTGCACTTTGTTACCGAAGAGCTGGATGGCGGCCCGGTGGTTCTTCAGGCGGAATTGTCTGTAAGCGCGGATGATAGTGAAGAGACGCTTAAAGAGAAGGTCCACGCACGTGAGCATCTGATTTATCCGATTGCGGTGCAGTGGTTTTTAGAGGGACGGCTTCAGTTTAGCGCTGAAGGCGCCAAAATGGATGGTCACCTGCTGCCTACCCATGGTATGCGCCTCTCACATGCTGATGCAGCTGAAGAGTTGGATGAAGAACTGGACGAAGACGCCGAAGAGTAGCTTATTGCTTAATCAATAAATGATTGCGGCAAACACCTGCAGTAAACAACAAGGCCTTACGGTTCCCCGTAAGGCCTTGCTTTTGGGCTGATCAATAACGCTCATTCATTAAGTGCGCGGCAAGGTTACTCCGCGCTGGCCCATATATTTGCCCCCGCGATCTTTATACGAGGTTTCGCAGACTTCATCAGACTCTAAAAACAACATTTGCGCTACACCTTCGTGAGCATAAATCTTGGCAGGCAAATTGGTCGTATTAGAGAACTCAAGCGTGACATGGCCTTCCCACTCAGGCTCAAGCGGCGTGACGTTCACAATGATGCCACAGCGCGCGTAGGTTGATTTTCCCAGGCAGATAGTCAGCACGCTACGCGGAATGCGGAAGTACTCAACGGTTCTTGCCAAAGCAAATGAGTTGGGCGGAATGATGCAGACATCGCCTTTAATATCTACAAAGCTTTTCTCATCGAACGCCTTGGGATCAACGATAGCCGAGTGAATATTGGTAAACACTTTAAACTCATCGGCACAGCGCACATCATAACCGTAGCTTGAAGTACCGTAAGAGATCACTCGCTGATCATTCACATAGCGAACCTGCTCGGCTTCAAAAGGCTCGATCATGGCGTCGCTTTGCGCCATGCGACGAATCCACTTATCTGATTTGATACTCATGTATTACTTCATCACTCGCTAAAAGAAATAGTGGGACCACCGCTTTCGCTGGCACTCACTGATTGGGCAACTTGCCTGGCAATCTCAGCAAACGTTTGGCTTACCGAGCTATCAGGTTCTGATACAACACTTGGGCTGCCCGAGTCTGCCAACTCACGGATAGACAGCGTCAAAGGTAACCGTCCTAGTACCGTCGTCTGATACTCTTCAGCGATACTATCGCCACCGCCGGTACCGAAGATCGCGGCTTCATGGCCACAGTTCTCACAGTGATAGAGGCTCATGTTTTCAACCACACCAAGTACCGGCACGTTCACTTTGCGAAACATTTCAATGCCTTTACGAGCATCTAAAAGCGCAATATCTTGTGGCGTAGTGACAATGACAGCCCCGCTTACCGGTACTTTCTGAGCCAACGTCAGCTGAATATCACCGGTACCCGGTGGCATATCGATCAACAGAAAATCCAGATTATCCCACTGCGTTTGCGTGAGCATTTGCTGAAAAGCCCCTACGACCATCGGCCCACGCCATACCATGGCCTCTCGGGTATTCGCCAAAAAAGCCATGGACATTGCCTGAAGGCCATGTGCTGTTAAGGGCAAGAATTTATTATCACCCGTGGATTCAGGGCGAACGCCCTCTTTAACACCCAGCATTTGGGCTTGGCTTGGTCCATAAATGTCCGCATCAAGAACCCCTACGCGATAACCTTGGGCAGAAAGCGCCAGTGCCAGGTTAACGGTTACGGTCGACTTGCCAACCCCACCTTTGCCCGATGCCACTGCGACGATGTGTTTAACGCCATCCATTTAGTCGCTCTCCTATATCTGGGTAGATCATGAACATTGGGATAAATGATACTCTCTGAACGAGTATTCATAAACAAACAAAACGGATGCTGGGGATACCAGCATCCGTTTGATGGTTCGTCCGTACTAGCTATTTATCGTTTTAGCTATACAAACGTTTTAGACGAACTTTTTACTAGTTAGTGTTCTGCTGCTGGTTTTGCTGCTGCTCCTGCGGCTGGCTATTGTCTTCATCGCTGGCCGTTTCCTGCTCAGTATTACTACTTTCTGAGGCGCTATCTTCTGACGCTTCGCCCGCTAACGTGGGGACTTCATCATTGGCGGCATCATCAACACTACCCAGACGCTGATCGAGTGAGGAAAGCTCTTCGCGCCACTCGCTCAATTGAGACTCCAAGCGAGACAACTGATTTTCGCGCGCTTCAATATCGCTCTCAACGTTTGCAACTTCGTTGCGGCCAAGGTCAAGGGCAACCATGAGGTCTTCCATCTCGTTACGAACCTGGGTGAGGCTTTGATCTTCCTGCTCGCGCAGTTCAGTTAGCGAATCGACTTCCTGTTGTAGCTCATCGCGCTCCGCCGTAACCGAATCACGCGTGCTTTGCAGCTCGTCAAGCTCGGCCTGAGTATTGGATATCTGCTCTTCTAAGCTTGAAAGCTCTTCATTAGCCTGACTGATTTTATCTTCAAGTGCAGCTAACTCCTCCTCGGCACTGTTCAGCTCATCTACAGCTTCTTGACGCTGCTCTTCAGCCTGCTGCCGAGCAGCTTCTGCCTCTTGGCGAGCTTGATCAGCACTTTCACGCGCATCTTCTACTTGTTGAAGCGAAGCTTCAGCCTCTTCTTGAGTCGTCTCGATTTGATCACGCTCATCACGTAGCGACTGCATTTCGCCTTGTGCGCTTTCAAGCTGCTGATTGAGGGAGTCCACTTCCTGCTGTAGCGTTGTGCGCTCAGCTTCCAGTTCTTCAAGACGTGACTGGGTGGTAGTTACATCATTTTGAGCACTTTCAAGCGATGCGCTTGCCTCATTGCGCTGCTCTTCCAAGGATGCCATCTCTGCCTGCATATCGGACAGGTTGGTTTCTGCTTGGTCTATTTCCTGAATACGGCGGCTGTACCGGCGGTTATCCTGCTCTACTGTAGCAAGCTGCTCTTCAAGCGTTTCAACGCGATCTTTATGAGTGCCGGCGTTAGATTGGGCCATGATTGCCCAGATAACCGCGATAGCCGCGATACCTGCAATAGCTCTAACACGGTTATCTTTAAATAAGGTTTTGGTATCCAGCCTGGTGGCAGGCGTCTGATGATCCGGGTGGCTTGTTTCTGGCATTCTGCGTCCCTCTCGTCTTGGCTACCGATACCAGCAGCGTAAATTGTTCGCTTATGACCTAACACTCATTACTAGCATACACAGCAAATGGCATCTAGCCAGTCCATTAGCTAATTCAACGTATTAACGTTGGCTCGCTTATGAGTGTAGATCATTATGGCGCGCTGATGCTGGGGTCTGAGCGCCTTTAAACCACGCTAGCTTCTCATGCAGTGAAACCACGCTGCCCACGATTAATAATGCCGGTGATTTAATACGCCCAGCGATTAGTGCCTCTGGTAGAGCTTGTAGCGTGCCGATATGGGTCTGTTGGGCCGTTGTGGTGCCGTTTTCGATCAAAGCGAGAGGCGTATCACACGGTAAACCATGGGCAATAAGCTCGCGACTAATTATCTCAACACTGCCTAGCCCCATATAAAAGACCAGCGTCAGCCCTTCGTGAGCTAATGCATGCCAATCAATTGCGTGCTCATCATGGGCCAAGTGGCCGGTGACAAAATGAACGGCCTGGGCATGATCACGATGCGTGAGCGGTATTCCCGCATAAGCGGCGCAGCCTGATGCCGCCGTTATGCCTGGAATTACTTCTACCGCTATATTTTTCGCCATGAGTATTTCGAGTTCTTCACCGCCACGCCCAAAAATGAAAGGATCCCCTCCCTTAAGTCTAACGACTTGTTTCCCCTCATTTGCCCACACGACTAATGTATGATTAATTTCATGCTGAGGAACGCTATGTAAAGAACGCTCCTTACCTACGTAAAAACGCTGCACACTAGTAGGGATGAGCGCCAGGATATCGTCACTCACCAGTCTGTCATATAGCACCACATCGGCTTGCTGTAACCGTTTATAGGCTTTTAAGGTTAATAATTCAGCATCACCTGGCCCTGCACCAACCAAACTGACAAAACCACTCATCATGCCTCCTGAAGAATCCCTACACTTTACTTAACACCACTAAGGTTAATAGAATAACAACAAAATATTTAACAAAAACACACTTAAACCCACAAAAGTAAATTAAAATAACATCAAGCTTACATACAAGCCTCATTAGATAACAAACTATTGTCTTATATTCCAAAAGAGAATTAGTTAATTCATATTTATTATTGATAAGGTATCAATTTGTCAGCAATGGCTTACAACTCTATTACCTAAATAGCGCTAGTCTTCACAATCAACTTTTGGCATTCATATTGGAGCTTTATGCATGTCCGTGAATGACTACCCTAGGGCTTTGAGTGCTGACTGTCTCATTCCGCTTATACCCGGGGTCATTTTTCAGTTCTATCGCTCGCGCAATGGTCATATGCAGTTCCCTTACCTTGAGGGTGGTGGCGAGCTGCTTAAGCATATTGATCGTGTACAGCTGGCTAATGATGCGGGTGAACTACTTGAGCACTTAACAGGTAATGAGTACCCAAAAGTCATGTCTGCGATTGAGCGTTCGGCACGCTGGATGTTACCGCTAACCACTCGCTTCAAGCTTCCCCTGCCAAACGCCAAATCTCACTGGATCGCCGTATGTGGTAATCCTGAATTATCTGGCGACGGGGTACTTTGGACAGGCGTCATGATGGATATTACCGATCAAGTGATCGAAGAGCAGCGACTTCGCAAACTCTGCGATACCGATGTTCTCACCGGCCTGCCAAATCGACGTAAATTAATGGTGCATTTAGCCCATTTAACATCGATTAGTACGCGACACGGCACCCCCCTGTCTATCATGATGATTGATATTGATCATTTTAAATTGCTCAATGACCGTTGGGGACATCTACAGGGCGATGAAGTGCTTAAGCAGCTAGCAACGGAAATGAAAGCCCATTTACGATGTGAAGATATGGTAGCCCGCTTGGGTGGTGAAGAGTTTATGGTAGTGTTGCCGCTTACACCGCTACAGCAATGCCATAAGCTTGCAGATCGATTACGCGAGGCCATTTCCAGGCACGATTTTGGAGTCGGCAAAGGTGAAGTCACACTCAGTATTGGCGTGGCCGAATATCGTTGCGGTGAACCCCTGACAAATCTTATAGAGCGCACCGATCAGGCACTTTATAGCGCTAAAGATGTAGGCCGAGATTGCGTTTTTCTTCTATCCTAGTCGATTTTTTAGGGAGTATGGTAATGGAAAAGCTCGCTCGTAAGGCTTGTGAAGCCTGCAACAAACATATGCCGCCTCTCCAGGAAAATGAGCGAGAGGCCTATCTTAAACAGTTACCAGAGTGGCGGATTGTCGAACGCGATGGCATCATGAAGCTATCACGAAGCTTTTCGTTTCGTGACTTTGCCAGGGCGCTACTCTTTACCCAGCGTGTTGGCGAACTTGCTGAGCAGGCTGGGCACCACCCCGTCATTATCACTGAGTGGGGCAAAGCCACCGTGATGTGGTGGACCCATCAAATTAACGGCCTGCATCATAATGATTTCATTCTTGCCGCCAGAACCGACGAGGTAGCTAAGTAAATGTTTGAGCATATTGAGCGAGTCCCAGGAGATGCCATTCTCGGACTGATTGAAGCTTTCAAAAAAGACACCAATCCACAAAAAGTTGACCTGGGCGTAGGCGTTTACCGCGATTCAAACGGTAATACACCGGTCATGCGCGCGGTCAAAGAAGCCGAAGCTCGCCTGCTCAATAATGAAACCACCAAAACCTATATTGGCTCACACGGCGCGCCTGCCTACAGCGACGTCGTGCTGCCCATGGTATTGGGTGCCGACTCACCGGTATTGAACGCCAAGCGTGCCAGCGCTACCCAGTCACCGGGCGGAACAGGCGCTTTACGCTTAGCAGCAGACTTCATTGCCAGCCAGTTACCGGGCAAAGGCATTTGGGTAAGTGACCCGACCTGGCCGAACCACCACGGCATTTTCACTTCCGCCGGCATTGAACTGCATAAATACCCCTATGTAGATCCGGATAACCGTCTTGATTTCTCAGGCATGCTGGCTGCGCTGAAAAAGATTCCTGAAGGCGATGTAGTTGTACTGCATGCGTGCTGCCATAACCCGACCGGCTTTGATCTTTCCCAGGAGCAGTGGCAGGAAGTGCTGGACGTTCTGCGTGAACGCAAACTGTTGCCGCTGATTGACTTCGCCTACCAGGGCTTTGGCGAGGGTCTGGACGAAGACGCTTACGGCGTACGTCTGCTGGCCGAAAAGCTGGATGAAGTGATTATCACCAGCTCCTGCTCCAAGAACTTCGGCATTTACTGCGAGCGTACGGGCTGCCTAATCACCGTGGCCAAAGACACAGAGCAGATGGAAAGCGTGCGCTCTCAGGTCGCTATTGTTGCCCGTGAGAACTACTCGAACCCACCTGCTCACGGCGGGGCCATCGTAAGCGAAATTTTAGGCGATGCAGAGCTCACGGCTATCTGGCGTGAAGAACTGACCGAAATGCGTGATCGCATTAATACGCTGCGTCGTGATTTCGTGGAAGCTTTAAAGCCTTACGGACTTGATCAGAAGTACGCTTGCGTTGCAGAGCAGCGTGGCATGTTCTCTTATACAGGCCTTACGCCTGAACAGGTAGATCGTCTGCGTGATGAGTTTGGTATTTACATGGTTCGTTCTGGCCGTGCCAACGTAGCGGGTTTCTCACATGAAAACCTGCCTTACCTTGCTAAAGCCATTGCGGCGGTTAACGACTAACCGTTAGCTTTATGCATGTTAAAACGCCTAGGCTATGCCTGGGCGTTTTTGTATCTTGGGAAGCGTTTTATTGTTGTGTACAATTGTCCGCTTGCCGCCAGAGCCTGGGGCGCCCGTGCGGCGTCCTATACAGCGCAATACTTGACCGATCAGTCAAGCCTGAACCTTTTTAATGGTCAACCTAAGGATATTGCGTTGTGAACACTCAATTCAATGAGGCCTTCCATGGCGGCAGCCAGCACACGCTATCCCTGGTATAAAAAAGAAGATACCGATGCGTTCTTCGCACTTTTTCAGAACAATATCGCTAACTTTATTGTTATTGCGATCACCATGCTGGGTATGGGATTTCCCGCCTCAATTGTTTATGGCCAGGTACTGCCTGGTGCCGCCATCGCGGTGATGGTCGGCAACTTCTATTACGCCTGGAGCGCTGCGCGACTTGCGCGTAGAGAAAGCCGCACTGATGTTACCGCCCTTTCGTACGGGATCTCCACCCCGGTCATGTTTGTATTTTTGTTTGGCGTATTGCTGCCGGCCAAACAGCTAACCGGTGATACCGAGCTTGCCTGGAAAGTGGCGGTAGCCGCCTGCTTTATTAGCGGCGCCATTGAAGCGGCTATCAGCATTATTGGGCGTTGGGTCCAGTATCATCTGCCGCGCGCGGCCATGCTGGGCGCCGTTGCCGGGGTTGCGCTTACCTTTATTGCCGGTGAAATGCTGTTCAAGACTCTGGAAGTGCCGATTATTGGCCTTTTAGTACTAGCGATTATTATTGTTGGCCTCGTCGCTCGTGTCAGCATGCCATTCAAGCTGCCCACCTCCCTGTTTGCCATTGTGGTTGGAACGGCGATGGCATATTTGATTGGTGACGCGGGTAGCGAACGCTTTAGTGATGCGTTTACCCACTTAGGTTTTTACCCACTGTTACCTAATATGGCTTGGTTTGAAGGCCTGGGCCTTTTATTTTCCGGCATGCTGGCGGTACTTACCGTTGTGCTTCCCATCACGCTGTATAATGCCATTGAAACCATGAATAACGTGGAAGCAATGGAGGCCGCAGGTGATAAATACGATGTCCGTGAATGCCAAGCAGTGGATGGTGTAGGCACAATGATCGGCGCGCTGTTTGGCGGGGTCTTCCCCACAACGGTTTACATCGCCACGGTAGGCGCTAAATGGATGGGTGCAGGGCGCGGTTACAGCCTGTTAAATGGCGCCGTTTACGCTCTTGCCACCATGACAGGCTTAATTGCCGCTTTGGCAGCGATCATTCCGGTTTCGGTGGTCGCCCCCATATTAGTGTTTGTAGGCATGTCTATGATCGCAACGGCGTTTCAAGCTAACGACACACGTTACTATCCGGCGGTGGCGCTCGCCATGCTACCCTACTTCGCCAACTACATCATGACGCGTTTTAATCGCGGTGCAGGTGAAGTTGTCAGCGATATTTCCAGCGCGATTGTGGTGATGGGGCAAGGCGCCATGTTCATGGCTATTTTACTGGGCGCCATGACCGTTTCTGTCATCGATCATCAATTCCGGCGCGCCGCCGTGTTTGCAGCCATTGCCTCAGGCTTTTCCTTTGTGGGCTTGATGCACGCCCCCAAACTCGCCTTTAATGCCGCACCTGACTTTATGCTGGGCTATCTAGCAATGGCACTCCTGTTTATGTACTTCTCGTTTCAGGAAGCGCCTCACAAACGCTAGCCGTTATATCCCGCCTGCCGATGCGGGCGGGATAATATACGCTGCAATACGGCCCATGCGGCCAGCCCTGCCAATAGATTACCCAGCGCCGCGCCAACGGCCAAGCCCAGCCAGCCAAACAGCTGCGCACCTATCCATAAACAGGGTAAATAGAAGGCAAACAGGCGCGCGCTGGAGAGCAGCATGGCGCGTAGCGGCCAGCCCAGCGCATTACCCGCCGAAACCACCAGCATGCATACCCCAAGAGCCGCATAGCTTGGTAGCAAAAACCGGATCAACAGGGTCAGTTCGCTCTGAACGTTCGGCGTGCCCGCCAGTACCATGGCAAGCCAGGGCGCGCACAGTGCAAGTAGCACACCAAGTGCCAGCTGCCAGGCAAGCGCTACTTTCAGCGCTAGACGCATTAGCTGTTGAATCTGTCCCCAATCACCGGCGCCATAGCAGCGGCCGAGCCAAGGCGGCAGCGACATGGTCATCGCCAGTATCACCATCAGCGAGAGCGTTTCCAGCCGGCTTGCCAGGCCCCATGCTGCTACCTGGGTATCCCCAAGACCAGCCACCACAGAAATGGTTAACATCCCCGCTAGAGGCGGCATCAGCTGGCTTATCATGGCCGGGGCGGCAATGCCGAGATAAGGCCGCCAGGAGCGCCCCGCTTCCTCCCAGAGCCCTACCCAGGCTACCCACTGCTTGCGAATCAGTTTCTGAGTGGTTATTAAAAGCCCCAGGGTAAAGGCAATGCAGGTAGCCCAGGCCGCACCCGGTAGCCCCCAGCCCTCCCAGGAGCCCACTCCAAAGATTAGCAGCGGGTCGAGCACCAGGTTGGCAACGCTGCTCAACACCATCATCTTGCCCGGCAGCCGTGTATTACCGTGCGCGCGAAATACGCTATACATGAAGTAAAGCAGCGCGCCGAGCCAGGCGGATAGAAGCTGCGGGGCCCAGTAGACGCGAATGTAGCCAAGCGCCGTGGTATCGGCACCCAGCTGGCGAAAAATAGGCACATGGAAAAGCCACAAGCCTATACAGATGACGCCGATAATCGCCCCCCCAGCAATTAGCACCAGGCTGCTTAACCGCCTGGCTCTGGCATGTTCGTCAGCGCCTAGAGCACGTGAGATAAGCGCGGCAATGGCAATTCCCATTCCCACCTGGATGCCAATGATCAGAAACGAGAGCGGAAAGGTAAACGACTGCGCAGCCAAAGGAACGGTTCCCAAGCGGGCAACAAAGGCACTATCTACAAGCTGAAAACCCAATAACGCCAACACACCGATTGCCATCGGCCATGTCTGGCGCCATAAGGTTATGGCCAACTCGTGCTGCTGCAAGGTGTTGCTCAAGCTAGTCACTCCTTTTTGAACGGGGTGGTTATAAACAAAAACGCCACCGCCCGGCAAGGGCAGTGGCGTTTCAAGCTTTAAAATTTACTGACGGATGCCTTCAAACGTCACGTAAAGCTCAAGCTCATGCATCGGCTCGGGAAAATCGCTCATGTCGATTCCAAAATCGCTCAGCGTCAGCATTGTCTTACCTTCAAACCCGGCACGATAATTGCCCCACGGGTCATCGCCTTCACCAATCAGGGTAACCGGCATTTCGATTTCCTGGGTTTCACCATGCAGCGTCAAGTCACCGGTGAGAACACCTTCGTTATCGCCGGTTGATTCAAAACCGGTTGAGGTGAACGTGGCGGTGGGATACTCGCTCGCATTCAGGAAATCATCGCTCAGGATGTGGCGGTCACGCTCAGCATGGTTGGAATCCAGGCTGTCGACCTTTACTTCAAACTCGACGGATGAAGCGTCCAGGTCATCTTCATCGTAGGTGAACTGGCCATCAAACTCCTTGAAGCTGCCCAGCAGGTAAGACATGCCCAGGTGGCTGATTTTGAACTGGACAAACGCGTGCTGACCTTCAGTATCCACTTGATAGTCGGCCGCTTGCGCCTGACTCAGTGGGAATAGTAATGCAGCAGCAACGGCAGATGCACATGCAGTCTTTTTCAACATCATTAATATCTCCTGACTTTCCATAGTAGGCACTACGAATAGAGCGTGATCGCAGCGTTCAAAAAACTCGTTCTTTAAACTATTTCGGATTAAAAATCAAAGCGTTAGAAATTTCACATTTACATTTTTCTGGAACGATGCATAGGGTTAATCATGCGGAGCAGCGTATCGTGCTTATTAACCCAATGATGCTTAAAGGCGGCCAGCGCATGCCCGGCGGCCAGAGTAACGAGCGCCAGCGCGCTATACCAATGGATATCACCGGCAATGCTGGCCTGGTTCGGTAACCCATGCACCAGAGCAGGTACATCGAACCATCCAAATACGCTGATACTGCGCCCGTTGGCCGTAGAGATCAGATAGCCGCTGCCCAGCACAAGCAGCAAAATCACATAAAGCGCAATATGCCCCACGTGTGCAGCCAGCTTTTCAAGACGGCTGCCTTCACCTGCTGGCGTCACCTGCACCAGACGCCAGACAATCCTCACCACGGTGACCAGCAGCAGCAAAACTCCAATTGAGCGATGCACCCAGGGGCCCAGGTTATACCAGCTGTCATAATAGCCAAGCCCAGTCATCCACCAGCCCAGCACAAACAGGCCAATAATTGCCAGAGCGCTCAGCCAGTGGAAAAAGATACTTACCGCCCCCCAGCGCATGCGTGAATTACGCCACATCGTTTTTATTCCTTATCAAGTAACCCATTACGCCTACAGGGGTACTGGCCAGCACATGCGATTAACATGAGAAAAATTGTGAATTTACCTGCAAAGCATACTGACAAGTAATAACCATTACTGCTGAAAAAAGCTGAATGCATCATTCGTAAAAACCACTGAATAACGGGCTAACGACTTTTATAGATAGCTTGCATCACTACTGGTTCGGAAGATTACAATCATTCTATAAAATAGCATGAATCAGGTATTTTAAATCAATTTTACTATTTGTTTTGCGCGCTTAATATTAGCGCATGTCCTAACACGACACGTCATTACGACTTAAAACTAAATGCATATTGTTACGAGAGAACAGCACTCATGAAAAACTTTACCTTTATCGCCGCGATCGCCATGGCTCTGACTTCGACCGCTGTTCTGGCTGAACAGGGCTCAGATGAGTTCAACCAAGTAGTTCACGCAAGTTCCTCCTTAAGCCACAGCGCCGACAGTCTGTCCATCACGCCAGCTGATCTGCCACTGGTAAATGGCGATGCAGCCAAGAACCGTGTTATCGCTCCAAGCTCTGAAGCGCACCACTCAGCCAGCAACAATGACCAGATTGCCCAGTCGGACCTGCCGCACCGCAACGCTTCCTGAAACCGGTAGCCGCTGTTTGAAAACAGCGGAAACTCAGATTTGATGAGCACTAAAAAACCCACCGCTAGGTGGGTTTTTCGTTAGCCATACCAATTGTTTGATTAACCAGCAGCTAAAGCATCCAGGCCTCGGGCCAAGTCTCGCTGAATATCCTGCTGGCTTTCTAAACCAACAGCGACGCGAATCAGCCCTGGGGAAATACCAGCAGCTTCTTTTTGCACATCGCTCAGACGGCCATGCGTGGTCGTTGCCGGATGGGTAATCGTGGTTTTGACATCCCCCAGATTGCCCGTAATTGAAAGCAGACGCGTGGCATCAATGACCTGCCAAGCACCCTCTTGCCCGTTAATCACCTCAAACCCCAATACGGCACCAAATCCTTTCTGCTGCTGTGTGGCAAGCGCATGCTGCGGATGGGCTTCAAGACCGCTGTAGAAAACCTTATTAACGGCCGGGTGCTGTTCCAACCAGCGCGCCAGTGTCAACGCATTTTCACAGTGAGCCTTCATACGCAAGGAAAGCGTCTCAAGACCCTTGGTAAAGATCCAGGCGTTGAACGGACTCATGCACGGGCCACAAGTACGCACAACGCCAAAAATTTCTTCCAACAGGTCGTGCCTGCCCACTACGGCCCCGCCGATTGCCCTGCCCTGACCGTCCAGATACTTGGTAGCCGAGTGAATCACCAGATCGGCGCCCAATGCCAGTGGCTGTTGAAGTACGGGAGTCAAAAAACAGTTATCAATCGCCAACAGCGCATCGTGCTGCTTGGCAAGGGCGGCAAGCGCCTTGATATCGGCAATCTCAGAAAGCGGATTGGACGGTGTTTCAGCAAACAGCAGTCGCGTTTTGGGCGTGATGGCCGCGTCCCAGGCTTCAAGACTCGAAAGCTCCACGTAACGCGTGGTTATCCCGAACTTACCCAAGTACTTGTCGAACAGGCTGACGGTTGAGCCAAACAGCGAACGCGACGCCACGATTTCATCACCCGCCGACAAAAGAGCAAGCGCGGTGGAGAGAATCGCCGACATACCAGAGCTTGTCGCCACGCAGCGCTCGCCGCCTTCAAGGGCGGCTAGCCGCCGCTCGAAGGTATGCACGCTCGGGTTAGTAAAGCGCGAGTAAACGTTGCCCGGCTCCTTGCCACCAAACTTGCGCGCCGCCTCAGCGGCACTTTCATAAACAAAGCTTGAAGTGGGAAAGATCGGCTCCGAATGCTCCTGCTCAAAGGTACGATGGTGGCCTGAACGAATCGCCAGCGTCTCTAACGACCACTCATCCTGCGGGCTGTTATTCTGCATGGGCGTGTCCCTTAGTTTTTTATAAACGGGTTTCTATAAACGGGTTTCTATAAACGGGTTTCTATAAACATCGTGAAGCGTTTCGGCTCAATCTGAAAAAGCCCTAGCTAGGGCTTTTCAAAACCCATTAATCGTCGAGGTCATCATCCTGGTTATGCATATCTACCAGGGCGTGATTCCCCGCACTTTGATCTTTTGCCGAATCATTACGACTGGCTTCCAGCACCGCCAAGTAGGCCTCGTCGATATCCCCAGTGACATAGTTACCGTCAAACACTGAACAGTCGAAGGCTTCCATTTCGGGGTTCACTTCACGACAGGCATCTTTCAGATCTTCTAGATCCTGATAGAAGATGCGATCGGCGCCAATCAGCTCGCCCACTTCATCTTCAGTACGCCCATGAGCGATCAGCTCGATTGCTGCAGGCATATCGATGCCGTAGACGTTGGGATAACGCACAGGCGGCGCGGCGGAAGCAAAATAGACCTTACGCGCCCCCGCATCGCGTGCCATTTGAATGATCTGCTTACAGGTTGTGCCACGCACAATGGAGTCATCCACCAGCAGCACGTTCTTGCCTTTGAATTCAACGTCGATAGCGTTGAGTTTTTGGCGTACCGATTTCTTACGCTGGGTTTGGCCCGGCATGATAAACGTACGGCCAATGTAGCGGTTCTTCATAAAGCCTTCGCGGTACGTCACCCCAAGGTGCTGGGCCATTTCCAGCGCCGAGGTGCGCGACGTATCCGGAATCGGAATCACCACATCAATATCGTGATCCGGCCATTCGTTAAGAATGCGATCACCCAGCTTGCGACCCATCTGCATACGCGTGCCGTACACGTAGGCACCGTCCAAAATAGAGTCTGGACGTGCCAGATACACATGCTCGAAAATGCACGAGCGCAGCTGCGGCCGGTCAGCACAAACTTGGGTATGGAACTGGCCCTGCATATCCACAAAAATTGCTTCGCCGGGCGACAGATCACGCTCAAGTTCAAAGCCGCCCACATCCAAGGCAACCGACTCAGAAGCAATCATGACATCTTGACCGGCATCCGTTTGGCGAGTACCAAAGACCACCGGGCGAATGCCGTGAGGATCACGAAACGCCACCATACCAAAACCATTAATGATCGCGACCGCCGCGTAGCCGCCTTTGCAGCGTCGGTGCACTCTACGTACCGCGTCAAAAATATCTTCCGCTTCCAGGTGCAACCCTTGCTTGCCTAGTTCATGGGCAAACACGTTAAGCAGCACTTCAGAATCGGAGCTGGTATTGATATGACGTAGGTCGGTCGAGAAAAGCTCCTGCTTCAACTGCTCGGAGTTGGTCAGGTTACCGTTGTGCGCTAACGCAATGCCGTAAGGAGAGTTGACATAAAACGGCTGGGATTCCGCTTCGCTGGAAGAGCCAGCAGTAGGATAACGTACGTGACCAATGCCCAGGTTACCTTTAAGGCGAGCCATATGGCGAGTGTGGAAGACATCGCGCACCAGCCCATTACTCTTGCGCAGTAGGAAGCGTCCCTCGCTCCAGGTCATCATGCCGGCAGCGTCCTGGCCGCGATGCTGAAGTACGGTCAGGGCATCGTAGATTCCCTGATTTACCGCCTGCTTGGCCAGAAGGCCTACTATACCGCACATTCAAGTTACCTCGCTTTAGTGCCATGGCTTGCTAAAACAAGCCCGTACGTTCTTGAAACTCGTTTTAAAACTTGCGTTTTAAGCGTTACTCAATAAAGCCTGGTTGCACCAGCCTCTATGATATCACTGGCTATCAATCGATTGCGGCGCGAACTCATTTCTCGAACGAATGTCCGGCAATGAAATATCCCGCAGAGACGCAGGGGCTTCGGGCAATTCACGCTCCCACTGATCCAATTGGCTAACCGCCCAATCGCGTAGCTCAACAAAGGTGGGACGTAATGACGCTTGCTGCCATGCTTGAAGTTCAGCAAAGGGCGTGAGCGTAATAAGTACCGTTGCCACTAATAAAATGACCGCACCACGGGCGACGCCAAAGACAGCACCGGCAAAACGGTTCAAAAGCCCCATACCCGCCCAGACAATAGCGGCGTGCACCAACCGAATCACAATCCCGCAAAGCAAAATAACCGCAAAAATGATGAGTGCAAACGCCAATACAAGCCGGGCATCAAAGCTTTCAATAAAGCCCGCCATGAATTCAGCCAGCGGCTCGGCTAGTACGCGGGCCACCATCAAGGCGACAATCCAGGCTCCCAGGCCGAGTGCCTCTCTCACAAAGCCACGTACAAACCCGGCCAACATTGAAAGCGCAAGCACGGCCAGGAAAACAGCATCTATCCACGTTAATGCCATTATTTAGTCTCTTACTCGTACTAGCAGGCCCTGTACATTGGCCCGCTGCTTGATCAACGCCATTGCCGACTCGCCATCTTCAGATGAGGCATAAGGCCCCACCAAGACGGTCGTCAGATTATTGTCTCGCTGACGCTGAAAAACGCTAAACCCTTCGCTTGAAAGCTGATTACCCAGGCGTTCAGCATTGCTTGCATCACCAAAGCTACCTACCTGCACGGCCCACTCGCCCTGCTGTGTTGAAGCAGGGGCTGATGCAGAAGCGCTGCTGCTTTGACTGCTACTCGACGAGCTATTGGCCGCTACCAGGTCAGCAATAGGATCGTTCTGCGCTGCTGTATTAGTGGCAGGGCTTGGCTCTTGCGTCGCTGTGGCTGCCTGACTTGGCGGATCAACTTGATTCGTTTGAGGCAATGAAGGGGATGCGTTGATCGGCGCATCAAGTTCATCGTTACTCGCCACATTGGTGGAAGGCTGTGCATTAATCGTGGCCGGCATTTGCGGGGCTGCCACATCGCGCCGTGCTGTTTCAATCGGCTGCTCAATAATGAAGGTAGGCTGCGGGCGCTCCTCGCGAGGTGCCGGGTCACTCATCAACCAGGGCACAAAAATCGCCAGCAGCGCAAGCAGGATCACAATACCGCTGATGCGTTCTGTTTTACCGTATTTCATCTTCATCTCCCTTGAGCGAGACTAGCCTAAAGAGCTACTGAGCCTGTGGCAGGGGCTTAGCTAGCAGGGCTGCGACGGTGAAAAAGGAACCAGTTGCCAAAATACGATCTTGAGCGTTAAGCAATGGGGCTAAATAATCCACTCCGGCTTCAGGCGAGTCTGCGCAATGATGTACGCGCCCTCCCTGAGCGGTAATACGTTCAGCCAACTCAGCAGCCGGTCGGCCCCGCTCACCTTCAAGCGTTACACAGACCCAGTCAGAAATACGCGGCGCCAGGGCGGCAATCACCCCATCGGCGTCCTTGTCATTTAGCATGCCAATTAATGCCCACTGCCGGCCACCTTCCGGCGTTGCTGGCAAGCGATCCGCCAGATAGGCAGCCGCATGGGGATTATGGCCTACATCCAGACACCACTGCCCTATCCATTGCATACGGCCCGGCAGTTGCACGCTAGCCAGAGCAGCCTGCGTGGCTTTCGGGATTAGCGTAAGTCCCGTCATTGCCAACGCTTGCAGCGCGGTTGCCGCGTTATCAATGGGCAGGCCAGGATCGGGAAGTGCATCAATAGAAATCGTCTCCCCCGAGGCTGTCAATCCATGCCAGCACCACGGCTTACGGCCTTCTTTATCAGCACTGTGGCTAAACGCCAAGCCTAGCCGATATACCGGCGCGGCCAGTGCAATAGCGGTCTCCGCAACGCTGCTGGGTAACGACTGACTGCCTAGCACCGCTGGGCGAAGAGGCCGGAAAACACCCGCTTTTTCAAGCCCGATTTGCGAAATATCGGTGCCTAGAAAATTCGCATGATCCTGAGCGATAGTGGTAACGACGGCCACGTCAGCATCAATAATATTGACGGCATCCAGCCGACCACCCAGACCCACTTCAAGTACGGCCAGATCAAGGTTGGCGTTCGCCAGGCACCAAAGCGCGCAGAGAGTGCCCGCTTCAAAATAGGTAAGGCTTATTTCAGGCGCCTGCAGGCGCGCCTGTTCAACGCGCTCAAAGCCATCGACCAAGAGCGCGTCTTCCACCTCTTGGCCATCGATGCGCACGCGCTCGTTATAACGCAATAAATGGGGGGAAGAATAGGCACCAACACGCTGCCCGTGTGCTCGGGCAACGGCATCCATGATGGCAAGGGTCGAACCCTTACCATTGGTACCTGCCACAATCACAACGCGCTTGGCGATAGGGTTGCCAAGCAACCCCATGCGCTTTGCAACGTGTGATACGCGCTCAAGCCCTAAATCGATCCCTACAGGATGCAGGGTCTCTAAGTGATGCAGCCACTCTGCTAAGGATTTAGGCATTGCGGTGTGATTCATGGCTCTTATCGGTCGTCTCTGTGCTGGTGTCGTTATGAAGTGCTTCCACCTCATCAGCGATATGGGCTTCATCAACCAGCGGTTCGGCGACGGTTACTTCTTCTGCCAACTCCTCGGTGATTGAAAGCGCATCGTGATGGGTCAGTTTACGCAACATACCGCCCACGCGAGATCGCATTTCATGGCGATGCACGATCATATCCACCGTACCGTGCTCAAGCAGGAACTCGCTACGCTGGAAACCCTCAGGCAATGTTTCGCGTACGGTCTGCTCGATAACCCGAGGGCCAGCGAAACCAATCAGCGCATTGGGTTCAGCGATATTCAAGTCGCCCAGCATCGCCAGTGACGCAGACACGCCACCAAAAACAGGGTCTGTGAGCACTGAAATATACGGCACACCCGCTTGCTTAAGCTTCTCAAGTGCCGCCGAGGTTTTCGCCATCTGCATTAGAGAGAACAGTGCTTCCTGCATACGCGCGCCACCTGACGCGGCAAAGCAGACCAGCGGAATGCGCTCTTCAAGCGCAAGCGTCGCCGCGCGGACAAACTTTTCGCCGACCACAGCCCCCATCGAGCCGCCCATAAAGGTAAACTCAAAGGCAACGGCAACGACCGGCAGGCCGTCTAGATTGCCACGCATGGAGACCAGCGCATCTTTTTCGCCAGTCTCTTTTTGCGCCGCCGTAAAACGGTCTTTGTACTTTTTGGAGTCGCGGAACTTAAGACGATCATTGGGCTCAAGCTCTGCCGCAATTTCTTCACGCCCTTCTTTATCCAAGAACCAGTCCAAGCGTTTGCGTGCGGTTAGCCGCAAGTGATGGTCACATTTAGGACATACACTGTTGTGTTTCTCTAACTCAGGAAGATAGAGAACGGCTTCACACTTGGGACATTTACGCCAGAGGCCGTCGGGCACGCTAGCGCGACGGTCTTTACGCTGGATACGCCCCATGGAGGGCACTATCTTGTCTAACCAGCTCATATCAGAAAGTCTTCCGTTTACGTCAATGCCTGGCAACGCCAAGCTTGATGAGTGTCGTCAATCGATTCAGTGTAGACGATGAGGGGCAGCGTTAGGCGTCCATCGCGGTGCGCATTTCTGCTAACACACTTCTAAGCTGACCGGCGATAATTTCAGGCGTTTCTACATTTTCGGCAATACGATTAACCAGGGCGCTACCGACAATCACCCCATCAGCCACCTTGGCGACTTCAGCCGCCGTAACACCGTCGCGGATACCGAAGCCCACACAAAGCGGCAGATCGGTCATATCACGCAGCGGCTTTAAATGCTCAGCGACATCGTTTGCATTTAACGTTGCCGCACCGGTGACGCCTTTCAGCGAAACATAATAAAGGTACCCTTCACCGTGAGCGCATATTGTAGCGGCTCGCGCATGGGAAGTGGTAGGCGCGACAAGGAAAATCGCAGCTAAATTACGTACTTTTAATAGCGGACCAAGTTCATCAGCCTCTTCAGGCGGCATATCAACGACCAATACGCCATCAACCCCTACTGCCGCCGCCTTATCGGCAAAGGTTTCGTAGCCAATCCGCTCAATCGGATTCAAGTACCCCATGAGCACAACCGGCGTTTTAGTATCGACCTGACGAAACTCCGCGACCATATCCAGCAGGTCAACTAAACGCGTGCCGTGCTTCAAGGCACGCTCACAAGCCTTTTGAATAACCGGGCCATCTGCCATGGGATCTGAAAACGGCACGCCAAGCTCGATAATATCGGCGCCCGCCTCGACAAGCGCATGCATAAAGCCAACGGTGTACTGCGGGGCCGGGTCGCCTGCCGTAATATACGGAATCAGAGCTTTACGGCTCTGCTGCTTGAGTTCACTGAAGCGTTGATCGATACGGTTCATGCTTGTCCTTAAAACGGTTCTTAAAAACTGTTCTTAAAAACGGTCCTTAAAAGCTGCTCTTAAAATTCGATGCCATCAATCTTGGCCACGGTCATGATGTCTTTATCACCACGACCAGAAAGATTGACCACAATGTGCTGATCAGGACGCATCGTTGGCGCTAACACCTTGGCATGAGCAAGCGCATGAGCGGATTCCAACGCAGGCATAATGCCTTCCATCTGCGTCAGCTCGCGAAACGCTTCCAACACTTCCTTATCGTTTGCCGCTACGTAATTAACTCGGCCAACATCTTTCCAAAGCGAGTGTTCAGGGCCAACACCTGGATAATCAAGGCCCGCTGAGATCGAATGGGTATCCGACACCTGCCCCGCCTCATCGGACATCAAATATGTGCGGTTACCGTGGAGCACGCCACGCGGCGCATTGGTCGAGAGCGGGGCTGCATGGCGGCCGGTTTCAATGCCGTCGCCGCCGGCTTCCACACCGTACATCGCAACACCGTCATCCTCGACGAACGGATAAAACAGACCGATAGCATTGGAACCGCCACCAACACACGCTATCAATGCATCCGGCAGGCGGCCGATCTGCTCAAGCGACTGGCGCCGCGCTTCACGTCCGACAACCGCATTAAAGTCACGCACCAGCTGCGGATAAGGGTGAGGGCCTGCTACCGTACCGATAATGTAAAACGTATTATCGACATTCGTTACCCAGTCGCGCAGCGCTTCGTTCATGGCATCTTTCAGGGTGCGCGTACCTGACTCTACCGGGATTACTCGCGCGCCTAATAAGCGCATACGATAGACATTGAGTTTTTGGCGCTGTACGTCTTCAGCGCCCATATACACGTCGCACTCAAGGCCCAACCGCGCAGCAACCGTTGCCGTCGCCACGCCGTGCTGACCCGCACCGGTTTCAGCAATTACCCGGGGCTTACCGGTTTTTTTGGCCAACAGTGCCTGACCAATCGTATTGTTCACCTTGTGAGCGCCCGTATGGTTTAAGTCTTCACGCTTTAACCAAATTTGTGCCCCGCCCAGAGACTCTGACCAGCGCTTGGCATGGTAGAGCGGTGACGGGCGTCCGACATAATGGGCAAGATCATAATCAAACTCGGCCTGGAAAGCGGGATCGTCACGCAGACTTAAGTATGTCTTTTCCAGGTCTTCCAAGGCAAAGCTCAGAGTTTCTGATACAAACCGGCCACCATAAGGACCAAAATGGCCACGGGCGTCGGGCATTCGGGTTAGGTCGCTGAACCGGGTTTCGGAAACGGTTTCAGAAGCGGTTTTAGAATCACCAGTTGCTGAGCCAGTTACGGAGCCAGTTCTTGAGATAGTCACAGAGATACCTCACGAGATTGCCAGACAAGGCAAACATTGAATAAACATAGGACGCAGCTAAATGAAGCAAGCTGCGCAGTGAGCTTAACGCGCGTCGGCGAACGCGACCTGACTGACAAACGACACCATTTTATCAACGTCCTTACAACCGTGTGTCAGCTCAATTCCACCAGATACATCAACGGCATAAGGCGCTACCTGTTGAACGGCCGAAGCAATATTTTCAACCGTTAACCCACCGGCGAGGATAACAGGTTTTGCAAGTTCTGCGGGGATTCTCGCCCAATCAAACGTCTCGCCCGTGCCGCCAGGAATGCCCGGACGATAAGCATCAAGAAGCAGTGCCTGCGCTTGATGATAGTCAGCCGCCGCTTTCGCCAGATCGACACTCTCATGCATGCGCAGGGCCTTTATCCAAGGGCGACCAAACTGAGCACAAAACTCGGGAGACTCATTGCCGTGGAACTGAATCAGATCCAGGTACGGCAAACACTGTTCAATCAACTCAATAGGTTGGTCAACAAATAGCCCAACCCGGGTAACAAACGCTGGCACATCGGCAGAAAGGACTGCCAACTGCTCAACGGTGATACTGCGCGCACTTTTAGGCCACATAACAAAGCCCAGCGCGTCCACTCCCGATCTGACCGCTTGCGCGATATCTTCACGGCGGGTGAGCCCACAAAACTTGATTCGCGTGCGCATTGGGCTAAGTATCTTCATCGAGCGCCTCCTGTGCCGGGTCAGGCGTTTTCTTGGCAAAGCTAAGTTTACGCCGCGCCGCAATCCTGGGGTTGTCAGGTAGTTCACGCTCGCCGGTCCATTCACCGGTAAACGCGAGCAGATTAGGCCCTACCGGCTCCATCGGCAGTTCAAAACGCTCGTCGTAGATCGAGTCAACGAAATGCAGCCCGCACGCAGGTGCTGTTACATCTCCTTTCTTACGATCCTTAAGCGCCAACAAACGTTCAATATACTGATCATCTTGCGCGCCACGCCCCACGCTAATCAGCGCTCCGGCGATATTGCGAATCATATGATGCAAAAACGCATTGCCCTGAATATCAATCACCACCAATGGGCCGTAACGCTTCACATCGATAAAATGCATCTGCCGCCATGGTGTCTTAGATTGGCAGCCCGCTGCACGAAAGCTTGAGAAGTCATGCTCGCCAACGAGCGCTTGCGCGGCACGATGCATGGCGTCCGCATCCAACGGATCACGGCACCACGTTACGTTGGTACGCTCAAGAACGGGGCGGCTGATCTGGTTAAGCACTAAATAGCGATAGCGTCTGCCAAGCGCCCCCAAGCGTGAATGAAAGTCGTCCGATACCGGCTTTACCCAGCGCACGGCTACATCGCGCGGCAGGTTTGTATTGACGCCAAAAATCCAGGCTTTCTCAGTGCGCTCGGCGGGGGGGTCGAAGTGAATCACCTGGCGCGTCGCGTGAACACCCGAATCAGTACGCCCGCTGGCATGAATCTGGACCGGCGCACTCGCCACCTTCGTCAGGGCATCTTCTACAGCCGCTTGCACAGAAGCAGCATGCTTTAGGCGTTGGAAGCCGCAAAAGCGTGAGCCATCGTACTCAATGCCCATCGCCAAGCGGCCTTTTAGCGGTTGTGTTTCATCAAAGTGGTAGAACAGCGTCATCAAGCCACGTCATTAAATTTGAAAGGTCAGCTATTATCCCGGCCTCGAGGCTTGAATGCTACCTCTTCAATCTCCCACTGCGTCTCTGAAGGGGCCAGAGGCTTTGCTGCAAGGGGTACAGCTAAACCGGCCGCCTGACTTCTCGCCACGCTGGTGAAGAATGCGTCTTGCTTATGATCGACCATTTCGCCACCGGCCTGCATGCTGTTTTCTTCAGAACCAGAAGATGACGGAGACGCGGCCTTCTCAGAAGCCACATCGGTGGGCCGAAACACTGTCGGCTCAGCCAATGTTGCGCCTTCTATGTATTGCTTATCATCATTCGGCAGCACTTTGCGACGCTTAAAAAACCATCCAAGCCCTACTACTAATAGTAGTAGGCCTATCAGCAGCAAGCCTAGGCCCCAGATGGGCAACCACTGAGCGCGCTCCAGCCGGGCCAGCAAACCGCCAGTGTTCTGCACATTACGGTCGAGCGCCCCCTCCGTGGCAGTGCCCGTACTGGAGGCTTGCGGGGTGGATAAGGCAGCTTGAGCCGCCGCTATGTCGTCTTGAAGCAAACCAATGCCATGACGCAGCTCATTAAGCTCAATATGGAGCTGCTCGCGGTCTTGCTGAGCTTCTAGTAGGCTCGTTTGGCTTTGCGCCAACTGCTCGCTAAGTTTGGCGATGGCACTGTTTTGCTCGACTTGCCACTCACTGAAACCTGCGCCATTGGAAGTAGCGCCCTCAGATGAGGCTACTATGAGGGGCTTATCCAGCTGGTTACCCTCGCCTACCGGCGTAGGCGGTGCTTCAAACTCGGGCAAGGCTACTGGCGCAGAAGTAGGTGCATGTCGCCCCTCATTCACCATTGCGCGGACGGTCTGAGCGGCAGCACCAGATGAACGGCTTAGTGCCAGATCTACACTGGGCACAGACAACGCCTGCCCCGCACGCAAACTATTGATATTACCGGCAGGAAAAATATCCGAGTTGACCTCGACCAAGGCCAGCATCATCTGCTGAATACTGACCTCACTTGGCTTGCTACGCTCGGCGATACGCCACAGCGTATCCCCCGGCAACACATCAAGCATGGCAACCGCACTGCTCTGGGTCGCTGGGCTTGAAACTGTCGGAGAGTAGCCCACGGGATCGAATAACAGAGTAACAGTACGGTTAAGCTGTCCTTCTGGAGAGTCAAGCGTGAGCAACAAATCCAGCCAGGGAGCGGTAACCGGCTGCTGAGAGCTCAATACAATGTGCCGACTGCCCTCTCGCTCTTCAAGCGCAGCACTCACCGGTTGAATGGATGGGATCCACTCAAGCCCTGCGGCAGAAAACGCATCTTCATTGGCAAGCTGCACATGTAACTCGTTTAGCGGATAGGCGCCAGAATCAAGCAGCGGCAAAGAAGCACTTAGAGGGCTTTCCAGAGGTGATGAAACAGAGGCCGGACCTAGCTCAATGGCAAATGCAAATGAGCTTAGCGACGTCAGCGTCAGCCATGCAGCGGCGTTTAGGGCAGCTCGAGTGTTTGAAGTTTTTTTTGGCACGATACCCAACCAATTCTTGATTTATCAATGCACAGCGCTGTGCAGCCCCTAAAACAATAACCAAGTATACTTAACATAATTAAGCAATAAACGCTTGTACCTATTTGACCTAATGTATTTATATCTTATAAATGACATAAAAAAACGGAGAGCTGAAAGCTCCCCGTTTTGATTAGCACTCGCCTTGCTGATTTATTGCTCGCGCAAAATTTTCAGCATCCGCTTGAGCGGCTCGGCGGCGCCCCACAGCAGCTGGTCGCCTACGCTGAATGCAGAAAGATATTCTCCACCCATATTCAGCTTGCGCAGACGGCCCACCGGAATATTCAGCGTACCGGTCGCGGCGGCGGGCGTTAAGCCTGCAACCGTGGCGTCTTTATCATTGGGAATTACATTGACCCACTCATTGTGCTTGGCAATGCGATCTTCGATTTCATCAAGCGGTACATCCTGCTTGAGCTTGATGGTAAAGGCTTGGCTGTGCGAGCGCATGGCGCCGATTCGCACGCAAAGACCGTCAATCGGCACCGGACTTTCACCGCGACCCAGAATTTTGTTGGTCTCAACGAAGCCTTTCCACTCTTCACGGCTCTGGCCGTTCTCAAGCTTGGTATCGATCCACGGCAATAAACTACCGGCAAGCGGTGCACCGAAGTTATCGGTCAGGAAGTCGCCACCGCGCATGGCAGCGGTTACCTTACGGTCGATATCCAGAATTGCACTCGATGTATCCTTGAGCTCTTCACCGACGCTATCACGCAGCTGCCCCATTTGATTGAGCAGTTCGCGCATGTGCTTGGCGCCAGAGCCGGAAGCCGCCTGATAGGTCATGGAGGTCATCCACTCGACCATATCGGCTTCAAACAGGCCACCCAGGCCCATCAGCATCAGGCTAACGGTGCAGTTGCCACCCACAAAGGTCTTGGCGCCTTTAGCAAGCTGCGCATCGATTACCTTGCGGTTAACCGGGTCAAGCACGATAGTGGCTTCGTCTTCCATGCGCAGCGTACTAGCCGCATCAATCCAGTAGCCCTGCCAGCCGTTTTTACGCAGATCTGCGTAGACTTCCTTGGTGTAATCGCCCCCTTGGCACGTCACGATCACATCAAGTGCTTTCAGATCTTCAAGGGCAAACGCATCTTTAAGCGGAGGTACGTCTACGCCGATATCGGGGCCAGGTTGGCCTACCTGGGAGGTCGTGAAAAAGATGGGTTCAATACCGTTAAAATCGCCATCTTCCTGCATGCGCTGCATCAGCACAGAGCCGACCATACCACGCCATCCTACGAAACCGACTTTCAACATGTGAAGTCCTCCAGCAAAGAATGAGACCAATATTATACACAAAACTTATAAATGGCGTCGGCCACCCTTTTGAGTGGCCGAGCCGTCACACTTTCAGATCAATTAGTTAGCACGCTTCAAAACACACTTAACATTTCGCAAATGCGGCCAATACGGCATCCCCCATCGCATCGGTGCCGATAGTCTGCATGCCTTCAGACGCAATATCCGCAGTACGCAGGCCGTCGTCTAGTACGCTGCCTACCGCGGCTTCTATACGCTCTGCCATGGCCGTTTCATTAAGCGAATAGCGCAGCATCATGGCAACAGACAGCATCATGGCCAGCGGGTTGGCAATATTTTGCCCGGCGATATCCGGCGCACTTCCGTGGCAAGGCTCATACATACCCTGACCGCTTTCATTCAGCGAGGCTGAAGGCAGCATACCGATGGAGCCGGTGAGCATGGCGGCGGCATCAGAAAGAATATCGCCAAACATGTTGCCCGTCACGACCACATCGAATTGTTTCGGGGCGCGCACCAGCTGCATCGCGGCGTTATCCACGTACATATGTGAAAGCTCGACATCCGGGTATTCTGGTGCCAGACGCTCCATCACTTCACGCCACAAGATAGTGACTTCCAGCACGTTGGCCTTGTCCACCGAGCAGAGCTTCTTGCCGCGCTTTTGGGCCATTTCAAACGCCACGCGGCCGATGCGCTCAATCTCGCTTTCGGAATAGATGTAGGTATTAAAGCCCACACGCTCACCGTTGCGCTCCTCAATCCCCCGCGGCTGACCAAAGTAAATGCCGCCGGTCAATTCACGCACGATCATGATATCCAGACCTGCCACCAACTCAGGTTTCAGGCTTGAGGCACTGGCCAACTGCGGATAGAGCATGGCCGGGCGCAGGTTGCCAAACAGCCCAAGGTTCTTGCGCAGGCCCAACAGGCCTTTTTCGGGTCGCTTGGAAAGATCTTCGATCTTGTCCCATTTAGGGCCACCCACCGCGCCAAGCAGAATTGCGCTGGCCGCCTTGGCTTTTTCAAGCGTTTCAGCGGGTAGCGGCTCGCCGTGCACATCATAAGCCGAGCCACCAACCAGCGCTTCTTCAACGTCAATATCCAAACCCGCTTCCTGGCAGGCTTTTAACAAGCGCGCGGCCTGAGCCGCAATCTCTGGGCCAATACCGTCGCCGGGTAACAGAAGCACCTTGTGGGTCATGTTAAATCCTTAATAGAGTGTCAGCACGGCTTGGCGCCGCTTAGCGCGTTGCAATCGGGTTGCACCGCGCTATGTATGTCTTTTTAGCTATTCTAAATAGCTTTTATTGAGCTGAATCAGGCAGGCTGACGGAACAGCCAGGGCCGGGCATCCTTGTGTTTCTGCTCGAAGGTACGAATTGCATCTTCGTCTTGCAGTGTGATGCCAATATCATCCAGGCCGTTGAGCAGGCAGTGCTTACGAAACGCGTCCACTTCAAACTCCAGAATTTCGCCGCCCGGCGTGTTGACTCGCTGGTTCTCCAAGTCGATATCCAGCTGGTAGCCTTCGTTAGCATCGACGCCAGCAAACAGACGATCCACTTCTTCTTCGCTTAACGTGATCAGCAATATGCCGTTTTTAAACGCATTATTGTAAAAAATATCCGCAAAGCTTGGCGCAATGACAACCTTAAAACCGAAATCTTCCAGCGCCCACGGCGCGTGTTCACGCGAGCTACCACAGCCAAAGTTGCGCCGGGCAAGCAACACCTCAGCCCCTTTAAAGCGCGGCTGGTTGAGCACGAAATCAGGATTCAGTGGGCGATTGGAGCAATCCTGCCCCGGCTGCCCTTCATCTAAATAACGCAGTTCATCAAACAGGTTAACGCCAAACCCCGTGCGCTTGATCGATTTCAAGAACTGCTTGGGAATAATTAAGTCGGTATCGACGTTCGCGCGATCAAGCGGGGCAACCACGCCCTCGAAACGAGTAAACTTTTTCATGGCTCAAGCCTCCTGAGCGTGGGTAGCATCGTTGGCGGATAAACTGCGTACATCAACAAAGTGGCCAGCAATCGCTGCCGCCGCCGCCATCGCAGGGCTTACCAGGTGCGTACGACCGCCGTACCCCTGACGCCCTTCGAAGTTGCGGTTGGAGGTCGATGCGCAGTGCTCGCCGGCGCCCAGCTTATCGGCATTCATGGCAAGGCACATGGAGCAACCCGGCTCGCGCCACTCAAAGCCAGCATCGATGAAGATCTTATCCAGCCCTTCGGCTTCCGCCTGACGTTTCACCAGGCCAGACCCCGGCACGACCATGGCAAGTTTGATCGTGTCGGCCACTTTATTACCTTGGGCAACCTTGGCGGCTTCACGCAAATCTTCAATACGCGAGTTGGTGCACGAACCGATAAACACTTTATCGAGCTTGATATCGGTGATTTTTTGATTGGCGTGCAGCCCCATATATTCAAGCGCGCGGGTATGGCTGCGCTGTACGGTTTCATCCATCGCCGCCTTGGGGTCCGGTACCTGGCCTGAAATACCCGTCACCATTTCAGGGCTGGTTCCCCAGCTAACCTGCGGCTCAATATCTTCAGCTTTCAGCGTCACTACTTTGTCGAACGAGGCATCGTCATCCGATACCAACTGACGCCAGTCAGCTACCGCCGCTTCCCACTGCTCGGCAGTCGGCGCAAAGGGGCGCTCGGCCAGGTAATCGATGGTGGTGTCGTCAACAGCAATCAAACCCACCCGGGCTCCGGCTTCAATGGCCATGTTGCACACGGTCATGCGGCCTTCCATGGAAAGCGAGGCAATCGCGCTGCCGGCAAACTCAATCGCGTAGCCCGTGCCGCCTGCGGTGCCAATTTCTCCGATAATCGCCAGCACCACGTCTTTTGCGGTGACACCCAGGCCAAGTTCACCTTCCACGCGCACCTGCATGTTCTTCATCTTTTGCGCCAGCAAGCATTGCGTCGCCAGCACATGCTCGACTTCAGAAGTGCCGATGCCGTGGGCCAGCGCGCCAAACGCACCATGGGTTGCTGTGTGAGAGTCACCGCATACCACGGTCATACCGGGCAGTGTCGCGCCCTGCTCCGGCCCTACTACGTGGACGATGCCCTGGCGCGGGTCGTTGATCTTGAACTCTTCGATACCGTACTCGACGCAGTTGTCATCCAGGGTTTGCACCTGAATCAACGACACCGGGTCTTTAATGCCGCTGTTGCCTTCGGCGCGCTCTTTCAACGTGGTAGGTACGTTATGGTCCGGCGTCGCCAGGTTGGCATCCAGGCGCCATGGCTTACGCTTGGCCAGGCGCAGACCTTCAAAAGCCTGTGGGGAGGTCACTTCGTGAAGCAGCTGACGGTCGATATAAATCAACGCGGTGCCATCGTCACGCTGCTTCACCAGGTGCTGATTCCAGAGTTTGTCGTAAAGGGTTTGACCTGACATATGGCTCTCCCGGGCTAGCGCCCTGCTAGTTTTTTGCGCTGACGTCTTTGCGCCAGTGATGCAACGAGTGTTACGCGTGTCGCGCATAAAAGCAATTCATGTTATTTATAGATACGATTCCACATTGGAATAGTAGACAGAATTTAGCGACGGAACTACACATGGATACCCAAAGCCTACAGGCGTTTTTAGCCGTTGCCGAAACTCAAAGCTTTTCGCGGGCTGCCGAGCAGCTCTACCTGACCCAGCCTGCGGTTAGTAAACGTATTGCCACGCTGGAATCACAGGTAAGTACGCGGCTGTTTGATCGGATAGGTAGGCGTATCTCGCTCACCGAAGCCGGCCATTTATTACTCCCCCAGGCCAAGCGGATCCTTGCAGCAGTAGAGGACAGCCGACGCGCGCTTGCCAATCTTTCTGGGCAGGTCGGCGGCCGGTTAACGCTGGCGACCAGCCATCATATTGGCCTGCACCGCCTGCCGCCCATTCTCAAGCACTATACTCAGCACCATCCGGAGGTTGAGCTAGATCTGCACTTTCTCGATTCAGAGTTCGCTTATCAAGGCGTACAGGATGGCACGCTTGAACTCGCGGTGGTAACGCTTGCGCCCCACCCTATTGAACAACTCCATGTGGTCAAGCTCTGGCGTGACCGGCTATGCTTTGTTTGCGCTCCGGATCACCCGTTAGCCCAGGCGCCTGAGCTTACGCTTGAAACGCTATGCCAGTACAAGTGTGTGCTGCCTGGAGCAATGACGTTTACCCGAACCTTGATTGAACAGCGGTTTGCTGAAGCCGGGCTTACCTTACCGGTAAGTATGGCGACCAACTATCTAGAGACGTTGAAAATGATGTGCAGCGTCGGGCTTGGCTGGAGCCTGTTACCCGAGGGCATGGTGGATAGCGAGCTGGTCGAGCTAAGCATCGATACCGCGCCGATACACAGGCCGCTTGGCTATCTGGTGCATACCAACCGCACGCTTTCCAATGCGGCAAGAAAAATGATTGACGCGCTGGAAGCGACAATGGAAAAAACTGCATAGCTTAATACTGACCGCCTACGACTTGTTTGCATGCTGAGCAAACACTTCTTCCTCCGTAAGCATGCGGGTATCGTTGGCAAAGGTATAAAACTCGGGCTTCTGGTCGATAAAAATCTGTTCGGTAAAGTCCCAGTCGCTACCGTCCAACAAACCGACAGGGATAGCGTAGTGTTCTTCCTGCTTTAATCGGTAAAACAGGTGTGTACCACACTGCTTGCAGAACCCACGCTCAGCCCACTCGGAGGAACTAAAGATGGCGATATGCTCATTGCCCATAAAACTGACGTCACCGATAGGCTCAGCGGCAAAAAGGGGCCCACCGCCCACTGCTGTCCCATAAACATTAATAAATGAAAAAGCCTGGATCCAAGTGAGTAAAATGAGAGTGCGACCAAACACTC
>NZ_JABUZA010000014.1 GCF_014897985.1 Halomonas colorata
AGAAGAATGTCTGAATTTTCGATTTTTTCTCGGCTCAAGTGAGCGGTGATGAATATCGGCAGTTATTCAGACCTTCCCTAGCTAAGAGGTAGATCAAACGTAAAATTCTTGATAACACTAGGATGTAAACAGCTACGTAAAAACGTGTTCATAGGCTTCATATCATTTGACGAGTAGAAATCCAGCATCAATGTATTGAATTCCTGCTGACGTTTAGCGGGAACGTTAATAATTGGAAATCCATATGCCAGCAAGATGCCGTTCATCAAAAAACGACCTGTACGCTTGTTTACATCCCAAAAAAACTGAGCCCTGGCTATTTGAAGAAACGCAGTGATCGCTTGATCATAGCAATCAATTTCACTTTTCACCTGCCTCTGTAAGCTCTGCCATCTTGCTTCAAGCTGCTCAGGCGCGGGCGGCTCATAATCAGACCCTGAAATCGTGACATAGCCGGAACGAAACTTTCCCCATTCCAAAGCTTCCTCTTTACCCGCTATGGCATGGATATTTAAAACTGTTTCTTTATCAAAGCTAAACTTACCTTGATCGACTAGATCAAATATATATTTCCAAGCCTTCGCCTGATTAATCGCCATATTCTGATCGCTGATTTTGTGACCACCGACCGTAATCCCATCCAGAATCGTTTGCACTTCAGGTAGCGTCATGGCGACCCCTTCCAGGTTCACCGCATCGTAAACGAGGGCTGGTACATCCCGCACAGCAAGTTGCCGAGCCAAGCGAACGTTAGGCTTCATATTCCACTGTTTATCGTGTGCGGTTGTCATAGAACGTTCTCTGTATCCAGCAAGTTGATTAAATATATCACTACGGCACGGGCAGTAGATCGGCTACATGCACCATCGATTTATTTCAGGGCAGAAATATCCCCAGCGGTGGTTTGCGGCTAATACTCACTGGTGATGGCCAGAAGCCAATAGCTTTAGCGCCTCACCAGTGCTAAAGATAGCCGCATACTCCCCTTCCAAGTTCGCCAGTGACATGGCGTGCACTTCATCCGCCGTACGGTAAGTGCCTGCGTAGTCCTGCTTGGCAAAGGTAAAAGTGGCATCCGCGACAACGTGGGTATCAAAGCCAAGATTACCGGCTGTGCGAGCGGTGGCTTCAACCGAATTGCTGGTACTCACACCAACGATAACCAGCCGCTTGATCTCGCGAGCGTGGAGCCAGCGCTCTAAGCCTGAGTGGGTAAACGCACAGGGTATGTTCTTTTCTACTACGTGCTCTTTAGGTTGCGGGGCTAGTGCAGGCTGGAACTCTGCGCCTGGTAACCCCGGCCAAAATGGCGAGCTGGGGGTGCGTGAGATATGGCGTACATGCACTACGGGCCAGCCCGCTTTACGCCATTCAGTGAGCAGGCTCTGAATATTATTTTCGGCATCCGGGTTATTGCGCTCACCGATGGCGGGATCGCTCATTCCTCGCTGCATATCGATGACCATCAGGGCGACAAGTTGATTACTCATTGCTAATTCAACGTCCTCTTTTGTGTGCTTCTTGGATCAGGAATACACTCAGGCACGAATAGGAAAGCTAAGCGATACTGACCAACCATTACTTTCAATTATTTAAAATACTTCAACCACCGATACAGCTTGCCTAAAAAACGTGTGCCCAGCATTAATCCAATGCTGAGTATAACCACTGCCAGCGAACCGTAAGCTACCATTCCGCCCCACGTCCATTGGCTAATCGCCGTGCCCAAGTGCTGAACGAAAAGATACACGCCGATTAAGAAACTACCGGCCCGTACCAAGCCTGCCTCGCTGATGGATAAGGCTGAGCCAACACTATCACTGTCATGAATTTTATTGGCCAGAGTTACGGCAGAAAACCACAGTGCGATGCCCACGATAATAGGAATAACAACGGTGGCCACTAGTCCTGGCAGCCACTGGGTTAGCTCTGCCTCAAAGCTTGGGCTAAACAGCAACGGCGATACGCTAAGTAAAGGATTGATGGCAAGGTAAACGGCGAGCAATCGAATCAGCAAAATAGAAAAAGGTTTCATGGGTTTACCTAACACGCAAAACTTAAGCATAAGCCAACTTTGGCACGAAATCCCGATAGCAGATACAACATCGCCCTGATAATTGTTTATCAAGGCGATGAGGCAGCACCGTTATATCAAGAGTTATTGGATCGGTTAATTAACGATCGCGAATGGCAATAGGCCCAATAGGTGCAACGTTGGGCATAAAGATGGTGACCTCATTAACATCGTGCAGAGGGGCAACGAAATCTGCTTTCCAGGAGCCGACGCGAGGGTTCTTGGAAGGATCATAATTAAAGCCCAGATGCAGGTTATCCGGTGCGACCACGCCCCCATCTTTACGTAGCAACGAGAATGACTGGTCACCAAACTCGGCGTAGATCTGTCCATCAATGCGCTCTAACGGAATGTCTTCGTAAATAAGTTCGCCGGAATAACCGGGGTAGTCGGTCACAAAGCGCACCTCAATATGCAAAACGCCATCCTTGCGCACGGCCTTGTAAGGCTCGGCATAGGCGTGGCCACTGGCAGTGGGTGCCTGCTCAGCGTTGAGGGCAAGGGCCGGGCTGCTAGCCACTGCCGCCAGCGTTAGAAAAGAAAGGCTTAAAAAAGTGGTTCGAAGCTTCATATCTGGCTCTATTCGAAAGTTTCGTAAGTGTCTAACGGAATAGAGCCGCCCGAAGGCGGCTCTTAGGTAATTGCAGTACGTGAGTATTTACTCGGCGTCGATACCAAAGGCGTTCAGGCCCGCGCGGAATACGTCGGTGTTGTCGACCCAGTAGTGGCTGTCTGCATCCACTTCGTAGCGGGAAAGTCCTTCTTCTTGCTGAGCGATGTCATAGAAGAACTCGGCACCTGCACCGTGAGCATACAGCGGCACCAGTTCACGGGTGTGGGTGTCGGAGTGCCAACGTACCAGCGGTAGCGCACCAGCGCCCTGATTGACGATCGGGCTATAGGCATTGACGTCAGAATCAGGACCTTGCAGCAGGCCGTTGCCGTGGTCGGTAGTAACGATGATCAGCGTATCGTCCCAGGAGCTGTTGTTTTCTACCCACTCGACAGCGGCTTCGACGGCTTCGTTGAAGTCGATCTGTTCTTCGATGATACGCGGCAGGTTATTGGCATGAGCGGCCCAATCGACGGCGCCGCCTTCAACCATCAGGAAGAAGCCGTTTTCGTTGCCGGTTTCGCTGGCGTTGAGCACGTTCAGGGCAGCCCCGGTCAGGGTAGCCAAGCTCGGAGAGGTATCCAGGAAGTTGCCACCGCTCACACCAGGACGGTTGTATTGAAGGGTCTGAATGTTCTGCACCAGGCCCAGCAGCTTGTCCTTGGGCAGGTCGATTTCACCGGCGGCCAGCGCTTCAAAGTCTTCCTTACTTTCGATAAAGGCGTAATCCGTTTCGCCGTCCATCAAACGCTGGTAGTACTCTTCACCACCGATAAAGCGAAAATTGCTCTCCCCGGGGTTATCGACACGCTCGCCTGCCGCATCGTAATAAGGGTGGCCGGTACCGATGGCCACAGTGGCAAGGCCGGAATCAACGATTTCACGGCCAATCGCGCTGTAGTCGTTGCGACTTACGTTATGGGCCAGGAAACCGGCCGGAGTGGCGTGTGAAATCTGCACGGAAGAGACAACGCCTAGAGCACGGCCGCTTTCCACCGTGTATTCGCCGATATGCTTGAGCGACTCATCGTCGTTGGACCAGTTGATGGCATTGTTGAAAGTCTTTTGGCCGGACGCCAGTGCAGTCGCCGCCGCGGCGCTATCGGTGTAATCGGCGCGGGCATAGTCGTAACCGGCAAAGTAGCCTTTGTAGTTACCCAGGCTGCCCTCGTAAACGGTGTCTACCGCTTCGTCGTTCCAAAGCTCGGCTGGCTCAAACGTGACCGTACCCTCATCGCTCTTGGTGGGCGTATTGGAGGTATTCAGCGGATGAGTGGCCATGAAAAGCTGCACATCAAACTCATCGTAAACTTCATGACCCAGCGCACCATGACGGAAGTAACTTGCCGCGCGGAACGTCTCAATACCGGTACCGTCGGTGATCATCAATATAACGTTCTTAGCCGTATCTTCCTGCGCTAATGCTGGCGTAACCATGATTGATGCCAGTGCTAACGTGAGTGCATTCCACTTAAAATTTTTCATTTTCATCCCTTGGCTAAATTTAGCTAACTCGTTATTCGGCTAAGCCTAACGTTTGAAAATGTCATTTCTATGAATCTGAATTAATAAAATTAATTTTTGCTAATAAACGATTGGCTGCTTTCTACTCACTCATTAACGGGCCATTCAATAACGCCCCGTCTTAGCCATAAATTCGCCAATAAATCGCCCAAGGCTTGCACGTTCAGCCACACCGCATATACTGTATATATAAACATATATACAGATAGAGGCAGGCGTATGGCGTCTCTCGGTAAACCATCAGCGCAAACTACCGTGCATAAAGGGCGTGGGGCTACTTATGATCCGCACAACCGCTTTGCGCCAACCCACAGCGTGGCGGAGGATGATGGCTGGTGGCGAGAGGAAGCCTCCACCACGTTGGTCACGGAAGTACGCGAAGAAACCAGTAAAAGCGCGCTCTCCTGGAATAAATCGCCCGACCTTCCTTTTGACCGCTCGTTGAATCCTTACCGAGGCTGTGAGCACGGCTGCGTTTACTGCTACGCCCGGCCCTCCCATGCTTACTGGGATTTATCGCCGGGCCTTGATTTTGAAACCAAGCTGATTGCTCGCAACGGCTTGGTGGAGCGCTTAAGTGAGGAATTTTGCAAACCGGGCTATGTCTGCCGGCCTATCAACCTCTCGGGCAATACCGATTGCTACCAACCGCTGGAAGCCAAGCGCCAGTTAACGCGCCAGCTGCTTGAGCTTTTATTGGCATGCCGCCATCCGGTCATTATCGTGACCAAAAGCACTCTGGTGCTAAGGGATATTGACCTACTGGCTGAAATGGCGGAACACTGTCTGGTGCGTGTGTTTGTTAGCCTGACCAGCCTGGATGCCAATATGAAGCGCACACTTGAACCCCGTGCGGCCTCTCCTCAGGCACGCTTAAAAGTCATCCGCGAGCTTAATACCGCAGGCATTCCTGTGGGCACTTTGGTTAGCCCGGTTATTCCAGGGCTTACCGACCACGAAATAGAGCGCATTCTGGAAGCCGCCAGCCGCGCAGGCGCACGAACAGCCACCTGGATGTTGCTACGTTTGCCTCATGAGGTAGCGCCGCTTTTTGAAGCATGGCTTGAAGCTCACTACCCTGAGCGAGCGGCGAAAGTAATGAGCCTGATGCGCCAATGCCGGGGCGGGAAGGCCTATGATGCCCAGTTTGGCAAACGCTTTCGCGGTGAAGGAATTTTTGCCGATATGATCGCCCAGCGCTTTAATCGCGCCAGCCGTCAGTGGAATTTCCAGGCACGCACCGAGCAGGGGCTGAATACCCGAGACTTTCGACCGCCCAATGCCCAAGGCGATCTCTTTTATTAGCGCTTAATAAAAAGGCATCTGATCGGCGTTCTCTGGATAGCAAAGAGTGCCTGACAAATGCCTTGAAGATACTATCTATACATAGCCTTAATTACGCCGCTCACGCAGCTCATTAAGCACCAGTGTGAAAAAGCCTCGGATCTCATCGAGTTTGGGACGCGCTTGTTCAATCAGCGTATCGAACGGCTCCAGTTCGCGCTCCTGAGCTTCTCTCTCGGCCAGCTCATCGCGTATTTCTTCAATAAGCTCGGCTGAATCATCGAGCATGGACTTGAGTTCAGCGGTCGAGGTTGAAACGATCTTTTGATGGGGCGTCATGTTTTTTACCTCAAAGCAGCGTCGTGAATGCGATCAGGATGGCCGGTATGACAATAAATACGCTTAATACCCAAGCGGCCGCCAAAGCTTTTCTTTCTGAAGCTACACGGCCTAACCATTCAGCGCCTTTTACCGGCAGCGGGCGAAGAAACGGAAGTCCGAAAATGACGACTACCGCCAATAGATTAAAGAATAGATGAACCAGAGCGATCTCAAGGGCCAATATGGCCGTGGCGCCGGTTATTGCGGTGGCTGCAAGCAGCGCCGTAAAGGTCGTGCCGATGTTAGTGCCCAAGGTGAAGGGATAAATCTGACGTAATGAGAACGCGCCTGACCCCGCTAATGGCACCATTAAACTGGTGGTCGTGGATGAGGACTGTACTAAAAATGTTACCACCGCGCCGGAAGCAATACCGGCAACCGGGCCACGCCCGATGGCTTTATGCATTATATTTTTTGCCTGTCCTACCATTAATACTCTCAGCAGCGCACCGATATAACGAATCGCTAAAAAAATCAGCGCAATGCCAAAAACAATCATGGCAATTCCACCGGCAACCGTGGGCAGGTTCATGGCCACACTTTCAACAGTAGAGGTAATCGGCTTCGTTGCCATGCCGACAATATTGATGCTACCCATGGAAAGATCGGCGTCGCCGTAAAATAGAAATGCCGTGCTTTGCGCCATCTTCTCCAACGGATGAAAGATAAGTTCGATAGGCAGGAAAATAGCCACCGCCAGCAAGTTAAAAAAGTCATGCACTGTTGCTGCGGAGAACGCGCGTTTAAACTCAGCTTTATCGCGTACATGACCCAGGCTTACCAGCGTATTGGTAACCGTTGTGCCTATATTCGCGCCCATGATCATGGGGACCGCGGTGGCAACCGGCAATCCACCGGCCACAAAGGCGACGATAACCGAGGTAACGGTGGAGGATGACTGAATCAACGCCGTAGCGACAATCCCGACCATCAGGCCAACAAAGGGATTGGTGGCAAACTCAAAAAGCTGTTGGGCATGATCGCCAGCAGCTATTTTGAAACCGTTACCAATAATTGATACTGCACAAATCAAAAAGTACACCAGCAAGGCAAGCGTGAGCCACTGCCTTAATGTCCCTTTGCGCCTGACCTTTACCCTTCCACGCTGGCTGGGTAACACCTCTTGTACAGCGCTATTAATATTCTCGGCCATTTGCCACACCCTCTTGGAAGGAAAAACGCCCTGATGCCCACCTACTTCAACGAAGGATGGCGGCTATAGGTGACATAAGCGTGACAACAGCGTGGCACTATGATGTTAGTGCAAATAGAGTGGACACACATATTAAACGGTGGCTGTGGCAAAAAGCGTTCCGTATGCTTTAGCCGACGCTCATTTTTAAGGCAATCACACTTATGGCCGATGCTCTCAGCAAGACAAAATCCAGCTTCTATCGCCGTCTTTACGTGGCTTACCTGATCGATCAGGGAGTCTCTAGCGTGCCTGCGCTCGTGAGCTTCTGCGGCATGCCGCGTCGTACGGCTCAGGACACCATCACCTCGCTTGCCGAGCTGGATATTGAATGCCAATTTCAAACGACACAAGGCGAGCGCCATAACAGCGGTGAATACCGGATTATCAGTTGGGGTCCTATTGATCCTGCCTGGGTCAAGAAGCAAGCAAACCAGCTGGCCGAAGCGCTTGACTACCCCGCTCTCTCGGCTTGATTAATGTGCTGATTCAGCGGATCAGTCGCGCCAGGCAAGCCGTGCGGCGTTCAGCGTAACGCTTAATGAACTGGCGACCATGGCCAGCACCGCCACCAGCGGTGGAATGGCCATAATGATGACAAGCCCCAGTGCCAGCGTGTTATATAGCGCCGAAAGGGTTAAGTTTTGGACCATCACGTGACGGGTAGCGCGCGCGGTGGCAAGGCCCGTCACTAAACTGGCAATGCCAGGTTTTAACAGGTGCGCAGCGGCGCCTTCTCGGGCAGCGTCGCTGGCATTAAAAGGGGCCATGCCGACATCGGCGGCGGCTAGGCTTAAGGTGTCATTAATCCCATCGCCGACAAACAGAGTGGGAGCAGGCAATCCTTGCACCAGACGCGCTTTTGCTTCTGGCGAGCGCTCGGCATAGCAGGCTTCATCGGGCAACCCCAGCTGCTTGGAAGCGGCGTACACCGCGCTAGGCCGGTCACCGCTGAGCATAGCGACCCAGTAGTTAGCCTGCAATGCGTGAACGCTCTGCGCCGTATCCTCCAACAGGGCATCCTCTAGATAGAAGCTGCCTAGCCAGCCTTCCTCATCCGCGAGCAGTACTTCTGACGCCGATGGGCTTGAAGCACTGGCCGCCTGAGGCGGCAGCTTAATGCCCTGGCTTTCAAAAAAGCGTTGGCTGCCCAGCCAGATATCGCCGTGTTCAGGCAAGCGAAGATGCACGCCCTGCCCTGGCACATCCTGTGTCACACTGGCGTTTATAGTCGTTGTTTTCTCAGAACGCGCCCAGCGCGTCAATGCCTGGGCCAGCGGGTGCTGGCTATTAGACGCGGCCTGATAAAGTGTGGCCTTAAGCGTCGGCTCTGCCACACCCTCTCGGCTTACCCAGGCCATAAGCGCAGGCTCGCCCTGGGTAAGCGTGCCGGTTTTATCCAGCGCAATCGCCTGAATTTTAGCCAGCGTTTCAAGTGCTGCCGGGTCGCGTAATGCAATGCCTTGCTGAAGCAGTTGCCCACTTCCCGCCAGGCTTGCCAAGGGGACGGCAAGCCCAACGGCGCATGGGCACGCAACTACCAACACTGATAATGCGCGCACGGCGGCCTCTTCAATACCCAGCCCGAGTAACAGGCCCGCCGGAAAGGCGGCAACTCCAAGCAATAATGCCACCGGGCTTAACCAGGCGGCAAAGCGGTCGGCGAGTTTTTGAAGCTCGCCTTTCTGGGCCTGATAGTGACGCATTTGTTCACGCAGACGGTCCAGGCGGCGCTGGCCTAACGCCTGGGTAACGGTAATGACGACTTCGTCGCTGCCTAACAGCCGACACCCGGCGTAGACCGCCTCCCCTCTTGAAAAATGCCGGGGAATACTTTCCCCGGTGAGCGATGCGGTATCCACCCAGGCAGCGCTTTCCAAAATGCCATCCAGTGCAATCAGCGTTTGAGGCGCAAGTTGTATCCTCGCCCCTGGCTCAATCTCAGCTAATGGAGCTACCCGCCACTGATCCCCCTGCCATACCGCGGCTTCGTTATTGGGCTCGGGCAAGGCGTCTAGTGCCTTTAACCCTCGGTGGCGGCATAGGGTTTCTACCAGACGCCCGCCTAGCAGCAGCACAATCAGCATCACGGCAGTATCAAAATACACCTCTGCCGAGCCGCTCAATAAAAGCCCTATGGAAACCACTACAGCGGCAAGAACGCCGAGGGTTACCAGTACATCCATGCCCGGTCGCTTGGCGCGTAGCGTACGCAGGCCCGCACGATAAAACGGCCAGCCGGCAAAGGTCACAACCGGAATAGAAAACGCCCCGGACACCCAAGCGACGACCCACTCAATCGTTGGATTAGGCAACGCGCCGGCATAGATCAGGATGGAGGCGAGCATGGTCCACATGCCAAATACCGAACCTACCAGCAGGCGCAAGCTCAAATAGCGGCTTTCCTGCTCTAAGCGTGCATGCGCATCAGCATTGGGTTCCAGCTCGGTTAAACGGTAGCCCAGGCGCTTTACTTTAGGAGCCAGGGCCTCGAGCGAGATAGCCTCAGAGGCGCCCTTTACCCATAGCGTGGCCGTCGGGTAATGCACACTGATACTCTCAACACCTTTACGGTGACTAAGCACTCCCTCAACGGCGAGCGCACAGCTGGTGCACCACATACCGTTTAGGGTATAGAGCGCCTCGTTATTGCCCGGCTCACCCGGTGCCGTTTGAGTTGCCACACTAAACCCTTATAAACAAGGCGGCAGACCCACCATTGGCCCGGCAACAAACATCACGCCTCCGGCAGAAAACACATAAAGCCAGGCGGAAACAAAGGCGTTAAAGTGCCGCCGTCCTTCATGCATTTTGGCTTCCTGGAAACATCCCCAGGCTAGCCCTGCCAGTAGCAAAGCAGTCAGCAGGCTCAACAATAACAGGCTGATATTGATTGTAGTGAGTGCCCCCTGCGCGGGATCGGGCGGCGCCACGGCGCAGGCGACCGAAAGGCCGCCATATATCGTGATAAACCAGATACTCCAAAGCGTTAGCCCGCCGACAAAATGGCCCGGATGAGTGAGATGCAAACGCTGAATAATAGCTTTCATGCTTTAGCTCCCAATCACTCTAGGTAACACGGCCAGCGCAACAATCAGGATCCAGAACACCACTGCGTTATAACGCCAGAAATAGGCCACTACCACGGGCTCAAACGGCGCATGAACGCCTACATAGCGATAGCCAACACGCATGCCTTGAAGCAAAGAAATTACTGCTCCCAAGGCGCTGTGCAGCAATGCGTAGTACAGGCCTACCATTAAGATAGCGTCATGGGAGGTTTCCGTAACTGCCAAATCAGCGCGCCACATTACCCATAAAATCAACGCAAACTGTAAGGCGCCTAAAATCGCTGCCCCGTAAAGGCGCATCGCCAAGCCGCTGTCCTGCTGCTTACGTAGCTTACTGACACTGCTCTCCATTAGCGCCGAGCCTCCCAGCAAGGCAACCCCGGCGACCACTAACGCAATTAATGAAAGCGGCGAGGCGTCAGGCATCCTCCACCCTGGCGACACGGTCCACAAATAGAACCAGCCAAAAAGGTAAGACAGGAAGAAGGACCCGTTGGCGATCATCGCCGTGGTCATGGCCCATAAACCGGGGCCATCCATGGTACGCGAATGAAGCGGGGGATCGCCGGGCATCACCTTGGCATCGGGCGCCGCTCTGGGGTGAGCGCCATTTTCCCACGACCAGCGCAGTAGAAAGCCGATGGCAATCAACACGCCGACCCCAGCCACTGGATACCAGCGCAGCAACAGGCTGATACACACCACGGCCAGCGCCATAGCCGCAAACAGTGGCCACCAGGAGTTACCGGGCAAATGAATGACCTCCCGCACTTTGCCGGTCAGCGGGTCAGTACCCCATAGTTCACGGCGGCCGTGGTCGGCTGTCGCCAGGCCATGCTTGCCTTCCTGCATCTGCTGTGGCAGTTCAGGATGCTCCCAAAGCGGGTGGCGGGTTTCGACGGGTGGCAGGCTGACAAAGTTATAGGGGCTAGGCGGCAGTTGGTTGGCCCACTCAAGCGTGTCGGCATTCCAAGGATTGGTCTTGGCGGGTTTGCCGTAGCGAAAGTGTAAGGCAATATCGATCAGTACCATGGCAAACCCGGCGGACATCACAAAGCTACCGACAGACGACAGTAGATTGAATATGTCCCAACCAAAGCCGGTCTCGTAGGTATATACCCGCCGCGGCATACCCAAGAGCCCTGTCCAATGCATGATTAAGAACGTGGCATTAAAGCCTATAAACACCAGCCAGAAGCCCCACTTGCCGATCGTTTCAGATGGCATACGCCCGGAAAACAGCGGCAGCCAGTAGTAAATGCCCGCCATCAGCGGAAACAGCATGCCCCCCACCAGCACATAGTGCATGTGCGCGACCACAAAGTGAGTGTCATGGACCTGCCAGTTGAACGGCACCAGCGCCAGCATGACGCCGGTCAACCCGCCGCAAACAAAAATCACCAGAAACCCGACGATCCATAACATGGGTAGTTTCATTTTAGGCTTGCCAAGCCATAGCGTGGCCAACCAGGCAAATATCTGAATACCGGTTGGGATCGCCACCAGCATGCTGGCCGCCGAGAAAAACGCCTGGGCCAGTTGAGGGATACCCACAGTGAACATGTGGTGAACCCACAGGCCGAAACTGATAAACCCCATGACGGTAATCGCAAAGACGACCCAGCCATATCCTACGATAGGCCGCCCGGCAAATACGGGAATGATCGTTGATACAATGCCCGCCGCCGGCAAGAAAATGATGTAAACCTCTGGATGGCCAAATAGCCAGAAAAGGTGTTGCCAAAGTACCGGATCACCGCCGCCTGCAATATCAAAAAATGGCATACCCACAGCACGTTCAAGTTCGAGCAAAATACTGCCCAAAATCAATGGCGGAAAACCCACCACGATCATTAGCGCCATAGCGAGGATGTACCAGGCAAACAGCGGCATTTTATGCAGCGCCATGCCCTGCGTGCGGGTACGCAAAATGGACACCACCAGCTCTACACCGGCAGATAATGCGGAGATCTCAACAAACGTAATGCCCAATAGCCAGAAGTCGGACCCCAGTCCTGGCGAGTATTCGCTGCTACTCAGCGGCGTATACATGAACCAACCGCTGTTGGGGGCCATTTCGAGCACCATGCTGAACGACAAGATGATACCGCCAAATAGATAGCACCAGTAGCCCAAGGCAGTTAGCCGTGGGCATACCAAGTCGCGTGCGCCAATCATCTTGGGGATCATGTAGATCGCCAAACCTTCCAAGATGGGAATGGCGAACAGGAACATCATCACCGTGCCGTGCATGGTGGTCACTTGGCTATAGATATCCGGGGTCAAAAAATTCTGATCAGGCGTCGCAATTTGCGTGCGAATCAGCATCGCCAATATGCCGCCAATCAGAAAAAATGCCATCCCGGTGACCATAAACCGCAGGCCAAGCGTGGTGTGGTTAACGATGGTTAAGGCTTTTAATCCGCGTGGATTTCCCCAAACATCAGACAGGTCATCATGCAGCTTTTGCAGATTTTCTGGGCCGGTTGCTTCTGGGTTTCTCGTGGTCATGGTGTCAGGGTCTCCAGCCAAGCACCCAGGGACTCCAAGGTGGCAGTATCCATATAATCGTGCGGCGGCATTTTGTTACTCGGTTTAAGCGTTTGATGATTTTCCAACCAGTAATGGATGGCGCCCTCTTCCATGGGCAGCACGCCAGCACCCAGATTATGGCGCGCGCCTACATCAGACAGATCGGGTCCGATGGACGATGAAGAAAGTCCGGCCACGCTATGACAAGCGGCGCAGGTGGAGGCAAAGGTTTCGCGGGCCTGGGCAAAATTCTCATTGGCAATGGCCAGCTCCGCCAGCCGCTCTTCCTGCCGGTCAGCCAGCCACGCCTCATACTCCTCGCGCTCGACGGCCTCTACGTAAAGGTTCATATGGGCATGTTGCGCGCCACAAAACTCGGCGCACTGAGCGCCAAAAATGCCCGGCTCATCGGCCTCAAGACGAATAACGTTAACCCGACCGGGTAACATATCGATCTTGCCACCTAATCGTGGCACCCAAAACGCGTGGATCACATCAGCGGAGGTAACGTGAAAGTCCACGGGCTCACCGGCCGGCATAATCAGCTGGTTCGAGGTCACGACTTCGCCACCCTCTGCGCCTGGGTAGCGTACTTCCCACCACCACTGGTGGCCGATAACTTCTATAACGTCCGGTGGCTCGCTTAACGGCAGTGGCAGCATACGTTTACCGGTCGGTACGCCAAAAATGAGGAGCGCGCTGACACTGAACACGGGCAATAAAATTCCGCCGCCCACAATCCAGCGGCGAGCAATTTTACGCTCTTGCTGAGGTGTCCGTTCATGGTGCTTGCGCTTAAACGCATAAAGCCACAGCGCGATGACCCCGATAAACACGACCGTGGCAAAGGTCAGCATGATCCACCAAATAAGCACTACATCGCGTGCAGCTTGCCCAGCGGGGTCTAGAATAGACTTATCACCGGCACACCCCGTGAGCCCAAACAGAGCCACCAGCGATACGTACGTTAACCGGTTGACCCGCCGCGCAACAGCACGTTGAATACACAACGAGGCGACGTGATATAAGTAACGCTCCCTCATGTTTTTATCCCTATTTCTGCCCACAGGAAGTGATTATGGCAAACCCCAATAGGCGCACAATTAAAAGCCGCGCCGCGATTGCTGGCCACCCGCTGCACCCGTTGATGGTGCATTTCCCCGTCGCCGCACTCATGGCCCTGGTAGCCTGCGATTTGGGCTACTGGTATACCGCCGACCCTTTCTGGCTGCGCGTTGGACTTTGGCTGGCGGGCATTGGCGCGCTCGGGGGCTGGCTTGCGAGCATCGCCGGCACGATTGATCTGGTCAGCGTGGGGCAGATTCGCCGTTTGATCACAGGTTGGAGTCACGCCATTGTTGCCGTTGTCATGCTGTCGCTGGCATCGTTTAATTGGCTGATACGCTTTAATCAGCCCGAGATGGTGCTGCCCTGGGGCATTGCAATTTCCGTCATCACCGCTGGTTTGGTGGCGCTGGCAGGCTGGCTGGGTGGTCAGTTGGTGTATGAACATGCGGTGGGTGTTGAAGTAGAGGAATAGCTTGGCACTGGTCATGGCGGGTTAACTCCAGTCCAAGGGTTTAGCCAATACAAATCCTAATACGCTAAGAATACCCGCCAAAGCCAGCAGCAATGCTAAAATCGAGGCCGTTTTTACACCTTTATAAATGCCCATTTCCAAACGCAGGATTAACCAGCCGCAGCTGCCATGCGCCGCGACCATGGCCACGACCGCGGCTAGTTTAAAAGCTAACCACCCCCCCATTAAGCCGTGCAATAAAAATAACGCGGTGCCCGAAAATATGGCGACCAGGGCTGCAGGGGTTGCCACGGAAATATAAAAAAACCGCGGCATGGGAGGCGAGCCTTGAGCAAAACCCGCATCTTTACGCAGCTGAAGCGAGTAGCTCAGTAACGCAGGCAGGTATAGAAGTGAGCCGCACCAGATAACGAGCGAGGCTATATGCAGAAGTTTTAGCCAAGGCATTGTGGCTTCCTTGCGTTGCGTTAGGCTTGGATGAATTGCGCTCCCTATACCTTAGCCAACACTTGCCACTCTAGCTAGCCGATTTACGTGAGGCTAATTTCGTAACCTGTGAATTTTCGGAGATTAATTACGCCAGTATCCAATATCAGATACTGTCCTTTAATGCCTTGGAGCACTCCCTCGACCCGCGGCTGCTTGTCAAAATTATGCGATACCACCTTACGTGGAAACGTCTCAACCGGGTAGTCAAAGGCGTGCGGCGCCTCATCCAGCGTGCGGATAGCGTCCTGCCCATGCAGATCGCGCAGCTTGTCTAATCCGTCACTCAACACATCCAACAGGCGATCGCGCTCAGCGTTTAAGTCAAGCGGCTCGACTTCCCCTTTTAGCATAGCGCGCCAGTTAGTGCGGTCGCTCACCTGCTCTTTAAAGAGCATCTCGACAAACCCCGACTGTTGACGCGTATTGACTTCGAGTATGGGCAGCGCCTGAATAGCGCCCTGATCCAACCAGCGAGTAGGCATCTGCGTTTTACGCGTAATACCTACTTTTAAGCCTGATGAATTAGCCAGGTAAACAATATGTGGTTGAAAGCAGTGTGTTTCGCCCCATTCCGGCTCGCGGCAGGTACCCAAAAAAAAGTGGCAGGTTTCAGGCTTCATGATGCAGGTATCGCACTGCGCCAAACGTTTGAAACATGGGTAACAGTGACCTTGGGCAAAGCTTTTCTTGGTTGCCCGCCCGCAGTGCGTGCAGGCAATGGCGCCGCTCCATTCAAGCGATAACGGCATTCCAATACGTGAATTGAGGGGAATCTCTTGATCCCCTGCCCGCAGGTGATAGACCACCTTATCGCCTAGCTGGTCGGGCAATGTGGCGGACATCTTACGTAAGCACCCTTGCACTACCTGATCAGTCACGCGTTGCATCCCGGCCAAGCCCTGCCATTTCCGGTGTAACGCCAGCACCTGAGGACGCTGCACCACAAGTACGCTGCTCCAGGTAGCCCACCCGGTTTTCTTCAGCAACGTTATTTTCGGCCTCGTAGCGCATTACCGCTTCCAGACATAGCTCTGTTTGTTCGGCGGTTAGAAAGCGGCCGTCGGGCCATTTACGCAACGACACAGCCTGTTTAAGGCTTTCATAAATCGCCGGGGTCATCTGGTTGATCATTTTATCAAACGTCATATCGCTCATTGCGGGCCTCTTAATCTGTTTTCAAACGGCGTGAAGAATAATACCAGCCTGTGACAAGCCCCACGAGAAGCCCACCTAAATGTGCTTCATTGGCGACATTGCCAAACCCTACTGAACCAGCCAGATCCGTCATGGTAAATACCATCCATCCCAACATGAATACGACTAGCATTTGCGGAACGAAAAAACCGCTACGCGGCACGCGGCGAGACATCAGCCAGACATGCCCCAGCAAGGCATATACCACGCCCGACATTCCGCCAAACAGCACCGTGCCAGTGACGTACTGAGCGAGGTTGGCGCCAATACCAGCGATTAACAGCATAAGCAGCATGGTACGGCTGCCCTGTAACGCTTCGATTTGGCGCCCAAAATACCATAGCCACATTAGATTGAAGATAAGGTGCATCAAGCCGAAATGCAGAAATGCCGGAGAAAGCAGGCGCCACACCTGACCAGACGTCAGGGCTTGCGTTAAATTGCCGTACACCAGCTGATTGCCCTCGATGCCTACCGGCACAATGGTCAACGCCATGACGATAACGTCACCAAACATTTCGGTTAAGGCAAATATCGCAAGGCTTATCGCAATGGATAGCACGGTTACCGGCACGCCACGCAGCAGCGTCAGCATATTGCCTGTCGTACGCTTGCTTGTGGCAGGCCGATCCAGAATCAGTGGTTCGCCACGCTCCCAACGCCCTACCAGGGCTTTTAATTCTTCATGCTGGCGCGGGTCGGCCACCCATAACAGCGGGCCATCGGCTTCATCAGTAATACGGTGGCCGATTCGGTGGTGCCATAGTGCTTTACGCAATTCCTGCGTATCGACGCCACTGGGTAAACGTATAACGGGGTGCATAGCCTCTCCCTGTTGAAGGCCTTGAAACTTAACCACCACCCTATAGATCAAGCCACCAATCTATAGACAAAAAAAATCCGGCGGAGGGGCCGCCGGAAAAAAGCAAGGGATCATTCAAGGGAACACTTACTCTGATAGCCGACCGCACAGTTAGTTCAGCAGTTTCATAAAAAAAATGTAACCAGTTGTATCTATGACTAACGCAGGTTAATAAAAATCTTTCGCGTTTATTGAAAAACAGTTTTAACCCTCGTTAACCACCTGAACCCAAACAAAATTATCCGAACTTAGCTGCTTTTCTCCGCTCCACCGATAGGCCACCAGACGGCCATATTTAACCGCACTATAATCCAGACAGGCGATATTGTGGGTAGGCAACGCGGGGATTCCTTCGCACCAATAATGGCCTATAAAAAGCGGTGGCTCTTCCGGGCCATAATAGCTCAGGCGCTGGTGCTCACTCTCGGAGAGCACACGCTCTTCCAGGTCGCCCGGCAGGTTATCCGGTTGAAAAACGACATCGCCCCACTGCTTAGGGCGAGCCGACCAGAAATGCGCCCGAAAGCTCTGCCGGGTATAACCATCGCCGGATTGAATGGCGATGCCGCTAGGCAGCGGAATATTCGCTCCCCGGGTTAGCCGGTCGATAATACGATAAGCCTCGGTAGATGTGTCGGCAGATTCAATTAAAAACTGGTCATCCAGACGTCCATTAGGTAGGCGCTGCTTTAATTGCCCGATCAACCCATCATCCCAGCAGGCGTGTACTACGCGGATTCCGTCTATTTCTAGAAAAAGCGGCAGCGTTTTAAACCAGGCAAGCGTGTCTTCCCACTCGCTGGGGTAATCCTGGTACTGGGCCAAAGTGGCTTCAATAATACGGTTATGGCGCGGTGTGTGCTCACACAGCCAGCGTTTATGGCTGTCTGGCGGCGCCGGGTGGGTATACGTCAGAGCATTGTGCTCGTGATTACCCATGACGATATGCGCCTCCCCCGCCTCCACCATACGCCGTGCAACGGTGACGGCAAGACGAATACGTGGGCCACGGTCAATTAAATCGCCTAGAAAAATAACTTTTCGCTGAGGATGTCGATAAACGCCCCCTGAGTCGCGATAACCCAGTTTTTCCAACAGGGCAATCAGCGTTGCACCGCAACCATGCACATCACCAATCAGGTCGTAACCTTCCATGCTTAATCTCCCAGCCGGTGGCTCCAACCTAATTTACTGCGCAGCACCTCATAAAAGTTATGTCCAATAGGGTGTACAAGCTTGACGCGCTCTGGCTTGCGCTTAATGACTAGTATGTCGTCTGGCTTGGCCACCGCTCGTGTTTGTCCATCACAGCTTATGTGTGGGTAGGCCTGATTGGTTTCACCAATATGAATTCGAATTTCGCTGGCCGCATCAACCACGATGGGGCGGCTGGAAAGCGTATGCGGGAACATGGGTACCAACGTCACCACATCAAGCTTGGGATGCATAATCGGGCCGCCGCCGGAAAGCGCATAGGCTGTCGAACCCGTCGGCGTTGCAATAATCAAGCCGTCGCTGCGCTGGCTATAAACAAACTGGCCATCAATGAACAGCTCAAACTCGATCATGCGCACGGCTTTGCCAGGGTGCACGACCACTTCGTTTAACGCATCACCATTACCGACGGCGACTCCGTTACGATACAGCACCGCATCGAGCAAAAAGCGCTCTTCAATTTCAAACTCGCCAGCCAGCACTTCACCCACCCGGCTTTCCAGTTCGTCGGGCGAGATATCGGTAAGAAACCCCAGCCGACCCCGGTTCACGCCCAACATTAACGTGCCGCTGCGGCACAGCGTGCGTGCCGCGCCCAGTAGGCTGCCGTCTCCGCCAATCACAATTACCAGGTCACACAGTTCGCCCAACATCCGCCGGCTGGCTTCAGGCTGGCCGTGGCTTGGAATTACGGTGGCCGTGCGATCCTCAACCAACACGTTATAGCCGTGCGCTACCAGATAGCTGATCAACCGTTGAAGCGAATCGACGACTTTGTCGCTGCCTAAACGACCAATCAAACCAATCGTTTTAAAGGGCCGTGTACTCCTTTCGCCGGATAACGGCGCGGAAGATGGCGGTTGAGTGTTAAGCATGGGAGGCTCTCGCTGGCATCAGCCTCACATTATGGCGATACCGGGAGTAACGGGCAAATAAGCTTAACGAACCCAAAGTAATAACTCAGGCCACGCTTGCGGTCCGACGCGTCAGCCACCAATGATTCAACCATAGTGACCCGACCATGATGAGCGCGCCCACGGCTAACCGCACGATATCCGCATCACGGTTCCAGATTAGCAGGTTGACCAGTAAACCGGCCGGCACAAGGGCATTATTCATAATCGCCAGCGTACCCGCATCGACCTTGGTAGCGCCCTGGTTCCAGGCAAAGTAACCTACGCCTGAAGCCACTAGGCCCAGCCACGCCAATACCCCCCACTGCAGTGACGTGCTGGGCAGCGCTGCACTATTGCCAAACAGAAGGTAAGCGGGCAGCGCAACCAGCATGGCGCCGATAAAAAACCAGCCAAACACGTTATGCCAGGCAAGCGTTGGCGGCAGGTCGGCCGCTAAGCGGCGATAGCCAACTTGGCCAAGCGCAAAGCAAAGGTTGGCGCCCTGAACCACAAAGAAACCCTGCCAAAAGCCGCTATCGATCCCATCGTAGCGAATAATGGCGGCGCCGATTACCGCCAACAGCGCGGTGATAAGGTACATAGGCGTAAAGCGGCCAAACAGTAAATCGTCAAGCAGCGCGATATACACAGGCGTAAAGATAGTAAAGAGGAGCACTTCCGGTACGGAAAGCAGCAAAAAAGATTGGTAAAAAAACGTGTACATTACGCCAAGCTGTATCGCACCCAAGCCCATCAAAGCGAGGCGTTGCTTACCGCGTAGCAGGCTTGGGCGTAAAAAAGGTAAAAAAACCAGCATTGCCAGCGTTACCCTAATCAGCACCGCGAAATAGCCATCGACCTGGCCCGCCAGGTAAACGCCTATTAACGAAAATGAAAACGCCCATAGCGCCGTTACACTAATTAGATAGCCCACTGGTAAACCTCGTTTATTAAAATGGTTTACGCAGATTATACGGACTTATCGCGGCCTGCCAACTGGTAAACCTGCATAAATGTCCTAGTTAACGACGCTCTATACACGCTTGAGCCACCATAGCGCATAAATTACGCCAGGCAGCCAGCCAACTAGGGTGAGCACCACGCCGATAACAATACGCGTAGCGCCGGCACCGGTTAACGCCAATGCTAACGGCGGTAATAAAACAGCCAGCGCCATATAGGCAGCTTTTAGCGCTTTAGGCTCGGAGACGGGGGAGTCCGCGCCAGTTTTTTCCGATTTAGCCTTATCAGAAGTAGCCTCTTCAGCCTTAGCTTCCAATTGAGCGCCGGCTGGCTTGGCATGAGATGGCAACGGCTTGGATTGGGGTGAAGATTCCGGCGGCGTAAAATGCTCCACTGCTGGCTGAGCACGCTGAGTTTCGGATTGTTCACGGGCTTCTTTGCGGTGGGCCTGCTTATCGATTTTTTGCTCTAATTCAGTGGCACCCTGAGCGAGATCATCGTGGTAGCGCTCCCAATCTTCCCAGTCGTGCGGGGTGCCGGATTTGGGTCGCTGCTGCCCTGCCCCACGGGCACGTTCCCAGGATTTTTCCTCAAGGGTATTCGGACGGTCGGGTTCGCGTTCAACGCCCACACCTTTGCGATTAAGATACTCACGTGCATCCATTTGAAGCTCCTTACGTTAGCGATACGCAAAGCGTTGAATGTAATTAGTGCCAATTCACACCAAGCATGGCTCTAAATCATCTACATTGGTAAGAGCGTTTGAGCTGTAAAATGTTTAAGCCGTGACTACGCATTATCGAATAACCTAGCTCGCGTTGCACTTAGCTATCACGCGTTAAGACCTCGTTGCACACAGGTGTGATTCATATACGAAGGTGTGCATAAGGAGTGACCGATGAACCAGCAAGCCCCGCATACCGTTCGCGATATTATGTCCCGAGACTGTTACCGCGTCTCGCCCTCCACATCCATTACCAACTTGGCCCAAGGTTTAGCGCTTCATCGCCTGCCGGGTGCCCCCGTTGTTGATGCATCAGACCGACTAGTTGGTTTTATTTCTGAACAGGATGTATTGGGTCACGTACTTGATTGCCTTTATCATGACCACGAGACACCAATGGTCGGCGAGCTGATGCGCCAGGAGGTGCTGACGACCACTCCCAATAAAAGCATTACCGACCTTGCCCAGGAAATGCTCGGCAAAAAACCTAAAGTTTACCCGGTCGTTGAGCAGTTGCGCTTGGTGGGTATCGTTACCCGGCGTGATATTCTGATTGCGCTTCTTAAAATTCGCTGCCATTAAGCGCTGATAGCAAGCTAACCACTGAACAACGGTCAAAAAAAACCGCTGCTTTAAAAGCAGCGGAAGCAAGGGATCGAAAACAATAGCTAGGACAACACTATTAGCGACTGCTATCGCTACGTTGTCTGTACTAACTCAGACACTCTCTAATGAAAAAGTTCGCTACTCCGTAAAATTTTCGTCTCCAAAGGGGTGCACGCGTATACTAAAGCTTACATATACGCATAAGTGGTTAGGAGTGAATACATGGCACTTTACCTACTGGTGCTTGGGGTTTGCCTGTTGGTGATGGGTGCCGTTTTACTGGTATTAATGACGGCGGGTACCCCCAGGTATCGCACCGAACCAAAAGATTTGCTGGCCCTTTTTGACAAGGCGTTAGTTAGCCAGGTGAGCGAAACCGAGTGGAATGCGATTATCGGCTACCCGATACGCCATAATGAGTATCTGGATGGGGTTCGCCGACGCGCTGCACACCTGATGGAGCTACATGGTCGACGCTGGCTGATCGCTCAGGGTAAACCGCTTTTAAATCATGAAGGGCAAGCAGAGCTGCAAGCATTACGCGACCATCTGGCGGCCCATACGGCGTTGCATCAGAAGTAGATGCGGCTAAACGCGCCGAGGAGATAATAGCCATGCCGAGTACCATCCGCAGAATCCCACTGGATAGCGCCACACATCATCACTCGCATGATTTTCACCAAATCGTGATAACCCTGTGTGGCTCATCGGAATTTGAGATTGAGGGGTTGGGTGGCCGCGTGAATGCTTTTTCAGGCTGCATTGTGCCGGCGAACCATGAGCACTACTACTCAGGCCAGGGCCACAACCGGCAGCTCATTCTGGATCTTCCAGAAGATGCACCAGCACTTACCGGCGAGCATCGCGAGCTGGTCGCCCTATTTGATGCCCCGCGCTTTTTTGCCCTGGATAACCCATTACGCCATTATTTGGCATTTATGGAGAGCGAACTCGCCCAAGGATTTGACACATCCTATGCATCTTTTCAGCAGGACCGCTTGGCAGCCACCCTACTTGGCTCACTAAAAGCCCGGCTTGGCAACCCACCAACAGTATGTCAGCGGCGGATTGACCTTACCCAGATTGATCGTTTTATCCACCGTCATCTTGCTGATGCGTTACGTGTGGCTGATTTAGCCAAGCTCGCCTGCCTGAGTGAGGCGCACTTTTCAGAACGTTTTCGGGGGCAAACCGGGCTTTCTCCATGGCAATACGTCAAGCGCCAGCGGCTGCACGCCGCCCGGCAGCTTATTTTGCAAAGTCGGCTACCCTTAACCGATATTGCCATTCAAACCGGCTTTGCCAATCAAAGTGCGCTTTCTCATGCGTTCAGACATAGCTACGGCGTATCACCTCGCATGCTGCGCCAAGCGACATCAGAGCCACTATCTAAAGCGTCACCAACCAGAGCTAAAAATCCTCTGGCAGCACAAAAATCATTCCACTAAAGTCTAAAAACCACAGCGCTTGCCACGGAATTGACATGTTTTTCCGAGGAAACGACATACACCAAACTTGATAGCACTCTACATTCGACCGCTGCTTGGGCGAAAAGCCCTACCACCTATTTGTCTTTATTTAGATTTTCGGGGGCCTCAATGCTCAACGCTAAAAAAATGCGTGATTCTGCCACCTGGCAAACTGATCTTGATACGCTAATGGCCCAGGTGAGCGACCACTATTTGGTGGACGAAGAAACCTACGTTGGCGAGCTTATCAAACTGCTGGATGCCGATCGCGAAGACTTTGCTCGCATTGAGGCCAATACGGCGGCGCTAATACGCGATGTGCGTGAAATGGACACGGCCGTCGACACCATTGACGAGCTTTTACAGCAGTACAGCCTGGACACGCATGAAGGGTTGATGCTGATGTGTCTGGCCGAAGCCATGCTGCGCATCCCCGATAAGGCGACCGCCGACGCTCTGATTGAAGACAAGCTTGGTCCGGCCGACTGGCAGTCTTACGCAGGCAAAAGTGAGTCGTGGATGGTCAACGCTTCCACGTGGGGTCTTTTAATGACCGGCCGCGTTCTAAAGCTCGACCATCCGCGGGATGGCCAGCCAGCCACCTTTATTAACCGCATGGTTAATCGTATGGGCGAGCCTGTGATTCGTCGCGCGATGGTTGAAGCGATGAAAATCATGGGTAAGCAGTTCGTATTGGGGCGTGATATCAACGAAGCCCTGAAACGCTCCAAACCGCTTTTCAATAAAGGCTACACCTACTCTTACGACATGCTGGGTGAAGCCGCGCGTACGCGTGATGACGCGAAGCGTTACTTTGATGATTATGCCCGCGCCATTGAGCAGGTGGGTAAAACGTCTAAAGCACTGGGCGAGAAAACGCCCGCCCCGTCTGTCTCGATCAAACTTTCTGCACTTCATCCGCGCTATGAATTCGGCCGCCGTGAGCAGGTACTCGCAGAGCTTGTCGACACCGTTATCAAGCTGGTAACTAAAGCCCGCGAGCTGGATGTTGCCGTTACTATCGATGCCGAAGAAGTTGACCGCTTAGAGCTTTCGCTGGAAGTTTTCCGCGCGGTTTACTCAAGCGATTCGGTAAAAGGCTGGGGCCACTTTGGCCTGGTGGTTCAGGCGTACTCCAAGCGCGCCCTGCCGGTGCTTCACTACATTAACCGCTTGGCGGATGAGCAAGGCGATGAAATTCCGCTGCGCCTAGTGAAAGGCGCTTACTGGGATAGCGAAATCAAAGAGTCGCAGCAGCTGGGTGTCGATGGCTACCCGGTTTATACCCGTAAAGCATGTACCGATGTTGCTTACCTGGCGTGTGCCCAGTTTCTGCTTTCAAACGATACCGTCGGGCGCATTTTCCCGCAGTTCGCCACGCATAACGCCCATACGGTCACCAACATTCTGGAATTTGCCAACCACGACAGTCGGCCGTTTGAGTTCCAACGCCTGCACGGCATGGGTGAAGCGCTTTACGATGCGGCCCTGGAGCGCGCGCCCAAAGGCACGTACTGTCGCATCTACGCCCCAGTAGGCGCACATAAAGATCTGCTGCCCTATCTGGTGCGCCGCCTGCTGGAAAACGGTGCTAACTCGTCGTTCGTCCACCAGCTGGTTGATCCAGAAGTGCCGGTGGAATGGCTTTGCCAGCACCCGATTGAGACCTTGCGTCAGCAGAAATCATTGACCAATACGCGGATTCCGTTACCCAAGGATATTTACGGACCCAAGCGGCGTAACTCGCGGGGCGTTAACCTAAATATCCGCAGCCACTTCTATCCGCTGATGGATAAGATGGCCGCCTTCATGGATAAGCAGTACCTGGCCAAACCGCTATTGGCGTTCGATGTGGCAGACGATGCCGCCAATACCCACAGCGTGACCTGCCCGTTTGATCGTCGTCAAAGCGTAGGCAGCATTCAGTGGACGACAAAAGAGCAGGCAACCGAGGCACTGGATGCGGCCTGGAATGCCTTCCCACGCTGGGAAGCCACGCCGGTTGCTGAGCGCGCGGCCGTGCTGCGTCGCTTAGCCGACCTGATGGAAGACAACATGCCGGAGCTTATGACCCTTTGCTCACGCGAAGGCGGCAAGCTCTTAACGGATGGTGTGGACGAAATCAAAGAAGCCGTTGATTTCTGCCGCTACTACGCCATGCGCGCAGAAGAGTCTTTCGGCGAGCCCATTGAACTGCCGGGACCAACCGGCGAATCCAACCGGCTGATCATGGGCGGTAAAGGTGTGTTTGCTGCGATAAGCCCCTGGAATTTCCCGGTGGCTATCTTCTGCGGTCAGATTGTTGCCGCTGCCGTTGCGGGCAATACCGTACTGGCCAAGCCTGCCGAGCAAACATCGATTGTCGCTCACCGTGTGATTAAGCTGCTTTACGAAGCAGGCCTGCCGCGCGATGTGGTTCAGCTACTGCCGGGCGATGGCCCGACCGTGGGCAGCGTGCTGACCTCCGACCCGCGAATCACCGGCGTAGTTTTTACCGGCGGCACCGACACGGCGCAGATCATCAACCGCGCCTTGGCTGCGCGTGAAAACGCACCGCTGCCCACGCTGATCGCTGAAACCGGCGGCATGAACGCCATGATCGTCGACTCTACCGCCCTGCCCGAACAGGTCGTGGTCGATGTTATTCAGTCTGCGTTCCAAAGCGCTGGCCAGCGCTGCTCGGCGTTGCGAGTTCTTTACCTGCAAGACGATGTTGCCGACCGCGTCATCACAATTCTTAAAGGCGCTATGAACGAGCTGCGCATCGGTGATCCGCGCGATTTGGGTACCGACGTTGGCCCAGTGATTGACGAAGAAGCCCGCAAAGGCCTGCTTGAGCATATCGAAAAGCTTAAAGGCGAAAACCGCTTAGTCGCTGAAACACCGATGGCTGCCGAGCATACTCAGAACGGTACATTCGTGGCGCCCGTAGCCTTTACCATCGACAGTATCAATTCGTTGACCCGAGAGCAGTTTGGTCCTGTGCTGCACATTGTGCGCTACAAGGCCAGCGAGCTTGACCGGGCAATCAATGATATCAATGGCCGTGGCTACGGCCTGACTTTTGGGGTGCATAGCCGCAATGAGTCCTTTGCCGCTGAAATTGCGCAGAAAATTCGTGCGGGCAATGTATACATTAATCGTAATATCATTGGGGCCGTGGTGGGCGTCCAACCCTTTGGTGGTCAAGGACTTTCAGGCACAGGCCCTAAAGCGGGCGGGCCGAATTACCTGCAGCGCTTTATCACTGAAAAAACGGTTACCAATAACACCGCCGCTTTAGGTGGTAACGCGTCTTTACTGGCGCTAGGCGATGAGTAAATAGCTCATCATAATAACGAACCTGAACTCCTCAAAAAGGATCTCTCATGGTTGAAAATAATAGCGCAACGGCCTTTACGTCCCCCCTCTTGAGGAGGGGGACATTAGGCATAGGGAACGTTACACATAAACGCTCGAAACCTCTTTTTGACGACTCCTTCGAGGAACGCTCGAAGGTCGTAACGTGAATAAGAGACAGGGTTAACAACAATAAGTCCGTGCGATTACCAAGCATTGCTCGGTAAGCGCACTCACCAGTCGGTGCTATCCGACTTGATAAACGGGAGAATTTCATGGCTATTGGCGTTTGGATCAGCCTTTTTGCTTATTTTGCGCTTATGATCGGCATTGGCCTTTATGCCATGCGCACATCCACTTCGACCTCTGAAGACTACGTGCTGGGCGGTCGAACCTTGAGCCCCAAAGTAGCGGCCCTGTCAGCGGGTGCATCAGACATGAGCGGCTGGCTGCTGCTGGGGTTGCCCGGTGCGATGTTCGTGTCTGGTTTGGGCTCGGCCTGGATCGGTATTGGCCTATTCGTGGGCGCCTTCTTCAACTGGTTATTGGTCGCACCACGCCTGCGTGAGCAAACCGTTCACTATGGTAATGCGATCACTATTCCAGCCTTTCTGGCCAATCGGTTTCCTACCCGGGCAATGTCGCTAAGAACGGTATCGGCCATCGTTATCGTTATTTTCTTCGCAGTTTACACAGCGTCTGGCCTAGTGGCAGGCGGGAAGCTGTTCGAAAGCGCCTTTGCGGGGATTATCAACATTGGCGACATGAGCGACTACGCTCTGGGCATTATCATCACTCTCGGCGTGGTGCTTATTTATACGGTAGTGGGCGGTTTCTTGGCCGTGAGCATGACGGACTTTGTGCAAGGCTGCATCATGATGCTGGCACTGATCATCATGCCGGCAGTTGTGCTCTTTGGTGAAGGCGGCGGTGGTTTCACTCAAGCATCGCAGACGCTTAACGACGTCGATCCCACGCTGCTGTCGTGGACAGAGGGCCTGACCTTCATCGGCTGGCTTTCTGCCGTTACCTGGGGCTTAGGTTATTTTGGCCAGCCGCATATCATCGTGCGTTTCATGGCCATTCGCCACCTGAAAGATGTGCCTACTGCACGTAATATTGGTATGGGCTGGATGGCGATTTCTCTGATTGGTGCGGTTTCGCTCGGCATCTTTGGTCGGGCTTACGCTATCCGCAACGGTATGGATATTCAGGATCCGGAAACGATCTTTATTATCCTGGCAGAGCTGCTGTTCCATCCGCTGATTACCGGCTTCCTGTATGCGGCCTTGCTTGCGGCAGTCATGAGTACCATTTCCAGCCAGCTGCTGGTGGCGTCGTCATCGCTAACCGAAGACTTCTACCGTCTCTTCCTGAACAAGCAGGCATCAGAAAAGCAGACCGTTACCGTGGGCCGGATTAGTGTGGTACTGGTAGGTTTGGTGGCAGCCTTTATTGCCTCCGACCCCGACTCTCAGGTGTTAGGCTTAGTCAGTAACGCCTGGGCAGGCTTTGGTGCAGCGTTCGGCCCCCTGATTATCTTATCGCTGATGTGGTCACGCACTAACGGCGCTGGCGCCATCGCAGGCATGATCGTCGGTGCTGTCACCGTGATGGTCTGGATCGCGCTGGGCTGGAATGGCGAATTCATGGGTGGCCCTGGCATCTACGAAATCATTCCTGGCTTCATTGCTTCCTTCATTGCCATTCTGGTGGTGAGCAGCGCGACTGCCGATGCCGGTGAATATCAGCATATCGAACGATAGAAAGAGTCTGAAATGATCTTTGAAGGCCACCCCCGGGTGGCCTTTTTCATGCGCTCATTGCCCTGGGTCAATAATGCCGCCGCACCATGACGATATCCTTTATTCATAAGTGACAGACACTTATCGAGTAACGTCAACAGCAAGGAGCAACGTCATGCGCCATCTATCTTTCCCCGCACTGTTAACCATGGGGCTGGCCACGGCCACCCTGGCCGCCAGCAGCCAAGTATTTGCCTACGGTGCAGGCGACTTTTTTACCCGTGCAGGGGTCGCCAAAGTGGCCCCCAAAAGCCACAACGGAGAACTTGCCGATGGCGCCTTTGCGGTCAATGTACAGGATAAAACGGATTTCGCTTTTACCCTTGGTTACCGTTTCCACGACAAGCTAGGGGTTGAGCTTCTCGCCGCCCTCCCGTTTGAGCATGATATTGCTCTCAATGGGGATAATCTGGCATCAACCAAGCATCTTCCCCCGACCCTGACACTGCAGTATTACCCGCTCGGCGGTACGCAATCCCGAGTGCAGCCCTATATTGGCGCAGGCATCAATTACACGCGTTTTTCAGATGAGTACGTGGCGATTGGTGAACTTAATTTGGAAAACTCCTGGGGGGCAGCAGGCCAAGTAGGTGTCGACCTACTGATCGACGACCACTGGGCGCTTAACGCGGCCGCCTGGTATCTGGATATCAATACTGATGCCACTATTAACGGTACGGCTGCGGGCTCTGTGGACATTGATCCGGTTGTCGTGATGGGCGGGCTAAGCTATCGCTTTTAACGGATAGCACTAGGAAAAGTGCTTGGCGAACCAACACAGGGATGAATTTTTCCTACCGGGCCAGCCAGTGCGCAGGCCCGATGGGTTAACCGCTAGTTGTCTGTGACTAGCTGATCGACCTTCTCAAATGCCCGCACCACCAGAAATTGGTCACTGGAGCGCACTTTTTCCTGGATCAGATAGGCGGCAATCGCAGGGGCCACTTCGCATTTGGCGGGTAACGGCGCATTGGCATCAATAAGCGCATTAAGCCGGGCGACAAACACAAAGCGCACCCACTGGGGTAGCGACATGGTATCGATACAAAAGGGCTCCTGACTTGCAAAAGCGCTTGCCTGGGGAGTTTCGACACGCCATAAGTTGGCGGCCTTCATGGCGGCTTCAAGCTCGAGAAGCGCGGTTTGAAGCTGTTGATGGACGCTCATAAGCACCTTAATTAATCAGTAACGGTTCACCTTTATTATCCCAACTCTATACGTGAGTTGCTACTTATACCCAGTAATTAACAGTTACCCACCGATTCACAGAAAACCTGCAAGAGCCTGTGGATAAACTATGGAAAGGTGCCGGAACCGCTACTCTCAGAAGGCTTACAGGAAATTGTTTGTTTTTTGATCACTAACCAAAAGAAAGCACCGATTTAACCGCCGTTTCGGCTGACACTGTGCGGTGGGCAAGGTAGAGTGCAAGCTTGAAATGCGGAAGGACATCATGCAACCAATTCAGACCATTGATGAGTTTTTTACACGCAGCGGTGCCGAGGTTTCGCTCTATCATATGGGCCGGCGTGTCTCCGCCTGTACGCGCGATACGCTGGCAAGCTTTGAGCTGGGTCATACCGCTTGGCCCGAGCCATGGCAAGGCCAGGCGCGAATAGCGGCCGTTTTTCGCCTTGGGGATATGCCAGAACCTGCGATTTGGTTTTTAGCATTGCCTCTAGACGAGCAAGGATTACTCTCCCCCGCCCAGCGCGACGGTTTTTTAAACCGGCTGATCGAGACGCTGGGAAAAAATGTTGCTCAAGCGGGGCAAAACGTTAAAGACGCAGATCATCTAATGAAGGATAATCCGCTCGCTTTCACGCCAAATGTGACTTTTCAGGCAATGCTTAATGCCTACGCCACCCTTGAGCGAGGATTGCCCGCCAGCCAGCATTTTGAGCCGGTTGACGCCTATTTGAGCGGTCAAATGGATATCGACTGGCAAGCATTAGGGCTTCAAGGTATTGCCGACTATACGGTCAGGCTGGACGACACCCAGGCAGAGGCGCTTGCTTCTCGTCTAGCGACGCTGCCAACTAGCGTTGTGCACTCACTCTGCTACTGTTTAGAACACCAGCCACTGCCAGTATCCATGATACTGGCGCTGCGCGAGATAGGTGAGCAGGCAGCGAACAATGGCGACATGGAAACCTTATGTAGCTGCATTCGTGCGGTAGGCAGTACCTCTCATCCGGCGGTTGGCGACTGGTACTCAAGCCTGTTAGATGATAAACACGCCTGCGGGCCGGATGTACTCGCAGCTATTGCCGGGCGAGGCTGGCTTTTATTGGAAGACGCATATCGTTTACCACTTTTCCTCAACCTTTTGGCTGAAGATGAGCGGACTAGCTTTGCCGCTGTTGTTCGTGATATTGCGCTTATCCCGCGCTTGCGGCTGCCCGTCATGATGGCACTGCGAGACGCTCCGGCAGGCTCAGCGATACAGCGTCGTTTAGCAGCCATGACACAGGCAGCTAGCCGTTAGACGGATAGCACTATCTATGCATTGCAAGGAGTAAGCCGTGAAGGAATTACCCTATCAGGCTAAAGCGGTCATTGGCCGCCGCGAGATGGTAACGTTGCCTGAACTGGGCCTTCATCTATGCTGTAAAGCAGATACGGGCGCCCGGACTTCAGCACTGCACGCCGAAGATATTCAGACCCATGAAGATGAGCACGGCCAGTTATGGGTAAGCTTCATTACCCATAGTGGCGGGCCGACAACGCCTGAACACCGTATCAAGCTGCATCTTCATGATCGGCGCCGGATTACCAGCTCAAACGGACATAGCGAATGGCGCTACGTGATACGCACGCCAATGCAGATGGGCCAGCTGAACTTTTTCGTTGAGCTCACTCTGACAGATCGCAGCAATATGCGTCACCCTATGCTGCTTGGACGCCGCGCCATGCGTCGCCTGCTGGTTGCCCCCGGCGCTGCATTTTTACATGGCGAACCCTAACCTAACAATGATTAGTCTTTTATTTGGCCCGGAGTCCTGAATGCACATCGCTCTACTATCACGTAATCGCAACTTGTACTCTACTCGCCGCCTTATTGAGGCCGCGGAAGTTCGGGGCCATACAGCGCGCGTAGTAGATACACTGCGCTGCTATATGAGCATCGCCTCGCATCACCCTTCGATTCATTATAAAGGCCAGGAAATAGAGCCGTTCGATGCAGTCATTCCGCGGATTGGCGCGTCAGTTACGTTTTACGGCTGTGCGGTACTGCGTCAATTTGAAATGATGGGTACCTACGTCATCAATGATTCGGTAGCGATTACTCGCTCGCGGGATAAACTACGCTCACTGCAACTTTTATCACGTAAAGGGCTAGGATTGCCGATCACTGGTTTTGCTCATTCACCAGATGATATTCCCGACCTGATTACCATGGTCAAAGGCGCGCCGCTGGTCATTAAGCTGCTGGAAGGCACCCAGGGGATCGGCGTAGTACTCGCTGAAACCAATCAGGCGGCCGAGTCGGTTATTCAGGCCTTTATGGGGATGAAGACCAATATCATGGTGCAGGAATACATTAAAGAAGCGCGCGGTGCGGATATTCGCTGCTTCGTGATTGGCGATAAAGTGGTTGCCTCAATGAAGCGCCAGGCGGCAGAGGGTGAGTTTCGCTCTAACCTCCACCGTGGCGGTACCGCAAGCGTTATCCGCATTACGCCTGAAGAGCGCTCTACTGCGATTCGCGCAGCGAAAGCCATGGGGCTAAGTGTGGCAGGTGTGGATCTTTTACGCTCTAACCACGGGCCGGTCATCATGGAGGTAAACTCCTCCCCCGGTTTGCAGGGCATTGAAAACGCCACCGGCAAAGATATTGCGGGCATGATTATCGAACATATCGAAAAAAATGCCTCTCCGGTTCGTAAAGCGCCCCCCAAGCCTAAAGGCTAAGAGGAAAAACCAAAAATAATCCGCATTAGGGGTGGCAAATAGACGCTGCCACCCCCACAATCTGCGTCACCGAAGGAGGTAGACGCTCATGTTTCTCGACAATCGCCAAGTGGCGATGGACAGCGTGCTGGAAGCGCTGGCCGATAGCATTGATTATTTCCAGGATAATATCGAACGCTTGCGTCCCTCGCTGCGTGATGCACTGAAACCGCACTATACTGCGCGGTTAAAGCAGATGCGTAAACTGCAGGAATTGGCACGTGCGCATTTAAAAATGCTGCCGCGCGATGCTGATGTTGAACGCGATGATTTTTTATGGCTCTGGAGCCGTCTTAAAAGCTTCGTTGGCAACGATAGCCAAGTATTAATCAATGAACTGTTAGAGCAAGAGCGTGTGCTGATGCAGGCGTTATCCACACTCTTTACTCACCCCCTACCCGACCCGATCGAGCCAGTCGTCGATGAGTGCATGCAGGGGTGTCGGAAGCTGATTCGTGAGCTTTACGGGCTGCAAAAACGTAAAGCGCATCGCTAGCTAGCATCTATTCGCTTGATTCCGGTTCAAATATATAAAGCGTCGGCGTAATGACTGGCTCGACGCTTCGCAGCTCGATGGGCTCGGCGGGTCCTAAAAAGTAGGGCTGCCTGTCCCACACGTAAATATCTCCAAGCGTGGCTACACGTGCCGCCCACTCGCGCACTCTTAAGCGCCACTCGTCCGCGGTGGGCCTTTCTTCGGCCACACATCCGGTTACATCCATACCCAACGCCCGACCAATAAATATTGCCCTCGGCAAATGCCAGCTTTGAGTTACCAAAAGCGCATGCTCAAGCTGAAAAACATCTCGGGCCCTCGCCAGCGTGTCATAGGTGCTAAAGCCAGCAAAATCCATGGTGAGCTGGTCAGCAGGCACCCCCCGCCGATGCAGATCACGCCACATGGCACGCGGCTCGTTATAGGCCTGGGTACGATTATCGCCGGATAGCAGTAGATGCGATACACGCTGCTCGGCAATCAACGTGGCGGAGGTGCGCATACGCGCGTGAAAGTGAGGGTTGCGTAACCCGCTACGCGTCCAGTGAGACGTGCCAAAAACGATGCCTACATCCGCTGGACGGCACTCAGGTATCTGTCGATCGATATAGCGTGCCGTAGTGCCGAGCACATATAAATTACCGAGCACAAACAACAATGCCGCCAGCAGCAACAATGCTCCTAGCGACATCAGCAGACGCTTTGCCCACCTCAACAACATGCTGTACATCTAGCGACCCAGAGGCGTTTAAAACATGCCGAGCTCAAGCTTAGCCTCGTCGCTCATCATGTCACGGCTCCAGGGAGGGCTGAAAACAATCTCAGTGTGCACTTTATTTATTTGCGGCGCCCCTAAAATTTTATTACGTGCATCTGCCGCGATGACGTCCCCCATACCACAGCCGGGGGCCGTTAGCGTCATGCGAATGGTTACTAACCGCTCGCCGGCAATCAGGCGCTCAATACGACAGCCATATACCAGCCCCAGATCCACGATATTGACGGGGATTTCCGGATCAAAACAGGTGCGCAGCTGTTCCCATACAAACTGCTCGATCTCATCTTCACTAGCACTTTCAGCCAGGGTTGGGCGCGGCAGCGCCTCAAGCCCCAAGGCGTCCAGGTTGCGTCCTTCAATAAGATAAAGGCGCCCTTCAAAACCAACGCTGACCGAGCTACCTTTCGCCTGCATGACGCTGACGATGCTGTCTTCCGCCAAGGTTTCCGTTTTGCCAAACGGAATCGCAATAGCCTCCACGTCACGCTGGAGCGGCAGTTTCTGGCCTCGATCAAGGCTAGCGATTTGCTCGATATCCATAGGATTCCTTAGCGCACCATACCAATAACACGATTAAGCGCTGCAACAAATGCATCCACTTCGTCGAGGGTATTATACGCAGCAAACGAGGCACGGCACGTAGCATCCACGCCAAAATGATGCAGCAGCGGCTGTGCACAATGGTGCCCGGTACGAATGGCCACGCCTAATTGATCAATTAATAGGCCGATATCTTGGGAGTGTGCGCCGTCAACCACAAACGACAGCACGCCCGCCTTATTCGGCGCGGTTCCTAAAATACGCAGCCCATCAATACGCGGCACTGCCTGAGTAGCATGCTCAAGCAGCACGCTCTCCCACTGCCCAATGGCGGTGATACCCACGCTCTCAACCCACTCAAGCGCTCGGCCCAGTGCGATAGTTTCCGCAATGGCGGGCGTACCCGCCTCAAATTTATGCGGAATACTTGCAAAGGTGGTGCCTGCGTCGAAAGAGACGGTTTTAATCATCTCACCACCGCCCTGCCATGGCGGCATGGCCTCCAGCAGCGTTTTTTTACCATACAGCACGCCAATACCGGTGGGGCCATAAACCTTATGGCCGGAAAAGGCGTAAAAGTCAGCATCAATCGCCTGCACGTCAACTGTTTGATGCGGTGCAGCCTGCGCTCCATCGATGAAAATCAGCGCACCGTGCTGGTGAGCAAGCGCCGCCATCTCTTTTACCGGGTTAATCGTGCCCAGCGCATTAGAGACATGGTTAACGGCGACTAGCTTGGTGCGCTCGCTTAAAAGCTCACGATAAGCGGCCATATCCAGCGCACCCGTGTCATCGACCGGAATGACCTTGATGGTAAAACCGCGCTCAGCGGCCAGCAGCTGCCAGGGCACAATATTGGAGTGATGCTCAAGCAACGAGACCAGCACTTCATCACCCGCGGTGAGGTTAACGCGCCCCCAGGTTTGAGCCACCAGGTTAATTGCTTCCGTCGTTCCACGAGTAAAGATAATCTGACGAGTATCTTCGGCATTGAGAAACGCTTTTACACGCTCACGCGTGCCTTCAAACGCCGCCGTCGCTTCATCGGCCAGCGTGTGCAGCCCACGATGGATATTGGCGTTATAGCGCGAGTAGTAATCGCTAAACACGTCAATGACCTGTTGCGGCGTTTGGCTGGTCGCGGCGTTATCCAGATAGACGAGCGGCTTGCCATGGACTTCCCGACCAAGAATCGGGAAGTCTTCACGAACCGCCAGCACATCATAGGGCGCCTGGCCACTCGCTGTCGCTTTCTCAAGAACCGTTGACGACATTCATCACTCCTCATGTAAGCGTTGAGCTTAGTCGTTAAGATAGCCGTTAAGACCAGTTGTTAAGACTAGTCGTTAAGCGCGACGGCGGTTTCCACCAGGCCTGCCAGGTTGAAGCGCTCAGGCAGCTTACCGGCAACGGCCAGCTCGACGCGCTCGGCAATTTCATCCAGCGCGACTTTATCCAGCACTTCGCCTGCAAACGCCAGGGTCAGAAGACCACGTGCCGTGGCTTCATCAATACCGCGAGTACGCAGGGCATAAATCGCCTCTTCATCCAACTGACCGGTCGTGGTGCCGTGAGAGCACTTCACATCATCGGCGTAGATCTCAAGCTCAGGCTTGGCATCAATCTGGGCGCGGTCAGACAGCAGCAGGTTCTGGTTGCTCTGGAAACCTTCGATCTTCTGGCTGTCACGCTTGACGTAGACCTTACCGTTAAACACACCGTGAGCGCGGTCATCCAAAATGCCTTTGTAGTTCTCGTTGGAGAACGTTAAGGGCGCGTTGTGATTGACCTTGGTATGGTTATCCACATGCTGGCGGCCTTGGCCAAAGAACAGTCCGTAGAAATTGGTTTCAGCACCCTGGCCGTTCAAGTCACTGATCAGGTCGTTACGTACCAGCGCCCCGCCCAGGTTCAGGTTGTACGAGGTATAGCGAGTGTCGCGGTCCTGCTCGACGTGCATGCTGGCAATGTGCAGGTCGTTAAGCGGCGCTTCCTGCAACTTGTAGTGGTTCAGGATGGCACCGCGATCAAGCATGAACTCGCCTACCACGTTGGTGAAGTTAGCGGCTTCCTGATCACCACAATAGTGCTCAATCAACGTGGCTTCACTGCGCCCACCGGCCTCTACCAGAATACGCGGATGGCTCATCACCGGCGCACTGTTAGCCCGGGAGAGAAACTGCAGCACGATGGGTTTATCAACCACCGTACCGGGCGCGATACGTACCACAGCGCCCTCTTCCATAAACGCGGTATTCAGCGCGGCAAACGAGGAGAAATCCACGCCGGTCAGACGGCCAAGCGGCCCACCCACTGCTTCATGGTTTTCAGTCAGCGCCTTGGAAAGCGGCAACACGTGAACGCTTTGGGGCAGCGCATCAAGGTCTGAAAGCGCCGGAGCAAACACACCATCGACAAACGTGAGGCGATAAGCCGAGATAGGCAATGTGACGGCCGCCGCCTGCGCTGGTGAGAAATCAGCGTTATCGGCTAGCGCAAAGTTGCCTTGGGCAATAGCGCGAACGTCGGTATATTTCCACTCTTCATCACGACGCGTGGGGAAGCCCAGCGCTTCAAAGCGTGCAGCGCCCGCCTGACGGCGCGCGGCAATCCACGTCGGCTCCGCCTCGCGTTGCTGGCTACGCGATTTCAGCGTGTCCAGAAAAGTTTGCGTATCGCTCATGCCGCGGACTCCTCAATACCTTCGTAACCATTGGCCTCAAGCTGCTTGGCAAGCTCGGCATCGCCGGTTTTGACGATTCGACCATCCACCAGGACGTGGACTTTATCGGGAACGATGTAGTCAAGCAGACGCTGATAGTGAGTTACCAGCAGAATCGCCCGCTCTTCGGCGCGCAGGCTGTTAACACCATCCGCCACGACTTTCATGGCATCGATATCGAGGCCCGAGTCGATTTCATCAAGCATGGCAAGCTTGGGCTGAAGCACCAGCATCTGGAGAATTTCGTTGCGCTTTTTCTCGCCGCCGGAGAAGCCTTCGTTAACCGCGCGCTGCAGGAAGCTGGCATCCATCTTCATAAAGCCGAGTTTTTCTTTAACAAGCTTCATAAACTCAGGTGCTGGCATGTCCTCAAGACCGCGGGCTTTACGCTGAGCGTTAAGCGCAGATTTCAGCAGGTAAATATTTTTAACCCCCGGAATCTCGACCGGGTACTGGAAACCTAACAGCAGGCCCGCCTGGGCGCGCTCTTCGATTTCCATTTCAAGTACGTCTTTACCTTCAAAGGTGATGCTACCCTGGGTGACTTCATAGCCATCTTTACCGGCAATCACCGCTGACAGGGTTGATTTACCCGCGCCGTTAGGACCCATAATGGCGTGCACTTCGCCTGCGTTGATGGTCAGGGTCAGGCCCTTGAGAATTTCTTTATCTTCAACGGTGACGTGTAAGTCAGTAACTTGCAGCATAATCTTAAACCTTCTAATTCTGGCGAGTCGCTGGCGCGACGCGTATCAAAGTAATTTGTACGGCAAACCGGCTAAACGATTAGCCTACCGCGCCTTCCAACGTCACGTTCAAGAGCGCTTCCGCTTCTACCGCAAACTCCATCGGCAGCTCCTGGAATACATCCTTACAAAAACCATTCACGATCATACTGACCGCATCTTCTTCGGAAATGCCCCGGCTACGGCAGTAGAACAGCTGGTCTTCACCAATCTTGGAGGTGGTAGCCTCGTGTTCAATAGTGGCCGTGCTGTTGCCAATTTCCTGATAAGGGAAAGTATGTGCGCCACACTTGTCACCAATCAGTAGCGAATCGCACTGGGTGAAGTTACGTGCGCCTTTGGCACGTGGGCCAATTTTCACCAGCCCGCGGTAGGATTGGTCACTTTTACCTGCCGAGATACCTTTGGCCACGATATAAGAGCACGTGCCTTCACCGATGTGAATCATCTTGGTGCCGGTATCTGCCTGCTGGCGGCCGTTGGTGACGGCGACAGAGTAGAATTCACCGATGCTGTCTTTACCGCGCAGCACGCAAGAAGGATATTTCCAGGTAATGGCCGAGCCGGTTTCAACCTGCGTCCAGCTAATGCGCGAACGCGCACCGCGGCAATCGCCACGCTTGGTCACAAAGTTATAGATACCGCCCTTGCCGTTCTCATCACCGGGGTACCAGTTCTGTACGGTGGAGTACTTGATGTACGCATCATCTAACGCAACAAGCTCAACAACCGCCGCATGCAGCTGGTTCTCATCGCGCATCGGCGCGGTACAGCCTTCCAGGTAAGACACCTGAGCACGGTTTTCACAGATAATCAGCGTGCGCTCGAACTGCCCAGTATTGGCGGCGTTGATACGGAAGTAAGTGGATAGCTCCATCGGGCAGGTAACGCCTTCTGGTACAAACACGAACGAGCCGTCGGTAAATACCGCCGAATTAAGCGCGGCAAAGTAGTTATCCGCTACCGGCACCACGGTGCCCAGATACTGCTTGATCAGCTCGGGGTAGTCGCGAATCGCCTCAGAAATGGAGCAGAAGATAACGCCGGCTTCAGACAGCTCTTTTTTGAACGTAGTGGTAACCGATACCGAGTCAAACACGGCATCGACGGCCACACCGGCAAGCGCTGCACGCTCATGCAGCGGAATACCCAGTTTCTCGTAAGTTTCCAGCAGCTTGGGATCGACCTCATCCAGGCTTTGTGGGCCATCTTCCGGGCGCTTGGGAGCACTGAAATAGGAAATAGCCTGATAATCGATCGGCGGGTAATCCAGATGCGCCCAGGAGGGTTCCTTCATGTTCAGCCACTGCCGATAAGCGTCAAGACGCCACTCAAGCATCCACTCTGGCTCGCCCTTTTTCTTGGAGATAAAAGCAATCGTGCCTTCATCCAGGCCAGGAGGAAGAGTGTCGCTTTCGATATCGGTTACAAAGCCATCTTTGTATTCGCGACGAACCAACTGTTCCATTTCTTCGGTTGCCATGGTGTTACCCTCCGGGCAGTTGGTGGCGAGGTCTCCTCGCCGTCAATAAGGATAAATTGCCTAGTCGTTACGCAGAAACCGCCGATAGGCTGATACTTTGAATCGGTAATTGCACGGGCAGCTTAAGGGGCGTGGACGCCGCTAAATGGGCCAATGTCACGCTTTCAAGCAGGGTACGAATCGCTAGCGACACGCGCTGCCAGTTATCGGCCACACCGCATGTTGCAACCAAGTCACACTCGCCTTGGGCTTGGCTACACTCCGTCATCGCTACGGGCCCTTCAATGGCCGAAATAATGTCGGCTGCGGTAATCTGCGACGCGGGCCTAGCGAGCCGATAGCCCCCCTGAGCGCCGCGCTGCGATGCTAAGAGCCCTGCCCGAACCAACATTTTAAGCGTTTTACTAACCGTTGGATGCGGTAGCTGAACGGCTTCGGCGAGATCAGCTGCCGCATGCGATGCGTGAGGGTGACGCGCAATCTGCGCCATAACCACAGCGGCGTAATCAGTCAGCCGAGAAAGCTTTAGCATGTCGACTCCTATTAATTAGTCAGTCATCAAGCTGGCGTACGTATTAATTGGGTACCATTTTAGTCCTGTATAAAATTGATGTGAAGCCCTAACGCACAATCATTGGCAAATTAGCCTTATTCTTGGCACGTTCGATGCAAATGCCATCAAAAACGCCAATCATTATCATTTAAGAATTCTATTTGCTACTCGATATAAAAAAACCTACCGCGTAAAGGGGTAGGTTTTATAGTGCATTAAGCAATCAGGCCTTTTTAACAAACTCCGATTTGAGCTTCATAGGACCAATACCATCAACTTTACAGTCAATATCGTGGTCGCCCTCGACGATACGAATACTCTTGACCTTCGTGCCTACCTTAACCACCAACGAGCTACCCTTGACCTTCAGATCCTTGATAACCGTTACGCTGTCACCGTCAAAAAGCAGGTTACCGTTAGCATCACGCACGCTTGGAGCGTCATCCGCCGCGTCGGTATTTGCCGTTTTTGACCATTCATGGCCACATTCCGGGCACACGTACTGCAAGCCGTCATCGTATGTAAACGTTGAGGCGCAGGAGGGACAGTTAGGCAGTTCGTTCATGGACGGCTCCATCGCGGGCAATAAGAAAGCGATGGAGCCTACACCGAATGGACAAAATGCTCCAGTCTGAGAGGCTATCAGCCCCGCTGGTAAGTGCCCACCAGGCGGTCAATGCCTAATAGATGCGGCTCAACTTCTTTTAAAAGCTCAGCCATGCTGAGCCCTTCCGGCAGCGCCGTTTGATGATCCAGCGCCAGCACCAAGAAATAGTAAAGGTGCTTGCCATGCCCTTCAGGTGGCATCGGGCCGCCATAGCCGCGCTTGTCGAAGTCGTTGCTGCCTGGCGTACCGATCGGGGTATTTTCCTCAAGGCCCGTAATATCGCCCGGCAGATTATAAAGAGTCCAGTGAATAAACCCGTAGCTGCCGTCTTTAACAAGCGGCGCATCGGGGTCATGGCAGATCACCGCAAACCCTTTGGTACCTTCAGGAGCGTTATGCCAGGCAAGCGGTGGAGATACGTCCTCACCTTCGCCGGTATAACGTGCAGGAATCGCCTGATGCTGCTCAAAAGCCGTACTGGTAACTTGCATGGATGATCGTGCAAATGCCATTTGTCTCTCCTTGGGTTAGCCAATGACGCTTAGTACAGGGTGGCTGGAAAGAGTGCCGCTATCAAGGCCGGTTCAGAAAACCTGAGTTTTGTTGCCACCACTGCCGAGCTATCTCGACATTTTCTGCGTTACCGGCAGGATTCAGCACGGTGGGCAGCTGAACGTAGCTTCCACCTGTGTTCACCATCAAGAGCGGATCTTGCGTTGCCAGCTGTAGCGCATACAGCACCAGCATTTGCTCATACTCATCGTGTGTATCCAAACGTGAAAACAGCAGAGGCACGGCGGGCAAGCCAATTTCGCCTAATCGTTCTGCCGCGATATACCACACCCGTGGATTGTCACGATCACCGTAGGTGGAAACAAACCGCCGGTCGGAAAGCCGGCTTACATAGTAAGACGCCTCTTCTTCAGGGCTTACAAAGAGCGGCGGCACCCAGTCGGTCGCCGAAGCCGTATTGGCGTAAGTAGTCGGCGCTGCCGGGGGCAGCGTTTGGGAAACCGGCACGTCAACCGTGCGCGGATTTTCGGGCGCGGATGTACGCTGGCTGCCCGCACATCCGGCTAACAATACGCTTCCCAGCAGTAAGACATACAACACTTTTTGCTGCATTTTCATGCTCCCTGTGCACTCCCTCACAATAGACCTGCCATATCCATGACCAACATCATGACCAACGGCCCTGGCGTTTTAAACGTCTTTTTACCCAGCCATCATACAGCTTGCGTAACCCGGGTTTAATAAGCGGCAAGCCAATAACCCAGGCCACTGGACGCAACAATGCAACGCGCGCCATTAATAGCCGATAGGCATCAATCCCCTCAACGATGCGCCCGTCGGTTTGCTCAATATGCAGCGACCTTAAGGCCGCCTCCAGCGCTATCCCTTTATTTTGCAACGCCTGCTGATATTCGCTCACATCGCACCAGCGAATATCGCTTGCCCCTTCGCCCGCCCAACGCTCATAGCGCTGTCTGTCTTTGCGGCAGCTGGGGCAAACCGCATCGTAATAGACATTGATGACATCGTGATTAGGCATAGTCAGCTCTAGGTAACGTTTTACCGATTAAGTGTGGCACTTACCCCGCCAGAGGCAACCCCACTGCAGCGCAACTCGGCAAGCATCCGCGGTTAACCGTCAAACTACAATCAAAAAAGCCTGCGATGCCAAATGAACGGCCTCGCAGGCTTTATTAACACCTTCTATTTCATTAGCACCACTGTGAGTGCCAAAGAAGCCCTACTTATGCACGTTACATCAATGCGCTCTGCGCATCGTCCTGTACTCCGCTAATGCTGACATCGTCGCTAAGAGCAGCTACCTCCTCATCTAGATAAGCAGCATCATTCGCTTCAGAGGCCATGGCCATCATCATACCCATGTTCGAAGCGCTGGCTGCTTCCGCGCCCGCATCTCGAGTGATCTGGAAAGACGCCAGATCCATGGAGCCGCCGTTGAAGGTAATGCGCAGAACCTGAACGCCTTCCTCTAAATCCAGCGTCAGCGAGGGCCCATCGACATACACACCCCAGTCGCCGGAGTTGGGTACCGAACCGCTGGCCTGCTCATAGAAACCGCCATTTTGCTCCACCGCTGCGGTGATCGTGCGCCCGTCATTGGGGCTTGAGGTAACGAACGACAGGGTATGATTTCCCGCCTGCTCAACGTTAATGGTGTACTCCAACCACTCGCCCTCATCCACCCAGCCGACAGCCTCCCCTTCCCCGACGATATCCACACCGTCGCCAGGGCGCACTACTGTGCCGATCTGGAAGGCATCCGCATCGTTGTAGGCAACGCCTTGACCACCCTCATCGTAGTTCACCGCATCGAGCGTCAAGCCATCATTGGCATCCACTAGCCATGGCGTTCCTTCAGCGTTGAACGCCTGCTGCCCATCGCGCGACAGAGTGAACGAGGCCAAGTCCATCGATCCACCATTGAAGGTGAGCCGCAATACCTGCTCGCCAGCTTCAAGCGCTACCTGAGAAGCATTGGTGGGCTGGAAGTTACCCCAGCCGCCGGTCGGCGATACCACCACCGGGCCGCTCGATGAGTAGGGCGTACCGTCACCTTGAGTAAAGGTGGCTGTAATGCTGCGCTGAGAGCCGTTAACGTCCCCAAGCGCTGACAGGAAGGATAGGTCATAAACGCCGGCCTGCTGAATGTTGAGCGTGTATTCCACCCATTCGCCTTCATCCACCCAGCCGATGGCATCGCCATTACCCACGATATCCACACCGTCACCGGGACGTACTTCCGTACCGATCTGGAAGTCATCGACATCGTTGTAGGCAACCCCCTGACCTCCCTCATCATAGTTTACGGCCTTAAGGCTGAAGTTACCGCCCACTAGCCACGCCTCACCATTGGCGGTGAAGGCCTGTTGACCGTCATCTACGGGGGCTTCTTCTACTGCTAGCGTAAAGCCTGCTTGCACGCTAGCCTGGCCGTCAGAAGCCGTAACGATAATGTCGAAGCTTCCCGCCGCGGTAGCCGTTCCGGAGAAAACTCCGTCCGAGGACATAGAAATTCCGCTGGGTAGGCCACTGGCGGTATACGCCAAGCTATCGCCATCGGCGTCGACAAACGCATCCTCAGGCAGGCTGAAGCTAATTGCTTCCCCCTCCACCAGGGTGACATCGTTGATGGCTTCCTCTACCACCGGCGCCTGATTGACTGGGGTCTGATCGACGGGCGCCAGGTTGAACGAGGCCAGATCCATGGACCCACCGTTAAAGGTAAGCCGTAACACCTGCTCGCCGGCTTCAAGCGCTACCTGCGTGGTGCTGGTCTGGGTGAACGTCGTCCAACTGCCGGTTGGTAACACCCCTACCGGTGAAGCCGTTACGTAAGGCGTATCGCCCTTGGCAAAGCTCGCGGTAATGGAGCGGGCGGTCGAATTGGTCGAGGCCATGGCGGTCAAAAAGCCGAGATCATAAACACCATCTTCTGCCACATTAATGGTGTACTCGACCCATTCGCCGTTCTCTATGAAACCAATCGCTTGCGATGGAGTGGAGATATCCACCGCCTCGTCGGAGCGGAAGGAACCACCCTGGTGGGCGGCATCCGAGTCGTTATAGGCCACACCCTGGCCGCCGTTATCATACAAACGTGCCTCCAGGCTCAGCCCATCAGCGCCTACCTCCCAAGCGGTTTGGGTGTCGTTGTAAGCACTCTGGCCATCATCGACAGGCGCTACAAAGTCGAGGTTGAACGACGCCAGATCCAACTGACCACCGTTGAAGGTCAGCCGCAGCACCTGCTCCCCTTCCTCCAGATCGAAGGTCAACGGGCCCACGGTCTGGAAGCTGGTGAAGCTACCGGTGTTGGGAAGACTCTGCACCTGCGATGGGGTGTAGAACTCGCCATCCTGCTCGAACGCGGCGGTAATGGTCTTGCCACCGCTCGTCGCAGAGGTTGAGAAGCTCAGCGTATAGGTGCCCGCTGTTTCTACGCTTAAGGTGTACTCGACCCACTCACCATCCGCGATGTAACCCAGTGCCTCGGTACCGTTTGAGATATCGACCGCCTCGTCGGAGCGGAACGCAGCACCCTGATGGCCTGGCGTGGTGTCGTTATACGCCACGCCCTGGCCGCCGTTGTCATACAGTTTCGCTTCCAGCGCTAATCCTTCACTGCCCACCACCCAGGCGGTCTCACTAGCATTAAAGGCGGTCTGGCCGGTTGGTTCAGGGTTATCGAGGAAGTTCGGCACGCCGTCGTTGTTATCGTCGTCGTACAGATCCACCCGGCCGTTGCCGTCGGCATCCTCCGCTCCTGTCGGGTCGTAGGGGGTAACGTTTTCGACCAGGAAGATATTGTCGTTGTAGTCGTAGTTCACCCCGGCATAGTCCTGGATCACGATATAGGTGTCAGGAATGACGTTGCCCGCGGCGTCCTTGGCGATATACACGCGGATCAGATGGCCGTCGCTTGCGTCCCAGTTGAGATTGGTGCCCGGGTTACCAATGGCATCAATAGTGTCCTCGTAGAGGTTAGCATCCGGATCCGACCAGGAAATGTAGCCCTGACGGCCCGATATCTCAGCGAAGAAGCCAAACGGCGCATCACGATCCAGGGTAGTTATGGTCAGCTGGTTGCCGTTGTTAAGCGTGCGCGGCAATAACGTCTGACCATCCGCCTCGTCGTGGGCCAGAATTTCATCACGGTTGCGGCTATCCACATCGTGGATGAATAGCCGAGCCACATCGCCTTGGGTGTGATAGGCCGCCAGCTGAGAGATCTTGATTGGTGAGCTGCCCTCAGCACGCTGGAAGTACGGCGCCAGAATTTCGTCACCATTGGCTTCCACCAAACCACCCTTGTTCATCTGTCCTTCAGCCACATTGGTGGTGTAGCCAAAGGCGTTGATGATTTCCTGGACCAGGGGCTCTTGACCGCTTTCAGACTGGTTTTGAGCCAGGCCCGCCAGTTGGATAACCTTTTCGCCCTCGTCGGCATCGCTTGAATTGATGATCAGGCTCGCTTCATAGAGGCTTGCATCGTTGGGGTCATTGGCAATAAAGCGCACCGTCACATCAATGGCCTCACCAGGCTCCAGCGTCACCGCAGAGAACGCCTGGGTAAGTTCGAACAATGTCGTATCGCTGACCTCGATGCTTTCGATATCAAGGTTCTCAATACCATCGTTTCTGAGCGTGATGGTTACTTCATCATGCACCATTTGCGCCGCGTTGGCCGGGTTCTCGATGCGTGACATCACCAGGCGGTCATTGGACGGCACGCCGTCGTTATTAATCACCGTGAGTTCACCACCGATCACCGGCGTCACGCCCTCAATGAGGAACATGTTGTCGTTGTAATCGTAGTTGATGCCGGTGTAATCCATGATGCCCAGATAGGTATTGGGAATCACGTTGCCGTTAGCATCCAGCGCCCGGAACATACGCACGGTGTAGCCCCGCTCGATGCCTTCAGCACCGGCTGGCGGCGTACCACCACCTTGGGGATTAAGCGACGGGTCGGTGGAAAGATTGGCAACCTCAATCCCAAACACGCCCTGGCCGGTCCAACTGCCGGGAATATCGTCAAGCGAGAAGCTCGCGGTAGCGAACTGCCCATTGCTTTTTACCGGTAGAAGGGACTGGTTATTATCTCCCGCATGGTTGCTGAAGATGATGTCCTGGTTTTTATTTCCTGGATTATGGATGCCCAGGGTTGCACCACCATCGCCATGATAGGCCGCTAACTGAGTAATCTTGGCTTCCCCGACGCCATCTGCCAATGCCCAATAGCGCGACATGACTTCATCATCGTTAACGGGCCGATAGAGATCGAAATCGTTGAGCACGGAGTTCTCTCCGCCGCCCACCGTGGTCAGGCCATCGATACGGTTACCAAAGCCAAACACTTCCCAGACTTCATTGACGTTGGGTTCCCAGCCGCCCTCGTCACGCGCCTGCCAGAAGCCGGCCATATGGATCTCAGCCACCGGCGAATCAGCGTCATTGGTGACCAGACGAATGCGGCCTTCGAACACACCATCTCCCGCGTCGTTGGTAGGTGCTGTGTAGCTGCCACGGTCGAACAAGACCGTCACCTCAAGCGATTCACCGGCGGCGAGCGTCAAGCCTTCAAAGACGCTGGGGTTTTCCAGCACAAACGGGCCTTCAATATCGGCGTCGAGTATCTCAAGCACATCGCTGCCGGTGTTGGAGATCGTGACCGTCGCGCTTTCCTTGAAGTCGCGATTGGGGTTCGAGGCGCTGTCGTTCTCCAGATAGCTGAAGTGCAGCCGATCAGAGAAATAGGCAGCATCGCCGCTTTGCACCGCGATATCGGCATTATCGTTGCCAGAGACTGGCATTACATCCAAATAGTCCAGATCATCGGCGCCATCGGCCGTGGAAACGGCACGCAGGTTGTATTCCACACCCGCTTTGAGCTCGACATAAACACCCTCTTCGCCAGCCTCTCCCACGCCCGGATAGGCCAGTACTTTAACCGTCTGGCCGTTAAGGGTTAGCGACAGCCCCTGGCCATCGTCACCGCCAACATTCGCGGCTAGATCCAGGCGATAAAGGCCGTCGGCATCGACCGTGAAGTAGAAGTCGGCGGTTAGCTCGTTAATGGTGCGAGCACTGTCGCCGCTCTCAAGCTCGATACGCGACCCATCCGAAACGTCGGCATATACCGGGACGAAGTTATCGGTCGGCGCATTCGGCACCTGCAGCAGGTCGATGTTGGGGCCCACGCCGTTCGGCGCAGTCAGGGTAACGGTATTGCTGCCCGCTTGTAATGTCACCAGAGTGTTTTGGAAGAACCAGTTATCCTCGGCGGCGTTGCTTTGACCTTCAAAGTTCAGTTGTCCCAGATCGACACCGTTGATAGTCAGGCCCAGCGGGCGATCAGCTTTTGTCGTATCCAAGGCATAGCGGAAGCCGATGTCGTAGCTACCCGCCTCACTGACATCAATGGTCCAGGTAATCGTCTGATCGCCCGTTCCATCAAAGTCGACAAAGCCGTCACCGGAGGCATTGCGATCATCGTTACTCGAAAGTACTACCACCGGGCCATCCAGCGTCGCGCTTTCGGCTTCATATTGGATCACGTCCGGCGTGGTATCCGGCGTGCCTTGCAGGATTTCCAGCTGATCGATATTGGGGCCGGTATTGGCAGTGGCTTGCAAGCGCACCGTATTCTGGCCGCTGACCAACGTGGCCGCCACGTCTTCGGTCAACCACTCGGCCCAGGCCGCGTCACCGGTCAGTCCTGGCGGCGGGCTAAAGTCGAATACGCCGACACTGACATTGTTGACGAACACCTCAAGAGGACGATTGGCATCGCCACCGTTGGCATAGCGCAGCCTGAGTACTGAATCGCCTGCCTGAGCGGCGCTCAGATCAAAGGTGAAGGTGAGGAAGTCGACGTTAGTAGAGCCAAAATCGGCATAGCCTCCCAAAACACCATCGTTATCGTTGGTATTGCCATCCACACCGAAGGATCCCGGGCGCAGGCCGTTGGGCAGGCCTTGGGTAGTTTCCGGGTTACTGGCATCGCGGATCTGGATCTCGGCGCCAGCACCGGTGGCAATCGTCACGGCGGTGCCGTCATCCGGCGTCTTATCTTCTGCCTGAATGATCAGCAGCGATTCCAAATCACCTGGTTCGGGATCAACCGGATCCACCACTCCACCCGGCGCCGGGTCTAAGCGAATGATTTGGCTCTGGCCATTACCGCGGTTCAGCGTCAACACGTAGAGCTGTCCAGTAACCGGGTTCTCGATAATATCCAGCGGATCTACATAGGTGATAACGTTGCCGTTAGGATCGCGCAGCACGTCATCACCGATCACATTGCCGTTAGCATCCAGCGTGATTGAGCGAATGTCGTCGCCACCCGAGTACTCGGTGAACAGTACGTTACCTTGCAGGTTGCCGCCGAACACGCCACTGGTGTACTCCACCGCGCCGTTGGGTGAGCGGTTTTCGCCAAGTGAATAAACGCCAGAGATATCGTAGGTGCCCTCAGGGTTGGTGCCGACCGGATAGCGGTCAACCTGGTTGGGGTCGCTGCCGCCCGTCGGGTTGCCGCCATTCATGATGTACTCATCGCGCAGCGGATTGGGGTGACCGTAATAGCCCCCCTCAACGATCTTGAACAGATAGTCGTCCTGTTTTTCGACGTTGGTGTAACGCTCGTTTTCAGGCGTTGAAGGGTCGTCCGGTACGTTGCCGCCTGCCGCCGAGCCGTTGGTCGGCACATACAGGAAGCCGTTGGAGTGCCACACCAGGTCATAGGCGTTCCGCGCCCCGGTGGCGAAGATCGTCAGCACCGCGTCTTCGGCATAGGGGTCATAAAAGCTCTGGAGCACGGTGCCGTCAGCATCCTGCACCGTGGCGACACCACGCTCATCAAATACCAGGAATTCGCCGTTGCCCATGGGAATCGGATCATCCTTGGGATGGCCATCCGGGTCATCATAGCGCGTGTTCTGGCCGTTATTAGGCACAGGTTCAGTGGAGACATCAAAGCCTCCAGGAGGCGCATCGCGGGTCGGATCAATCTCCATCACGGCGGCGTTCAGCAGACGCTCGGGGCGGTTGCCCCAGGCGCTATCCGGTTCACCCATGGCCGAGTTGGAGCCTTGAATCAGATACAGCAGATGCGTCGGCACGTCGGGGTTGGTAGCCGCGTCATAATCCGGATTGGCGCGGAACTCGAGGCTGTTAGTCACGTGGTCGCCGTTAGAGCGCGGAAGCCCCGTAATGTAGGGCTCGGCGACACCGGAAAAATCGCTGCCGCCATCCAGGGTGATCTTGGTAATGCGACCGCTGAACTCCGGCACGCCGTTATCGCGCCCATTGAGCGGGATGGGATAGTTGTCGGTGATCCACAGCACGTTCGAATCGGTGGGATCGACCGTCAGGCCGATAATGCCCCGTCGGTCGTTACCGCTCTCAGCCCCCGCTTCGAAGAAGTAATCGCTTGGCAGCGAAAGCTCCTGACGGTTGACCAACGAGCCGTCGCTTGGATCGATGTCAAAGCGCAGGATCTGGCCGCCAATGGTGGCCACGTACATGGTCGAACCGTCAGAGGTAATTTCAAGCGACGTGAAGCCAAAGGCGTTGTCTGCGGCGCCATTGAGTTCAACCACATCGTTGAAGGCCACGTCACGGGCAACCACCTCGGGCGTTTCACCAGTGACGAAGGTATTGGTGTATTTCTGGAACTCACGGGTCGGCGCCAAAGCGTCATCGTTAGGGCCACGGTCCTGAAAGCCATCAATTACTAACGTATAGCTGGTAAACGGTTTGAGTATGCCGCTGGGCGAAATCGTCAGTGAGTCGAAACCGCCCGTCGTATTGACGTTAAAGGAAACCTCCTCGCCGGTGACCGTTTCAAACAGCTTTACAGAGCCATCGTTAAGGCTCTCAAGCAAGGCTCCGCCACGCCCGTCGACCACCGAGATACCTACGAAAATATCCGAAGTCGGGTCAACGCCGGTAGGAATAGCGCCATTCTCTGGATCAAGATCAACCTCCACCTCGTTTTGCCCGACACCGGCAATAGCCCGCGCATCGGTGAAGAAGGCGTAATCCTCTGGGGCGGCGCGGTCATCGTCCGGGGTCAGGTCCGGCAGCGACTGAATCTCAATGTACTGGATCTCAGTGTTCTCGTTATCCAGGCCCATAGAGTCCAGCGTCAGACGGCCATCAGTGACCTGCACGATACGAGTCACGAGGTCAGAACGTACACCATCGGTGTCGTCGGCCGGGTTACCGTCGGCTGGGAAATCATCTGGTCGGAAAGGCGTGAAGGGGTCGTTGAACAGCTCGCCCTCCGCATTGAGCACGTTGCGGCTGTCGTAAGGGCCCGAGGTGTCGCCAATCGAGATGGTGACCTCATAGTAGCCGTCGGCAAGCTCAATCTCCCAACCGGCGCGTATATAGTTGCTTCCGGGCTGGTCAAAGTGGGCATAGGTGCCCTGGCGTGGGTCGAGACCCGCGATATCATCGGTACGGTCATTGACCGCCACGCTGGTCAGGCTCGATATATCCAGCGGCGTAGTGCCGGGTTCACCATCGTAAATCGACGCTTCGGTCACCCAGCCGTACTGGTAGGTTTGGCCATCGATGGTCACCGACTGAGTGCCGAAGGCTTTACCGTTATCGGCGATATACCCTTCAGGCACCGCTACTCCTTCTGGCTGGAAGTTTATCTTGACCGAGAAGCGCTCACCCGGCTCTACCACGTCCGGCGGCTCGACACCGTCACGGGTAATGCTCAGGCGGTCGATATTGGGGCCCGCTGCGGTCAGATTCTCCAGTCGGATGGTGTTGCTGCCCGCCTCGAGTTCAACCTCGATCGTGGTATCCGTCCAGTTCTGCCAGTCGGTGGTACCCACGCCGGTTGATACAAAGGCCAGGCTGCCCTGGGACTCACCTCCGACCAGAATATCCATGGGCCGGTCAGCACCGTTGCTGCCCGCATTGGCATAGCGCACGGTCAACGTATAGGTGCCCGCCTCATCGGCGACAACATTGAAGGAGGCGGCGTCGCCAATATCACCGCCCATATCCAGATAGCCGCTTCCCGTAAAGCCATCCCAGAGGCCATCGGCACCGGCGGCCTCGTTAGTTTCAGGATTCGCGGCATTGCGCACCTGGGTATCCAATGTGGTGCCTACGTTATCCGGATCATCGATGGCTAGCGCTTCGCCCTGAATCTCGAAGGTAAACGGTGCAGGAGGCGTTTCGCCATCATTGAAGTCGAATACGATCTGATCGATATTAGGGCCGTTAGCCACGCCACCATTGGCTGCCGTGGGAATCGTCAGCGTTAACGTATTGGCGCCCTCTTCGAGCGTTACCTGTATCTCCTGCTCAAGCCACGCATCCCAAGGGTCATTGACGCCATCATCTAGCGCATTGGTAAAGGCAACTTGGGGTTGTCCTGCACCATTAACCGCCAGATCCAATGGCCGAGGCGCAGTCCCCCCGTTGGCATAGCGGATGGTGGCGGTGTAGGTGCCCGCGGTGGGCGCATCAATGTTAAATGTGATTTGGTCACCCGCATCGGTGCCGAAATCCATATAGGCACCGCCTACCGCACCTTCCCGGTAATTGCCGAAGTCATCGGGATTGCTTGCGTCCACCGTACGTGTAACGGCTCCTTGGGCCGTGCCGCCAACGTCGGTAACGACGGCGTCTTCACCTTGCACGGTAAAGGGCTCCACCACTACGCTGCCATCGTCGATGGTGACGCTATCGCTGGCTTCAGCTTCGTTACCCGCAGCATCTGTCACGATCAGCGTCACGGTAACGTTACCGCTCTGACCGCTGAGATCCACGCTGATATCGCCGTTTGCTGCAGGCGTTACGGCAGTGCGAGTGGCGCCGCCATCAAAGCTGACTTCATAGGCCACGATGTCGTCATCGGCACCGGCAACATTAAACATTGCCGTGGCGAGCTGGCCGGGCTCCAGAGTATCGTCGGCAACAGTCAGGCTCAGGTTGCCATCTTCATCTGCGCTGTCATCGACCGGGATCGGGCCGCTGCCCTCCTCGGTGATTTCAATGCGGTCGATATTGGGGCCGGTGGTCGCGCCTGCGGGAATAGCCAGTGAAACACTGTTACTGCCAGCCTCAAGGGTGATCGTAACGGTTTCAAAAAGCCAGTGGTTGAATCCTTCCTCGGGGCCGGTGCCATCGGGATCAGTACTGGCAAACGGCAGCGCGTCGACATCACTTCCGTTAACGCTAAGATCAAGCGGGCGACCGGTGTTGCTGGCGTAGCGAATATTAAGATCGTAGCTACCCGCTTCCGGAACCGTGATCGCAAACGTTATTGCATCACCCGCGGTATCGCCGAAATCAAGGTAACCTTCACCCGTGAACCCGGGTCGCAAGCCGTTGGGCAGGTCGGAATTGTCTTCGAGATTATCCGGATCACGAATGGTGGTAACGGTAGCGTTTGAGCCATTATCCAGGATGGTCAACACGCCCTCTTCGGCCTGAACAGCGAAGGGGATAAATTCGGCAACCTCCGCGTCATCTTCACTCACGCTACCACTGGCCGTGGCGGCGGCACTGTCGATAGCGAAGCTGTCATCCGTGGCGCCCGTAAGCGTGACGGCGACCGTCTCGGTGTCGTTGTCCTCATCATCGTTGGCTACATCAACCGCGAGCGTAGCGACGCCGTCGGTAAAGGTCACGGTACGGGTCTCGGCGACACCATCAATTTCTAGTGCAAGCTCTACATCGCCACTGAAAGAGTCCGAGGCGCTCAAGGCGAAGTTCAGCGTCGTGACGCCCGTATCGCCACCTTCTACGACCGTATCCGCATCAGCGATGCTGATCAGGATGGTGGGTTCAGGTTCAGGATCGACGCTGCCCATAGGCACAAACTCGATATAGTCGATGCGCGCGTACTCCAACGCCGTCGAGTTGGCGGTGAGCGTCAGGGTGGCGTCATCGCCTACGGTCACATCGGTAAAGGTGACGGTGCGGAAGTTTTGCACCTGAACGCCGTTGCCGCTGTCGGCATCATCATCAAAGACCCAGTTGCCGCTGAAGCTTTCGCCTTCGGCGCTGCCGATACTCAGCTGGGCGGTGCTTTCACCGTCGTTTTCATCGATATAGCCAACAATAATGGTGTAGGTGCCTGCTGCCACCTTGCCATCCAGTAAATAGCTCGCGGTGCCTTCGCTGTTGCCGGGCATGCGAATTGCCTGGCCACCATCGGCGGCGGCAATATTTTCAATAGTGAAAGTGGTTGCGCTGTCGAAATCTTCCGCCTGCAGACGGATCGGTTCGCCAGGCGCTGCACCATCGTCATCTTCACTGACGCTACCGATAGCCGTGGCCGCGGTGCTGTCAATTACAAAGCCGTCACTCGTCGCGCCGGTAAGGGTCACCGCGACGGCGTCTGTGCCATTGTCCTCGTCATCATTGGCTACATCGACTGCTAATGTAGCAACGCCGTCGGTAAAGGTAATCGTACGGGTCTCGGCGGCGCCATCAATGTCGAGGGAAAGTTCTACATCGCCGCTGAAATCATCCGAAGCGCTCAAGGCGAAGTTCAGCGTTGTGACGCCCGTATCGCCCCCTTCGACGACCGTATCCGCATCAGCGATGCTGATCAAAATGGCGGGTTCAGGCTCAGGATCGACGCTACCGGTGGACACAAACTCGATATAGTCAATGCGTGCATACTCCAACGCCGTCGAATTGGCGCTGAGCGATAGCGTGGCGCCATCGCCTACGGTCACACCGGTAAAGCTGACGGTGCGGAAGTTTTGGATCTGGGTGCCGTTGCCACTCTCGGCGTCGTCATCGAATACCCAGCTGCCGCTGAAGCTTTCGCCTTCGGCGTTGCCGATACTCAGTTGGGCGGTGCTTTCACCGTCGTTTTCATCGATATAGCCGACGATAACGGTGTAGGTGCCCGCGGCCACCTTGCCATCCAGCAAATAACTGGCGGTGCCTTCGCGGTTGCCGAGCATGCGAATCGCCTGGCCACCATCCGCGGCGGCAATATTTTCAACGGTGAAGGTGGTTGCACTGTCGAAATCTTCCGCCTGTAGACGGATTGGGTCGGCAGGGACGATAACCTCTTCATCATCTTCGCTGACACTGCCGGTCGCCGTTGCGGCAGCGCTGTCGATAGCGAAGCCATCATCCGTAACGCCAGCGAGCGTGACCGCGACGGTTTCGCTGCCGTTGTCTTCAGCATCATTGTCCACATCGACCATTAGCGTAGCCACACCGTCGGTAAAAGTGGCGGTGCGGGTCTCGGCGACGCCATCAATGTCGAGAGCCAGTTCCACATCACCACTGAAAGCCTCCGTTGCACTCAAAGTGAAGCTAAGCGTAGTAACGCCTTCATCACCACTCTCGACGACTGGATCAGCGTCAGCGATGCTGAGCAGGATGGTAGGTGCCGGCGGCGCAGCTTCCAACAACGCTATCTCAAACTTATCGATATTAGGGCCGTTGGCACCGCCCCCCAGACGCAGGGTGTTACTACCGGCATCCAGCGTGACCTCAATGGTTTCGGTGGACCAGCCTTCCCATTCGGTCTGGCGAGTCGGATTCCCACTAGTGGGTGCTGCCGGTTGGTTGGCCGTCGGCACATCACTGACATCATCCGGATAGTAGCCGGGCTCCGCCGTTGCGGCGAAATTAAAAGTACCTAATGGCGTAGTCGAACCAGCATCAACCAGAGAAAGATCCAACGGGCGACCGGAGCTACTTGCATAGGTCACCGTGACGCTATAGGTACCGGCGGTGGCGACATCCAGCGTGAACTCACCGTAAGCATTGGCGTTATTTAAGGCCCAATCAAGATAGCTTGCGCCCTCGGCGCCCACTCGGAAAGTTTCGCTGCCGCTCGTAAAATCGGCAATATTGTCGACGGTCACTACCCGGTTGGTTGCACTGTTGTCGTTATCAACCGTTGGAGAAAGCACCAGGTCTTCCCCCTGAATCACATAGACGTCAGGATTCGGCGCGCGCACTTCCAGATAATCGACGTTGGGCCCGCTGGCACCGTTGGACGTAAAGGTAACGGTGTTCTCGCCGGCCTCAAGCTGCACACGGATGATGCGCTCACCGAATTCGCTAAAATCGGTTGGAGTGGCATTTAGAGTGGTGCTGGGAAGGTCGAACATGCGATCCACCAGCTCGCCGTTAACGTCCAAGCGCAAGGGACGGTTTCGATCAGAGCCGTCATCGTTCTGGCTAAGCGCATAGCCCAGCCCTAGCTCGTACTCTCCCGCTTCGGCAACGCTGAATGTGAACGTCAGCGTCTCACCACCGTTGATACCATCGCCATAGTCTACATAAGCTTGACCATCGGCATTGACGGCATTCGGCTGCAGAACGGGGTCGCTAACCACGTTAATGCCAGGGCCCGAAGTAGCCGCCCAGGCGCCATCACTCGCATCGGCATCTTCGGCCTGTATGCGCAGTGGAGAGAAAGTGTCGGGCGTGACGGCCAACGCGGCCACCGGGGCTTCATCAGCCTGTAACAGTATTGTTTCGTAGGTAGCCTGCTCAATGGGCTCACTCTCTGGCGCCACATCAAGCTCAAGGTCCATATTCGAGCCTGGCAACACCTGACCAGATGCATCCAACGCTTCCAGGCGAAGCTTTAACATTCCCAAGGCAGGCGTGGGTAAATCATCAAAAACAAAGGGGCGCTCAACGCTCTCAAATGTTGAGATCTCGTTGCGACCATCTTCCCAGATCATCCTGAGTGAATGAATAGACGGCTCCCAAGGAGAGGCATATGGCGTTACGTGAAGCTGGTTATCATGGAAGGTATCCCTGCCAAAGCGATCTCCCTCATTAATGGAACTCAGCAGAGTGTTCGCTTGGCTGGCAAAAAAAGACATAGAATACATGGTCTACCCCTTGGCTTTAATTATTTTTTATAAGCGCACTCGATATGCACTTATGAGCACCCATTAACCGTTCCTTTTCTCAGCAGGCTTATGAGTGTAAAGCGCACGTTTAGCATTAACCGTGCTGAGGAGAGAACTGGCTATTCGAGAGTCTAACCGGGCTTTCTAGAGTGACAAGCTGGGGTATTTGACATACTTATTTACCAAAATGTTACTAAAAAATAAGCAGAGTCATTTTTTTAAATAATTTAAAATCAATGCATTAAAAAAAATACATAATTAAACCTAACTCCGTACAGATGAAGCACCAGATAAAAAATAAGCGATTTTAATTACCAAAATAGCTTTATTACTTCGTAAAAAATATTGCACGATAAAAAAACAAACCATTAGTATTCAAAACAAATAAAACTAAAAAAATGGTCACTTGGTTTCAAAACAAACCTGATACGCTGATTAATAACTCAATAATAAAATTATTTAAAACCTGAAACACAAAAATCTCTTAGTAAAGTTAGCCAACAGGCGATTAGCGTCTCATGCCAATCCTGCTCATAGACTCGCAAGATTAACGTTGCCGTGTCGTGAAACGGGGCCGCAAGAGCAATTACAACAATGCCCTGGAGCTAGGCCATGTCGAAATTTGATAACGACTCAGATCTTAAGAAGGTGCTGAATACCTGCAGGCGCAGCTTTATCTACGTTGGGCTGTTCAGTTTGTTTATTAACTTACTGATGCTGGTTCCACCGCTCTATATGCTACAGGTCTACGATCGGGTTATTACCACGCGGAGCCAGGAAACGCTGCTAATGCTGACTCTGGTCGTGGTGTTCCTGTTCGTGGTCATGGGCGGATTGGAATTAATGCGCTCTCGAATCCTAGTACGGGTTGGCAACCGGCTTGATGTACTGATTAGCCAACGGCTTTATTCCGCGATGTTCAAACGCACTCTGATGATGCCCGGTAAGCCTTCGGCTCAGCCGCTAAATGACCTTACAACGCTGCGCCAATTTCTTTCCGGCAACGGCCTGTTCGCTTTTTTCGACGCCCCCTGGGTGCCTATCTATATCGCCGTTCTGGCAATGTTTCATCCATGGTTCGGCCTTTTCGCCCTAGGCGCCGGGATTATTCTGGCGGCATTGGCCGTTATCAACGAAATGATTACCAAATCGCTGTTAAACGACGCCAACAGCCAGCACGTACTCGCTCAGGACTTAGCTAACAGCAACCTTAGAAACGCTGAAGTGCTTCATGCCATGGGAATGCTACCCGGCATCATGGGTCGCTGGAGCGCACGGCATCGCGAATATCTGGTGCTACAATCTAAAGCCAGCGACCGGGCAGGTTTGATAACCAATACCTCCAAGGTACTCAGGTTAATGTTCCAGTCGTTAATTCTCGGCCTGGGCGCTTACCTGGTACTGGCCGGCGACTTAACCCCCGGCATGATGATTGCGGGGTCTATCCTGATGGGGCGCGCGCTGGCACCTATTGATCAAATGATCAATGGCTGGAAGGGCTACTCCGGTGCGCGTACGGCACGTGCCCGCCTTGAAGAGCTGCTGAATATCATTCCGGCTGAAGAGCCACGGATGCCGCTTCCCAAGCCTAAAGGGCGCCTCGTGTTGGAAGGCGTGACCGCAGCGCCTCCTGGGCAGAAACTGGCGACGCTGCGTGATATCAATCTGACGCTGGCCAAAGGAGAACACTTAGCCGTCGTTGGCCCAAGCGCATCGGGTAAGACGACGCTTGCCCGCGTGGTACTTGGCATCTGGCCAAGTCAGTTTGGGTGTGTGCGCCTTGATGGCGCGGATATTACCCAGTGGAACCGCGCAGCGTTAGGCGCTCACATCGGTTATCTGCCCCAAGATATCGAGCTGTTCGACGGCACCATCTCTGAGAATATTGCCCGCTTCGATGAAGTAGATGCCCAGGCGGTAGTGCTCGCGGCACAGCGGGCGGGTGTTCACGAAATGATTCTGGAGCAACCCAACGGGTACGACACATGGTTATCCCATGGCGGAAACGCCCTTTCGGCAGGTCAGCGCCAGCGCATCGGCCTGGCAAGGGCGCTCTATGGCCAGCCAGTGCTGATAGTACTGGATGAACCGGATGCCAACCTGGACGAAGCGGGCGAACACTCACTTGCCAACTGTTTGATCCGCCTACGCCAGGAGGGCACCACGGCACTGATCATTACCCACCGCTCACGCCTGCTACATAACGTCGATAAGGTACTGGTACTTAGAGAAGGCCAGATCTCTTCGCTCAAACCACCTCCCCGAATGGCGCCCGTCACCAAGATGACCGCCGATGGAAATCGCCCCGTGCAGCCCCAGCGCGTGGCCGCCCTGAAACCCAGTGCGCGCGGCCGTAATAGCAGCGAGGACACCCAGTCATGAATATACAAAATCCCCCAGGTTTCAGCATGCCGCAAGCGGCTAACGATGAGTTACCGCTGGAAGATAGGCGCTACCGACGGCTGGGTATCGCCATACTCATTATTGCCGTTGGCGGTTTTGGCAGCTGGTCGGTATTCGCCAACCTGGCCGTCTCGGTGGTTGCGCCAGGCTCTGTCTCGGTCGAGAGCTTTACCAAGACGGTGCAGCACCTGGAAGGCGGCATCGTCGAGCGCATCCTGGTTGAGGACGGCGACCACGTAGAGGCAGGCGATGTATTGATGGTGCTTGACGATACCCAGGCGCGCTCTCAGCTGCAGGTCACCCGTTCTAACTATCTGATTAGCCGGGCGACCGAAGTGCGCCTTCTGGCTGAGCTAAGCGATGCTGAGACGCTCAACTTTCCTGAGGAGCTGACCGCATCCGACAACCCGCGGGTTCAAGAAGTAATGGATGTCCAGCGCCGTTTATTTGACTCCCGCCGCGAATCTTTATCTAGCACCCTGGCCTCGCTAGACGAGCAGATCGTGCAGATGAACGAGCAGATAGAAGGCTTGACCAATACTCAGAACATCAACCAGCGGCGCATCAGCTCGCTCGAAGGTGACGCCGCCAGCCATCGCCAACTGTTTCAAAGAGGCATGATCAGCAGCCAGAGAATGCGCGAATTGGAACGTGAGAGCCTGGAGTACCAGAGTTTCAACGCTCAACATGCATCTGAAGTCGCCCGCCTGCATTCTCAAATCAGCGAGAACGCGCTGCAAAGGCAGGTCCGCCGGCAGGAGTTTCAGCAGCAAGTCGGCGAGGCACTGCGTCAGACTCAAAGCGAAGTCGCCGATGCTGAAGAGCGTCTGAGTGCGCTTCTGGATAAGGTAAACCGCACCCAGGTACTGGCGCCGGTTTCCGGCACGGTGGTAGGCCTAATGGTGCATACGCTGGGAGGCGTTATCCGCTCTGGCGACCCGCTGCTGGATATTGTGCCGACTAATGTCGGCTTCATTATTGAGGCCAAAGTGGCTGACCATGATGTCGATCACCTCTACATAGGTCAGCCGGCGGAAATTCGCTTCAGCGCTTTCAACCAGCGTTTATCCAATGTCATCGACGGCGAAGTCATCCATGTAAGCGCCAACAGCTTCGAGGATGAGGCTACCCGGGCACGTTATTACAAGGTCCGCTTGCGCGTGACCAGCGCCGGTGAAGAAAATATGACCGAGTCCATGAAGCTACTCGCCGGTATGCCTGCTGAAGTGATGCTGCGGACGGGGGAAAGAAGCTTTTCCAGCTACATTGCAAAACCCCTGACCGACATGCTGGCCCGCGCCATTCGTGAAGATTAAGCGATAACCCAGCCGAGGCGGCATATCTAGAAGCGCACTTCCGCCTCGCGCTTTCTTACAAACTGGCTGGCTTTTTCGGCAGTGGCTGTTCTCTACCGTTTGCGATACGGTCTATCATATTATCCGCTGCGTAGAGACCACTATGGCTGAAAGCAAGAAACTGCTGATCATTGCTCACGCGCCCTCTGAGAACACCCAGAAGATGTTGGAGGCCGTGATTAATGGCGCATCCAATCACGACGTAGAAAACGTGCAAGTACGCTCTCTTACCCCGCTTGAAACACAGCCCGACGACATCAATGCCGCTAGCGCCATTATCCTGGGCACGACCGAAAACCTAGGCTATATGGCGGGCTTGATGAAAGATGTGTTTGATCGATGCTACTACCCGTGCCTGGATAAAACCGAGGGCTTGCCGTTCGCGTTTTACGTTCGGGCTGGTCATGATGGCACCGGCACCCAGCGGGCCATTGAAAGCATTACCAAAGGATTGCGCTGGAGACTGGTGCAAGACCCGCTTATTTGCCGGGGAGACTTTCAAGCAGGATTCATTGACCAATGCGAGGAACTAGGACTGGCAATGGCGGCCAGCCTGGAAGCAGGTATTATCTGAGTGCCTTATTCCTGAGTGACTTATTCGCAAAAACGGCGCCCTAGGGCGCCGTCTGTCTATTCAAGCCGTTTTTTACTTCAAGCGCTCGCTTACTTCAAACGTTCAAATACGGTTGCCACACCCTGCCCCATGCCGATACACATGGTCGCTAAGCCCAGCGTGGTATCGCGCTGCTGCATGACGTTCAATAGCGTGGTGCTGATACGTGAACCTGAGCAGCCCAGCGGGTGACCCAGTGCGATCGCGCCGCCATGCAGGTTGACCTTTTCATCCATAGCATCCAGGAAGCCCAGATCTTTTAAGACCGGCAGACTTTGCGCTGCAAAAGCTTCGTTAAGTTCGACAGTTTGGATATCATCCGACGAAAGGCCAGCGGCCTTCAACGCCTTTTTAGAGGCCGGCACCGGCCCATAGCCCATAATTGATGCATCACACCCTGCCACACCGGTGGAGAGCACTTTGGCGATAGGCTCCAGGCCCAACGCCTGGGCGCGCTCGTAGCTCATGATAGCCATGGCCGAAGCGCCCACTGAAAGCGCTGACGACGTACCCGCCGACACGGTACCGCTACGCGGATCAAACACCGGCTTAAGCTGCGCCATGGATTCAAGGCTTGCATCGGAGCGGATCACTTCGTCATTCTTGAACAGCACTTTAAAACCACGCTGATCGTGGCCTTCAACACCAATGATTTCGTTATCGAAGTAGCCTTTTTCCATTGCCGCCTGAGCACGCTGGTGCGAACGCACGCCAAACTTGTCCTGATCCTCCCGTGTAATGCCGTGCATCTTACCCAGTAGCTCAGCGGTCAGACCCATCATCATGGAGGCTTTGGCAGCGTATTTGCTGATCGCCGGGTTCACATCGACACCGTGAGCCATGGGCACGTGCTCCATATGCTCAACGCCGCCGATGATATAAAAATCACCCATACCCGCTTTGATATTCGCCGCCGCAATATGCAGTGCGGTCATCGAAGAACCGCACAGGCGGTTAACCGTCTGCGCCGGTACCGAGCGTGGGATGCCGGTCATGATCGCCGCATTACGGGCGATATTCATGGCCTGCTCAAGGGTCTGGTTAACGCAGCCCCAAATCACATCATCCACTTCCGAAGGATCCAGGTTGGGGTTACGCGTAAACAATGCCTGCATGACCGCAGCGGACAGGTTTTCCGCACGAACGTTACGAAACGCGCCATGCTTGGCTTTTGCCATGGCGGTACGTACACCGTCGACCACCACGATATCTCTGGGATTCAAACTCATCTTATTTCTCCTGTGCGCGGTGACTTAGGCCTGACCGGGGGCGGCGTAAAACTGCTCGTTGTTTTGCGCCATCTGACGTAGCTTGTCCGTCGGCGCGTAAAGCGGGCCGAGTTCTTCAGCCAATCCTTCAGCCAGCTTGACGAATTCAGCAACGCCCATGGCATCAATGTAACGCAGCGCACCACCGCGGAAGGGAGGGAACCCAATACCGTAAATCAACGCCATATCCGCTTCGGCAGGCGTATCAACGATGCCGTCTTCAAGACAACGCGCCGTTTCCATGCAGAGCGGTACCATCATGCGCGCTATGATGTCCTCGTCGGAGAACTCTTTCTGCTCTTTAACGACCTCTTTGATTAGCGCGTAAGCCTGTTCGTCAGTCACTTTCTTGGGCTTGCCCTTTTTATCCTCTTCGTAGGCGTAGAAGCCCTTGGCATTTTTCTGGCCCAGGCGCTCGTTTTCATACATCACCTGAATCGCAGTTTTGCCTTCACGCGCCATACGGTCCGGGAAGCCTTCTGCCATCACTTCATTGGCGTGAACCGCCGTGTCCATACCCACCACATCCAGCAGGTAAGCAGGACCCATTGGCCAGCCAAATTTTTCCATGACTTTATCAACACGCTGAAAGTCGGCGCCCTGCTCTACCAGGAAGCTGAAACCGCCAAAATAGGGGAACAGCACGCGGTTAACTAGGAAGCCTGGGCAGTCGTTAACCACAATTGGCGTTTTACCCATCGCGCGGGCGTAGGCAACCGTAGCAGCAACTGCAGCGTCAGAGGTTTTCTCACCGCGAATAACTTCGACTAACGGCATACGGTGCACGGGGTTGAAAAAGTGCATGCCGCAGAAGTTTTCCGGACGCTTAAGGTTCTGGGCCAAGCGGTTGATCGAAATCGTCGAGGTATTGGAGGCAAGGATAGTATCTTCACTTACCATACCTTCAACTTCGGTCAACACCGCGTCTTTAACCTTGGGATTTTCCACCACAGCTTCGACGACCAAATCGACATTACCGAAATCGCCGTAGGAAAGCGTGGGGCGGATGTTGGTCAGCTTTTCGGCCATTTGCTCATTGGTGAGCTTTTTACGCTCGACTTGTTTGCCAAAAAGCTTGCGAGCTTCTTTCAAGCCCAGCTCAATGGCCTCATCCTTGATGTCTTTCATCAGGATGGGGGTACCTTTGGAAGCGCTTTGGTAGGCGATACCGCCACCCATGATACCCGCCCCCAGTACCGCCGTTTGCTTAACCGGCTGGGCCTGTTTTTCATACTTGCCGGCTTTCTTTTTCACCACCTGATCGTTCATGAACAGACCGACCAGATTAAATGCCACGCTGCTCATGGCCAGCTTGGCAAAAGCTATTGCTTCGATAGCCTGGGCGCGCTCGCGCTCTTCACCAGCCCCTTTTTGAATAACCTTGATAGCCTCGATCGGCGCGGGATAATGTGGACCGGCTTTGCCGGCGACATACCCTTTGGCGGTTTCAAACGCCATCATCTGCTCAATGGCGTTGAGCTTAAGCGGGCCTTTTTTCTCTGCGCGGCGCGCCTGATAATCAAGCTCACCGTTATTGGCGCGGTCGAGAATATCCAGCGCCGCCTCGTCTAGCTGTTCGGCGCTAACCACTGCGTCCACAGCGCCTACTTTCAAAGCCGCATCGGCGCGATTCTCAGTACCACCGGCAATCCACTCAACCGCATTGTCAGCGCCGATCAACCGCGGTAAGCGCACACATCCGCCCCACCCCGGGAGAATGCCCAGTTTGGTTTCGGGCAGGCCAATCTTGGCTTTTTCGCTCATTACGCGAAAATCGGTAGTGAGCAACACTTCGCAACCGCCGCCGAGGGCAAGGCCATTGATGGCAGCAACGGTTGGGAAAGGAAGATCTTCAATCGCATTAAAAATATCGTGTACCTTGAGATTCATCTCCTCAAGGTACGCTTCACCCTTGGTAAACAGGCTGTGAAACTCGGTGATATCCGCCCCGACGATGAACGCGTCTTTGCCACTACCAATCATCAGGCCCTGCAAGTCGTTTTCCACCTGAAGAGCGCTAACGGCCTCTCCCAGTTCGGTAACAACAGCGCTGGAAAGCTTGTTTACGGACTCATCTTTTAAATCAAAAATGAGCCGTGCGATATGATGGCCACCCAGGGTGTCACGACGCTCCACCGTGATGGCGTTGCCTTGATAGATCATCCGTGCTCTCTCCACAAGTTGAACTGGCGCCCCTGTCAGCAAGTTCTCAGCCAGCAAGTTCTCAGCAGGTTCGCCGAACATTTCATACGGTCGTTTGATAGCATTAGCTTGGTTGAGTAATCGACCAACGTCAAGCCCTGACTTTTGGCTAATCCCAGCCTTATTGCGACCCTTCTTGAGCGTTTATCGTTCGCTATTGAGGACACTTTCAGGCTATTGCATACCGAGCGTCGACTTTTGTCGAAAACCCAAGGATCATAGTCGTTTTATTTTAGAGTTATACGTTTATGGGCGCACTGCTAACACCTTCGCGTGTCAAAGCTATTCAACAATTTGTTGAGCGTTTGATCGAGCGGCTAAAACCCTGGAGCTGGCTTTGGCCACCGATGGCGTTCGCCGCGGGGCTGGGTAGTTTTTTTCTGGTTGACCGCCAGCAGTGGCTAGGCGCGGCCTTGGCGCTTGGCCTGCTGTTTACCTGGGTGCTGTTACTTTCCGAAAGCTTGATTGGCCGTTGGTTAGCACGGCGCGGGCACCCTACCCTGCCCAGGGGTGCCACCACCTTTATTGCCCAGATGATTCACCAGGAAACGCTGTTTTTCACGCTGCCGTTTATTTTAATTACCACGGTATGGAACAGCGGACAAACCCTGTTTGCTTTATTTGTGGTGGTAATGGCGCTGCTCTCGATTATTGACCCACTGTATTACAAAGTCGCTGGCCGGTGGCGCAGCCTGTATTTTGTTTTTCATGCGCTTTGCGTCTTTTTAGTGGTGCTGGTGACGCTACCGATCATGTTGCACCTCACCACTGGCCAAAGCCTATTGCTGGCGATGTCACTGATGGTGCTGGTTGCGCTGCCCAGCTTTTGGCATTTACTTAAACGCCACTCGTTAAAGCGCTGGTGTGCTTTTTTAGGATTAACGCTAGTGCTTGCTTATGCTGCCTGGCTAGGTCGCATCTGGGTGCCGCCCGCAAGCCTCTGGATGACCGGTAGCGCGCTTTCTCCTGCGCTCAATATTCAACAGCGCACGCCTCAGGGCTCGATCGCGCTTACTCCACAGGCTATTCGTGAAAACGGCCTGTATGTCTATACCGCGATTCGTGCCCCGCGAGGCTTGAGCGAAACGATCTACCATGCCTGGCGGCACAATGGTGAACCCTTGGATATCGTCACGCTGGATATTAATGGTGGCCGCGAGCAAGGCTATCGAGCGTGGAGTCATAAGCTTAATTTCCCGGAAGACCCCACCGGTGACTGGCGAGTGGATATCATGACCGATAGCGGCCAGCGCTTAGGGCTTATCCGCTTTACGGTATCGGAAGACCCGCAGAAAGCCTCCATAGCGGATAGTACTATTCGCCCTAGCGGTTTAAGCGGGCTTAATCTACGCCGGTTTGTGCCCGGCGGACGGGATAATTCCGAGGTATCAATGGATGACTAATTTGACCTATGCTTGCAATCAGAGCCATTGCTTATGACAATTCATCCTCTCACTTTTTAGTAGCGAGTTGCCCATGGCTTCATCGATTGGTTTTCGTCTTGCACGCCTGCCGCATTTGTGGCGTTCGATTTTGGATCGCAGGCTGGCCCCGCTGGGGCTAACCCAAACGCGCTGGGTCACGCTATATCATATCTGGCGTTTGGGTGAAGGCCATCCACAGTGTGACCTGGCTCGTGTGATTGGCGTAGAAGCGCCTTCGCTAGTGCGTACGCTTGGCCAGCTTGAGGAACAAGGCTTGGTTGAGCGACGCGCCTGTGACAGCGACCGCCGCAGCAAGCGCATTTTCCTTACCCCAGATGCCATGCCGCTTCTTGAGCAGATTGATAGCGTTGCCAAAGAAGCACGCACTGAGATGCTAGCAGGCTTGAGTGATGAAAATATTGAGCAGTTGGATAAGTGGCTGACCGTCATTGAGTCTAACGGGCTTGCCATCCAAGCCCGCGACCAGGAAACACCGCCTGAGACGCAGACTTCTTCAACGGCCTCCTCAACACCCGCTTAATCAAGGAACGGGGGAGGCATCACGATTGGGTGCATCAAACCCTTTTTGGATCGGATCGTCCGCTAACCCTCCAAGCTCACTACGCAGTTGATCGAATGCAGCTGCGTAGACCCTCAAACGCTCCGCTGTCTGTGATTCCCACCACCATAGCGCCAACCCAGTTGAGCTAGACTCCACGACCAGTGCATCCTGAGGCAAACGCTCAAGCAGCTCCTTCAAGATTTGCTCTGCCGCTTGCGGCAAGGGTCGCAGCGGTGCGATGCGCCAACGCCAGCCGGCACAGTAACGCTCCAGCGCACTGCTTGCATTACTGTCACGCACCAGTAAAAAATCAGGGCCTGGGGCTGCTTGCGGGTAATACCACCGGTAGGCTGGCATCAGGCCTTTAAAATGATGCAGCGGTGGTTTTTCAAGCTTAACGCTAATGCCATACTCAGCGGCACAGTTGCGCAATACCCCTTGGCGTTTTTGGCGCGGACTAGGCTTTAGCCACATGACCGGCGCTGAGACGAAGATCAAAACAAAGATAATTATTAACCATTCCATTGCTACTTTAACCTCACTTAAGCCACACTAACTTAGCTACTTAAAAAAACCATGACGCAGGTCGTTGTGAAGACAAGGTACGCCACCTAAAGTAATAATTATTAAACAAAGCGATTTCTTTGTTACTCACTGCTGAGGAGAAGTGTCATGAGCTACCACCATATTCTGGTTGCCGTCGATTTAACCAAGGACTCTCACAAAGTTCTGGAACGTGCTGTGGTGATTGCTGAACGCAATAACGGCGCCAAAATTTCCATCATGCATACCCTAGAGCCCCTCGGTTTTGCCTATGGTGGCGATATTCCGATGGATCTTACCAGCATACAAGACCAGCTGGATGAACATGCCAAAACGCGCCTGGCTGAAATTGCTACCCCGCATATAGCACCCGCCGACCAGCACGTTGTGGTAGGCATGCCGGATACTGAAATTCACCGTTTTGCCGCTGACCATGATGTCGACTTAATCGTGGTAGGTTCCCATGGCAGGCATGGCTTTGCCTTACTGCTGGGGTCTACTTCGACCGGAGTGTTACACGGCGCCCAATGCGACGTGCTTGCCGTACGGGTTGGCAACAAAGGTGAAAAAAGCGTCGAGTAAGGCGTGAGCTAACGCCGAAAAACGTCTCACCAGGAACATAAAAGAAGGCGCCTTGCGGCGCCTTCTTTTTTAATCACCCGCAACCATTGCCTCAAGTTCCATCCAGCGCTCCATTGCGGTTTCCAGCGATTGCTGAACAGCCTCAAGCGCTTGAAGTCTTGCGGTTACCGTACTGGCATCCTGTTGATAAAAAGCCGGATCACCAATCTCCTGTTCCAGGGTTTCAACCTCACTTTCTAAACGCTCAATCTCTGCGGGCAGCGCATCCAGCTCACGCTGCAGCTTATAAGACAGCTTAACCGCCTTCTTGACCGGTACGGCCGCAGACGCCTCAACTTTCTTAGCTGGCGCCGATGAGGTAGGTTCCGTTTTCTGACGGGCCGCCCCCTCCCAGGGTGCAGGGGGAAGCGTTCCACCCTGACGAATCCAGTCGGTATAGCCGCCGACGTATTCCCGCACCTTACCTTCGCCTTCAAAGGCCAGCATGCTGGTCACGACGTTGTCCATGAAGGTTCGGTCGTGAGACACCAGCAGCAGCGTGCCGTCAAAATCAAGCAGCAGCTCTTCAAGCAGCTCCAGGGTTTCCATATCCAGGTCGTTGGTCGGCTCATCGAGTACTAACACATTGGCCGGCTGGGTAAACAGCTTGGCCAACAGCAGGCGATTGGATTCACCGCCCGAGAGCGCTTTGACCGGCTGACGCACACGCTCAGGGGTAAATAGGAAGTCCTGCAGGTAGCTCATCACATGGCGGTCTTTACCGCCAACGCTCACCCGGTCACTGCCCTGGGCCACGTTATCATAAACGGTTTTTTCCAGTTCAAGCCCGGCACGTAGCTGGTCGAAATAGGCCACTTTAAGGTTGGTACCCAGCTGTGCGCTACCTTCGGTTGGCTCAAGTTCGCCAAGCAGAATTTTGAGTAGCGTTGTCTTGCCCGCCCCGTTGCGTCCCAGAAAGCCAATACGATCGCCCCGCATTACTTCAAGGTTGACGTTGCTCAGGATCACATCATCGCCAAACCGCTGGGTAACGCCTTTAAGCTCAACAACCCGCTTGCCGGTGCGCTCGCCGCGATCCACCGTCAAGTTGGCCGTGCCCTGACGCTCGCGGCGCTGGCTGCGCTCGTTGCGCATAGCTTCAAGTGCGCGAACGCGGCCCTCATTACGGGTACGCCGCGCCTTGACGCCTTGACGTATCCAGGCCTCTTCCTGCGCCAGCTTTTTATCAAATTCAGCGTTCTCCCGCGCTTCCACCTCAAGCTCATGCTGCTTACGGGCCTGGTACTCTTCGTACTTACCGGGGTAGCGCCCCAACTGACCGCGATCCAGCTCCAAAATATTGGTCGCCAGCTTGGAGAGAAATGCCCGGTCGTGGGTAATCAGCAGCACCGCACCGTTAAACGCCAAGAGCTGCTCTTCAAGCCAGGCAATCGTGTCCAGATCCAGGTGGTTGGTCGGCTCGTCGAGCAGTAACAGGTCCGGCTCAGAAACCAATGCACGAGCCAGCGCCACGCGCCGACGCCAGCCACCGGAGAGCGAACTCATTTCAGCAGCGGGCGGCAGGCCCAGGCGGGTAAGCACCGTGTCGATACGTTGATGAAACGACCAGCCATCGATGGCTTCCAGGCGCGTTTGCAGCGTCGCCATGCGATCCATGTCAGGGTCGGGATCATTGATCAGATGGTCGTACTCAGAGAGCAGCTCGCCTGCTTCCGGCAACCCCTGGGCCACCATATCGAAAATGGTCATGCCCGAAGACTCAGGCAGCTCCTGAGCCAGTACGCCTATTTTCAGGCCCGGCGCCCGCCAGATCGAACCGTCGTCCGCCTGAATATCACCAGCGACCAACTTTAAAAGCGTAGATTTACCGGTGCCGTTGCGCCCGACCAGCGCCAGCCGCTCGCCTTTTTCTACCGTAAGATCGGCGCGGTTCAATAGTACTTGGGTGCCGTAGGCAAGTTGCAGCTGTTCAAGTCGTAACAAGGTCACGCAGTATCCTCCTTCGTCGTGAGGCGCACAGTGTAACGCATGCACTCATTACGCGCGTGGTCCTTATAGAGCCAAATGCATCATCGTGCTAACGTTTGAGATAAAGAACAGGGAGGCGAACACGTAGTGACCGTTACCGTCTCGATGCATTTTGTTAACCAGCTCTTTTGTGGCCTACCTGCCACAACAAAGCCACGTGCTCATTATTTGGCAAAAGCTGGCATTTCGCCTTTTTTAATTGATGCCCCTCATGGTCGAGTCACCGTTGAGCAGTTTGCCGAACTCTATCGTCTTCTGGTGTTTGACCTAGACGATGAAACGCCGTGTTTCTTTGCTCGTCCGCTTCGTGGCGGCACGCTTAAACTGCTCTGCTTAAGCATGCTGGATGCACCAAACTTACAGGTGGCGCTGCACCGCTATACGCAGTTCTTCCATATTTTACTTGATGACTTTAGCTATCAGTTTTCAGTTGCTAATGGCCTGGCGCGCATGGCACTAAAAGAGCATGCGCCGTTAAAGGGCAGTCGTATTTTAATTCATGAATTAATGCTTAAGTTGTTTCATGGCATTGCATCGTGGTTAATCGCCAGTAAAATCCCGCCAATCTTGATGGAATGCGCCTACGCGCAGCCCATTCATAGTGCAGACTATCTTTATTTTTATCCGGGTATCGTACGTTTCGACCAGCCCCAAACGGCGATGTCTATAGATTCAACGCTTCTGGATCATCCGATTCGACGAACCAAACAGCAGCTAGGCGCTTTTTTACGGCATGCGCCAGCGGATTGGTTTTATGTATCGTTTGAAGATCGGCTGCTTAGCCACCGGGTACGCGAACATCTTGCCCGTCATTTAGCAACCTCAGGCAGCGTGCAACACGTTGCTCGTGCTCTACATATGTCAGTGCGTACCTTATCGCGCCACCTTCAGCAGGAAGGTACTCACTTTCAGGCAGTAAAAGATGAGTACCGACGTGACTATGCCGTGCAGGCACTGACGCGAAGTGAAAAACCTTTGATAGCTATCGCTGAAGCGCTAGGGTTTGAAGACTTGGCCTGCTTTAGCCGGGCGTTTAAAACCTGGACCGGCAATTCACCCGCCGCGTACCGCAAAGCACGAACGACGGGGCTGGCAGTTAATTAATTATAATTCGTAACGTATACGCTTTTTATCCAGCTTACCGACGCTCGTTTTAGGAATCTCGTCGACAAACCGGATCATTGTGGGAATTGCCCAGCGATTAAGCTTCCCCTGTGCTACAAACTGTTCCAAAAATTCTGTTACGTCTTGTGTGGTCGGTGGGTTGTTAAGATCGCTAGGAACCACAAGTCCAGCAGGCCGCTCTCCCCATTTTTCATCCGCCACCCCAATAACCGCGACTTCGGCTACGCCAGGGCATTGGCTAATGAAGCTCTCAATTTCCAGCGATGAAAGCCACTCTCCACCCGTCTTAATCACATCTTTAATACGGTCGCTAATCGACAAAAAGCCGCTTTCATCCAGTGTTGCGACGTCCCCCGTATGCAACCAACCATCGCGCCATAGATCTTTACTACGCGTCTCTTCTTTGTAATAAGCCTGAGTTAACCAAGGCGCCTGCACCCGCACTTCACCAACGCTTTTACCATCATGAGGTAGCGGTTGGCCGTCTGGATCAACCACCTGCAGTTTTACCAGTGGTATCGGCAGCCCTGCTTTACACCGCCATGGAAGCTGGGTATCAAAATCCGCCTGCTCAATGTGAAAAGGCAAGATGTCGGCCGTTAAAAGTGGGCAGGTCTCCGACATACCGTAAGCACTGCGCGTATCGATTCCCAACTCCCAGGCACGCCGTGCCAGTGATTGTGTCAACGCGCTGCCGCCAACCAGTACTTTCCAACCCGAGAGATCAACGCGCTTTGAGGCGACGGCTTCGGAACTCACCACCATATTCAACAACGTGGGCACGCAATGGGAAAAATCGACCTTCTCATTGACCAGTAACGCCACGAGCATTTCAGGTTCGTAACGTCCTGGGTAGACCTGCGTGGCCCCAAGCAACGTGGCGGTATAAGGCACACCCCAGGCATGAACATGAAACATCGGGGTGATCGGCATATACACCTTGTCGCGGTTGAGTAGCGCGAAACCCGGCACCTGAAATGTACTTGCCTCACCCAGGGTATGTAACACTAACTGCCGATGAGTAAAAAAGACCCCTTTAGGGTTACCCGTTGTGCCGGTAGTGTAAAACAGCGTTGCGACTGCATTTTCATCAAAGGTGGGAAATTCATAATCGTGAGGCTGCTCGCTTAGCAGGCTCTCATACTCCCCCGCTAGAGGCAGCGATGTGCTAACGGGGCTTAAAGTCTCTTGGCATAGTAGATAGCCACGTACACGGGGCAGCTTTTCAGCCAGGGGCTCCAAAAGCGGTACAAAGTCTTCGTGCACTAATACAAAAACGTCTTCCGCATGCTCCATGGCATAAAGAATCTGCTCGGGGGCGAGCCGGACATTGACGGTATGCAGTACAGCGCCAATCATGGGAATCGCGAAAAAACACTCTAAATAGCGGTGGCTATCCCAGTCCAACACGGCCACTACGTCCCCGGCTTTAACGCCTTGAGCGGACAATACATGGGCAAGCTGATGCACCCGCTCACGAAAGATTTGATAGCTATGCCGACGCTGGTCACGATAAACAATCTGGTTATTGCCCGCCATACGGAGCCCTGAATCAAGCAAGTCGCCAATCATTAGCGGCGGGTTCGTCGCGCTAGGCGCAGCTGGTAGGATTTTTGGTGTTACCGTCGGCATAAAAAGCTCCTTAGATTTTATTATTGTCTGGGTATAGGTCATTACCAACGCTCAATTAACAGCGCAATGCCTTGCCCTCCGCCAATACACAAAGTGATCAGACCAAAACGCCCATTGATTCGCCCAAGCTCATGTATAGCTTTAAGAATTAATATTGCACCGGTTGCGCCAACCGGATGGCCAAGGGCAACGGCACCGCCATTGGGATTAAGCTTATCCAGAGGAAACTCAAGGTGCTGGGCAACGGCAAGCGCTTGAGCGGCAAATGCTTCGTTGGATTCAATCACATCAATATCATGAATGCTCAGCCCGGCTTGCTGCAAACAGCGCTTAACAGCCGGGATAGGCCCTAGCCCCATAAGCGAGGGCTCCACACCGGCAGTCGTTGCCACGCGCAAGCGCGCCCTGGGCGTTAGTCCTCTCTGCTTCGCTTCATCCATATGGGCAAGTACCAATGTTGCTGCCCCATCGTTAATTCCCGATGCATTGCCTGCGGTTACTCTGCCCTCTTTTTGAAAGGCAGGTTTTAAACGGGCTAAATCTGCCAGTTGGATGCCACTGCGCACATGCTCATCCTCGGCAAAGCGAACGGATTGCTTGCCCTGCACAACGTCAACCGGCACTATTTGTGCCGCAAAGCGACCTTCCTCCGTTGCCTGGGCAGCTTTTTGATGGCTTTCAAGTGCAAACTGATCCAGCTGTTCACGGGTTAAACCATACTGCTGGGCAATATTTTCAGCGGTCATTCCCATATGTCCGCTACCAAACGGGTCGCTAAGCACACCTAGAGTCAAATCTTGTACGGCTATATCGCCCATGCGGATGCCATTACGCGCTTGCGGCGGCAGTAAATAAGCGCCCCGCGACATCGATTCGGCACCACCCGCTAGCGCTAACCGACTATCCCCCATGACAATCTGCTGGGCAGCAGAGATGACCGCCTGAACGCCAGAGCCACACAGCCGGTTGACATTAAACGCGCCAGCTTCCTTGGGAACACCAGCTTTCAAGGCGATGTGTCGTGCCAGATAAGCATCTTGTGGGCCGGTGGTAATAATATGGCCATACACCGCGTGGTCGATATCGTCACCTGAGACATTCGCACGCAATAATGCCTCTTTCGCCGTGATTGCGCCCAGCTCATAAGGCGCCATAGACGAAAGCGATCCGTTAAAATCGCCAATAGCAGTACGGGCTCCCTCTAAAATCACCACATCATCAAGCCGCATAAATATCTCCTAGTGTCATGCAGGTATTCACGTAGCAAGGATCAATCAAGCCGCTTTACCCAACAGTGAGCGCGCCACAATTTCTTTCATGATTTCAGAGCTTCCGGCATAGATCGTTTGCACACGTGCATCCAAATAAAATCTTGAAATTGGGTATTCGTGGGTGTAACCGTAGCCGCCAAATAACTGCAGGCAGCGGTCGACGGCGCGACACTGCAACTCACTTAGCTGTAATTTCAGGATTGCCGCATCGGTACTGGTCATGCTGCCCTGGCGATACTTGGCAACACAGTGATTAAAGTAGGCACGTGCCATATCAAGCTGTGCTTTAATTTCTGCCAGCGTAAAGCGGGTATTCTGAAAATCGGCCACCCGTTGGCCAAAAGCTTGGCGCTGAGCAACATAATCAAGGGTCAATGCCAGAGCGCCCTCGACCGCCCCCAGCGCTTGAGCGCCCACCCCTAACCGCTCACGGAGAAGTTCTTGCATTAGATAGCGAAAACCGGCGCCTTCATCACCGAGCAGAGCATCATTGGTAAGCTCCAGCTGATCAAACGCCAGCTCCGCCGTATCGCTGGCATGCTGGCCAATCTTTTTAATGGGTTTACCACGCGAGAAGCCAGGCAACGAAGTGTCCACTAAAAACAATGAGACCCCTTTTGCTCCTGCACTCGGATCGGTTTTTGCGCATACAATCACCATATCCGCCACCTGGCCATTGGTAATAAACAGCTTACTGCCGTTCAATACCCAGCCTTCAGGAGTTTTGGTAGCGCGGGTTTTCATCGCGGCCAAATCACTACCTGCATGAGGTTCACTCATGGCGATGGCTCCTAAGCACTCGCCTTGCGTCATAGCAGGTAACCATTTTTGACACTGATCGCTTGTGCCTAAATTTTGTAAATAAGGCATTACGATGTTGGCGTGAATATTGTAGGCGCTGGCAAGCCCACCAAAGCCTTGCCGGGAAATCTCTTCTAGTGCCAACTGAGTAATAGCGATATCCGCGCCTGCGCCGCCATAAGTCTCATCTAGGTCGATCCCCAAAAAACCTGCGACTCCTAACGCTCTCCAAAGGCTACGAGGTATTTCACCCTCGGCTTCCCACTGTTCATAGAAAGGAGCGACTTCTTGCGCTAAACAGCGCGAAATCATGGAGTGAAACAGCCCCGTCGCTTGCTCGTCCATGTTTACTCCTTGAGCTCTTCACGCAAATGACGTTTAAGAATTTTACCGGCGGTACTTTTTGGTAACGCTTCTGCAAACACCACTCGCTTGGGGACTTTATAAGGAGCTATTGAGCTTTTGGCATGATGGATAAGTTCGCTTTCACTAACAGATTGCCCCTCCTTCACCACTACCACTGCCGTAATAGCTTCAATCCACTTATCATCAGGCAGGCCAACTACTGCTACTTCCGAAATTGCGGGATGTTTAAACAGCACTTCTTCCACTTCGCGGCTGGCCACCAATATGCCACCGGTATTAATGACATCTTTTATACGATCAACAACATATAAGTACCCTTCTGCATCGAAATACCCCATGTCGCCGGAGTGAAACCAGCCGCCTTGAAAAGCCTCTGTAGTCATTTCGGGCTTATCCCAATACCCCGTCATCAATTGCGGTGAACGGTGAACAATTTCGCCGTGTTCACCAGGCGCAACATCATTCAACTCCAGATCCACTATTCGGGTTTCGACCGTTAATATTGGCCTCCCGGCGGAGGCGGGGCGCTCAAGATGCTCTTCTGGTCGCAAGACCGTCGCCAGAGGCGCAATTTCGCTCTGTCCATAACAGTTATAAAGCCCAACGCCAGGGAAACGCTGCTGCATTTCTTGCAGTACCGGTACCGGCATAATAGAGGCGCCGTAATAAGCCTTTTTCAGACTGGTTAAATCAAACTGATCAAAATTGGCATGGCGTAACAGGCTGATCCAAACCGTGGGAGGAGCAAAGAACGAGGCAATTTTTTGTTCGGCAATAGCATAAAGGCAACTCTCAGGCAGCGGCGCTTCCAGTAGATAAACGTGCGCGCCTAATAGCAAAGCTGGCATTAAAAAGACATGCATCTGTGCCGAATGATAAAGCGGCAGCGCTGCCAGCATCACCTCACTGCCCGTTATATCCAGCTCCACCATACACGCCATATATTCAGCCATTAACGCTTGGTGACTCATCATTGCGGCTTTTGGCGCCGCTGTTGTACCCGAGGTGTAGAGTAATTGCGCTAAGCTAGCCCCCTCCAGCGCCACCTCTGGCTCATTTGTTGCCTGCGTTGAACACGCCACGGCCAATACGTCAAAACTGCTTTCCTGGGGGGTAGGATTTGCGGCATGCAGCGTTCCACTTAGCACCAATCCGAAATCTTGTGTTGCCTGCGCGACTTTTTCTTCCAGGGAAATATCACTAAGCAGCCCCTTCGCTCCAGACTGTTCAAGGATATAGCGCAGCTCATCGCTGCTCAGCGCAAAGTTGATAGGCACATGCACAAGGCCTGCCTTGGTGGCAGCCAGCCAGGCAATTACGTAGGCATCCGAGTTTTTACCGTATACGGCCAGCCGGTCACCGGGGGCAAGACCAGCCGCTAACAGGCCATTAGCCACATTATTAGCAGCGTCGTTAAGAGCTTGATAGCTCCATGTACGTTCGCCAAACGTCAGCGCGGGCTGCTGTGAATATTTTCGAGCACTACGATTTAACGCAGCGCCAATCGTATTTCTCTGAATCAAATGTGTATCAGACATGCCAAGACCTTTATGTTTTTGTTTCGTTGGCAACACTTCAGCTATTCACCAATGGGCATACGCTCTCAGAAAGCGGCCGAAATGCCTCTTCTGCAGGAATCGTGCGCACAATGCGAAAGAGGTCGTCTTCGTCTGCAGATTCTTCGGGGGTTTTCACTTCAACAAGGTACATGTCATGCACCATACGTCCGTCTTCACGAATGTAGCCATTGGTCGCGAAAATATCGTTGATCGGTGTATCCACCATTTGTTGGCGTACTAATTGGGTATTGTCAGTGCCTGTGGCTTCGATGGCTTCCAGATAATGGCGGGTGCTCGAGTAAAGCCCTGCATGCACCATGGTAGGCATGCTGCCGGTGCGCTCCCGGAAGCGTTCAGCCCATGCGCGGGTCTCATCATTTAAGTCGTAGTACCATGCTTTGGTAAATTGCAGCCCCTGGGCGTTGGCTAAACCGATACTTCGCACATCCGTACTGAATAACACCATGCCGGCGAGGATTTGCCCTGCCTGCGTGATGCCAAACTCACCGGCTGTTTGCACCGCATTGATAGTGTCGCCTCCGGCATTATTTAATGCGATTACGTCAGCACCTGATGCCTGGGCCTGCAGCATGAACGAAGAGAAATCATTATTTGGGAAGGGGTGCCTGGCACGACCAACCACCGTGCCGCCGTTTTGTGTGACAACGCGCTCAACGTCTGCTTCAAGCGCATGGCCAAAAGAATAGTCTGCACTTAGCAGGTACCAGTTTTTGTATCCTTCTTGGGTAATCGCCTTGGCCGTTCCGTTGGACATGGCCCAGGTATCGTAAACCCAATGAATATGGTTGAGAGAACAGTGCTCATTCGTAACGCCTGACGAAACAGCACCGTTCACCAAACCCAGCTTATCGGCGTCTTCGAGTAGTTTTACAGCGGCTAATGTGACCGATGAAGCGACCAACCCCGTGACCATATCGACGTTACGCTCATCAATCCACTCGCGTACAACACTCGATCCTACATCAGGGCTGTTACGGTCATCCGCACTAAAGACCACCACTTTAGCGCCATGCACACTACCGCCTATATCTTCAATTGCCATTTCAATAGCGTCTTGCCCTAGCGGCCCGATCGGGTCACGGTAGACACCTGACATGTCGGCTAAGTATCCAATGCGGATCTCATTGTCAGAAATACCCTCGTTCGCAGCGACGCCTGGCATGTAGCTCGCTAGTAGAACCGCTGAAGATAGGGTGGAAATAGCAAAATGGCGTGATAGTCGCATAGCGTTTTACCTATGTGTTGTTGTTATTGGATAAGCCTTAAGTACGCTTTAGTGCATGTCTTTCTCCATAGTAGGAGTAAACACCTTTCGCCTGTTTACCTATCAAGCCAGATTTTTTGCAATTCGTGCCATTCGCTGCTGACACCCGAGGGAATCTTCGCGCATTAGTCGATACTTGCGCTTAGCGTTACAATGGCGTTTTTGCTTTTTCGACGTTTTTACTTTCTCGACAAAGGAGTGACGCTTGGCTTCATCGACTGTCGATAGTTTTTTACCTGAAGCGCTTCAGTTTCGTTCTCCTTCACCGCTGGTGGATATCGGCGCTAATTTGACGCACGAGAGCTTTGATCGCGATCTTGACGATGTTATTGCGCGCGCTCAGGCGGCACAGGTCAAAACGCTGATTGTGACCGGCACAGACTTGGCCCATGCCGAGCAGGCGGTAAACCTTGCGAAGCAATACCCAGGCTTGTATGCAACGGCGGGCGTTCACCCGCACGATGCCAGCGGCTGGAGTACAGAACTGGCGCACAAGATGAAGGCGCTACATGCGTTACCCCAGGTCGTTGCAGTGGGCGAGTGCGGGCTGGATTTTAATCGCAACTTTTCCACACCAACCGAACAAGAGCATGCGTTTGAAGCGCAGCTGGCGCTGGCCGTGGAAAGTGGCCTGCCGCTTTTTTTACACGAGCGTGATGCAGGCGTGCGAATGCGCGAAATACTCACCGCTTGGCGCGATGATATCAGCGACGCTGTCGTGCACTGTTTTACCGCTGACCGCGATACGCTGCACGGCTATCTTAACCTGGATATGCATATTGGCCTGACCGGCTGGATCTGCGACGAGCGTCGCGGCCATCATTTGCGCCCGCTGGTTAATGATATTCCTCTGGAGCGCTTGATGGTGGAAACCGACTGCCCTTACCTGCTGCCCCGCAACCTGCCCGCTAAGCTAAAGGGACGCCGCCATGAGCCAGCGCTTCTACCGTGGATCGTAAAAGAAATTGCCGAGTGGCGCGGCATCAGCGAAGCTGAACTAGGCAGTGCCACGACACGAACTGCACAGCGTTTTTTCCGTCTGCCCACAGAATATTGAAAGGAGTACGAGCGTGGCCGATTACCCAGGATTTATTGCCATTGAAACGGGCGAAGACGATGGCCTTCCCCTTGCCATTGCTTGGTCACTACCCGACGGGCGCGTTAAAGAAACCTTGATTCAACCAGACGACAGCTGGATCAAGGAAGATACCAATGCCATGGGCGCTTATAGCATCGAGGAGCTTGAGAGCCTGGGCGTTAGCCCGCTTGAAGTGATTCGCGAGCTTGAGAACGATCATTTTTCGGCGACGCTTTACACAAGCGATAACGGCGATGAAGAAGCCGCACTTGCACGGCTGTTTGATACTTACGGGCTGGACCCATTTGTCGAGCTAGCCCCTGCCCCGGTGCTCTACCCCTCACTTGAGCCGGGCGAATGGCACCGCCAACGACGCGAGACCTTCAGCGAGCTGGGCTTGGAGCCCATGCGTCCAGAGCATGAGCTTGAAGTCATGCTTTCCTTGCACCAGCGGTTGACCGATACGGATTAAGCATTAACGGCCACAGGCGTTTGATCCAGAACCGCCTGGCCTTGAGCAATCGCAGCGGCAAGTGACTCTTCGCGCTGATAAAAAGACGTCAACGCCACGTAAAGGGCGTTGGCGCGCGTGGGCAGGCCTTCCTGTAAATAGCGCTGTTTTCGGGCGTTTACCTTCTCGGCAAATGCGGCACGATCCACTTCAACATCGCCCCCCAGGTTGTCCACGCTGACATGAAAGGTACGCCCACACGCTTCAGCAAACAGTGATTCCAACGCCTGAGGGGAAATTTCGGCTTGCTCAAAAGCGCTTTGCTCCTGGGCATTGCGCCCATCGGGCAAATACCAGTAGCCATAGTCTTCCAGCTGACGGCGCTTGGCACCTGCAATACACCAGTGGCTCATTTCATGCAGGGCGCTGGCGTAAAATCCCCGTGCAAAGATGATTTGATGATAAGGCGTTTGTTCATCAGCAGGCCGATAAAGTGGTTCATCCTTACCGCGCACTAACCGGGTTTGGTAGCGCGGCATAAAAATGCCATCAAAGAGTGCCGTAATGTCTTCAAGCAACCACTTGTCTTGTGTGTGAACCACAATATCCTCGTTATTTAAGCCCTTTTTGCCTAGTATAACGGCCCTCGTTAGGTAGGCTGAAGTCTAAACGGCAAAAACCAGCGAGTCCTGCTAATCTAGCGACGTTTTATAGCTTACTTTACTGACGGAGAGCCTTTCCTTGGCCCGCTTTGCTAACGACATCAAAACTACCTATTGGCCCGAAACCCGCGCCTTGATTGCCTTGGCGCTGCCCATTTGTGGCGCGCAGCTCGCCCAGGCGGGCATGGGGGTAGTCGATGTCATGATGACGGGACGCTTTAATGCTACGTCGCTGGCGGCGGTATCCGTGGGTACAAGCTTATGGGCACCGTTGATGTTATTCATGACGGGTACGCTCATGGGGCTTACGCCGATTGTGGCGTATCACCTCGGCGGGCAGCGCAACGATGCCATTCGCCCGGCGGTGCATCAGGGATTATGGGTGGCTTTAGTACTGGGCATTATCGCCGCGATTCTGCTTAGAACCAGCGTTATGCCCATTTTCGAACTAATGGATGTACCGGCTCAAGTCGCGCAGGATTCAGCGGCCTACCTTTCCGCTGTGGCCTTTGGCATGCCCGGCATCGCGCTTTTTCAGGCGTTACGTGCTTTTTCAGACGGCATGAATCATACGCGGCCATCACTGTGGATCAGTGTTATTGGCCTTCTTGTGAATATTCCAGCTAACTATTTGCTGATTTACGGCGGCGATGGTCTGGTTGACCTGCTGGGCAGCGGCGTGCCTGTTAGCCTGCAGCAAATACCGGCTATGGGCGCCTTTGGCTGTGGTATCGCGACCGCAATCTCCATGTGGACCATGATGTTCACCATGCTGCTGTATACCCGCCGTGGACGTGCTTATAAAAACGTGTCGCTATGGCATCGCTTTACTCCACCTCAGTTGGCAGGCATTAAAGAGCTTATCTTTGTGGGCATGCCGATTGGCGTGGCCATTTTTGTTGAGGTGACTCTTTTCACCTTAATCGCCCTATTTGTCGCAAGCTTAGGAGAGGTAACCGTAGGGGCTCACCAAATCGCGCTAAGCTACACCTCTATCCTGTTTATGTTGCCGCTGTCGCTGAGTATGGCGCTAACAGTACGAGTGGGTAATACACTGGGCAGGCATCGCCCGTTTCTGGCGCGCCAGGTCGCGTGGAATGGCGTTGTGGTAAGCGTGCTCATTGCAGCCTTCAACAGCCTCTTTTTGTGGGTAACGGCAAAGCCGGTGATTGCTTTGTATACCTCGAACTCAGAGATACAGGCGCTTGCGCTTTCCATCGTGGCGTTAGCGGTTATCTTCCAGCTGTCGGATTCCCTGCAGGTGAACCTTGCAGGCGCGCTACGGGGTTATAAAGATACCCGTATCGTCATGGTCATCACGGTGCTTTCCTATTGGATCGTGGGCCTAGGCGGCGGCCACTGGCTGGGTGCTCATGGCATCAACGGTGTGTCTGAACCGCTCGGGGTTCACGGGTACTGGATCGGTTTGATTGCCGGGTTAAGTACCGCAACGGTTCTACTCGGCTGGCGTTTAAAATGGATCAGTCGACAGGAGTAAATCATGCCTCACTGGATGAGGACTCGGTATTGGCTGGCGCTATGTGTAAGCCTGCTGCTGGCAGGCTGTCAGGGCAAGGACGCCGAGCAGCCATGGATAGCCTATCATCAGCAGCTTGCCGAAGACCTGTCCTCTAAAGCAATTGAACGCACGGAAATACCCAATATCGGCGCGTTTCCTGAACGCCGGGAGCGGTTGATTCCGGTCGCAGAAACCCGTGATGGCATGTTAAACATCTACGCACTGCGCGAGTGCCAGATCACCTCTCTCATTGCCGCGCGTAATAATCAGCTAGGCCGTGTGGCGCCGCCAAGCCAGCACTGGTTATATGAACGCGAGCTATGGCAACGTCTAGATGCATGCTGGGAAAGCGATATTCCTGATCACTTAGGTGAAAAAGATAGAGAGCGCCTTGAGCAGCTGACCCTCCTCAAAACAGCTCAGCTGCCCGCCGTTAGTTGGAACGCAATTTTTGATTCTGAGGAGTGGATTAATAGCTTTTCACGGGCCAGCCATCCACTGGTGATTAGCGGCCTTCCCAACTTTGATAAACAGTTTGCCGCGGTTGATTATTTACAGCAGATGGTAGATAGCCAGTTTAGCCAAGCCTGGCAGCAGGACTCCTCTCGGCTTGAAAACCATCTTAAGCATTTACAAGAACGCTCTTTGACCGCCGAAATTTTGCGCACGCTGTTGCTGGCCGCGCAAAGCTTACAAGATGCTAACCAGTTTTTAATTCAACATGAGTCAACCAATGATACGTGCTTAACGCCGTGGGACGACATGCAAACGCTCGACAGCTTTGAAGACAGCGCGCGACAATGGCTAACGGCTATTAATACACTCATCACCAGCCAGCCTGTCGAGCCACCTGACGCTATAAAGTCTTATCAGGCTCAGTGGCTCTCGCTTAGCCATCCCCAGACTCCCTGGCAGCAGTACCTTAAGGCCAGAGAACAACATCAAATGCTTAGAGATAAGCACCCCGTGTGCGTAAACGATTAAATTATTCGATTTCCTCTTAACCTAGCGGTCAACCTGTGCTATTGGTGAACTATGCGGTAAGCATCTTATTGTTTGTCAATGTCGTGACCACGCAGCACAAGGAGGGACATCATGGGCGTATCCCAGTCACCCCGCTCTGCCCAGGTCATTGACCTGGCTACCGCGCGTCAGCGTCAGCAGGCGCAAAAAAGCTTGGTTCGTTTGGCTCCCGAGTTAGATGGCTTGGAAATGGTCTATCAACTCGCGGGAAGCCCCGATGCCTTTTATGGCATGCCTATCTTAGCCTGGGGGTTAAGAGAAGATGGCAATGTCGTGGGATTAGTGCCATGGATGGAAACGCTCACCGCCTGCCAAGAGGTCAATAGTCAGGAAAACGGCTATTTTATTGGCTATCGTGACCCTGAAACGGAAGAGATCTTCGATTCCCCTCCTGATCATAAATATTATGAGCTGACGGCTGCCGCGGATTACTTTGAGTATGAGGCGTCTGGAGACGTCACGCTTATCCAGCAACTCCCCGATACGTTGGGCACCCATGCCCTATGTATGAATCACCCCAATGCTCCATGGCATATAAAGCCTGTTTATGGGTGGCGCTTATACAGCGACGGTTCCGTTGATGCCTTATTAGCCGATGAGCAAAAGGCGACGATGACGCCAATTCTATTGGGCGATAACTGCCTTTATTGCGCCCGCGCCCACCACCAAAGCGTATATTTTTTTCAACGCCACATCGCCAACCGCATTCTTGAAGAAGATCCTGCGACCCTTGAAGCGTTAGCGATGATGGTGATTCCTGAGGAGTAAACCGTCTGTTTGACAGACATATCGAGTAAGGAGCCGTGCGAGGTTATTCGCCATTAGTCGATTCTTGCCTCGCACAGGCTGCACATCATTAAGCTAAACGTATAAAGTAAATATAGTTATCAGTTGTCTCACTGCTCTGCACCAGTTCATGACCTAAAAACTGGCAAAATTTGGGGACATCGCGCGTAGTAGCCGGATCGGTTGCAACGACCTTGAGTATTTGTCCTGAACCCATGTCTCTTACCTTGTTATGCATCAGCATAATCGGCTCAGGGCAATACAGACCGGTAGTGTCCAGCAGCGTGTCATGATGGGGTGAGGCTTCGATATTGTCAGCCATTCATATCCTCGGTTTAGGAAGTAGATAGCATGATTAAAGTTATCATCGAACGGCGTATTATGCCCGGCCTGGAAGATGAGTATGAGCACGCAGCACGAGAAGCCATGCGTGTCTCTCTTGGCGTTAGGGGCTTTGTCAGCGGCGAAACGCTGGTACAACAAGGCCATTCCGATCGTCGTTTGATGATTACCAAGTGGCGCGACTTACGCGCCTGGAAAGAATGGCACGCCAGTGAAGCACGCGCCACTGCCATGCAGAATATCTTACCGCTCTTAACAGAAGACGAGACCGTCCGTATCTACGAAGCGGGCTACTAATGGGCTAGCCTTACGTGCACAGTCACTTCTTCTCTGTCGTGATAAAGATGCCGGCAGGTAACCGTCGCACGGACGCCGGCACTTTCCAGAGCATCGTCTAGCTTTGACAGGCAGCGGTTTACTTCATCCCAACGCTTTTTCATGGGCAGCTTCAGATTGAAAATGGCCTCACGGCACCATTTGCGTGTTAGCCAGCGCTCCACCATGGCGAGCACGCGCACAGGCTTATCGACGATGTCGCACACCAACCAGTCCAGACGCTGAGGCGGCTCCCACGTAAAGCCATCTTCTTTTAGATGATCAATCTGACCGGTGGCCATCAGTTGCTTATCCATCGGGCCGTTATCGATGGCATATACATACATACCGCGCTGTACCAACTGCCATGTCCAGCCACCCGGTGCAGCGCCCAAATCGGCAGCCTGCATATGATCGCCCAGGCGCTCATCCCACTCTTCACGGGGAATAAATTCGTGCCATGCCTCTTCAAGCTTAAGCGTAGAGCGACTTGGCGCACGCGTTGGAAAGCGCAACCGGCGAATACCGTTAAGCAGCTCACTGCGATTACCGGGGAAACTCATACCCAGCTGAACACGATCACCATCGGTCCAGAAGATATGTAGCCGACGTCCACCCGCCTTGCCGCGTAGCGCGCCGCGTTTTTTCAGCATGCTTTGCAGCGGCTTAGTAAGGGCCTTAATAAGCCCCGCCAATGCTTTACCATCATTGGTATCGGGCGTTTCATGCCAGATTTCTTCAAAGCTCCAGCGACTGGCTTTTACCTGATCTAAAATAGCGGTCAGCCGGTCATCGCGCGACAAAGTAAGCGCCGGTAAGGCGGCTAAACTTTGGCGAGCAAAGATAAGCTTCTTAAACGCGGCCTGGCGGTGTAAATCATTAACGGGCTCATCGTCGGTGCGCGTTAGGCTAACCCACCCTTCCCCGTAAGCAGGTTCACAGGTGACATCCTCAAGCTCTGCATGATGCTGCATCTCAGCCAACGCGTCATGTTCAAAGCCAGGACGGCAGTAGACTAACCACGACGTAGGTACCGTTTCACTCACCACTTCACCTCTATTTGCGTCCATCACTCAAAAGCGATAGCCGTTTGATGTAGTCATTGGGGACGCATCATAGCATTAACACGCGCGATTTATTTTCTTCCACGCAAACAAAAAACCCAGCCGGTTGGCTGGGTTTTCTGCGGTATAAATGCCTGACGATGACCTACTCTCGCATGGGGAGACCCCACACTACCATCGGCGCTAAGCGGTTTCACTACTGAGTTCGGCAAGGGATCAGGTGGTTCACGCTCGCTATGGTCGTCAGGCGTAACTTTCAATGTACATCATGCTGTGTTTTGTGGCGTCTCTCGTGCCAAGCGGTTTTTCGCTCAGCGCGCGTATCCGGTGTTCATCGTTATCACTGCGACCAGACCCCTTGGGTGTTATAGGGTCAAGCCTCACGGGCCATTAGTACACGTTAGCTCAACACCTTGCAGTG
>NZ_JABUZA010000015.1 GCF_014897985.1 Halomonas colorata
TGACCGGAGCCGCTTGCCTCAGCGAGGAAGGCGTATTCTACGCATTTCCTGGTGTTTGTCAACCGCTGTTTTTAGCGGGTGAAGTGAGCGACCTAAATCTCGCTAACCTCCTGACAAACAGAAGGTTTTCACCTTCATTCACCGCTGGTAACGCTTGGCGTCCCCGGCAGCGGATGCGTACTTTACGGATTCGCTGCCGGATTGGCAAGGGCTTTTTTAAAGATAGTTTCAAAAACTTCAAATAAGCGTCACACGGGCGTAACGTTTCTTACCTGCCTGTATTACGTAGGCCTTACCCGTCGCCAGCATAGTGTCCTGAGCAACGGCTTCTCCATCGACCTTAACACTGCCGTTTTTGAGCATATCCTTTGCCTGGGCACTGTTCTTGGTCAGGCCAGAGCGATTAAGTACGGCTGCAATGGGTGCCTGCTCGGCCCCTTCAAAATCCACTTCCACTTCCGGCAGGTCTTCCGGCAGTTCGCCATCGGCTAGTTGATTACCCGCTGACTTATGAGCGTTGGCGGCCGCTTCGTCACCGTGGTAGCGAGCAATCAGCTCACGCGCCAGCTCCATTTTCACGTCACGCGGGTTCGCACCCTGTTCAACGCTTTGCTTAAGCGCCTCGATCTCTTCGTTAGACTTCAGCGACAGCAGCTCGAAGTAACGCCACATCAAGCTATCGGGCATTGAAACCAGCTTGTTGAACATAGAACCCGGCGCTTCATCTACCCCAACGTAGTTGCCCAGCGACTTCGACATCTTCTGCACGCCGTCCAAGCCTTCCAACAACGGCATGGTAATAACGACCTGCGGCTCCTGACCGAAGTGCTTTTGAATTTCACGGCCCATCAGCAGGTTGAACTTCTGATCGGTGCCACCCAATTCGATATCAGCCTCAAGCGCCACCGAGTCGTAGCCCTGAACCAGCGGATACAGAAACTCGTGGATCGCGATCGGCTGGTTGGACTTGTAGCGCTTTTCAAAGTCGTCACGTTCAAGCATGCGGGCAACGGTACTTTGAGCGGCCAGCTCAATCATCTTGGCGGCGGTCAGTTCGCCAAACCACTCGGCATTAAAGCGCACCTCGGTCTTTTCAGGATCGAGGATCTTGAACACCTGCTCTTTATAGGTTTCCGCGTTGGCTTTTACATCCGCTTCGGTTAGTGGCTTGCGGGTCACGTTTTTGCCGGTTGGGTCGCCAATGCGGCCGGTGAAATCACCAATCAAAAAGATGACCGTGTGACCCAGGTCCTGGAATTGACGCATTTTGGTCAGCAATACGCTGTGGCCCAGATGCAGATCAGGGGCTGTGGGGTCAAAACCAGCTTTGATACGCAGCTTACGCCCAGAGGCCAGCTTTTTCTTAAGCTCGTCCTCTACCAGGATTTCATGCGTACCCCGCGCCAGCAGCGCTAAAGCCTGATCCACCTCACTCATTGCCTCTCTCCATATAAACTTTGCCCAAATGGGCACACAGATGATAAATAGCCGACGATGTTACCATGCCTGCAGTTCTTGGTTGAGCCTTCGCACCGCTTTGGATGATGCTTTATGAAAACGCCCCCCGCGGCTCCCACGCTTTACTATATTGGCTTGATGTCAGGCACCAGCCTGGATGGCGTTGATGCCGCCCTGATTGCTATCGAGCCAGGCACTCCCCCACGGCTGGTAGCCACACACGCTGAACCGATGCCGGATACGCTGCACAGCGCACTATTAGCGCTGTGCCATGCCGAGCAGGCAAGCTTTGCGCAGCTGGCCTTTGCAGAAAACACGTTTTGCGCACTGCAGGCACAGGCCGTTAAGGCACTACTCGCCAAGCAGCAGCTATCACCCCATCAGATTACCGCGATCGGCAGCCACGGCCAGACTATTGAGCACGCCCCGAGTGGCCATCAAGGCGGCCCCGCCTATACGCTGCAGCTAGACAACCCCAGCCTCTTAGCGGAACTCACCGGCTGTACGGTTGTGGCGGATTTTCGCCGCCGCGATCTAGCCGCGGGCGGCCAGGCGGCACCGCTCGCCCCGGCGTTTCATCAGGCACTGTTTGGCAGAAAAAGTGCCGATCAGTTGATTCTCAACCTGGGCGGTATTGCCAATATCACCTGGCTGCCCCGTGATGAAGACCACCCCGTGCTGGGCTTTGATACCGGCCCGGCCAACGTATTGCTGGATGCGTGGTTTGCTGAACATCAAGGCGGCCGCTTTGATCAGGACGGTGCCTGGGCCAAGAGCGGCCAAGTGGATGAGAAGCTGTTAGCAGACTTTTTAGCTGACCCGTTCTTCCGCCAGCCGCCGCCGCGCAGCACAGGACGGGAACACTTTCACCTGGCGTGGCTCAAGCAGCGGCTTACCGGCAGGGAATTGCCGGCAGATGTACAGGCCACCCTGGCGGAGCTAACCGCTATCAGCGTGGCGGAAGGTATCGGCCAACTGCTGCCTGGCGGCCAACCCACCACATTGATTACCGGCGGTGGCGGTGCGCATAACGCCTACTTAATGACACGCCTGGCCCATCATCTGCCCAACGCCACGTTTACCTCGCCCACCGCTTACGGCTGGCCGGAAGACTGGATTGAAGCAGGTGCGTTTGCCTGGCTTGCCCATCAGCGTTTGCACCATCTGCCCGGCAACTTGCCCTCCGTGACGGGCGCTCAGGGGCCTCGTGTGCTGGGCGGCGTTTATGCGCCTTGACGGTTTATATTAAACGCCGCTGAATACCCTCTTTCGCCGCATCAGGGGAGGAATTCCGCACAAAGGCACCCCCCGAACGCATTCTGCTTTGCCGAGAATGCCAGCAGTTCGGTAATATCCATCTCTCCCTCAGCTGCTAAGGTGCTTGAGTATGACAGACATCGCGCTACCCGAGTCGCTTGCCCAAGCGCGCGAACGCCTGCACCAGGCGCTTCAAAAAGCAGGCCGCCCGTTAAATGATGCGACACTGCTGGCGGTGAGCAAAACCAAACCGGCGGCCCTGATTCGTCAGGCCTGGGCGCTCGGCCAACGCGAATTTGGCGAAAACTACCTGCAGGAAGCGCTGGAAAAGCAGGTAGCCCTGGCTGACCTTGATGATATCGTGTGGCATTTCATTGGCCCGCTGCAGTCGAACAAAACCCGCGCGGTAGCAGAGCACTTTGACTGGATGCACAGCGTGGACCGCTTGAAAATTGCTAAACGGCTAAGTGAACAGCGTCCGCCGCATTTAGCGCCGTTAAATATTTGCCTACAGGTTAATATCAGCCGTGAGGCGTCCAAGTCCGGCGTTATGCCTGAAGACGTCATGGACTTGGCCCGCGAAATCGCCCAGCTACCCCATTTATGCTTGCGCGGGTTAATGGCCATTCCCGCACCAGCCAAGACTCTAGAAGCGCAACGCGAACCGCTAGCGGCACTCAAGCAATTACTTACATCGCTGCAGGCCGCGCTACCTCAGGCCCCATTAGATACACTCTCAATGGGCATGAGCGATGACCTGGAGGCCGCCGTGCTTGAAGGCGCCACACTGGTACGCCTAGGCACAGCCATCTTCGGTGCGCGCGGGGCGGCCTAGCACAACACGTTAAGGCTGCTGACACAGCAAACTCACCCTTCAATAGGATAAGTACATGGCGAGCAAGATCACTTTTATCGGCGCAGGCAATATGGCAAGCGCGATTATCGGCGGCCTTATCGACAGCGGCGTTGCGCCCACTGACCTTACCGCCACGGCTCCCAAAAACAGCGAGCTTGCGCCGGTTAAAGAGCGCCTGGGCATTAACACCCATACCGACAACAATGCTGCCATCAGTAGCGCTGATGTAGTGGTTCTGGCCGTAAAACCACAGATCATGCGCGCGGTCTGTGAAGACCTGCGAGACACTGTTCAGCAACAGCGTCCGCTGGTAATTTCGATCGCCGCAGGCCTAGATGCCGCGACCATCGACCAGTGGCTAGGGGGCAATAATGCCCTGGTACGCTGCATGCCCAATACGCCATCGTTGGTGGGTTATGGCGCCAGCGGCTTGTATGCCAATGCCGCCGTCAGCGATGGCCAGCGCGATATCGCCACCCAGCTAATGGAAGCGGTCGGCATTGTGGAATGGGTAGAAGAAGAATCTCTTTTAGACGCGGTTACCGCCGTTTCGGGTAGCGCACCGGCCTACTTCTTTTTGATGTTTGAAGCGATGGAAGAAGCCGCCGTAAAACTTGGCCTGCCGGCTGACACCGCGCGTCGCCTGGCGATTCAAACCGCACTAGGTGCCGCCACCATGGCGCAGCGAAGTGACAAAGACCCCGCTACGCTCAAGCAGAACGTTATGTCTCCAGGCGGCACTACCGAACGCGCCATTCAGCATATGGAAGAAGCGCAACTGCGCACTATTATTGCCGATGCCATGGAAGCCTGCGCCAAGCGTGCCCAAGAAATGGCCCATGAATTAAGCAGCAACTAAACATCACCTAACGTAACGGAGACATCATCAATGGGCAGCCAATTGGGTAGTGCCGGGTTAACGCTGGTTAACTCACTGATCAACATCTATTTATTTTTACTGATGCTGCGCTTTTTATTGCAGGCTTCGCGTGCGGATTACTACAACCCGCTAAGCCAGACGGTGGTTAAAATCACTCAGCCGGTCGTCGGGCCGTTTCAAAGCTTCCTAGGCCCCGTCGCTGGACGCTTCGACCTCGCGACCCTGGCCGCTGGCTTTGTACTAAAGGTAGTCAGCATCATCGCCATTTTTATGGTCATCGGCATCGGCATGCCGCCCATTGCCGGGCTGCTGATTGCCGGCATTGCGGCGCTTGCCAATGCCATCTTAAAGATCTATTTCTTTGCCATGATCGTGATGATCATTCTGAGCTGGGTTGCGCCGAACGCCAGCCATCCGGCAGCGCTGCTGGTCATGCAGCTGGTAGAACCCATCATGGCGCCAGTGCGTCGGGTGATTCCGCCATTGGGCATGATTGATCTATCGCCGATTGTGGTGTTTATCGCCATTAATCTCATCGATGGGCTGGTCGTTGGCTCGCTGATCCGTGCGGCTGGCATTTCCGGTGCGCTGGTAGGTCTTTAAAGGCCTCTTTCAGCTACCCATTCAGCAGGACTCATTTAGCAGGACTAACGCTCTCGATGCCCGATTCAGACACGCTTGCTTTTACTGACCGACCAACGGACTCCGTTGGTCTTGTCACGCCGCATATTGCCCAGTTCGATACCCCGCTTGCGCTCGCCTGCGGCAAAGTATTGCCCGAATATGAGCTGATTTATGAGACCTATGGCACGCTAAACGCCGAGCGCAGCAACGCCGTACTGATTTGTCACGCCCTTTCCGGCCATCATCACGCAGCGGGCTATCACAGCCAGGATGATCGCAAACCCGGCTGGTGGGATTCTCATATCGGCCCCGGCAAATCCATCGACACCAACCGCTTTTTCGTCGTGTCCTTAAATAATCTGGGTGGCTGCCACGGCAGTACCGGGCCGGTTAGCCACAACCCGGAAAGCGGGCGCCAGTGGGGCCCGGATTTCCCCATGATGACGGTCAGCGACTGGGTTGCCAGCCAAGCGCGCCTGGCGGATCACCTGGGGATTGAACGCTGGGCCGCCGCCGTAGGCGGAAGCCTCGGCGGCATGCAGGTATTGCAGTGGACAATTACCTATCCGGAGCGCGTGGCCAATGCGGTGGTGATTGCGGCAACGCCGCGTCTTTCAGCGCAAAATATCGCGTTTAACGAAGTCGCGCGCCAGGCTATTCGCTCGGACCCAGAGTTCTTTGGCGGCTGGTACGCCGACCATGACACCGTGCCCAAACGCGGGCTGAAACTGGCACGCATGGTGGGCCATATCACCTATCTGTCAGAAGATGCCATGGGCAGCAAGTTCGGTCGAGACCTGCGTAGCGATGACCTCAATTTTGGTTTCGACGTTGAGTTTCAGGTCGAGTCCTACCTGCGCTATCAGGGTGATGCGTTCTCAACCGCGTTTGATGCCAACACTTACCTGCTGATGACCAAGGCGCTGGACTATTTCGACCCGGCCGCTCTGGCTGACGGCGATCTCGCCAAGGCGCTGGCGCCCGCGCAGTGCCCGTTTCTGATTGTCAGCTTTACGACCGACTGGCGGTTCCCGCCGGCACGCTCACGCGAGCTGGTAGATGCACTGATCCGTGCAGGCAAGTCGGTTAGCTACGCCAATATTGAATCGCCTCACGGACACGACGCGTTCTTGCTGCCGGAGCCACGCTATCAGGCGTTGTTCAGCGCCTTTATGAACCGTACCGCCCGTGAGCTAGGCCTGGAGGAGATCCGTTGATGCGCGCCGACCTTGAACTGATTTACGACTGGGTACCCCAAGGCGCCCACGTGCTGGATCTTGCCTGTGGCGACGGAGCGCTTCTGGAAAGCCTGGCACGCGACAAAGGCGTGACCGGCTATGGGCTGGAAATTGATCCTGAGGGCATCACCAGCTGTGTCGCACGGGGCGTCAGCGTTATCGAGCACAATCTGGACGACGGATTGGCCAGCTTCTGCGATCACAGCTATGACCAAGTGATCATGACTCAGGCCCTACAGGCACTCCGCCGCCCCGATAAAATGCTCGACGAGATGTTACGCGTCGCTGAAGAAGGCATTATCACGTTCCCCAACTTCGCCTATTGGCGTCATCGGGTTTATCTGGGGCTGCGCGGCTATATGCCGGTATCCAAATCGCTGCCCCATGCGTGGTACGACACGCCCAACATCCACCTGTCGACCTTTAACGATTTCGAGCACCTGTGCCGCGAGAAAGGCCTGGTAATTGTCGATCGTGCCGTGGGCGTCGGCGAGCGCCGCGGGCACTGGACTTCAAAGTGGTGGCCCAACCTGTTCGGCGAGATAGCGATTTTCCGCGTACGTCGACGCTAGTCGCACCGGCAGCGTACGCTCAAGCGCTACGCTGACCGGAATGCCCGCCTCCCAGGTGACCTGCGTACCATAAGCAAGCACCTCTACCCCATCGGTAACCGCCGCCTCAAGACCCGCCGCATAAGCAGCATCGATATGGGCGGCGGGTGCGACATCATCGATTCCCTCGTGGGCAATGCAGAAAAGCAGCACCGCCCGCTCGCCTTGTCGGGCCAGCGCACTGAGCGCCTGTAGGTGTTTGAGCCCACGCGCACTCACCGAGTCAGGGAAATACCCGTAGCCGTCCAGTTCCTTAAGGGTCACCTGCTTGACCTCAACGTAAGCGCGCCCTTTAAGCGGGTCTTCCAAAAGAAAATCAAGCCGCGACTCACCGACTTTTACCTCACGGTGATGCTGGGCATAGCCGAATAAAGCGTCCAATCGGTTATTACTGAGTGCCGCCTCAACAATCCGATTCGTCCGCCCGGTATGCACTGAGGCTAACGACGCACTGCCATCAGGCTGGGGCAGCTCAATCAGCTCCCAAGTCCACAACAGCTTGCGCTTGGGGTTATCGCTGGGCGACAGCCAGACGCGGCAGCCAGGAAGATTCACGGCTTTCATCGACCCGGTATTAGGACAATGCGCCACCACTTCCCGGCCATCGTCGAGGCGCACATCGGCAAAAAAGCGTTTATAACGGCGTAGCAGCGTGCCGGGCACCAATGCCGGATAGCGAACCGTCATAGCCGCCCCACAAAGCGGGCAATCCGCGCCACGGCTTCTTCAAGTCGAGCAACGTCGTTGGTAAACGCAATCCGCACATGGTGCTCACCGCCACGTACCGCAAAATCGATACCGGGGGTAATCGCCACGTTTTCCTCTTCCAAAAGCCGCTCGCAGAACGCTTGGCCATCCTGGCTATAGCGCGAGATATCCAGCCATACATAAAACGCACCCTGAGGCGGTAAATCAGGCGCCAAGCCCAACTGCGCCAGCCCATCCAGCAGTACTTGACGACGCTCGGCGAGTATTTCGCGGCGCTGCTCCAGAAGAGCCCGGCACTCGGGAGTGAAAGCGGCAAGCGCTGCATGCTGTGAAGGTGTTGAAGCTGCCAGAAAGACATTCTGGGCAAGCCGGGTTAACGGCTCGACAGCCCGCTCCGGCGCGACCAGCCACCCCAGGCGCCAGCCGGTCATACCGAAATACTTCGAGAAGCTGTTAACCACAAACGCCTCGCGGGAAAGCGATGTGGCCGACAGAGGTGCGTCGTCGTAATTGAGCCCCTGATAAATCTCGTCAACGATCACTTCGCCCGAACGCTTGGCCACGGCGTCCAGCACTTGGCTAAGCTGTTCGGCGCTCAACGTGTGCCCGGTAGGGTTGGAAGGCGAGGCCAGCATGGCCAGACGGGTATCGTCGCGCCAGTGGCGGTCTATCAATCCGGCGTCCAGCTGCCAGCCGCTTTCACGCCCCACCGACACCGCATCAACCTCGGCCCCCGCCAGGGCCATAAAATGGCGGTTACACGGATAGTTGGGGTCAGCCATCAGCACCCGGTCGCCACTTTCGACCAGCAGCTGGCTTGCGAGCAATAGCGCCCCTGACGCGCCGGGCGTTACCAGAATCCGCGCAGGGTCCACCTGGGCATTAAAGTGCTCGGCATAGTGGCCGGCAATTGCCTCACGTAGCGCGGGTAGTCCTGCCGCAGGGGTGTAGCGCGTCTGGCCGCTGGCCAGCGCCTTTTGGCCTGCGGCCATAATCGGCTCGGGCGTGGCGAAATCAGGCTCCCCCACTTCCAGGTGGATCACATCGTGACCTGCCGCCTCACGCGCCTGAGCCATTTCAAGTAAGTGCATCACCCGAAAGGGGGCAACGTGATTGACACGCGAATTCCAGGCCATAACAGCTCCTTAACCGAACAGAATTAAAACAAGACATAAACCATGACACAGGTCGTATAAACGGCAAGACCATAGTAGAAAGCACACTATTATGCTTGCAACGCAGCCATTTTTCAGATAAACAAGCATCCCTTTGGCGTGAGATCGTGGCACACGCTCATGGTCGATCAGCAGTCACATACGTAAGGGGCAATCCCATGCCAGTAGCGGAAAAAAAACCGGAAGCGACCAAGACTTTCACCCCGTATGAACCGGCACCGGGTGAAGAGTACATGAACGATAAGCAGTTAGCGCATTTTCGCCAACTGCTGTTGGACTGGAAGCAAGACCTCATGGAAGAGGTGGATCGTACCGTGCGCCACCTTCAGGAAGACGCTAATAACTATGCTGATCCCGCTGACCGTGCAACGCAGGAAGAAGGCTTTAGCCTTGAGCTGCGCACGCGCGACCGTGAGCGCAAACTGCTTAAAAAGATCAACGAAACTATCGAGAACATCGATGACGACGATTATGGTTTCTGCGAAGCCTGTGGCGTTGAAATTGGCATTCGTCGCTTAGAAGCCCGTCCAACCGCTACCCTATGCGTGGATTGCAAAACGCTGGCGGAGCTTAAAGAAAAACAGCTGGGCGGCTAAGCAGGTTGGTTAAACCACCTGTACGCTAACGTTGTCGGCGGGCACCTTGGGGTGCCCGTTTTTGTTTTGGGTAAAGGCTTATGACTGCTTCTTCTTGCTACCGTGGACGCTTTGCTCCCACCCCGTCAGGACCTCTACATTTTGGCTCCCTGGTGGCGGCACTGGGCAGCTATCTGGATGCCCGCGCCGTCGGCGGTGAATGGCTGGTACGGATTGAAGATATTGATCCGCCGCGTTGCCCCCAAGGGGCCGACACTACCATCCTGTGCCAGTTGGAGGCCTTTGGTCTGCATTGGGATAAAGAGATTGTCTGGCAGCATGGCCGCCACGCGGCTTATCAACAGGCACTTGAGCAGCTAGCGGCCCAGGGATTAGCCTATCCGTGCAGCTGCTCACGCAAGCAGTGGCAGGATTATGCTATTTACCCAGGCTGGTGTCGTGATGGGCTAAGCGCCTCGGGCAAGCCGGTCGCCTGGCGGCTACGCAGCGATTTGGCCAAGCGCCCCATCACCTGGCAGGATCGTCTGTTCGGCCATCAACAGTTTGATCCTGCCGAGATGGGCGACGTGGTGCTCAAGCGCAAGGATAACCTTTGGGCTTACCAGCTGGCGGTTGTCGTCGACGATGCCGAACAGGGCATTACCGATGTGGTAAGAGGCTTGGATCTGCTCGACAACACGCCCTGGCAGCGCCAGCTGCAAATTGCCCTGCAACTTCCCGAGCCACGCTACCTGCATTTACCGCTAGTGGTAACATCACAAGGCCAGAAGCTCTCGAAACAGAACCTTGCGCCATCGCTTGCCGGTGATGACCGGGGTATTCGCCGCCAACTATTTCAGGCGCTTCAAGCGCTCGACCAATCGCCGCCGCCTGAATTAGCCACAGAACTTCCGGAAAGCCAATTACACTGGGCCGTGGCCAACTGGTCGGTTGAATACCTTTCGCCAGCCGAACACCGCCTCTTGCCGTAAGGAATTAACTATGTATGTCTACCGCATCATGCTGTTTTTGGTGTTTGGCGGTTACTTACTCTCTCCGTTATTGATGGACGGCTGGAGCGATCCCGACGCGGTCTGGTACCGTCCGTTTGCGATCTGGGGCGTATTGATTGCGCTCACGCTATGGCTTGAGCAAAAAAGGAAGTTAGATGAGCGTTGAGTTAACCGGCGTTTTACTGCTCGGATTAGGCTACCTGGGCCTGCTGTTTAGCTGTGGCGTTGCCGTAGAGCGCGGCTGGATACCCACACGGATTGCTCGCCACCCGCTGGTCTACACCCTCGCGCTAGGGGTTTATGCCAGCGCCTGGGCCATCTATGGCAGCGTCGAGTTTGCCGCCAATGCAGGGTTTGGTTATCTGGCCTATTACCTGGGCGCGGCGGGTACGTTTCTGCTCGCGCCGGTGCTGCTGGTACCCATTCAGCGTATTACCCGCACCTACCAGCTCGCCTCGCTAGCGGATCTGTTTGCATTTCGATTTCGCTCCCGATGGGCAGGCACGCTGGTCACGTTGATCAGCCTGCTGGCGGTGTTGCCACTGCTGGGTATTCAGGTTCAAACCTTAAGCGATGCCATTCACTGGCTTACCGGCAGCTCCTACAGTTCTGGCGTGGCGCTGCTGTTTTGCGGTTTGATTGCGGTGTTTGCCGTGGTCTTTGGCGCACGGCATAGCCATGCCCGCCAGGACCCTTTGATCAGCATTCTGGCATTTGAATCGTTAATCAAACTGTTCGCGATGCTCGGCCTGGGCGCGGCAGCGCTATGGCTTGTGTTTGACGGGCCGCAGGACCTGCAACACTGGCTGGAAGGGCCGGGCTTTCAAGCCCAGCTGGCAACTCCTCAGCTAGAGGAGGCCCAGTGGCGCACGCTGCTGCTACTGTTTTTTGCAGCCGCCTTCATGATGCCCCACCTGTTTCATATCACGTTTGCCGAAAACCTGTCGCGCCATACGCTGCTTCAAGCCAGCTGGACTCTGCCGCTCTACTTGCTATTAATGGCCATACCGATACCCCTGATTTGGTGGGCTGCCCAATCCGTCACCGACGATATTCCGGTCGCGGCCTACGCCGTTTATGTGATGAGCGAACATTGGTGGATCAAGGCGCTGGCGTTTCTGGCCGGACTTGCCGCCGCCAGTGGCACCATGATCATGATCGCGCTGGCCCTTTCCGGCATGGTGCTCAACCATATCGTGCTGGTGGCCAGGCCTCCAGAAGCCCGGAGTGACCTGTATGGCTGGCTGCTCTGGCTACGCCGTGGCCTGGTAGTCGGCGTTATTATTAGCGGCTGGCTGTTTTATGAATGGGTGGGGCGAAATCACGACCTTGCCAGCCTTGGCCTGGCATCGTTTGTCGGCATGGCTCAATGCTTACCCGGTATGCTGGCGCTGCTCTATTGGCCAGGCGCCAACCGCATGGGCATGGTGGTCGGACTGATCGCAGGCGTTGCGCTATGGCTCTGGGGGCTCTGGCTGCCGCTGATTTTCTCGCTCCCCACACCGCCGCTGCCCTTTGCCCACCTTATCCCTGCCAATGCGCCGCCCTGGTACACGGTCACTCTGCTGTCGCTTGCCACTAACATCGTGCTGTTGATTGTCATCTCGCTGTTTACGCGTATATCAGAAGGTGAAAGATCAGCGGCAGAAGCGTGTTCTGTCGATGCGGTCATCCGCTCGAAGCGCTTACCGCTGGAAGCCGCCACCGCCGCTGATTTTTCTCCTCATCTGGCCCAGGCTATAGGCGATGAGGCGGCCCAGCGCGAGGTTTCCCGAGCGCTAAAAGCCCTCAAGCTGACGCCTCAAGAGCGGCGTCCTTACGCGTTACGCAGGCTACGCGACCGTATTCAGGCCAACCTTTCAGGCTTGATGGGGCCTTCGGTCGCCCGCGATATCGTCGACCGCTACCTGCCCTACCGCCATGATGATGCACCGGTAACCGACGATATCCACTTTGTCGAAAGTCGCTTGGAAGCCTACCGCTCGCGCCTGACCGGGCTTGCCCGTGAGCTTGACGGGCTACGCCGTCACCACCGACAAACGCTGGCTTACCTGCCGGTGGGGCTGTGCGTATTTGGCGATGATAAAGAGCTTATTATGTGGAATCAGGCGCTGACGCGGCTTTCAGGCATTAGCGGAGAGAGCGTTATTGGCTCGCGCTGCGACAGCCTGCCCGCCCCGTGGTCTGAGCTGCTGGGCAATGTGCTTTCCGCCTCGCAAACCCCGCGCTATAAACAGGCGGTGTCGCTGCACGGCAAGGATTACTTTCTGACCCTGCATAAAGCGGAGCTAAGCGGCCATGACAGCCGGGGCGGCAGCGTCGTTCTGGTTGAAGACCATACCGAGATGAAGTGGCTTGAGGATGAACTGGTGCATGCCGCCCGCCTGGCGTCTATCGGCCAGCTGGCGGCGGGCGTGGCCCATGAAATCGGCAATCCGATTACCGGGATCTCGTCACTGGCGCAAAATTTACGCTACGATACCAACGACCCTGCCCTGCTGGAAACCGCCGACCAGATTCAGCAATTGACCCAGCGAGTCACTAAAATAGTTAACTCACTGGTAGGCTTTGCTCACGGCGGTCGCCTTTCAGGCCCACCACCGGCGTCGCCCGTAGCGCTTACGGCGATTAGCGAAGACGCATTACACTTGATCCACCTGGCGCGCTCGGGCGAGGATGTAACGCTTACCAACGCCTGCCCTGAAGATCTTGTGGTACGCGGTGACGCGCAGCGGTTGACCCAGGTCATGGTCAATCTGCTCAGCAATGCCCGGGATGCCTGTATGCCCGGCGGTCATGTGACGATTACGGCTGGCCAGCAAAGTGGCAGCGCCTGGTGGCGAGTAACCGATGATGGCCAGGGGATCGATCCGCGCGTGCGCGATCACCTGTTTGAGCCTTTCACCACCACCAAACCGGCAGGCGAAGGCACAGGCCTTGGGCTATCGCTTGCGTATCAGATTATCAACGAGCATCAAGGCAAAATAGACGTGGCCTCGCCACCTCCCGATGAGCCTCGCGGCACGGCCATTACGCTTTGGCTGCCGCTTTACCAACAGGATGACCCGCAATCCCATGCCCAGGATTCTGATTGTTGAAGATGAAGCGATTATTCGCAGCGCCTTAAAGCGCTTACTCGAACGCCATGACTATACCGTCAGCGAAGCGGGCAGCGTCGAAGACGCCAGCCAGCTGGCGCTTAACGAGTTCGATCTCATCATCAGCGACCTGCGCCTGCCGGGCGAACCGGGCACCACGCTGATCAGTGCCGCCGCCCCTGCGCCGGTGCTGATCATGACCAGCTATGCCAGCATGCGCTCGGCGGTGGACGCCTTAAAGCAGGGGGCGGTCGACTATATCGCCAAACCGTTTGACCATACTGAGCTGCTTGAAACCATTGAGCGCATTTTGCATCAGCAGTCGATGCAGCACGGCGAGCCACCCGCGATTACCGATGATGGCGGCAGCCAGCAGATGATGATCGGTAATTGCACGGCCATGCAGCAGGTCTATACGCGTATTCGCAAAACCGCCCCGGCCGACGTTACCGTACTGATTCTGGGTGAATCGGGTACCGGTAAAGAGCTTGTCGCCCGAGCGATTCATCAGCAGAGCAAGCGCGCCAAAGCGCCGCTGATCAGCGTTAACTGCGCGGCTATTCCCGAAACGCTGATCGAATCAGAGCTGTTTGGGCATGAAAAAGGGGCATTTACCGGCGCCAGTGCATCGCGCACCGGCTTAGTAGAAGCCGCCGACCAAGGCACGCTGTTTTTGGATGAAATCGGCGAGCTACCCCTGGATGCCCAGGCGCGTCTGCTGCGCGTACTGCAGGAGGGCGAAATTCGTAAGATCGGCTCGGTCGAAACCCGCCATGTGAATGTACGCCTGATTGCCGCCACTCACCGGGACCTGCGCGCCCTGTCCAAAAGCGGCGAATTCCGTCTGGATCTTTATTACCGCCTGAACGTCATGCAGATCGAGCTGCCCCCGCTTCGCGAACGCGAAGACGATGTACTGGAAATTGCCGATATTCTGCTGGATAAAGCGTGCGCTCGGCACGAACGCCCCGGCCTACGGCTTTCCAGAGCGGCCCGCCAGGATCTGCGCGACTACCCATGGCCAGGCAATGTCCGCGAGTTGGAAAATGCCTTGGAGCGGGGGGTGATTCTGGCGGAGGGCCATTTGATTCACCCTGACGACCTGGGGCTTGCGCCAACGCCGTCGCGTAACCATTCGCAGGCCAACCCAGCGGCAACACCTTCCGCTGACGAGACTGCCCAAGGAGAAGATGAGGATGATCTATCCCTGGAAGACTACTTTCAGCACTTTGTGCTTGAACACCAGGACCAGATGAGTGAAACCGAGCTGGCTCAAAAACTCGGCATCAGCCGCAAGAACTTATGGGAGCGGCGCCAGCGGCTAGGCATCCCACGCAAGAAGACCGCACGGCGTCCTAACTGACGCCGTGGCAGGCCGCGAGACAAACCTAACACTTACGACTTACGACCAACGTCTAATATACTGATTTAAATAAAAAATATTTAAAAATCGCGTTCCAGACACTGTTACCTACCCACACAAACGACTCAAAAAACCGACACGGATCCGGTAACACTTGTTTGTTACCCTGCCGCTCTGGCACGCCATTAAACCCTCAAGACATTGAAATTTAAAAAAATTAAAACAACTGGCACGACGAGTGCAATATTACTGGGTAAGAAAAACAAATTGGGCCGCGCGGTGGGTCGCTAACAAAAACAAAATGACACCACCCCAACCTGAGCCATAACAAAAACAACAGGGCCAGGTGAGATAACAGCACTAATAACAATAACAGGCTTACATCTCTGACTTGCTGGCGCTAAGAAGAATAAGCGCAGCTAATAAAAACAAAAGGTAGCAAGTGCCCAGAAAGGACGCGACGTACACCGAATGATCTGCGTACGAACAATAATAATAGCAGTGAGTGTGTACACCCCCGGAACCAATAATAATACGTCGGGGAAGAAAAGTTCGCGGTTGGATTATTGTTTTGAATACGAGGCGGTCGGATACGGCCTATCGACTGCGGTGCGTATTCAGGGCGATGTGCCATCATGAAGAAAAACAGCAGCATGGACGCTGATTGAACACTTTATAGGGGAGGCTCTTTTAGCCTCCCCTTTCCGCGTTTATAGGGTAAGGCGTTTGCAAACCTGCCAGAGGTGCTTTGCAAGCGTAAAGGGGTCGGCTACACTCATCGGCTTACCGATTACTTCACGGTCACTTTTTCGATAACCTGCGAGTCGATATCGCCGCATGTTCAAAGGATTTACCCGTTTCTTACATAGCCCGGGAGAGCAATTGAAAACCCTGCTCGATCCCCAAGAGAGTGAAACCACTCTCAGCCCACGCATTATTCCTCGGTCCGAGCATCCTGTTTCTCGCCAACATATCAGCGACGCCGCGTTAAAAGTGCTCTATCGCCTTAGCGGTGCAGGCTTTGAGGCCTATCTGGTAGGCGGATGTATTCGCGATGCTTTGCTTGGCAAGATGCCCAAGGATTTTGACGTTGCCACCAACGCGACGCCTGAACAGGTGCGCGATCTGTTTCGCAACTCGCGCTTGATCGGCCGACGCTTTCGTATTGTTCACGTCCGCTTTGGGCGTGAGGTCATCGAAGTCACTACGTTCCGTGGCAAGCCACAAGACGAACATGGCGATCACATTGCCCAACAGTCTGACGCCGGCCTGCTGCTGCGTGACAACGTATGGGGCAATATCGAGGAAGACGCCTTACGGCGCGACTTCACCGTCAATGCCCTGTACTACAACATTGCCGACTTCAGCCTTCACGATTTTGCCAACGGTGCGCGCGATATTGAATCGCGCACGCTGCGCCTGATCGGCGACCCGGCCACGCGCTACCGGGAAGATCCGGTACGTATGCTGCGCGCCGTGCGCTTTGCGGCCAAGCTCGATTTCACCATTGAACCTGCCACCGAAGCACCGATGTACGATCTTGCGCCGCTGCTGCTGCAAATTCCGCCCGCGCGGCTGTTTGATGAAGTGCTCAAGATGTTTATGTCCGGTCATGGACTGGCGACCTTCCGCCTGCTCAGCCATTATGGCCTGTTTGGCATGCTCTTCCCCGAATCGGAAGAGGCCATGGCCGATGCGGCGTGGGCGGAAAAATTAATCGAATACGCCCTGGCCAATACCGACAAGCGGATTGCCGAAGACCGCCCAGTGACACCTGCGTTCCTGCTCGCCGCTTTCTTGTGGGCGCCGGTCGCCAACCGCCAGGCCGAGCTTGAAGCTGAAGGCATGCCCGCCATACCGGCACTACAAACCGCGGCTCAAGAGGTTGTATCACGTCAGTTGGAACATACCTCTATCCCTAAACGCTTTGGTATGCCCATGCGCGATATTTGGGAGCTGCAGGCACGCCTTCCGTTACGGCGCGGCAAGCGCGCTTTCCAGACCCGCGAGCACCCGCGTTTCCGCGCAGCTTACGATTTACTCCTGCTGCGCGAGCAAGCCGGTGAGATTCCGCGCGGCCTGGGCGACTGGTGGACGGCTTTCCAGCAGGGCGATGAGCATGAACAGCGCCGCCTGCTTCAGAAAGTGGGCGGCGACCCGGCAAGCCAGGGCGACCGCCGCCGCAAACGGCGCCGTAAACCCACGCGTAACCCCGAACAGTGAGTAAAGCATGACAACGTTAGCGCTGGCGTATATTGGTCTGGGTAGCAATCTTGACGACCCTATTACACAAGTACGCCAGGCTATTTCGGCGCTTGCCACCCTGCCGCTTAGCAAGCTTCACGGCACCTCCTCGTTGTACGCAAGCCGCCCGGTTGGTCCTCAAGACCAGCCCGATTTTGTGAACGCGGTCGTCGCCCTGAAAACCTCACTTTCCCCGCTCGCCCTACTTGATCAGCTACAGTCGTTAGAGCAGCGCCATCGGCGCAAGCGCGAGCGTCACTGGGGGCCGCGCACGCTGGATCTGGATTTACTGCTTTATGACCAGCAGACAATTGCCTATCCGCGCTTGAACGTTCCTCACCCGCATATGCATGAGCGAGCCTTTGTTCTGGCGCCTCTGACTGAGCTTGATACCACGCTAACTCTTCACCAGCAGCCGCTAAGCCACTGGCTGGATAACATTGCCAACCCCGGCATTCAGCGTTTAGTCGAAGATGGCCCCGGCTAAGCGGCTATCTTGTTACGCAGGCCTCGACACACAGCGCTCGACCGGGTAACAATCGCCTATCTGGCAACAAGCCGAGCTAACAACATATCGAACTAGCAGCATACCGAATTCGTGATACTAATAATGGCTGGGTGCCTATGCCGCACCGGCCCACGACGATAGAGAACATGCCATGAAACCCGTTACCCTGAGCACGCTACAGGCCTATAAGCGCGCTGGTGAAACGTTTAGTTGCTTAACCGCTTACGATGCCTCTTTTGCCCAAGCGGCTAGCCACGCTGGTATCGACGTGCTTCTGGTCGGTGATTCGCTCGGCATGGTGCTCCAGGGGCATACCAGCACGCTTCCCGTGACGGTCGACGATATTTGCTACCACACCCGCTGCGCCGCACGCGGCAAAGGCCATAGCCTGTTGATGGTCGATCTGCCCTTCATGAGCAATGCGTCTACGCAGCGCATGCTCGACGATGCCGCCGCGCTGATGCGTGCCGGCGCCGAACTTGTAAAGGTAGAAGGCGAAGCCTGGATGGCCGACGGCATCCATGAGCTGACGCGGCGCGGCGTGCCCGTTTGCGCTCATCTTGGCTTAACGCCACAAGCTGTCTACCAGCTGGGTGGCTATAAGGTACAGGGCCGCGAAACAGCCCAGGCAGAGCGGATTTTAAACGATGCCAAAGTGCTGGTTGAAGCCGGCGCCTCGGTTATATTACTCGAGTGCGTACCGGCAAGCTTAGGCAAGGCAATAACCGAAGCGCTGGAAGTACCGGTTATCGGCATTGGAGCAGGCTCCGAGACCGATGGACAGATACTGGTCATGCACGATGTGCTCGGCGTGACCCACGGCCGCACTCCGCGGTTTGTGAAAAACTTCATGGCTGACGCGGACAGCATTCAGGGCGCGTTTCAGGATTATCATGAAGCGGTCAAAACCCGCACCTTCCCTGCTCCCGAGCACTGCTTTTAATCGACCGATTCCCTCACGACGCCAGAGCATACGACACGACTATGCACACTTTGCGAGAGATTAACGACCTACGCAGCACGCTGCGTGACTACCGAAAGCGCGGTCAGCGGATCGCGCTGGTACCTACCATGGGCAATCTTCACGCCGGGCATTTAGCGCTGGTGGCGGCCGCACGCCAGCATGCGGATATCGTGGTCGCCAGCCTGTTTGTGAACCCCATGCAGTTCGGGCCTAACGAAGACCTGGATGGCTACCCGCGCACGTTTGCCGACGACCAGGCAAAGCTTACCGATGCCGGGTGCGACGTGCTCTTTTCACCCACGGTAAGCGCTCTTTACCCCCATGGGCTGGCTTCGCAAACCCGCGTTCACGTACCTGACGTGGGTGAAGGACTGTGCGGTGGTTCACGCCCCGGGCATTTTGACGGTGTGTCTACCGTGGTCACCATGCTGTTTAATCTGGTTCAGCCAGATATTGCCTGCTTTGGTGAAAAGGACTATCAGCAGCTAGCCGTTATTCGTAAGTTTGTTCGCGACCTACACATGCCCATCGAAATTATCGGCGTGCCGATCGTACGGGCTGAGGATGGGCTTGCGCTTTCATCGCGTAACGGCTATTTAAGCGCCAATGAGCGTGCGATGGCACCTACGCTTTACCGCATCTTGTGCGAACTGCGTGACGCGCTGGAACAAGGCGAACCGGCCGAAACCGCTCTTGGCCGAGGGCTTGCGCGGCTTGTGGATGCGGGCTTTACCCCCGACTATCTGGAGCTTCGCGATACACAGTTAAAGCCTGTCAGCGCCACAACGCGCGAGGCGGTGCTGCTAGCCGCCGCCAAACTGGGCCCCGCCCGCTTGCTCGATAATCTCAGCGTGCAGCTACCTTCTCAATCAACCACGTCTCACCACTAGGCAGCCTTCGCCGCCCAGGAGTTGTTATGCAAACCATTATGCTTAAAGCCAAGCTACATATGGCGCGTGTTACCCATGCCGTGCTGAATTACGAAGGGTCCTGCGCGATTGATGGCGACCTGCTGGATATGGCGGGTATTCGTGAAAACGAACAAATCCAGATCTACAACGTGGAAAACGGTGAGCGCTTTACCACCTACGCCATTCGTGGTGAAGAAGGCTCACGATTAATCTCGATTAATGGCGCGGCGGCACATTTAGCGGCTCCCGGCCATCGGGTCATTATCTGCAGCTACGCCCACTATTCAGAGGCCGAGCTTGAACAGCACCGTCCGGCACTGGTGTATTTGCAGGAAGGCAATCACGTAAGCCATACCAGCCACGCGATTCCAGTGCAGTTGGCTTAAATCGATTCAAGGGCAGTTGGTTTAAACCGATGCCAGTGCAGCTGCCTTAAACCATAGGCATTTAAACGGGCCATCACGGCCCGTTTTTTATTTGTGTCCAAAAGCGTATTGCCGCAATGCACAACCATCCCCTATGCTGAGTAGTACAGCTGACACAAAAGGTAGGTAGCGTACGTTGCTACACGCTAAAAACAAAATAGCCATCACAGGCGGTCTGCCTTACTCACGTTAGGAGTCATATCATGCAAGAAGTAGTCATTGTTGCGGCTCGCCGCACCGCGGTCGGTTCCTTTGGAGGATCACTTGCGGGTATCCCTGCAAGTGATCTTGGCGCGTTAGTAATTAAGGATATCCTTGAATCAACCGGCGTTTCTCCCGACCAAGTTGATGAAGTGCTATTAGGTCAGGTACTGACTGCAGGCGTGGGCCAAAACCCAGCCCGCCAGGCGGCTATTAAGGCAGGCCTGCCGGCTTCTGTTCCTGCTATGACCATTAACAAAGTATGCGGCTCAGGCCTAAAGGCTTTACACCTTGCCACACAAGCGATTCGCTGCGGTGATGCGGAGCTGATTCTGGCCGGTGGCCAGGAAAACATGTCGGCGTCTCCCCATATACTCCCCAATTCGCGTAATGGCCAGCGTATGGGCGATTGGAAAGCTATTGATAGCATGGTGCATGACGGCCTTTGGGATGCCTTCAACGATTATCATATGGGCATTACCGCCGAGAACCTGGCTGAAAAATATGGCATTACCCGCGAGCAAATGGACGAGTTTGCCGCCCAGTCGCAACAAAATGCCGCTAACGCTATTAAAGAAGGCAAATTTAAAAGCCAGATCGTGCCGGTTGAAATCCCTCAGCGCAAAGGCGATCCCGTTGTGTTTGACACTGACGAGAACCCGCGCGAAATTACCGCTGAAAAACTTGCCGGTATGCGTCCGGCGTTCAAAAAAGACGGCACCGTTACCGCGGGTAACGCCTCCTCATTGAACGATGGTGCGGCTGTCGTGATGATTTGTTCGGCAGAAAAAGCCAAAGAATTGGGCCTTGAGCCGCTAGCACGCATTGCGGCTTACGCTAATGCAGGCGTAGATCCGGCCATTATGGGTATCGGCCCCGTACCGGCTACCCGCCGCTGCCTGGAAAAAGCTGGCTGGAGCCTTGATGACCTGGACTTGGCAGAAGCTAACGAGGCATTTGCAGCCCAAGCACTGGCGGTGCAGAAAGAGCTGGGCTGGGACATGTCCAAAGTCAACGTCAACGGCGGTGCGATTGCCTTAGGCCACCCAATTGGGGCTTCCGGTTGCCGCGTGCTGGTATCGCTACTTCATGAAATGATTGCCCGTGATGCCAAGAAAGGCTTGGCAACGCTGTGTATCGGCGGCGGTCAGGGGGTAGCGCTGGCGATTGAGCGCCCCTAAACCCCGGAAGTCGCAGGCGATAAAACGCCAATGCCCCTGTCACTGACAGGGGCATTTTTATTTGGCGAATGCTGAACATTTAATACTTAGCGATGCTTTTCACCCACAATCCGCGAAGGCGTTCGCCAGACCAGCAGCGCGCCTAGCAAGAACAGGCCCGATGCGGCCCACATGGTAATGGGCAGACTGGTGGCATCGACAACGCGGCCACCAACCATCGCGCCCAACCCAATGGAGAGATTGAACACAAAAGCCATCAAGGCAGTCGCCGCTTCGGTATTAGGCGCCGTACGTAAAATCCAGGTCTGAATACTCACTGATACGCTACCGAATACCGCCCCCCAGGCCATTAACAGTAAAACGCCACTAGTGGGCTGCACGCCGAGGAGCGGGAAGACCGCCACGACCAGCAGCAATAGGCTCGGGATCGCTAGTACGGCGCGATACGGGTGCCGCCCGGCAAACATCCCCGCTGCAATATTCCCCAGGATACCCGCCGCCCCATACAGTAAAAGCAGACTACCCACATGGCGCTGGGCAACACCGCTTATTTCCTGAAGGATAGGGCTGATAAAGGTGTACGCTGCAAAGTGGCCTACGACCACAAAGCCCGTGGTTAATACGGCTACCCTGACGCCACGATTACTAAACTGCTGAGCCAGCACCTTCAGGCGGACAGGCTCTCGGGGCGGCAGGGGCGGCAGCCAGTACCACAGCGCTAGCGCGGTTAACAGGCTGAAACCACCCAGGGCTGCAAACGCGACCCGCCAGTTGCTTAGATCGCCCAACAAGGTACCCAAGGGCACGCCAAGTACCGATGCGGCTGCCACACCGCCAAAAATAATGGTCATGGCCTTGGGCACTTTGTCGCTGGGCACCAAGCGCGGAGCGATACTACCGGCCACGGCCCAGTAACCGCCGATGCTGATGCCCACTAGCACTCGGGCGGCCAACAGCAGCATAAAGCTACTGGCCATCGCCGAAAGCACGCTACCGATCACCATCACGCCCATAAGCAGCGTCAGCATAATGCGCCTGTCCAACCGGCCGACCGCCACGGGCAGTAGCGGTGCTGAAAAAGCAGCGACCACGCCCGGTACGGTAACCATCAAACCAGCAACACCCGGCGTCACGTCCATGGATGAGGCCACCTGAGATAGCAATCCAATAGGCAGTTGCTCAGCGGTTACCAATAAAAAAATGCCAATCATCACGGCGACCACTGCCCACCAGCGCGGTGCCTGTTCCTTTTCCATGCTTACTTCCTTCTGACAAAAACTGCCTATCCACCAAACGTTGTTTCAACCAACGTTCTTTTAATCAGCTTTCATTTAATCAAACAACGCCGCCCCCGCAGCCAGGGGCTACGGGGGCGGCATGGGCAACCTCGCGGTGGTTTATTCCGCGGCGTTCTCACCTTCAGCGGCAAACGCTGCTTTCTCTTCTTCGGTGATCTCTTTGATCGAGAGCTTCACGCGGTTGCGGTTATCGATGTCGAGCACCTTCACAATCACGTCGTCGCCTTCGTTGAGGAAATCGCGTACGTTGTTAACGCGCTCGGTAACGATCTGTGAAATATGCACAAGACCATCGGTACCCGGCATGATGTTCACAAAGGCGCCGAAGTCAGCAATACGCACGACTTTACCGTTATACAGCTTGCCAATTTCCGCTTCCGCAGTAATCGCCAATACGGTATCGATGGCTTTTTTCGCCGCCGCTTTGTCTTCGGCGTAGATGCGCACGGTGCCGTCGTCATCAAGGTCGATAGACGCGCCGGTGTCTTCGCAGATCTTACGAATGGTGGCGCCGCCTTTACCAATAACGTCACGGATCTTGTCCGGGTCGATCTTGATAGTGGCCATGGAAGGTGCATTCTCGGAGACGTCGGTACGGCTCTGGCTGATGACGATGTTCATCTGCTCAAGAATACCCAGACGCGCTTTGTGGGCTTGCTGAAGCGCGGTCTCCATGATCTCTTCGTTGATGCCTTCGATCTTGATGTCCATCTGCAGGGCAGTAACACCCTCTTCTGAACCGGCCACTTTAAAGTCCATATCGCCAAGGTGATCTTCATCACCCAGGATATCGGTCAATACTGCGTAGCCGTCTTCGTCTTTCACCAGCCCCATGGCGATACCCGCCACCGGTGCTTTCAGCGGTACACCCGCATCCATCAGCGCAAGCGAGGAGCCACATACCGACGCCATGGAGCTTGAGCCGTTGGACTCAGTGATTTCCGATACCACACGAATGGTGTAGGGGAAGGCTTCTTCAGACGGCAGCATGGCTTGAACACCACGACGCGCCAGGCGGCCGTGGCCGATTTCACGACGTTTCGGGCCGCCCATGAAGCCCGCTTCACCTACCGAGTAGGGAGGGAAGTTGTAGTGCAGCATAAAGCGGTCTTTACGCTCGCCTTCCAGCGACTCGATCAGCTGAGAGTCACGCAGGGTACCCAGTGTTGCCACTGCAATCGCCTGGGTCTCACCACGGGTGAACACCGCCGAACCGTGAGTCTTGGGCAGCACGCCCACTTCGATAGCCAGCGGGCGCACGGTGAAGTTGTCGCGGCCGTCGATGCGCGGCTCACCTTTTACAACGCGTGAACGTACAACGCGCTTTTCAAGACCGGCAAAGGCACCTTTTACTTCGTCTTTGCTGAACTTGTCGTTAACCGGCTCGCCTTCAATGGCTGCAAGCTGCTCGATCGCCTGCTCTTTCAGAGCTGCAAGAGCGTCCTGGCGCTGCATCTTGTCGGTGATGCGGTAAGCGTCGCCCACCTGAGCTTCAAACGCGTCCGCGATGGCGGTTTTCAGCGCCACGTTCTCAGGGGCTGGCTGCCAGTCCCAACGAGGCTTGCCAGCCTCTTGAACCAGTTCTTTAATCGCGCTGACCGCGACCTGCATTTCCTGGTGGCCAAACAGTACGGCACCCAGCATTTCGTCTTCCAGAAGCTCTTTGGCTTCGGACTCGACCATCAGCACGGCGTTTTCAGTACCGGCAACCACCATGTCGAGCTCAGAAGTCGCCAGTTCTTCAACGGTCGGGTTAAGGAAATAACCCTGCTCTTCGTTGAAGCCAACGCGCGCAGCACCAATCGGGCCGTTGAACGGCACGCCGGAAATGCTCAGTGCAGCGGAGGTGCCCAGCATCGCGGCAATATCCGGATCGTGGTTACGATCAGTGGACAGAACGGTACAGATAACCTGCACTTCGTTCATAAAGCCTTTAGGGAAAAGCGGGCGGATCGGACGATCGATCAGACGCGAGGTCAGGGTTTCTTTCTCGGTCGGGCGTCCTTCGCGCTTAAAGAAGCCGCCGGGAATTTTACCTACTGCGTAGGTTTTTTCCTGGTAATGAACCGAGAGCGGGAAAAAGGGCTGGCTGGGGTTGGCTTCTTTGCGCGCCACCACGGTACACAGCACAACAGTATCTTCCATGGTGACCATAACGGCACCAGTGGCTTGGCGAGCGATACGCCCGGTTTCTAGCGTGACGGTGCTACGACCGTACTGAAACGTTTTTTTTACCGGATTCACGGCGACTTCCTTTAACATTAATATCTACTTGTCTATTCGTTTGGGTCGTTTTGACTCGTCACCATTCTAGGCGCTGTAGCGCCTTAGGGCTACCAGAAACCCAAAATCACCGGGCGCAAAGACCTTGCTCAGTGACTGACAGGCATAAAAAAACGGGCAGCTCACAAGGAGCTGCCCGTTTCTCAATCTTCGCCAACAATAACTTAGCGGCGCAGACCTAAACGCTGGATCAGAGACTGATAGCGTTCGAAGTCTTTACGCTTCAGGTAGTCCAGCAGTTTACGACGCTGGTTTACCATACGGATCAGGCCACGACGCGAGTGGTGATCCTGCTTGTTGGTTTTGAAGTGGTCCTGCAGGCCATTGATGTTGGCGCTCAGCAGTGCAACCTGTACTTCAGGGGAACCGGTATCGTTATCGCCGCGGCCGTATTCGTTGACGATTTCGGCTTTAGTTTCAGCGGTTAATGCCATCTGTCTCTCCAGTAAGCAATATGCCTAAAATTTAATGGGTGAGACCACGCATATTTGCAGTCTCAGGCGACTCTTTACAACGTGCTGTTTCAAGTACTGCTTCAAGTACCGTTTCCAGCACTATTCCCAGTACCGTTTACAACACTAATTTTGCGTAAATCGCTACATCCTTGCAACGTTTTACCCAAGCTCTTACGAGATAGCGACGGTACTTAACAGCCGCTTGGGCGCTACTTCCTGAGCACCTTTTACAACACCGAGGCCGATAAACGTCTCGGCATAATAAAGTCTTGCCAATGCATCGGGGGCCAGCGTACCAATACTCAAGTTGGCCGATTGACCGTGGGCTAGGCGCCCGTAAGCCGTTTCGTCCACCTCAAGCGTCGGCAGATGATCTACCAGCACATCAGCGGGCATTAATTCAGCCTCACGCGAGGCCTGATCAGCCAATGCTTCAAGCGCTTCCAGCGTCCACATTGCATCGCCCGTAAAAGGCCCTGTCTTGAGCCTGCGGAGCTGGCTGATGTGAGCACCACACCCAAGCGCCAAACCGATATCTTCGGCCAGCGTGCGGATGTAAGTCCCCTTACTGCAGGTGACTTCAAGCTCGAAGGCTTCGCCGTCAAACGCAAGCAGGCGCGCATCATACACGCTTACCCGCCGCGCTGCACGCTCTACCTGCTTACCCTCGCGGGCCAGCTCATAGAGCTTTTTGCCCTGATGCTTGAGCGCCGAATACATCGGCGGCACCTGATCGATCTCACCGCGAAAGCAAGCAATAGCAGCTTCAATATCATCCGCTGTTAACGTCGGCACATCGCGGCGCTCAATCACTGTGCCTTCTGCATCGCCGGTGTCGGTGATCACACCCAGTTCAACGCGGGTGCGATACATCTTGTCGGCTTCCAGCAGGTGCGCGGAGAACTTGGTGGCCTCGCCCAGGCAAATCGGCAGTAAGCCGGTTGCCATGGGGTCCAGCGTGCCGGTATGTCCAGCTTTTTGGGCCTCGAACAAACGACGCACACGCTGCAGGGCATGGTTGCTGGAAATGCCCTTGGGCTTATCCAGAAGCAATACACCATTGACCGGTAAACCGCGACGGCGACGGGCCATTAGCGCGTCTCCTCACCTTGATCAGAATCACCCTCTTCATCTGCTTGACGAGCCCGATCAGTCGACACAGCCTCTTCAATCAGCGAAGAGAGGTGCTGCCCACGCACCACGCTCTCATCGTAATGAAAGCGTAGTTCAGGGACATGGCGTAGCTGAATACGTTTGGCAATCTGGCTTCTCAGAAAACCAGCGGCGCGCTTAAGCACCTGAAGGTTCTCCTTGATACGCTCGGGCTCCTGTTCACCCAGCAGGGTGACATAGATATCGGCGTAACCCAGGTCACGGCTAACGGTCGCGCCGCTCACTGTGATCATGCCCAAACGCGGGTCTTTGACTTCGCGCTGAATAAGTACCGCCAGCTCCTTTTGGAGCTGGTCGGCTACTCGGTCGGTACGCTTAAATTCGCGCATGGTTGTCTCCTCGCGGCCTTACAGGCTGCGCTCGACTTTGACTTGATCGAAGACTTCGATCTTATCGCCGACCTGGACATCGTTGTAGTTCTTCACCCCGATGCCACACTCAACGCCATTACGTACTTCCTGGACGTCGTCTTTATAGCGGCGCAGCGACTCGAGTTCACCTTCGTAGATGACCACGTTGTCACGCAGTACACGGATGCGCTTGTTACGGAACACTGAACCTTCGACGACCATACAGCCGGCCACCGCACCGATCTTCGGCGCACGGAACACGTCGCGTACTTCGGCAACACCCACGATTTCTTCTTTCCACTCCGGCGCGAGCATACCGCTCATCGCCAGCTTGACTTCATCAATCAAGTGGTAGATGACGCTGTAGTAGCGCAGATCCAGGCCTTCACGCTCGATGATCTCGCGGGCAGCAGCGTCGGCACGCACGTTGAAGCCGACCACGATGGCCTCACTGGCCAGCGCCAGGTTGGCATCGGTACCCGTGATACCACCGACACCGGAAGAAACCACCGCCACTTCCACTTCACTTGTGGAGAGCTCTTCCAAGGCACCTTTGATAGCTTCGAGCGAACCTTGTACGTCGGCTTTAAGAACGATGTTGACCTTGGCCACTTCGTCCTGGCCCATCTGGCTGAACATGTTTTCAAGCTTGGCTTTCTGCTGACGCGCCAGGCGTACTTCGCGGTATTTGCCTTGACGGAAGTTAGCCACTTCACGGGCTTTCTTCTCATCGGCAACGACCATGAAGTCGTCACCGGCATCCGGCGTGCCGTCCAGACCCTGGATCTCTACGGGCATGGCGGGACCGACGTTCTCAACCTGTTGGCCAAGTTCGTTGGTCAGCGCACGTACACGGCCGTAATGCAGGCCTGCCAGGACGATATCGCCTTTTTTCAGGGTACCGTTTTGGACCAGTACGGTAGCAACCGGACCGCGGCCGCGATCAAGGCGTGACTCAACGACCACGCCTTTACCAGGTGCCGACGGTACCGCTTTAAGCTCAAGCACTTCAGAGACCAGCTGGATGGCTTCCAGCAGCTCTTCGATGCCGTCACCGGTCTTGGCGGAAACGTGAACAAACTGAGTATCGCCGCCCCACTCTTCGGAAATCACGCCATGCTGCGAGAGTTCGTTACGAATGCGGTCAAAATCGGCGCCCTGCTTATCAATCTTGTTCACCGCCACGACCATGGGTACTTCGGCCGCTTTGGAGTGCTCGATCGCCTCAACAGTCTGGGGCATGACGCCGTCATCGGCAGCTACCACCAGAATAACCACGTCGGTTGCCTTGGCACCACGAGCACGCATGGCGGTAAACGCAGCGTGACCAGGGGTATCCAGGAAGGTCACACCACCGTGATTGTCCTCAACGTGATAAGCACCGATGTGCTGGGTAATACCACCCGCTTCGCCGGTAGCTACTTTGGCGCGACGAATGTAATCAAGCAGCGAGGTCTTACCATGGTCAACGTGACCCATGACGGTAACCACCGGTGAACGCGTGATCTCTTCGCCTTCGTAGGAGATGCCTTCGAGCATTTCCGTTTCCAGCGCGTCATCTTTCACCAGTTTGACCTTGTGACCCATCTCTTCCGCCACGATCGCTGCAGTATCCTGATCGATGGTCTGGTTGATAGTCACGGCCGCGCCCATGTTAAACATGGCCTTGATCACTTCGTTGGCTTTGATCGACATTTTGTCGGCCAGATCAGCAACGCTGATCGACTCAGGGATCGATACTTCACGCACGATCGGCTGGGTCGGTTTCTGGAAGCCATGCTTGCCGTTGCCGCTCTGGCTTGCGCCACCCCGACGACCGCCACGACGTTCGGCGCGTTTTACTTTCTTCGCGCCACCGCCACGCTTACGCTCTTCGCGATCGCCACGGTCATCGTCGTCGTCACGACCTTTCTTCTTCGCAGCAGCCTTCTTGGGCGGCGCGGTACGACGGTCGGTACGACCTTCTTTCGGCGGCGCTGGTGGCATATCTTCTGCCGGAGGCGTGTCGTCGATCTGAAGCTCGGGCACTTCCACCTTGGGCGCAGGCTTCGGCTCAGCCGCGGCTTTCGCTTCGTCTGCTTTACGCGCTGCGTCTTCAGCGGCCTTGGCTTTGGCAGCGGCGGCTTTTTCTTCGGCTTCACGCGCGTCGCGAACTTTACGTTCAGCTTCGGCTTCAGCCATATCGCCTACCAGCTGGCGCGGGCCAGAATGCTTGGGCTCAGCGGCTTTCGGTTTATCTTCTTCGGCGCTTTTAACGTACGTTTTCTTCTTACGTACCTGCACTTCGATCGTTTTGCCACGCTCGCCGGTTTTAATACGGCTGCGCGTTTTACGGGTCAGCGTGATACGGTTTTTACTTGTATCAGTCTCGCCGTCGCCGCCATGGCTTTTCTTCAGAAAGCTCAGCAGTTTCTGCTTGTCTTCTTCAGACACGGCATCGCCTTCAGAGGCGTGCTTAAGGCCAGCTTCTTTCATTTGTTCCAATAGGCGGGGCACATCACGGCCCACCTTTACTGCAAAATCTTTAACTGTCATATCTGACATAGTGACCCTCCTCAGCCCGTGACCTGTTTACTGTGTGTTCGAATCCGATGCGTTATCGTCTTCAAACCAGGGCGCACGGGCAGTCATGATCAGTGCCGCTGCGCGCGCTTCGTCCAACTCCTCGATATCGACCAGATCGTCGACAGACTGCTCGGCGAGATCTTCCATGGTGATAATGCCGCGGCTGGCCAGCGTGAACGCCAGATGACGCTCCATACCGTCCATTTCCAGCAAGTCGGCTGCTGGCTGAGCACCATCTAGCGCTTCTTCCGAGGCAATCGCCATCGTCAGCAGCTCGTCTTTAGCGCGTGCACGCAGCTCTTCAACCAAATCTTCATCGAATTCTTCGATTTCAAGCATCTCTTCAAGCGGCACGTAGGCAACTTCTTCCAAGGTGGTAAAGCCTTCTTCCACCAGCAGGCGGGCGACATCATCGTCGATACCCAGATGCTGAATGAAAGAATCCACCAGACTATCAATTTCCTGCTCACGCTTGGATTCGGCCTCTTCCTCGGTCATCACATTGATACGCCAGCCGGTAAGCTCGGATGCCAGGCGTACGTTCTGACCGCTACGACCAATTGCCTGTGCCAGGTTATCCTGTGCAACGGCAACGTCCATTGCGTGGGCATCTTCGTCGACAAGGATAGACCCAACATCGGCAGGCGCCATGGCGTTAATCACCAACTGGGCGGGATTGTCGTCCCACAGCACGATATCAACACGCTCATTTTGCAGCTCGGATGAGACCGCCTGAACGCGCGAACCGCGCATACCTACGCATGCACCCACCGGGTCGATGCGTCGATCGTTGGTTTTAACCGCAATTTTGGCACGTGAGCCGGGGTCGCGGGCAGCCCCTTTAATTTCAATCAGCTGTTCAGCAATTTCAGGTACTTCAATTTTGAACAGCTCGATAATCAACGCGGGATTGGTACGCGACAGCTGAAGCTGAGCGCCCCGTGCATCCGGGTCAACTTTGACCAGCAGTGCGCGAACCCGCTCATTCATGCGGTAACGCTCACCGTGGATCATTTCATTACGCGGCAGGAATGCCTCGGCATTCTCGCCCAAATCGATAATCAGGCCGTCGCGGGTGGTCTTTTTAACAATACCGGCCACCAGTTCGCCTTCGCGGTCAGCGTATTGACGCACCACTTCAGCGCGCTCGGCTTCACGTACTTTTTGTACGATGACCTGCTTCGCCGTTTGGGCAGCAATACGGCCAAACACCGCATTTTCAATCTTTTTCTCGACAACGTCGGCCAGTTTTAACGGCGGATCGCGCTGTTCGGCGATGGTTTCTTTGATTTCGTAATCTGGCGTTTCGAATTCGTCATCTTCTACTACAGTCCAGTAGCGGAAGGTGTCGTATTCCCCCGTGCGACGGTCAATATGAACCCGCACGTTGGCTTCTTCATTCTCAAAACGCTTGCGTGACGCGCTCGCAAGAGCGGCTTCTACCGCCTCAAAGATGACATCCCGGGGGACGCCTTTTTCATTAGAGATCGCGTCAACGACCATTAAAATTTCTTTACTCATGCGTTTGCCTCGCCAGAAAACCTGTCCTTTTTGTGCATCACCCCGGCAGCCTGCCGGCAGCGCCGCCACCCGGTTAATCGAACTGCGGTACGATGTGCGCCGAATCGATACTTTCGATGGGAAAGCAGTATTCTTCGCCATCCAGCTGTATCAGTACCTCATCACCCTCGACACCCGCCAAGAGCCCCTGGTATTTACGCCGACCATCAAACGCAACGCGCAGCTTAAGCGCGACATGATGGCCTTGATAGCGAATAAACTGATCCAGGGTATATAAGGGGCGTGCCATACCGGGCGAAGAAACTTCCAACCGGTACTCACCGGGGATGGGGTCTTCCACGTCCATCACAGCACTGACTTGGCGACTAATATCGGCGCAGTCTTCCACATTGACACCACTTTCGCGTTCGATGTAGATCACCAGCCGCGATTGCTTGCCCTGGGAAAGATGGTCGATACCCCACAGTTCAAAGCCCATGGCGGAAACGACAGGTTCTATTAGTGCATGTAGCGCAGCGTGTTTTGTGGCCACAGACAAAGCTCCTATAGCCGTTGCATCAGGCACCTGGCCAGGAGTTATAAGAAAAGCTAGGTGGCTGATTGGCGTTACCCGGAATGTGTCTCCGGCAACTCGGACGATATCCGCTCTTGAGACACTCTTGTTAACAAAAAGCTTGCTAACAAAAAGCCCCTTCACAGGAAGGGGCTTTTCATAAGAAACCTGTAATACCATTTTAGCAACATGTGACAGACTTATTGCCTGTAACGGGTGACCTTGTTGGCAGATCATTTAAAACACATTCTGCCAGGCAAACCGTTTAGCTAACATGCTACTAGAATAATGGTAGCGGGGACCGGATTTGAACCGATGACCTTCGGGTTATGAGCCCGACGAGCTACCAGACTGCTCCACCCCGCATCAATCTAGGTCGACGATAATAGACACTTGAACCACTTACGTCAAGCTATCTTTTCGTCTCAGGTGCCAAACCTGCTCTCTTTAGCAAAATGTTTTTTGACGAAACAATGCGTTTTGACAAAATACAGCTTTGAAAAAGAATCTGGGAAGCTGGCGAGCCAGCGAATCAGATGGTGCCGAAGGCGGGACTTGAACCCGCACGACCATACGGTCACTACCCCCTCAAGATAGCGTGTCTACCAATTCCACCACTTCGGCATCAGGGGAGGCTATAGAAAGCGACATCACGATTACTCGCTGCTTTCCTCTAGCACTGGCGCGGTATTATCCACACTTGCAGGGCTATCGTCAAGCGTTGGAACGCTTCGCTGTTGCTCGATCAAGCGCGAGTCTGGAATACCGGCTTCCGGCGCCTGTCCTGCTTGCGTTGCAAAGTAGGCAAGCGCCATGGAGGTCACGAAAAAACCTGCTGCCAGAATACCCGTAGTAGTCGACAAGAAGCTGCCGCTACCCCGAGAGCCAAAGACCGTTTGTGAGGCACCGCCCCCAAACGCAGCGCCGGCTTCGGCACCTTTACCCTGCTGAAGCAGGATCAATACAACCAGGGCGACCGCAATCACCACGTGGACCATAAGAATTGCAACTTGCATGGCGTTATCCTGCTGACTGACAAATGGCGTAGAAATCGTCGGTTTTGAGCGAAGCACCGCCCACCAAACCGCCGTCGATATCCGGCTGGGCAAGTAGCTCAGCCGCATTTTTTGCATTCATGCTGCCGCCGTAGAGCAAGCGTAACTGCTCGGCGAGCGTTGTACTAAACCCTGCCTGGTAGGCTCGAATACCGGCCATCACTTCCTGAGCCTGCTCCGGGGTCGCTGTGCGCCCAGTACCAATCGCCCATACGGGCTCATAGGCAATCACAACCTGCTGGCGCTGCTCAGGCTCCAGGCGTGCCATAGCGTAACCGACCTGGCGCAATACCACGTCCATAGTCTGCCCTGCATCACGCTCGGCAAGCGACTCTCCTACGCACAGGATCGGCTTAAGCCCTACATGAAGCGCGGCTAACAAGCGATCAAACACCTGTTCGTCGCTTTCGCGGTAAAGCTCGCGCCGCTCGGAATGGCCGACCAGTACGTACGTCACGTCAAACTCCTGGAGCATCCGGCCGCTCACTTCACCCGTATGCGCACCCGAGCCATTAGGGTTAAGCGTTTGTGCGCCAAGCTGAAGCGGTGTATTGCGAAACGACTGACGCGCCGCCTCCAGATAGGGAAATGGCGGAATAACCACAATCTCCAGAGCCTCCGGCAACGACACGTCAGCAAACGCGCTGCCGAAATCATTGATCAGTGCCGTGGACCCGTTCATTTTCCAGTTACCGGCAATTAATGGCGTACGCATCGACTCTCCTCACTCCAGGTGGAGCGAAATGGTATAGGAGCCGCCTTGTCAAGACAACCGCTGGCAAACACAACTGGACTAATTGAGCAAGGCTTGAACCTGATCAGCCAGCCCCTGAGCCAGTTGATTCACATTCAAGTGCTCGCGTCCTTCCACCATCACGCGAATCAGCGGCTCAGTACCCGAGGGACGCAATAGCACCCGCCCCTGATCACCCAGTTCTTTTTCCAGCGCAGTGACGGCCTCCTGCAAAGCGCTTGAGGCCATGACGTCGCGCGCCTGGGTTCCGGCAGGTAAGCGCACATTAACTAACGCCTGCGGCGTTTTTTCCAAGCCCTGAAGCAGTACTGGCAATGATTTCTGCTCACGCATCATCAGCGCCAGCACCTGCAGAGCGGCCACAATCCCGTCACCGGTGGTTTGCACATGGCTACACACGATATGCCCAGAAGCCTCGCCACCCAACTCCCAATGATTAGCCGCCATCATCTCCATGACAAAGCGGTCACCCACCTTGGCGCGCTTAAACGGAATACCCAGCTTCTCAAGCGCCACGGCAAGGCCGAAGTTACTCATCAACGTGCCGACGACGCCACCATTAAGCAGGCCGCGCTCATGGCGGTCGCAGGCGATGAGATAGAGGATGTCATCGCCATCCACTTCACGTCCGTCAGCATCGACCAGCAGCACACGATCGCCGTCACCATCAAAGGCAATCCCCAGGTCAGCGCCCTGATGAATAACCGAGGCACGTAGGGCCGACGGATGCGTCGAGCCCACCTGGTGGTTGATATTCACCCCGTCAGGCGAGGCGCCAATCACACTGACCTCGGCCCCCAGCTCGCGAAAAACACTGGGCGCAATGTGGTAAGTCGCGCCATGAGCGCAGTCCAGCACCACTTTTAAACCATGCAGGCTCAAACGGTCCGGCAGCGTCGATTTACAAAACTCAATGTAGCGCCCGGCCGCATCATCAATGCGCGCTGCCTTCCCTAGCTGCGCTGCTTCAGCGGTGGTCAACGGCGCCTCCAGCATCGCCTCAATGCGGTCTTCCGTCTCATCAGGCAATTTCTTGCCTTCTGCCGAGAAGAACTTGATGCCGTTATCGTCAAACGGGTTATGGGAAGCTGAGATCACGATACCTGCATCAGCGCGGAAGGTGCGTGTCAGGTAGGCAATGCCCGGTGTCGGCATTGGCCCCAGAAGCGAGACATCAACCCCCGCCGCCGAAAGCCCAGCCTCAAGCGCTGACTCAAACATATAGCCAGAAATGCGCGTATCTTTACCAATTAGCACGCGCGTACGACCTTTTTCGCGACGCAGCACCTGGCCCGCTGCCCAGCCAAGCTTAAGCATAAAATCAGCGGTGATGGGTGACTGCCCGACCGTACCGCGAATTCCATCGGTACCAAAATAGCGTCGTGTCATGGGTGTCTTTCCTCATTAAACGGCATTTCGCAACCCTCTTGGAGTACTGCCCAGGCCATATTAACGGCATCTACCGTCGGGCCTACATCGTGTACGCGTAAAATCTTGGCGCCACGTTCAACGGCCATGGCAGAAAGCGCCAAGCCGCCGGCCAGACGCTCCTCTACGGGCCGTCCCAGCACTTTGCCAATCATGCTTTTGCGCGACATTCCCACCAGCAGTGGCAGGTTAAGAGACTGTAGCGCGTCCATATTTTTTAACAGGCGCAAATTATGCTCAACCGTCTTGCCAAACCCAAAGCCTGGATCCAACAGTAACCGGCTGCGCCGCAGGCCAGCAGCCTCACACTCAGCTACTCGCTGGGCCAGATAGCTGGCAACGGCCTCTTCTACCGGCTGATCATAAGAAGGCGCCTGCTGCATATCCTGAGGCTCACCCTGACGGTGCATTAAACACACGGGGAGCCCGCTGCTAATCGCAGCCATCAAAGCGCCTTCACGCTCAAGCGCACGCACATCATTAATCATCCCCGCACCTAATGCGCTTGATTCGCGCATCACCAGCGGGCAGCTGGTATCCACCGATATCAGCGCATCCAACTCACGTACTAGCGCCTCTACCACTGGGGCAACACGATCAAGCTCCTCCTGAGCCCCCAGTGCGCTGGCTCCAGGGCGCGTGGACTCTCCGCCCACGTCAATAATCGCCGCGCCTTCGGCCAGCATCCGCTCGGCGTGGCGCAGTGCATCGTCCAGCGCCACGTGTCGGCCACCATCAGAAAAAGAGTCGGGCGTGACATTCAAGATCCCCATCACCCGGGGAAAAGACATATCCAGTGAATGACGCCCGCAGCGCATATGAACATTATCATTCATTTCTGGAGAGTTAGGAGGGTAGATTATTGATTTCATGCTGCTACCTATAAAAAAGAAGCATTGCTACTTGCCTGCCTACAGAATAACAAAAAGGCGCCCCTAAGTGGGGCGCCTTTGGCAGTAGCCAGCGACCGGTCAGGGGCCGGTAGGGCCACCTAGCGGGTCAGAGGGGCGGCGTCGAGGCTGATCGTCATCTTCTTCACCATCGTCACCTGAAGTGCCATCGCCTGAAGCGCTATCACTTGAAGAGCTAGAGGATGAATCGCCTTGTGCTTTGGGCTTGTCATCGCTAACGCGAGTACCGCCGCCAGAGGAGTCACCATCATTCCAACCTTCCGGCGGACGCGGCTCACGGCCTTCCATGATGTCTTTCAGCTGCGCGGCATCAATGGTTTCGTATTTCATCAATGCTTCGGTCATGGCGTCCAGCTTGTCACGATTATCGTGCAGAATCTGGCGTGCCTGCTCGTAGCACTCATCAATGATCTTGCGCACTTCTTTATCAAGACGCGTGGTCGTGTCGCCAGATTTGAGCTTGCTGCCGCCCTGGCCCGGGCCACCCAGGAACTGATGCGATTCGTCCTCGTCATACATGATCGGGCCCATTTCATCCGACAGGCCCCACTTCGCTACCATGTTGTGAGCAAGCTCAGTCGCACGCTTGATGTCGTTAGAGGCACCAGTGGTGACACCGTTGGCACCCAGCGTCATCTCTTCAGCGATACGACCACCGAACAGCGAACAAATCTGGCTCAGGATCTGCTGACGCGACAGGCTGTAACGATCTTCTTCGGGCAGGAACATGGTCACACCCAAGGCCCGCCCGCGCGGAATAATCGTCACTTTATAGACCGGGTCGTGCTCAGGCATTATCAAGCCGATAACCGCATGGCCTGACTCGTGATACGCCGTATTAAGCTTCTCTTTGTCGGACATGACCATGGATTTGCGCTCAGCGCCCATCATGATCTTGTCCTTGGCGAGCTCAAGCTCTTCCATGCCCACTAAGCGCTTGTTGCGGCGCGCAGCAAACAGGGCCGACTCGTTGACCAGGTTGGCCAGATCAGCACCGGAGAAGCCTGGCGTACCGCGGGCAATGATCGAAGGTTTGACGTCTTCTGCCAGCGGCACCTTGCGCAGGTGAACACCCAAAATATGTTCACGACCACGAATGTCCGGCAAGCCAACGGTTACCTGACGGTCAAAACGGCCTGGACGCAGCAGTGCCGGGTCGAGTACGTCCGGACGGTTAGTCGCGGCAATCACGATCACGCCTTCATTGGCTTCAAAGCCGTCCATCTCAACCAATAGCTGGTTAAGTGTCTGCTCGCGCTCATCGTTACCGCCGCCCATACCAGCACCGCGTGAACGACCTACCGCGTCAATCTCATCGATAAAGATAATGCAGGGTGACTGCTTTTTGGCCTGCTCAAACATATCGCGGACGCGTGACGCGCCGACACCCACAAACATTTCGACAAAGTCCGAACCGGAAATCGAGAAGAAGGGTACTTTGGCTTCACCGGCAATAGATTTTGCCAGCAGCGTTTTACCGGTTCCCGGCGGGCCTACCATCAACACGCCGCGCGGAATGGTACCGCCCAAGCGCTGGAATTTGGTGGGATCGCGCAGGAAGTCGACCAGCTCTTCGACTTCTTCCTTGGCTTCATCACAGCCTGCCACGTCAGCAAACGTGGTTTTAATCTGATCCTGGGAAAGCAGTTTGGCCTTGGATTTACCAAAGCTCATTGGGCCACCTTTACCGCCGCCCGCACCGCCCTGCATCTGGCGCATAAAGAACATGAAGATGGCCAGGATCAGCAGAATCGGGAAACTTGCGATCAGCAGACGCGTCCAGATGCTTTGCTGCTCTGGCGCCTTACCCACCACGTTTACGTTATTGCTTAGCAGATCATCCATCAGCTTGGGATCTTCCGCTGCCGGACGAATAGTCTGGAACTGCGAACCATCCGTACGCTCACCCTGAATGGTATAGCCATCAATGGTAACGCTGCGGACCTGCTGATTTTGCACCTGCTGCACAAACTGGGAATAGTTCGTGTTCTGCGGAGCGCTTTCCGTACTAAAATTGTTGAACACTGTCAGTAGCACAGCCGCAATGACCAGCCACAGAATCAGGTTCTTCGCCATATCGTTCAAGGGGCTACCCTCATTACAAGAATCCGTCAGTTAACCGCCGACATTAAGACCATAAAGCCATACCGGACGTTCAACCCTTGCCAAAGCACCATTGTCTTTGGGCCATCTGTATCACGCTTATTTCATGCCTATAATGTGACACACCTTGCGCCTGCCTGTCTGGCAATCGCGATGATAAATCTTTGCTATGCACGTTTTCATGCCCGCGCTCCATACCTGTGGGTATAGTTTAGCCGCGAAACCCCTCCGCTAGAAAGTAGACTTCCCGGGAACGTGCCCGCGAAGCATCTGGCTTACGGGTCACGACACGATCAAAACTGCCGCGCAACTCTTTCAGGTAGCTATCAAATCCTTCCCCCTGAAACACTTTGGCGAGAAACCGGCCGCCAGGAGATAGCGTTTCACGGGCAAGTTCCAAGGCAAGCTCTACCAAATACATGGCCTGAGGCTGGTCAATCGCCGCCATACCACTCATATTGGGGGCCATGTCCGACATCACAAGGTCCACCGGGCGATTTCCCAGGCGCTCAAGAATCGCGTTCAGCACCGATTCCTCAGTAAAATCGCCCTGGATAAAGTTCACCCCTGCCAGCGCATCCATTTCTAGTATATCGGAAGCAATCACCACGCCTTCCGAACCTACCTTGTCTGCCGCCACTTGGCTCCATCCGCCAGGCGCCGCCCCCAGGTCGATCACCGTCATGCCCGGACGAAACAGCTTATCCTTTTCATCGAGTTCAAGCAGTTTATAGCTTGCCCGCGAGCGATAGCCATCCTGCCAGCTCTGTTTCACATACTGGTCGTCAAAATGTTCTTTCTTCCAGTTATTACTGGTCTTGCTCACTGAATGTTTACGACTTGGGGGTTTTTGCTGCATGTAGGAATCTAACGCTGGAATAAGAGATGGGTGCTTGCACGCGATTGCTTTCACTCGGTGGCATTTCACCGTAAGATGGAGCGTTAAGCGCTAACCGGGATACCGCAAGATACCATGAGCTTGTCACAGGCACAAAAGAAAGCATTTCGCAGCATTGGCCACCACCTTAACCCGGTGGTCACCGTTTCTGAAAACGGCGTCTCCGAAAATCTGCTCGCAGAACTCAACCGCGCGCTCAACGATCATGAGCTTATCAAGGTGAAACTTGCTTTGCCTGAGCGTGACGACCGTGCGGCCATGCTAAACGAACTGGTTACCGATAGCCGCGCCGAAGTCGTGCAAACGATTGGTAAAATGGCGCTGCTTTATCGCAAGAACCCTAAAGTGAATCCGAAGCTCTCTAACGTTACACGCTTCGAAGATCACCACGGCCGCCACTAAAACGCCGCTGACTGATCGTTAAAAAAGCGATAAAAAGCCCGCGATTCGGTTGATATCAACCTGAGGCGCGGGCTTTTTTAATGGACGCCCGATGAACCGGGCGTCCGCTCGTTTTACGCGCTTTTACACATACCAGCGCTTACACATACTCGACGCTTTCGATTTCATACTCAACGTCGCCGCCCGGTGTCTTGACCACGGCAACGTCGCCTTCTTCCTTGCCGATCAGCGCGCGCGCAATAGGGGACGTAACAGAAATGCGGCCAGATTTAATATCCGCCTCATCCTCGCCCACAATGCGGTAGGTGACGCTTGCATCGGTATCCAGATTAAGTAGCGACACCGTGACACCAAAGATCACTTTACCGGTATTAGGGAGCTTGGTGATATCAATCACCTGCGCCACCGAAAGCTTGCTTTCGATTTCCTGAATACGACCTTCGATAAACCCCTGCTGTTCGCGGGCAGCGTGGTATTCGGCGTTCTCCTTAAGGTCGCCGTGCTCACGCGCTTCAGCGATCGCCGCAATCACTCGAGGGCGCGCTTCGCCCTTCAGATGATTGAGCTCTTCGCGAAGACTTTTTTCACCCGCAACCGTCATCGGGACCTTGTTCATTGACTTGCTCCTGCATGCAGATCCTGAAGGCGCCGCACCGTAATTTCCCTACCGTACTCAAGCGCCATGCAAACGGCATTAGCGCCCGCCAAGGTGGTTGCATAGGGCACCTTGCGCGCGAGAGCAGTACGGCGAATGACCGAAGAGTCATTAATGGCCTGACGACCTTCGGTAGTGTTCACGATGTAGGCGATATCGTCGTTCTTCAACAGATCGACAATATGGGGACGACCTTCGTAGACTTTATTGACGTGCTCCACTTCCAGTCCAGCCGCTTCTAACGCTGCCGCTGTACCGCGTGTTGCACAAAGTGTGAAGCCTAATGTTAGCAGAGAACGGCCTACTTCGATAATCCCCTCTTTGTCCGGCTCACGCACGGACAGGAAGGCTTTACGCGCGCCCTCAAGCGCCGGGATTGCTTCGCCCGCGCCCAGCTGCGCCTTGAAGAAGGCCTCGGCAAAGGTTTCGCCTGAACCCATTACTTCACCGGTAGATTTCATTTCCGGTGAGAGAATCGGGTCGACCCCCTGGAACTTGTTGAAAGGGAAGACCGCTTCTTTCACGCTATAGAAGTGCGGAATGATTTCGCGCTCAAAGCCCTGCTCGGCAAGCGTCGTGCCCGCCATGCAGCGTGCCGCAATCTGGGCAAGCGAGGTGCCGATGCACTTGGACACAAACGGCACGGTACGCGAGGCGCGCGGGTTGACTTCGATGACATAGATCTCGCCATCCTGCCAGGCAAGCTGCACGTTCATCAGGCCTTTAACACCCAGTTCAACGGCCATCTGTTTGACCTGCTCGCGCATCTTGTCCTGCACCTCAAGAGGCAGCGAGTAAGGCGGCAGCGCACAGGCGGAGTCACCGGAGTGTACCCCCGCTTGCTCGACGTGCTGCATGATGCCGCCAATCACTACCTGCTGGCCGTCCGATACCGCATCGATATCGATCTCGATGGCAGCACTCAGGAAGTGATCGAGCAGCACCGGCGAGTCGTTGGAGACCTTGACCGCATTGGTCATGTAGTTCTCAAGCTCGGAGGCGTCATAGACGATCTCCATGGCCCGACCGCCCAGCACGTAGCTTGGGCGCACCACCAGCGGATAACCGATGGTCTCCGCCTTGGCAAAGGCTTCTTCAAAGCTGCGCGCAGTGGCGTTAGGCGGCTGCTTCAGGCCGAGCTTGTCGATCATTACCTGGAAGCGCTCGCGGTCTTCGGCGCGGTCGATGGCGTCCGGCGTGGTACCGATGATCGGCACGCCAGCAGCTTCCAGCTCACGCGCCAGCTTCAGCGGCGTCTGGCCACCAAACTGAACAATCACGCCTACCGGCTTCTCTTTATCAGCGATTTCAAGCACGTCTTCCAGGGTCACCGGCTCGAAGTAGAGGCGATCAGAGGTGTCGTAATCGGTCGATACGGTTTCCGGGTTGCAGTTGACCATAATGGTTTCATAGCCGTCATCGCGCATGGCGAACGCGGCGTGAACACAGCAGTAGTCAAACTCGATGCCCTGGCCGATACGGTTCGGCCCGCCGCCGAGCACCATGATCTTCTGACGATCCGATACGTCCGCTTCGCACTCCTCTTCATACGTGGAGTACATGTAAGCCGTATCCGAGGCAAATTCCGCGGCACAGGTATCCACGCGCTTATAAACCGGGCGAATGCCTGCCGTCTGGCGCGTTTGACGGAACTCTTTTTCGCTCACGTTCAGCAGCTTAGCCAGACGCGCATCGCCAAAGCCTTTGCGCTTAAGCTGATAAAGCTCACGGGCAGAAAAATCGCTAAGCGAACGCTTGGCAACGGCGGTTTCCGTCAGCACCAGGTCTTCCATCTGGACCAGGAACCAAGGGTCGATATTGGTGAGGGAAAACACCTCATCGACGCTCATGCCTGAGCGCATGGCATCGGCCACGTAGAAAATACGCTCGGCACCGGCAGCCTGAAGTTCGCCCTGGATGATCGCCATGTTGTCCGGGGTAAAGTCAGTAATAATCGGGTCGAGACCGTCATTACCGGTTTCCAGGCCGCGCAGGGCTTTCTGCAGCGATTCCTGGAAGGTACGGCCAATCGCCATCACCTCACCCACAGACTTCATCTGCGTGGTCAGGCGGTCGTTGGCCTGGGGGAATTTCTCAAAGGTAAAGCGCGGTATCTTGGTAACCACGTAGTCGATGGATGGCTCGAACGAGGCCGGCGTGCGTCCACCGGTAATATCGTTTTGCAGCTCGTCCAGCGTGTAGCCGATCGCCAGCTTGGCGGCGATTTTGGCAATCGGGAAGCCGGTCGCCTTGGAGGCCAGTGCGGATGAGCGTGATACCCGCGGGTTCATCTCGATCACGACCAGGCGGCCGGTTTTCGGGTCCATACCGAACTGCACGTTGGAGCCACCGGTTTCCACGCCAATCTCGCGCAGTACCGCGAGGCTCGCGTCGCGCATGATCTGATACTCTTTGTCCGTCAGCGTTTGTGCCGGTGCGACGGTGATCGAGTCACCGGTGTGCACGCCCATCGGGTCAAAATTTTCGATCGCACAGACGATAATGCAGTTATCGTTCTTGTCGCGCACGACCTCCATTTCGTACTCTTTCCAGCCCAGCAGTGACTCGTCGATCAAGAGCTCGTGGTTGTTGGAAAGCTCGAAACCGCGCGTACAAATTTCTTCAAACTCTTCCTTGTTGTACGCCACGCCGCCGCCGGAGCCGCCCATGGTGTAAGAAGGCCGGATGATGGTCGGGAAGCCAAGCTCTGCCTGAATTTCCCAGGCTTCATCCATGGTATGCGCGACTTTTGCCTTGGGGCATTCCAGGCCAATACGCTTCATGGCCTGGTCGAACAGATCGCGATCTTCCGCCATGTTGATCGCGTCGGCGTTAGCGCCAATCATCTCAACGCCGTACTTTTCCAGCACGCCATGCTTTTCCAGATCCAGCGCACAATTCAGCGCGGTCTGGCCGCCCATCGTCGGCAGGATGGCATCCGGGCGCTCGACTTCGATGATTTTCTCGACAGCCTGCCAGGTAATCGGCTCGATGTAGGTAGCATCGGCCATAGCCGGGTCGGTCATGATGGTGGCCGGGTTGGAGTTAACCAAAATAACCCGGTAACCCTCCTCGCGCAGCGCTTTACACGCCTGGGCGCCGGAGTAGTCGAATTCGCAGGCCTGGCCGATAACGATCGGGCCAGCGCCAATAATCAAAATACTGTTTAAGTCGGTACGCTTAGGCATAACGGTTCCCGCAAAAAATGGTGACGATGAGCGACAAAAGCGGCATACAGTGATGATGCAGGAGCGCGGGTTAGCGGCGCGCCTGCATCATCGCGACGAAGCGATCAAACAGCGGTGCCACATCGCGCGGGCCGGGGCTTGCCTCAGGGTGGCCCTGGAAGCTGAACGCAGGCCGGTCGGTCCGCTCAATGCCCTGCAGCGTGCCGTCAAACAGCGAGCGATGCGTAGCACGCAGGTTAGCGGGCAAACTCGCTTCGTCAGCGGCAAAGCCGTGGTTCTGGCTGGTGATCATCACCGTGCCAGCATCCAGATCCTGCACCGGGTGGTTGGCGCCGTGGTGGCCATGGCTCATCTTGACGGTTTTGGCGCCCGAGGCAAGCGCCAGCAGCTGGTGACCCAGGCAGATACCAAACACCGGGGTATCGGTTTCAAGCACGTCCTGAATGGCCTTAATGGCGTAGTCGCAGGGCTCGGGGTCGCCTGGGCCGTTGGCCAGGAATACGCCGTCCGGGTTCATTGCCAGCACGTCAGCCGCGGGCGTTTGTGCAGGCACCACCGTCAGGCGGCAGCCGCGGGCGGCCAGCATGCGCAGAATATTAAACTTAACGCCGTAGTCGTAAGCCACCACGTGGTAAGGGCGCTCGCCTTTCGTGGTGTCAGCGTAGCCTTCGCCCAGCGTCCACTCCCCTTCTGTCCACTCGTAAGCTTCTTTACAGGAAACCTCTTTGGCCAAATCCATACCCTTAAGGCCCGGGAAGTCCTTGGCCGCCGCCAGCGCGCGCTCAACGGCGTCATCGCCTTCGGCATCGGCACCGGCTAGGATCGCGCCATTCTGCGCGCCTTTATCGCGCAAAATACGCGTCAGGCGGCGGGTATCGATATCCGCGATGCCAAGCACGTTCTGGCTTTCCAGGTAATCCGACAGGGTTTGTTCAGAGCGGAAACTGCTAGCCATCAGAGGAAGATCACGGATGATCAGTCCAGCGGCCGCAATCGATGCCGATTCGACATCTTCGGCATTAACGCCGGTATTGCCGATATGCGGGTACGTTAGCGTGACGATCTGGCGGGTATAAGAAAGATCAGTGAGGATCTCTTGATAGCCGGTCATGGCCGTATTGAACACCACCTCACCGCTTGTTAATCCATCCGCGCCGATGGCGATTCCATGAAACACGCTACCGTCTTCCAGGGCCAATATCGCGGGCTTGCTTAATGCGGGGTTATTCAAGTCAAGATCCTCCCATGCTGGTGGGAGCCTGTGGGCGCAGGCTCAGCAATTACTTCGTTATCCACGACCCGTACGCTTGAGCGTGATTAAAACTCGGGTCGTAAAAAAGCGGGACGAAGCCGATAAAAAAATCGGTTTCATCCCGCTTGTTGTTCTATACCCTTCAGAGCCGCTCATTTAACGCAAATAGCCGAGCGGTCGGGGCAGGCTGTGGGCTGGCCAACGCAACAAGCGCGCCGTCTGAGTTTTCTAAGCCACCCGGCCAAAATTTTTGAAATGTTACAGGATTTGGGGCCCGCCGACTACCCCTGGATTAGCTATTAATCACCATTAAAGCGTAAAAATGCTTGGAGCAGCCCGGGCATTCCGCCTTACTCCAGGCCTAATACATCCTGCATATCGTAGCGGCCGGCTGACTGGCCTGCGACCCAGCGCGCCGCACGAACGGCGCCTTTGGCAAACGTCATTCGGCTGGAGGCCTTGTGGGTAATTTCGATGCGCTCGCCTTCGGTTGCAAACATCACCGTATGCTCGCCGACGATATCGCCCGCGCGAACAGTGGCAAAGCCGATCTCTTTGTCGGTACGTGGCCCGCACTGACCTACCCGTTCAAACACGCCGTGCTCTTTCAAAGTGCGGCCAATGCTTTCAGCTACCACTTCGCCCATCTTAATCGCCGTACCGGAGGGCGCATCGACCTTGTGGCGGTGATGCGACTCGATGATTTCGATATCGTAGCCTTCATCGCCTAGCGCTTTCGCCGCGGTTTCCAGAAGCTTCAGCGTCAGGTTGACGCCCACGCTCATGTTGGGGGCAAACACCACCGCTACCTTGTCACGATAGCTATCCAGCTGTGCGAGCTCGTCATCACTCATCCCCGTGGTACCAATCACCATGCGCTTTCCATGCTCGGCACAAAATGCCAGATTCGCCAGCGTGACCTGCGGGGCAGTGAAATCGATCAGCACATCGAAGTCATCGACAATGGCGCTTAACGAATCCACGGCGTTAACGCCGCGTTTGCCAACGCCCGCCAGCTCGCCAATGTCCGCCCCTGCCAGGGAGCTGCCTGGTTCGACAATACCGCCTGCCAGAGTGGCGTCAGCCTCCTGTTCTACAGCGTTTACCAACGTACGGCCCATACGGCCAGCCACGCCTACAATGGCAACTCGGGTCATGCGAACTCCTGCGTTTTGCGATGTGTTACGTCGAATCGGGCAATGCCTTATCAAACATGCATTAACTGGGCGGTGATTATACCAGACGCCTCGCGCGAATCCGCGCTAACGCAAGCCGCAGGCTAGTTTTGCCACACGACAACCAGCTCTTCATCCTTCGCCATCCGTACAAGATGGCTTTCCACCACGCCTTCTAACTGATCGAGATGCTCTTCTTCCAGCGTTTCGATCGACACCGTCAGCTTGTCAGCTTCGGCGTGCAGCAGGCAGGTGCCCTTGTCAGGGAATACAATCTTGCCATCCTGCTGGCTGTGTTCAACCTCCAGCTTATGTGCCCAGTGCTTGCACAGCCGGTTGATAATACGCTCACCGGACGTAGTCTCAATTTCAGCACGCGATAACGGCATAACGAATTCTCCATTGGATAAGAAATAACAGGGCTAGCATAGGAGGAACGTTATTAGCTGCCCAATACTTAATGAAACGATAGCGCAACAAGGCGTTCATCACCTTCAAACACGATGATCAAGCAGTCGGCATCTCGACAGTTAAACTGGATTCCATGATAATGCCCAAACATGCGAATGCGAATTATATTCAAAAATTTTTATACCGCGTCGATGTGGTTAGCGCTGCCATCAGTTTGCGCGTGAGATACCCCAGCGGCCCCGTCTATCCATAAGTGATGAATACGCCCATGACCTTCCCTTTTTTAAAAACGCTGATTGGCACGGCAGCCGTTATAAGCTGCACGAATGCCGCGGCTGACAGCATCACAGTGACCGACATTACCGGTCGCCAGGTCACGCTTGATGGCCCCGCCGAGCGGGTTATTTTGGGTGAAGGGCGGCAAATTTATTTGCTTGGCCTGCTGGAGCCGGAAGCGCCTTTTTCGCACATCGTCGGTTGGCGTGAAGATTTTTCCCAGGCAGACCCCGATAACTACGCGCGCTATGCCGAACGTTTTCCCGAGATCGAAGAACTGCCCACGTTTGGCGGCTTTAAAGACGGTACCTTCGATGTCGAACAGGCCGCGTCGCTTACCCCTGACATCGTCTTTATGAACCTTGAAGCCAAGGTGGCCACCGAAGATGCCGCTTACGATGACAAGCTTGGCCAATTGGGCATTCCGATTGTGTATGTCGATTTTCGCGAAGACCCGATCGAACACACCATTCCTTCCATGCGCCTGATGGGCCAGATCATGGGTGATGAAGCAGCGGCGGAAGAGTTTATCGACTTCGCCGAGGCTCAGTTGGCCCGCGTTACCGATGTGATTGAAGAGGCCAACCCTGAGCGGCCCAGCGTGTTTATCGACCGCGCCGGCGGCTATTCCGATGAGTGCTGTATGAGCTTTGGGCCCGGCAACTTTGGCGAGTATGTAACGCTGGCGGGTGGTACCAACATTGCCGATGGGATTATTCCCGGCAGCTTTGGCACGCTAAACCCCGAGCAGATTATTGCCGCCAACCCTGAACACGTGGTGGTAACCGGCGGCAACTGGGACGCCTACGTACCCGGCGGTGACTGGGTGGGCATGGGGCCTGGCGCCGATATGCAGGCCGCCCATGACAAGCTTGAAGCGTTAACCGGGCGCACCGCGATGACGGGCATTCAGGCGGTAGAGTCGGGTAATTTCCATGCGATTTGGCACCAGTTCTACAACAGCCCCTACTATTTTGTGGCCATCCAGCAGTTAGCCAAGTGGTTACACCCTGAGCTATTTGAGGACCTGGACCCCGAAGCCACCATGGAAGAACTCCACGAGCGCTTCCTGCCTATCGACTACGAGCCTGGCTACTGGGTATCACTCAATGATGACTGAAACAACGACGGCAGCGCCTGTCTCTCAAGCGCGCGCCTTTTATCGTAGCCAGGTATTTCGTCGCCAGATGATTTTGGCAGCCCTGGTCGTCGCGCTGTTTTTCAGCCTATGCGTCGACCTGGCGCTGGGCCCTGCGCGTTACAGCTTAGGCGAAGTCATCGCCGCCCTGCTCACCCCTCAAAACGTCAGCCAACAGGCGCGAGTGATTCTCTGGGAAATCCGCATGCCGGTGGCGTTGATGGCATTGGTGGTCGGGGCGAGCCTTTCCGTTGCTGGGGCACAGATGCAGACGATTCTAAGCAATCCACTGGCGAGCCCGTTTACCCTGGGTATTTCCGCTGGCGCAAGCTTCGGCGCGGCGTTAGGGCTTGCCTTTGGCGTGGCTATCGTGCCCGCCGCCATCGAGTTCGTGGTGCCCCTCAACGCGTTCATCATGGCCATGTTCACGGCGTTTCTTATCCACGCTCTGAGCCTAAAGCGCGGCGTTACGGTAGAAACCATCGTACTGCTCGGCATCGCTATGGTGTTTATCTTCAACTCGCTGATGGCGCTGATTCAGTTTTTCGCAAGCCAGGAGGCCGTTTCGGCGGTGGTGTTCTGGACCATGGGCAGTCTGACCAAGGCCACCTGGCCCAAGTTCTGGATCGCACTCGGCATTCTCGCTGCGGTAATGCCGCTACTTGCCCGCCACGGCTGGGCACTGACCGCCATGCGCCTGGGCGATGCCAAAGCCGAAAGCATGGGCGTTAAGCCACGCGCGCTGCGCCTAGAAGTACTGGTGCTTGTATCACTGCTTGCCGCGGTTGCAGTGGCCTTTGTGGGCACTATCGGTTTTATCGGCCTGGTGGGGCCGCATATTGCACGTATTTTGCTGGGTGAAGATCAGCGTTTCTTCCTACCCGGCTCGGCGCTTTGCGGCGCGCTGATTCTCTCGGTTGGCTCGGTGATTTCCAAAATCATCATTCCGGGCACAATTATTCCCATCGGCATCATTACCTCGCTGGTGGGCATTCCCTTCTTCCTGTTTCTGGTGCTCAACCACAAGAAGGCTTCATGGTAACCCTACAGTTAACCCGTGTGTCGGCCCGCTACGGACGCCGCGCTATTCTGGAAGACATCACCACGCCCAGCTTTCAGGGCGGGCAGGTGGTAGCGCTTCTCGGCCCCAATGCGGCAGGCAAGTCAACGCTTTTCCGGCGTATCCTGGGCCTGATCAAAGGTGACGGTAATGTGGCCATCAACGGCACCAGCGCCGAGCGTCCGGTGGCCTATATGCCTCAGGACACCGGCGCCAAAGCGGTACTCACGGTGTATGAATCGGTGCTGCTTGCGCGCATGCAGGGGCGCAGCCTGAAAGTACAGCCAGAGGATCTGGCACAGGTTGACCGTGCGCTTGAAGAGCTTAATATCACCTCGCTTGGTGAGCGTGACATTGGCGACTTGAGCGGCGGGCAGCGCCAGCTGGTGAGCGCCGCCCAGGCGTTGGTACAAGAGCCCGAAATTCTGATGCTCGATGAACCCACGTCCGCGCTCGACTTGAACCGCCAGATCAATCTGCTGACGGTTTTACGCCGCCTGGCGGATGAACGCCAGATGCTGATTCTGGTAGCACTGCACGACTTAGGCCATGCGCTACGCTTTACCGATGCTTCCATGGTACTGGAAAACGGCCGCCTGATTGCCTGCGGCCCCACCGCAGAAGTGATTACTCCTGAGCTTCTGCGCCAGGTGTATAAAGTGGCGGCACGCATCGAGCCATGCTCGAAGGGCCGCCCTCAGCTTATCGTCGAAGAAGCGGTTTAACGCTTCATCCCTGCAAGGCGCTTGCGGCTAGCGTCATTCGCCCGCCAGCGCTTCTCGCATATCCGCCACATCTCCTGGGGAAACGGCCGCCGCGGCGTTTCCCCAGCTGTTGCGCACAAACGTCAGCACGCTGGCGATTTCCTCATCATTCAGATTCCAGGCAAACGACGGCATGGCAGGCGCCGTGGGCTTGGCATCGGTAGCAACCGGGCGGCTGCCGGCCAATACAACCCGTATCAATGAACTCGTGTTATCACCATTGACCACCGGATTGCTCGCCAACTGCGGGAAGATGCCGTACTCGCCGCCACCATCAGACGTATGACAGCCCGAGCAGCGATCAAAGTAGATATGGCTACCTGCCCGGACCTGGGCGTTATCTTCGGATAGCGGCTCGGGTGGCTCGCGATCCCAGTCGTCTGACTCAAGGCCTGCTCCACTCAACAGATAGCGCGCCACTGCATACAGGTCGTCGTCGGTCCAGTGTTGGGATGAATGGTGCACCTCGTCGGCCATCGGCCCCGAGGCGAAGTCAAAACGATTACCACCGGTTTGCAGATATTCAACCAGCTCATCTTCGCTCCAACCACCAATCCCGACATGCGCATTCGGGGTGATGTTGGGAGCGTACCAGCCTTCAATGGTGGCGCCGGCAAACTTGTCACCGCCTTCGCCGCCCATGAAATTACGCGGAGTGTGGCAGGTTCCGCAATGCCCCAGGCTCTCAACTAGATAGGCGCCGCGATTGATCTCGTCCGACTGCTCAGGGTCGGGCTCAAAGGTCTTCTCATCGAAGTTAAGCCAGTTCCAGCCCATCATCACCTGCCGAATACTGAACGGGAAAGGCAGTTGGTTGGCCTCCACATCATTCTCGACAGGCGTGACCGTCTGCAGATAAGACCATAAGTCATGAATATCCTTCTCGGGCATTAGCGTATAAGACGGATACGGCATGGCCGGGTAAAGATGGTAGCCGCCCTTGCCGATACCCTCGGTCATGGCCGCCTTGAAGTCTTCATAGCGCCAGTGACCAAGCCCCGTATCAGGGTCGGGCGTGATATTAGGCGCCAAAAGCGTGCCGAAAGGGGTTTCAAGCGCAACGCCACCGGAAAATGGCTGGCTGTCATCGGCGGTATGGCAGGCCGCACAGTCACCTAGCACGCTGATATAGCGCCCGCGCTCAATATCCTGATACTCCGTGCTGGCGGCCCATACCGAAAGTGGCAAAAGCGCCACGCCTGCAAGCGATAATCCCATAAGCGTTTTCATGTGCTGATCATCTCCCCGGGATTACGCAGGTAGTGGTTGATGATGCCATCGGCAGCTTTAAAGGCCAGCGCGCCTACCGTGCCGGTCGGGTTGTAGCCCGGGTTCTGCGGAAAGGCGGAGGCGCCCACCACAAACAGATTGGGCACGTCCCACACCTGCAGGTACTTGTTGACCGAACTGGTACCCGGATCGGCGCCCATAACGAAGCCGCCAACCACATGCGAGGACTGATAGGGACGGCCATCCCAGGGTCCGACACGCGGGCTGGCTACGATCTCACGCGGATTCATGCGCCGGGCGATTTCGGCGGTCTTCTCGGTGACGTACTGCGCCATTCTGAGATCGTTGTCGGTGAAATCGAAGGTGATTCGCAGAAGCGGCCTGCCCAGCCGATCCCGGTACGTTGGGTCCAGCGATAGGTAGTTGTTAGGCGACGAATAGTTGCTCGCCTCGCAGCCGATCGACATCGTACTGGCGTAGTTATCGACCGTGGCACGCTTCCAGTTGGAGCCCCAGCGTGGCGTGCCCGGCGGCGTAGGGCGTGCCTGGATCGGTGTCGCGCCGATCGGTGTTACCCGGGTGCTGCCGCCGCCGAAAAAGCCAAGGCCCGAATGGTCGAAGTTATCGTTGTTAAACTCATCAATGCCCATGCCCACAGCGCCAGCGCCTATAAACGGGTTGAAATTCTTGTCATCGAAGAAGAGCTGCACGCTGTTGGCGGTCTGGTAGGCGTAGTTGCGCCCTGTGGTGCCTCGGCGGGTTGTCGGATCGTAGGCTTCACCAATGTTGGAGGTGAGCATCAGACGCACGTTTTCGAAGGTAAACGCAGCGATGACCACGATTTCGGCAGGCTGCTCCCACTGGCGACCGGCGGAGTCGACATAGACGATACCCGTGGCGCGGCGGCCGTCGGAGTCGGTAGTGACCCGCAGCACTTCGCAGTGGGTACGCGCTTCGAAGTTGTTCTTGCGAATCAGCGTCGGCAATACCGTGGTGATGGCGCTGGCCTTGGAGTAGTTGGCACAACCATAGTTGGTACAGAAGCCACAGAAGGTACACGGCCCCATGGTGATGCCGAGCGGATTGGTGTAGGTCTCCGAAACCAGCGACGACGGCACCGGAAACGGCTGATAGCCCATTTCGCGTGCCGTTTCAGCGAATAGCGTCGGTGAGTAGGGCTGCCTGAGCGGCGGGGTTGGGTAGTCGCTTGAGCGCACGCCTTCAAACGGATTGCCGCCGGCCTGCTTGCCACTGACCAGATTACCCGCTCGTCCGGACGTACCTGCTATCTTCTCGAAGGCATCGTAAAACGGTTCCATCTCGCTCCAGTCGGTTCCCCAGTCTTGCAGGGAAAGTTCGTCGGGAATGGAGTTCGCCCCATAGCGCTCTTCCAGATGGCTGCGTAGTCGAAACTCTTCGGGCTGAAAACGAAACGTGATCCCCGCCCAGTGATTGCCCGCGCCGCCAGTGCCGTTGCCGGGATGAAACGAGCCCCACTTGCGCATCGGCAGCGCCGTCTGCGTCGGGTTGTTACGCAGGGTGATAGTGTTCTGTGCAGTGCGCAGCATCAATTCCTGGCGCTGCGAGTAACGTAGCTCATCGGTGACCGAGGCAATATTGAAATCCTTGGCCGTATCACGCCACGGGCCGCGCTCGACGCCCACAACGCTAAGCCCTGCATCGACAAGTTCGTTGGCGATAATCGCGCCGGCCCAGCCGAGCCCGACCACCACTGCATCAGTGGGAGGTAGTTTGGTTGCCATATCAATGTATCCCTACGCTTGCCAGTCAGGACGGCCGCCGATGCTTACCGGCTCAAATCCCAGATCTTCATTGTGTCGTTCAACGTAATCGCGGTAGTCGTAGCGGGCACCGGGAAAGCCCAACATCTTCCAGGACACCATGTCACGATTACCACCGTAAAGCGGGTCGGCAAAGAATCCTTCCATGGTGTTCTGCAGCACGATCTCGAAAAATACCAGCGAGTCGATATCGTCGAGCTGAATTTCCTCTTCCTCCAGCTGAGCCAATATCTGATCGCGCGCCTCACCGCTTAGCTCAGCGAAGGTGGCGCCATGTTCGTTACGGCAGTGGTCGTTGAGTGCACCCAGCCCCAGGCGATAGCGCTGCTTGGGGGTCAAGGCAGACTGGTCGCCCTGTTCCGGCGTGCCGTCCTGAAAAGGGCCGTGCATGTAGAGCCGCTCATAGCCGCCGTAGGCGCCGGCCAGTTGGCGGTCGATAAACACCGCACAACCGGCATCCTTACCGCTCATGCTTAAATCATCGGCTGGAATCAAACGCTCGACGATGGCCTCGACCGTTACGGCTTCCTCATCGGTGAAAAATTGCCAACCGGCGTCAGTATCGACCGGCGGCACGGCGTTATTGGCCAGGGGTTTCCACTCGGGCGTTCCTTTAACAGTCAGCGCCTGAACCGGGCTGGAAGCGCCGATTAAAAGCGCTGCCGAAGATCCCAGGAGTTCTCTTCGAGTCAGACCGCTAGGCTTAGCGGTATCGTTTTTATTGCTCATCACGGTTCCCTTGAATTGTCTTGACCCGCCTGCGGGAGCAGTTGAATGAGCGCGGGCCATTCCAGTCAGCGTACACATTCCGCTAAACCATATAACGTGCTAACTATTATTTAAAACATAGGAGACGTGACAATTCATCGCAACATTAAAGCGGCATTTGGCGGGAGAAAGAGATACGCAAGACACCTTCAAGCGGCGTGGAAACAACGCCGCTTTAGCTTATTTTCGAAAAAGCCGCTTAAAACGTCGGCCTTCCAGGGCAGCAAGCGCCACCCCGCTCAACATTAGCGGCAGCGCCAACAGAAAACTGCTCGATACCGGAATACCGAACAGCACCCAGTCAGCCGCTACCGGCCAAATTAGCGCGACGTACTCAAACGGTGCGAGCCGCGACGCTTCGGCGTAGCGTAACGCCAGGGTCATCGCAATATGCGCCGCCCCGCCAAACAGCCCCGAGAGCACCAAAAGCCCAAACGCCTTCGGGTCAAGTGCCGCCCACCCCAAGGGCAGCGTGGCCAGCCCCGCAAGTGCAGACACCAGAATAAAGTAAAAGGCGATAGACGCAGCGGTCTCGGTGCGCGAAATTCGCCTGACGGTGAGCAGCGCCCCCGCCGTTAGCAGCGCACTTAGCGCACCCAACGCATAGCCGGTCATCTGGCCACTTTCAGCGCTGGCATTAAGGCCAGGCAATACCAGCACCGCCATACCGGCAAGCGCCAGTACAATGGCGCCTGCTCGGAAGAACGAGAACTTCTCGCCCAATAGCAGCACTCCACCTACCGCCATAAACACCGGCGTTAGCTGAGCCAGCAGCGTTGCCTCTGCAACGGGCAGCAGGGCTACCGCTGCAAATGAAGCGAACATCGCTGCCGCTCCCAGCCCCGAGCGCAGCGCATGGCCCAGCGGGCGCCGTGTGCCCAGCCCGCCTGGAAACTCCCGACGAATCACCAGGAAAATCACAATGGGTAACAACGCAAACAGTGAGCGGAAGAACACCGACTGCCCCACCGGCACTTCATCACTCACCGCTTTAATGCACACCAGCATGCCGGTAAACAGCAGCCCGGAAAGGATTCTGAGCCAGATACCCAAGGCAGGTCTTTCTTGCAAGCTATCCATTACGCTTTATGTTCCTTAAACGTCAAAAACCCCCGGCCTGAGCCGAGGGTCTACGGAACCTAACGCTTACCACTACGTCAGGATCAAGGCTTCATCTCTTCAAAAAATTTCTTCACGCTATCGAAGAAGCCGGTTTTCTTGGGTGAGTGGCTGTGGCTATTGCTGCCTTCCAGGCTTTCCTGGAATTTGCGCAGCAGGTCGCGCTGCTCATCGCCGAGGTTGACCGGGGTTTCGATGACGACTTTACAGAGCAAGTCACCCGGGGCGCCGCCGCGAACCGGTTTCACACCTTTACCGCGCAGGCGGAAGAGCTTGCCGGTTTGGGTTTCGGGCGGAATTTTGAGCTTCACACGGCCATCGAGCGTAGGTACTTCAAGCTCGCCACCGAGGGCTGCATCCACAAAATTGATCGGCACGTCGCAGTGCAGGTTCTTACCATCGCGCTGGAAGATATGGTGCGCTTTGATAGAGACCTGAACGTACAGATCGCCCGCTGGGCCACCGTTAACGCCGCTTTCACCTTCGCCGTTCAGACGAATACGATCACCGGTATCGACACCCGGCGGAATCTTCACGGATAGCGTACGCGTTTCACGCACCCGACCTTCGCCGTTACATTTGTGGCACGGCACTTTGATGTGCTGGCCGCTGCCGTGACAGGTCGGGCAGGTTTGCTGTACCGCGAAGAAGCCCTGCTGCATGCGCACCTGGCCGTGGCCGTGGCACGTGGGGCAGGTTTCCTTGGTTGAACCAGGCTCGGCGCCTTCGCCATCACACCGGTCGCACTCAATATGGCGCGGCACACGGATATCGACCGTGGTACCGGCCACCGCGCTTTCCAGATCAAGCTCCAGGTTATAGCGCAGATCCGAGCCACGAGCGGGTGCATTAGGGCCACGACGACGGCCGCCGCCACCCCCGAAGATATCGCCAAATACATCGCCGAAGATGTCGCTAAAGTCGCCAGCGCCACCCCCACCAAAACCACCGCCGCCGAAGCCGCCGCCCTGGCCATCCACACCCGCATGACCAAATTGATCATAGGCCGCGCGCTTCTCGCCGTCGCTTAAGACTTCGTAAGCTTCCGACACTTCACGGAATTTTTCCGCGGAAGTGTTATCGTCTGGGTTTCGATCAGGGTGAAATTTCTGCGCCAGGCGGCGGTAGGCCTTTTTGATCTCTTTCTGATCAGCCCCTTTATCGACACCCAGGACTTCGTAATAATCGCGTTTGGACATGGGTCCTACGCCTCCTGGTTAGCTATGCACTTAACGGCACATTTACATTGACTACGTGCGCGTCTAACTATGTGCGTCTTAGCCGCGGAAACAGCAACGCGGGAGGTATCCCCCCGCGTTATCTTCTTCCTTGGCAGAAAGAGAATCTTACTGTTTTTTGTCGTCGTTGACTTCTTCGTACTCGGCGTCAACCACGTCGTCTTCCGGCTTGGCGCTGGCGTTATCAGCACCTTCACCGCCTTCCTGCTGAGCGGCTTCAGCCTGCTCTGCGTACATCTTCTGAGCCAGCTGACCAGACGCTTCGGTCAGTGCATCCAGTTTCTGCTGAATGTTGTCCGTGTCATCAGTTTTGACGGCTTCTTCCAGCTCGCTGATCGCAGTCTCAATGGCCTGTTTCTCATCATCCGTCGCTTTGTCGCCCGCTTCCTGCACGGTTTTGCGCGTCGCGTGGATCATGCCGTCAGCCTGGTTACGCAACTGTACCAGCGCTTCGAATTTTTTATCTTCGTCAGCGTGGGCTTCAGCGTCGCGTACCATTTGATCGATCTCTTCATCCGACAGACCGCTGGACGCTTTAATGACAATCGACTGCTCTTTACCGGTCGCCTTGTCTTTAGCTGAAACGTTCAGAATACCGTTGGCATCCAGGTCAAACGCCACTTCGATCTGCGGAACACCGCGCGGTGCCGGGGGCAGATCGCTCAGGTCAAAACGACCCAGCGATTTGTTCTGCGCCACTTGCTTACGCTCACCCTGGGCGACGTGAATGGTCACGGCCGTCTGGTTGTCATCCGCGGTAGAGAAGGTTTGGGTCTTCTTCGTCGGGATGGTGGTGTTCTTCTCGATCAGCGGCGTCATCACGCCACCCAGGGTTTCGATACCCAGAGTCAGCGGGGTAACGTCAAGCAGCAGTACGTCTTTTACGTCGCCGCCCAGTACGCCACCTTGAATCGCTGCGCCTACGGCAACCGCTTCGTCAGGGTTAACGTCTTTACGCGCTTCTTTACCGAAGAAGTCAGCGGCTTTCTTCTGCACCATCGGCATACGTGTCTGGCCACCGACCAGAATCACTTCGTCGATTTCAGAGGCAGATAAGCCAGCATCTTTCAGAGCCATTTTGCAAGGCTCGAGCGAGCGCTGAACCAGCTCTTCTACCAGCGACTCAAGCTTGGCACGGGTCACCTTGACGTTAAGGTGTTTCGGGCCAGTGTTGTCGGCAGTAATGTAGGGCAGGTTAACGTCGGTCTGCTGGGCGCTGGAAAGCTCGATCTTGGCTTTCTCGGCCGCTTCTTTCAGACGCTGCATGGCCAGGTTGTCGCCAGACAGGTCGATACCGCTGTCAGACTTGAACTGGTCAACCAGGTAGTTGATCAGCGCCAAATCGAAATCTTCACCGCCCAGGAAGGTGTCGCCGTTGGTGGCGAGTACTTCAAACTGAGTTTCGCCTTCAACGTCGGCGATTTCGATGATGGAGATATCGAACGTACCGCCGCCTAGGTCATAAACCGCGATGGTTTTGTCGCCGCGTGACTTGTCCATACCGTAGGCAAGCGCTGCTGCGGTCGGCTCGTTGATAATACGCTTGACGTCCAGACCCGCAATGCGACCAGCATCTTTGGTCGCCTGGCGCTGGCTGTCATTGAAGTAAGCCGGTACGGTGATAACCGCTTCCGTTACCGCTTCACCGAGATAGTCTTCGGCGGTTTTCTTCATTTTCTTCAGCACTTCCGCGCTTACCTGCGGCGGTGCCATTTTTTTGCCTTTGACTTCTACCCACGCATCACCGTTGTCGGCTTCAGCGATCTTGTAAGGCACCATCTTGATATCTTTTTGAACGACGTCGTCTTTGAAGCGACGGCCGATCAGACGTTTGATGGCGTAAAGCGTATTCTCTGGGTTGGTAACCGCCTGACGCTTAGCGGCCTGGCCTACCAGGGTTTCGCCATCATCGGTGTAAGCGATAATGGAAGGCGTGGTGCGGCCGCCTTCAGCATTTTCGATAACTTTAGCACTGTCACCATCAAGTACTGCCACACAAGAGTTGGTAGTACCTAGGTCAATACCAATAATGCGTCCCATAGCAAAAACCTCGAATTCAGTTGTCTCAATACTTAAAACGTTTGCGGGAATTCCCGCAGGGTTGGCCTTTATCTGGGGGCCGCCAGTAACTTTTCAAGGGCTTTTTTTGCGCTTTTAGCCACTCAAGGCTTAATTTGCCTTCTGGCTGACCACCACCATCGCCGGGCGAACCAAACGGCCGTTGAGCAGATAACCTTTCTGCATCACATCCATTACGGTGTTCGGCTCAAGCTCGGGATTGGGTACCATGGCCATAGCCTCGTGCACCTGGGGGTCGAAGGGCTCGCCCTGAGGCTCAATGCTTTCAACGCCAAAGCGGTTAAGCACGTCGAGCTGCATTTTCAGCGTCATGGAAACACCTTCGCGGTGTACATCAGAGGCGCCGTCCTGCATGGACTCAAGAGCCTTTTCCAGACTATCCACCACGGGCAGCAGGTCCTTGACGAACTTTTCCAGGGCGAATTTGCGCGCTTTATCCGCTTCCTGCTCGGCACGACGGCGAACATTCTGCGCTTCGGCAGCCGCGCGTAGCGCCTGATCCTTGGCTTCAGAAAGGCTCTGTTCAAGCTCTTCCACCTGAGCGGCCAGCACTTCGGCTTCGGGGTTGCTCAGGCTACCTTCAAGCGGCGCTTCATCATTGATCAGCCCCTCAAGTTCGCCGTCGATCAGGCGTTCTTCAACGTTTTGATCCGTCATTTCGGCCTCTTGCTCTTGGCGGGCCAGCTCGTCATCTAACGGAGTTTGCGGTTCTTTTGCCATGCCATGCTCCTAAAAAATGCGGCGGGGCCTTACTACAGGGCCCTGCAATGCCGATAGAAAAGCTTTCACTAAAGCGCTTATAAAAAGTTTTAAATACGTCTGCACGCTATATGGGGGCCATAAAAGCCATCTCAAGAGGGGGCATTGAAGTGAGTTATCGACTACTGTATAAAACAACAACCATTGGATAAGTATCCAGCTTCTGCGTCGCACCGCCTCAGGGGGCCTCATGCTTACTCAGCTAGCGATTCAAGATTACGCCATTGTCGACCGCCTTGAGCTTGACCTGACCCACGGCATGACCGCCATCACTGGGGAAACAGGTGCCGGCAAATCCATCCTGCTAGGGGCCCTTGGCCTGTGCCTTGGCGAACGCGCTGATGCGGGCAGTGTGCGCCACGGGCGTGAGCGCACCGATCTTTCTGCGCGCTTTGATATTCAGCGCCTGCCCGCGGCTGTCGAATGGCTGGCCGCTCGCGAACTGCCCACAGACGAGTGTCTGCTGCGCCGTGTGGTGACGGCAAGCGGGCGCTCAAAAGCATGGATTAACGGCCAGCCTGCAACGATCACCGACCTAAAATCCCTCGGCGAGCAGTTGATTCAGATACATGGTCAGCACGCTCATCAGGCGTTGATGCGCGAAGAAGTGCACCTGGCCCTGCTGGACGACTACGCTGGTTTGCATGAAGCGCGCAGCAAGCTATCAGAGACCTACCGCGAATGGCGCACCGCCCGGCGGCGGCTTAAAAAACTCAGTGAAGAAGGTAGCGAGGTAGAGGCCAAGCGCCAACTGTTGCGCTACCAGTTAGAAGAGCTGGACCAGTTAAGCCTCGGCGAAAGCGAACTGCAGACGCTGGAAGAAGAGCAGCAAACGCTTGCCCACGCCGAAGAAACCCTGCGTGAAACGCAGCTTGCTGCCGACTGCTGCGCAAGCGACGACGGCGGCGCGCTGTCACTTCTCAATCAGGCCTATGCCCACTTGAGCGCCCTACCGGGTAGCGATAAAGGCATGCTGGCCAATACGCTTGCCATGCTGGGCGATGCGCGTATTCAAGTGGAAGAAGCCGCCAGCGAGCTGCACCGCTTTGCCAGCACCACTGAGCTTGACCCTGAGCGTTTAGCCTGGGTGGACGAGCGTCTGGCCGATATCCATCGCGTAGCGCGTAAGCATCACGTGGCGCCAGAAGAAGTCTGCACGTTGCATACAGAACTTCAGCAGGAAGTGGCTCAGCTAGAAGCCAGCGATGATGACCTTGAGGCGCTGGGCAACCAGGTGGCCGAGTGCCGTGAACGCTACCGCAGCGACGCGAAGAAGATCAGCGAGGCCCGCCAAAAGGCAGCCCTGCGCCTAGGTAAGGAAGTACAGCAACAGTTGGCTTTCTTGGCGATGGGTAAGGCACGCTTTGAGGTGGCGGTTTCCGCTCGTGAAACGCCGACACCTGAAGGCCTGGATAGCGTGCAGTTTTTAATTAGCGCCAACCCAGGCCAGCCTGCACGCCCGTTAGCCAAGGTTGCCTCTGGGGGTGAGCTTTCGCGCATTAGCTTGGCGATTCAAGTGGTAGCAGCCTCACACTCGACCATTCCAAGCCTGGTATTTGATGAAGTGGATGTGGGCATTTCAGGTGCCACGGCGGAAATCGTCGGTCAGTTGCTGCGCAAGCTGGGCGAAAATGGTCAGGTAATGACCGTCACACACTTACCCCAAGTGGCGGCCCAAGCGCATCAACATTTGCATATAGAAAAGCATGCCAAACGCGATACCACCCTTACCCACATGGCGTTACTCGACGAGCGTGGCCGCATCAGCGAGCTTGCCCGTATGCTGGGCGGGGTGAAGCTTTCCGACCAAACGCTGGCGCACGCTCGCGAAATGCTGCATGCCAGCCAGCGCCCACCGCATTAATCGCACCTGCCTCATCGATAATTATTAGCCACGCAAAACACCCCCATTCCGCTTCCTGTCTAAACAGGGGCAGCATGGGGGTTTTAGGCTGTGGCTAAAAAATAGCTGGCTGGGATTAGCCGTCTATTTTTTGTTGATCGACACGTTGACCTGGCGCGTTACGTCCGACCCACGAGGGCGCACATAAAGTACCAAGGCGTGATCGACCAGCTCATAGCCGTGCTCTTCGGCGATCTCTTGCTGACGTCGTTCGATGATGTCATCGAGAAACTCGATGATTTCACCACTTTCTAGACACACCATATGGTCGTGATGGTCTTCTTGCGTCATCTCAAATACTGCATGGCCGCCGTCAAAATTATGACGAATTACTAAGCCTGCTGATTCAAATTGCGTCAGCACGCGGTAAACGGTTGCCAAGCCAACATCCTCGCCCGCATCAATCAGTGTTTTATACACTTCTTCTGCGCTAAGGTGGTGTTGACCCGAAGCATTTTCGAGAATCTGAAGGATCTTGACGCGCGGCAGGGTCACTTTCAGCCCGGCTTTGCGCAGTTCATGGTTCTGATCGGCCATGGTTGCTCTTCGCAGTAACAGGTTAGGTCGGGTATGATCGACCGAAACCACGATAGTGAAGAACAGGCTCAAATGCAAAAATTGACTCGCATCATCACACTTTCCGTTGCCCTTACCGTCGTAAGTGGCTGTAGTTACGTTGGTGTTTACAAACGTGACATTCCGCAAGGCAACCTGGTGACTAAAGAAATGGTCAACCAGCTTCAGCCAGGCATGACCCAGGAGCAGGTTACCTATGTAATGGGTCGCCCGCTGCTGGAGGCGCCGTTTGATTCTAACCAATGGGATTATGTGTACCGCCTGGACGAAGCGTACGGTGGTGTTGAACAACGCCGCGTTACGCTGACGTTTGACCCGTCGGGCCGCTTATCCAATGTACAGCAGCAGGGCGATTTCTCGGGCGATATCCCGGTCAGCACAGACACGGGGCTTGGGCCTGCTCTAGAAGGCGCTGACCCGCTAGACGCGCTTCCCCAAGAGAGGATTCGGACGCAAACGCCTGAAACGGCACCTGCGCCTCAGCCCATCCTGCGTTCCGAGTAAACATTACTGGCCGCTCGCTTGACGCTTTGCGCGCTCCAAACGGGCGGCCTTTGGGTCGATTTGCAGCGGGCGGTACACTTCAACGCGATCCCCGGCACGCAGCGTTTGCGTATCGGGGTTGCGCAGCGCCTTGCCAAAAATTCCCAGCGGCGCCTTAGTGAACGTATCTTCAGGCAGCTCGGGAAAGAGCTGTGGCAAATTGGCCAACGCCACGGCATGGCGCGCGGTCGTGCCCTGAGGCACCTGTAAGGCCACCAGACGCTGTTTGGCGGGCAATGCAAAGGCTATCTCTACCGGCAGGCTGTTATCGCCCATACAGCTCGTCAGCGCGCTTGGTGAAGGCATCTACTAATTGGCCAGCAATTTGCTGGAACAGACGCCCAAAAGCCATGCTTAATAGACGGCTGGCAAATTCAAACTCCATTTCCAGGCTGACTTTGCAGGCATTATCCCCCATCGGGGTAAACAGCCAGCGCCCTTTTAAGCGTTTAAACGGCCCTTTCACCAGCGACATTTCAATTTGTTCTGGTGTAAACAGGTCATTACGCGTTGTGATGGTTTGCTCCACCCCCGCGCGACCCAGAGTCATTTCCCCGATTAAATGGGTTTCGTCACGCTCAAGTAAGCGTGCCCGACTGCAGCCCGGCAAAAACTCGGGGTAGCGTTCGAAATCGTTGACCAGATCGAACATTTGCTGGGGGGTGTGCCGCACCAAGGCGGAACGATTGACGGTTGGCATTGACCTCTCCGCTGACTTCACAGTGCCCAAAGCGTATCATGGGAAACATTTTTTCAGACCTTGAATGGTATCACGCCTCCCCATATAACGAAGGGGGTGCCACTGACAGATTACAGATGAGGTTTCATGGCCACTAAGAAAGGTAACAGTAAGGGCCCCGGCAGCAGCGTTATTGCCCAGAACAAGAAGGCACGGTTTGAGTACCATATTGACGAAACCTTCGAGGCAGGTCTTGCGCTCGCGGGTTGGGAAGTCAAAAGCCTGCGCGCCGGTAAAGCCCAGCTCACCGACACCTATATTTTGGTGCGCAACGGCGAGGCGTTTTTATTGGGTAGTCATATCATGCCGCTCAACACGGCAAGCACCCATGAAATAGCCGACCCCACGCGTACCCGTAAATTGTTGTTGCATCGTAAAGAAATAGCCAAAATCTTTTCGATTACCCAAGATAAGGGCCACACCTGCGTGCCGCTCAAACTCTACTGGAAGCGCAATAAAGTAAAGTGTGAATTGGCGCTGGTGACCGGCAAACAGTTGCATGACAAGCGGGCAACAGAAAAAGATCGTGACTGGAGCCGTCAAAAAGGACGAATTATGCGGGAACATAACAAGGCATAACTGGTCAATCAGGTGTGAGCACGTTAGAATGCTCACCTGTAATAAGGGGGCGACATGGTTTCGACGCCGGTGACAACCCTTGCGGTGCATGCCGAGAGCGTGATGTATCTCGTAAATCCCACATCACGAAAAATAGTCGCAAATGACGAAAACTACGCTCAAGGCGCGCTAGCAGCTTAAACTGTTAGCTTCTTGTCTGGCCCCAAGGTGATGTGCCTATTCATCATTGAGGGGATACGAGCTAAAGCTGATAGGACCGCGTTTGGTGGTGTCTTCTCGCCAAGCGTTAAACTTTAGAAGGCTCGCGTTGCTGAATCCTGATCGTCGGAGTCAGTGGCGTTAAAACAAATGACGAAATCTAAGCATGTAGAGCCAATAGGCGCGTGCTGGCGGACGCGGGTTCAATTCCCGCCGCCTCCACCAGACACCCCTACAAATCAAGCACCTAACGGTGCTTTTTTTGTATCTATAGTCAGTGTTTGTATTAGCTACCTGACGCAGCTTAGGTCGCCCTCTTCGCAGTTGGCATGCTCTTGCAGTCTTTGCGTGCGCGCTTTAGTGAGTGCTTCAAGACAACCATTGCGTACCATAGGCTGGGCGCTACCGCCTTCTACCGCGCTACTCTCGAACGCACATTCGACGTCACGAAAACCAATCCACTTGCGCTGGGCCGCTCTGAGCTTTTCAAGTGACGCCCCATTATTCTCAAGCCTTCCGATCAATGCCTGATAAGCCTCGTTAAGCTCATCATCAGCCATTTGGTATGTTTGCGCCGAGCACTGGGTCATTTCCATCTGTGTTTCAGGGCTATCACACTCTTCATTGGCGCTTACCCAGCCGCTGAAAATCAAAAGCCCCACGCCTGTCCATAGTGACCATAATCGCATCGTGATACCTATCGCTGGTTAATAAAGCCAAAGCGGCAACATTCGTTTTGTCTGTATTACAGATTAGCTTTTTTTCATGCTCTCATAACAGCAAGACGCCAGCATTTCTGCTGGCGTCTATAACGAACTATTAAAAAGGTGGCTCGATCTTAGTGCGCGATCATTTCTTCGACGATTTCATCACCGTTTAACTCAGACGGGTAGTACGTCGGCCAGTGAGTGACCTCTTCCAGCAGCGCTTCGCGGTCATCACCCCAGTAAAGATGGAAGTGGTGCGCATCGGTTGGGTAGATATCGTGGTCGCTAAATTGAATGTACTGAGGAAGATTGTCAGCGGCGTCCTCGCCCTCTAGTTCGAAAATAAACCGTACGCCGCGGTTGCCTGCTTTGTAGGTTAAAATCTCGTAGCCATCATATTGATACTCGCCCGTGTTCTCTTCACCATTTTCGTAGAACGTGACGTTATTGTCTTCGATAACGATACGGTCAACCGCTGTTTGGTAACCGGTATCGTAGTACTCCTTGTACTCTTCCGCCGTTTTATCGCCATGCTCGGCTTTGTGGGCAAACACTTCATCCAGCGTGCCATCTTCTAGATAGGGATAAACGGACTGCCAATCACCTTCCCAATCAGAAAGCGGGCGGTCCGCCACCTGGTCATCACTAAAATGCCCCGAATTGATATCGCTGTTGTGATCATGTCCGTGGTCGTGCGAATGGTCATGGCCATGAGAGTGGTCGTGTGAATGATCATGTGAGTGGCTATGATCATGGTCGTGGTGTTCATGCTTGTCATCTGCAACCACCGACTGAATACCTGCCAGTACCAGCGAGCTGATGGCTAATGCGCTGAGTGCTTTGGATGAGAGTAACGGCATCTTTCAGACTTCCTTTTCCAGTGAATAGATTATTTTTAACGAGACATAAAGATACAATATAACATTACACTCATAAAATCCACCAAGTCGAAACTTAGGTGCTAAAAAAGCACCGGCGAGACTCATCGGTGCTTCTGGTACTGAAAGTTACAACACTTCAGCAGGCCGAAAAGCCACTAGGCTCTAACGGTACGTTTCCGGCGTTTACTACAATGACGCACTATCAGCCATATGACGAGTGCAGCGAGCAATACGGCTATCGCTAGCATTATCCATATAATAAACGGCTGGATCCTGGCGAGCAGTGGCTTTTCTCCGCCTTCACGCGCTTTAGCAACATCCGCACTGGTCACCTCCAGCGCTGGATTACCATACTGCTGCAGCACGTAGTTTGAAATGGCCGCAACGTCGTCGTTAGACAGTTCGTTAATCATTGAGCCTTTGGAAAAATGCGGCATAAAGAATGCTTCATCACCAACTTCACGATCGATGCCATAGACGATAGCGGCGATTAAGTTGGCGGCATTTTTACCGCCGGTTGCTGTGTTATTAAACAGCTGTGGATAATATTGCTGCCCGCTACCGCCGCCACTTGGCTGGTGGCAGCTTGCACAGCTACCGCTAAAAAGTTTTTCACCTGTATCCAAACTATCGATCTTATCGTGTTCAGCGGTACCGCGCAGCGTTGGCTCAAGGTTTTGCGCTTCACCAAATGCGTAGGCCGGTTGATCCTGCTGCTCATCTCGAATAGCGGGCACTTCTCTTAAATAAGCCACAATGGCGGAAATGTCGTCATCGGTGAGGTATTGAAAGCTATTTTCAATCGCCTCGGCCATTTGCCCACCCGCCTGGCCTTTGCCTTCAACGTGCCCCGTACGTAAAAACTGGATGAGTTCTTCATCACGCCAACCGCCAACTCCGCTAATGTCATCGGAGGTAATATTGGGCGCGTACCACGCTTCCAAGTACGCCCCACCAAGAAACTGGCTTTCACGCTCGGCCATTAGCATATTACGTGGGGTATGGCAGGTACTGCAGTGGGCGGGGCCATTGACTAAATAAGCCCCGCGATTAACCTGATCGCTTTGCGCGGGATCTGCTTCAAAAGGGCCTTCTTCCAAAAAGAGTGCGTTCCATACCGCCATGCTCATACGAATATTAAAGGGGAATGGCAGCTCAGTGTCAGTAACCTGTTCATCTACCGGCGCAACGTCGTGCATAAAATAGGCATAAAGCGCTGCTACGTCTTCGTCAGTGAGCTGCGTATAAGCCGTATAAGGCATAGCCGGATAAAGATAGGCGCCATCGGCACGCACACCTTCACGTAGTGCCCGGGCAAACTCTTCTTGCGTGTAGTTTCCAATTCCTGCGGAGGTAGAGGGGGTAATGTTAGTTGCCCGAATATCGCCAAGCGGCGAAACGATGTTGTAGCCACCGGCAAACGGCTCGCCTCCCTCAGGCATCGTATGACAGGCCGTACAGTCTGAGGCGATTGCCAAATAACGGCCTTCTTCTATCAATGCCTCCTGTTCAGAAGCAGGCTCACTCTGCGTTGGCTCGGTCTGTGCAAACGAGTAAGAGGTGCTGAAAATCCCGAGCACAACGGACGAAATGATGGCTGCTTGTTTGAAAGCGCCAAACGCTGAGCTTTGTTGTAAGGCAATCATGCGTTCCCCCGCCCGAGCTCTTTGGCGACCGAGTCGGCGGCTTTCAGGCCCAGCGCTACCATGGTGAGTGTGCTGTTCACAACACTGGCCGAAGGCATCGCGCCACCCCCTGGCAACCATAGATTGGGGTGGTCGTGGGTTCGACAATCACCATCCACCACCGAGGTACGGGGATCCGCTCCCATGATCGTGCCGCCCATGATGTGGTTATTGGCGTTTAAATCTTCGGTGATATGGAACTCAGCCGCGCCAAATAGCTTGCCAATAAACTCCAACTGGCGATGCGATGCTTCAGCGCCTTTATGAACATACTCGCCCACATCGTAATGAATATCGGGGCATGGCAGCCCTAGCTCATCACGCCGGGTCTCGCTTAGCGTCACGCGGTTATTGGGATTAGGTAGCGGCTCCAGACTGATCGAAAGGTCCACGCCATAAATAGTCCGTCGGCGAATCTCATCATCAAGCGCCCGGCCTACTAGCCCCTGCTTCAACGCTTCAGTAGTGGCGGCTTCCACGCGGGAAAGGTTGTTGAGAATTACCTTGTTGGATGAGTATTCGGAGCGGAAGTCGCCATCTCTCGGGCCAACCATACAGCTACTTTGCGCCGGGCCGCGGCCTGTCCAGAGCGGCTCATCGGCCATAAACGTACAGTGAAAGCCTGAGTGGTCCATCATATAGCGTCCCACTTGATCAGTAGAATTGGCGATGCCCTGCGGGTTGCGTTCGTTCGCGGCCATCAGCAGCAAGCGTGGGGTTTCCAAGGCATTACAGGCCAGTACAAACATTTTGCCGCTTGCCTTGTGAGACACCTTATCCGCATCAAACCAGTGAACCTCTGTTATCCGGTTTTCTTCATTCGTATCGATTTTATAGACCACCGCTTCGGCGAGGACTTTGGCGCCTTTAGCCTCGGCGCTCTCTACATGATGGATGCCGTTATACATGGCACCGATGGGACAAATGGGCATGCAGTTATTATTACCGCAGCAGGCAGGCCTGCCCTGCCAGGGGCGCACGTTACGCCCCTGGGGAATCGGCACCAAGCGGTAGCCGTGCGGGTTAACCACCTCGGCAAAGCGTATATCACCATAGTTCCAGGGAATCATGTCCATGGGATAGGGTCGGCTACGCTCGGAGGGTGATTGAAGCGCTGGGTCGTGGGGCCCGGCCACCCCCATTTCTTCTTCTGCCAAACAGTAGTAAGGTTCGAGTTCTTCATACGAAATAGGCCAGTCCCGCCCTACCCCATAGGCACTTTGCATCTGCATATCTACTGGCAGGTGGCGCCAGCAGGAAGCCGCCCAGTGCCAGGTAGTGCCGCCGACCACCCGCAAATAGCCCTGGCTAAAACTGCCCGCGCTGGGCCCAAACTGCTGCACATAGTTATTTTCGGGGAAGTACAAAGGCGCAGGGGCAAGCGGTGATTGAGGATAAAGCCCCTGATAATCAGACCCTGCCCGGTTTTGAAAAGGCATGTTGCGCCAGTTCTCGACAATTTGCCCACGGTTAATGCGCGGGCCGGCCTCCAATACAAGCACCGAGTGTCCCTTGGCGACAAGCTGGTCGGCCATCATCGCACCTACCACGCCCGAGCCAACGATTACTACATCTGCCGACGCATCGCCATTTGCGTCGAAATCAGGTGTTCTCATCACGATTAATTCCCTGCCGGTTTTAATTCAAAGCTTTTTAGTTGGGTGCGGTTTCTGGCACCGCCGGGGCGTCTTCATCTACAGGCAGGCCGGTTGTCTCTGGCTCCTCCATGGTTTCCATATCGGGAGGTGAAACGCCCGCCGGTGGTGGATCCTGTACCCACCAGGCTGGACCGTTGCGACAATAAGTACGCACCGTTTGGCCGTCTTGAACGGTCCGGTACATCAAGGCTTCGGGGTAAGCCACTACGATGGCGTCTTCACCCATATCGACAGTGCCTGTATACCAGGCGGCCACCACCGCCAGGGCCATTTCCTCAAGCCCTGCATTTGTTGCGCTAGCCAATAGCGTATCGGGGTCGCTATTCTCTTGCACGAGTCCCGCAAGACGTTCTAATTGAGCAGCGTTAACTTCATTAGCGTCGCTTATGGCTTGGTGAATACGCTGAGCGGTAATGGGATGAAGATTTTCATGCCCGGTAATGGCAACGGAAAAACGCATGAATGCTTCATGCTCAGGCGTAACATTGCTTTCGATCGCACGGCTGGCTGGAATCTCCTGCGCAATGCTAAAAGGCCAATGCAATAAGAAATAACTTACTGCAGTTACCGCAAGTCCACCGACCAGCACCTGACGACGAGAAACCTCGACTTCAGGGGAGATGGGTAAAAAATGCGGAGCGTCGTGGGCGCCTATTGCTTCCTTATTCATACAGTCCCCTGCCAAGTATCAATTAGTGCCTGCGTCATTTTTATTATCTCAATCAACACCTTAGGAGTCGTATTTGTTTCATATCGGCTAGTACGAAGCATTAACATTCTCTTAATAATTAGCAGACAAACTTTCGCTATTAAAAGAGTAGTAGAAATTATCCAAGAAGGGAGACAAAAATCCTGAGAACCTATATTTAACAACATAAATTAGGTCTTTAAAGCACTCATTGACAGCTTAAATAGCTTAACTATAAAGAGATCAAACCTCTTAATCCTGTGAGCCGATATGATACTTTTAATAACAATTGTTATTTTAACTATTTCAGCCTCTTTTCTATGCTCGATACTTGAAGCCTCATTACTGTCCATTACACCAAGCTATATTGCCCAACTTAAAGATGACCGCCCTAAATTACATAAATCACTTGATACGCTTAAAGCCAACATCGACCGCCCACTTGCGGCTATTTTAACACTTAATACCATTGCCAATACGGCGGGAGCTACGGGAATAGGCGCCCAGGTAGCCGCTGTGTTTGGGGATGTTTATGTCGCTGTCGCCTCGGCAGTCATGACGATTTTAATCCTGGTGTTCTCAGAAATTATTCCTAAAACGTTAGGGGCCAACTATTGGCGTCGTTTAGCGCCTTTTCTGCCGTCTATTTTAAATATCTTGATGGTGGTGTTAATACCATTTATCTGGCTATCAAAAATCATTACCCGGCGGCTGGGTAAGGCAGATGGAGGTATTGATTTGCGTAGCGAAATAAAAGTATTAGCGCGTGCAGGTCTGGAAGAAAAAGTAATGGATAACGATGAAACACGCACCATTACCAATATTCTTAACCTGCATGAAATTCCGGTAACTGAGGCGATGACGCCACGCGCTGTCAGTGAAACGGTCGCACCGGATATGACCGTGGCCGATTTCGATGAACGCTTCGGCAAGCTCTCTTTTACACGTTACCCTGTTATGGACACTAACGAACAGGCCTTAGGCTATATACATAAGCTTGAGATTTATCAAGCCGAACCGGATAGCACCATGCAGGCATTGATGCATCCCATGGGAGCTATCGCCGACAGCACAAGCGTTGAGCAGGTATTTTCAGATATGCTCACCAGCCGTCACCATATGCGGGTGATTTATGACGAGCATGGAACCTGGCTTGGCATCATTACCCTTGAAGACGTTATCGAAACTATTCTGGGTCAAGATATTGTGGATGAAACAGATAAAATTCAAAATCTTAGAAATCATGCTAAACAGCGCTGGCTCAAACAAGTAAAATCCGACACGCCCCTTCAATAGTGAACTCCTGACCAATATTTTATCTTCTTAAGCGTTAAAAGAATCGGTCTCGCTATGTATTAAATTAACGCTTATAGTCGCTGATATTAGGCGTTTAGGCTTCATGGTGGAGATCATTTATGCTGCTTTATGGACTGAGTTTATTAGCGGGTATTGCGCTTTTAACGCTAGGCGGTGAAGGGTTGATTCGCGGTGCCGTCGCCGGAGCCAAACGGCTGGGCGTTTCACCGCTTTTTACCGGGCTCGTTATTGTAGGGTTTGGTACCTCATCGCCCGAGCTGGTGGTCTCGATTCACGCCGCCATGAACCAGCAGCCCGACATCGCAATTGGTAACGTGATCGGCAGCAATATTGGCAATATCTTATTGATTCTTGGCGTTTGCGCCCTTATCTGTCCAATGACCACCCAGCCACAGGCACTTAAGCGCGATGGACTGGTGATGATGCTGGCGGCAGTACTATTCATTGCGTTAGCTTTCAACGGCAGTCTAGGGCGTTTTGATGCGGCCGTACTCCTCGTTAGCCTGACGGCCTATCTAATATGGGCCTACCGCAGCGAAAGTGGCCAGCATACCCCTTCCGCCGAGCTGCATGCCGCGGTGGCAGACGAAGTTACCAAGCTGCCCAGCAGTACGCTGTTTATCATGATGGCCTTAATTGGTGGACTGGCCCTGCTGATCGGCGGGTCTCAGCTGTTGCTATATGGCGCCATCGGTATTGCCCAGGCAATGGGCATTTCAGAAGCGGTTATTGGGCTTACCATTGTAGCCATTGGTACATCACTACCTGAGCTTGCTGTCTCTGTCATTGCGGCTCTACGGCGGCATGCCGATGTGGCAGTGGGTAATATCCTGGGCAGCAATATCTTTAACATCCTTGGCATACTGGGCGTGTCCGCCTTCTTGCAGCCGCTAGCGCTAGTGGAACGCATGGCATCATTTGATCAGTGGGTAATGCTGGGTGCCTCCGCGCTGCTTATTGCATTCCTCTATACCGGTCTGCGCTTATCGCGCGGCGAGGGACTATTACTCTTAGTGGGATACATAGCGTATTTGACGGCCAGCTTTACGGTGATTAGTTAAGTTTTGTACGACAACGGCTTGCGCTCGACCATACGACGTTAACAGCATAAGGAAGCACAGTGATTCTTGGTACTCTTGGGCCTGAAGGCAGCAATCATGCGTTAATTGCTGGACGCTACCTCAAACGTCGGGCGGCGCAAGGCAGCCAATACATTTTCTTCGATACGTTTGAGGCAGCTTTCGAGGCACTGCTGGCCAGTGAACTAACCCATGTACTGCAATGTACGGCACATTTCAGCCATGCCGACTGCGTAGGTCGCTATATGCATCGTGCCTTTCCAGTAGATACGTTTATTGCGGGCAGTAAGCCGCTGGCGCTGCTCGCCCGTCGTGATGCTCCCGAACCAGAGCACATCGCGCTTCAGCCTGCCACGCGTTACTACACTGATTTAAGCGCGTTCAAGACGATCATTGAGGCACCAACAACGGTGGCCGTCGCCAATGGATTGATTGAGGGTCATTATCAGGCCGGTATTTGTGCAGAAGAAGCACTGGCCCAGGCGCCTGATACGCTGACCTTGGTACGCTCGCTTGGACCCGCTATTGATACCTGGGTTATCTATGCCACCGAAGCCTTAAATGAAGACTCGCCGCTGCGCATATAGTGCTTTTGCTTTTAATAGTGTGTTTTACATTAGCGCACATTGGCAGCGACGAACCCGGCAAGTTAGATCGCGAAGATAAGCAGCGCGCCCACCACCACAAGCACCAGGCGTAGCCATAGCGCTTTATTCGCAATGACGCCAAAGGAGATCGCGCCCAGGCCTACGGCCACCTTAGCAGTATCAAACAGCGCCCCAGCAGGGTCAAAGGCAAGCCGAATCATGTCAGGGTTAGCGACCATCGCTAACGGAATGATATAAAGCCCGATGCCCAGTGCCATGGCCTTAAGCGCTACTTTGAGCCAGTTCTCCCCTACCATGCCCGCCGCGATAAAGACCCCACCGCATACCGGCGGTGTAATCGTCGACAGCAGCGCATACCAGAACACAAACAGGTGAGCGAGCAAAGGCTCAAGGCCTAGCGACGTTAGCGCAGGTCCCGCTACCGAGACACAAATAACATAGGCCGCGGTGGTGGGTACTTCCATACCCAAAATCAAACACGCAAGCGCCGTCAACAAAAGCGCAGGCCACAGCATATCGTTGGAAAGCGACAGGATACCCGACGTGATTTTCACCCCAAGCCCGGTCAGCGAGAGCACGCCTATCACCAGAGAGGCGCAAATAATGATGGCACCAATCATGGCAATCTGTCGCCCGGCAGTCACCATAGCGAGCATGAAACGGGCTGCAAAACCGGGTAGAGAGAAGCGTAGCGTAACGTTAAAAAACAGAAGTGCCAGCCCGGCAAAAATCGCAATGCTCGCTGCGTACTGAGGCGTATATCCACCTACGAAAATACATACCAGAAGCAGTACAAAAGGCACTGCAAAAAACAGCGAAGTAATCAGCACTTCTTTTCGCTTGGGCCGCTCGTTTTCGGCGACAGGTTGGAGATCGTGACGCGTGGCATAAGCATTAATACCTACCCAAACGGTCAGAAAGTAAAGAAAAGCGGGCAACACAGCGGCTGCCATAATCTGTGTATAAGGCGTTCCGGTCAGTTCGACCATGACAAACGCCCCCGCCCCCATCAGTGGCGGCATAATTTGCCCGCCGGAAGAAGCCACCGCTTCTACCGCACCCGCCAAGGATTTTGGGTAGCGCAGGCGCACCATTGAGGGAATAGTAATCGCCCCGGTAGACGCCACATTGGCCGAAGCGGAACCTGAAATTGACCCCATGAGTGCCGAAGAAATGACCGCGACTTTAGCGGCGCCGCCGGTCAAGCGGCCCGCCATAGCGCTCGCTAAGTTCATAAACCCCTGGCCCGCTTCACCCGCGTTGAGCACCGCGCCAAAAATAACGAAGATTGCGACAACGCCTACACTGACACCGGTCAGCGACCCCCAGAGCCCACCTTCGGCAATGGTAAGCGTACCCACCATGCTCTGTAGGGGAATACCCGGATGACCAAATGTACCTGGGACATACTGCCCCAAAGCGCCATACAGCAAGGCAAGTAATGCCACCAACGGCAGCGGCCAACCAATGGCTCGCCGAGCCGCCTCAAGTGCCAACGCGATCAGAAAAACGCCAATAGCCATTTGCAGATGGCTGTCGATAAACCCGTACTGATTGGCAAGCACCGCTTCGTTAAGCGCGATATAGCCACACGCCGCGACACCTAGCGCTGTTAGTATCCAACCACTTGCCCGCTGCCAAGGCGTTTTCGCCATAAATATCAACACCCACGGCAGCAGTAGCGCCATATGCAGCGGCCGGCTAATCAGCGCCGGGGTCAAACCGTAAAAGATAAGTCCCAGATGAAAGGCCACGCTTAAGCTGCCCAGCGCTACCCAGCCACGAGCGGCAGGAGCCTTATCGCTTGATGTTGCCGTTGAAAAAAGAGTCATGCCTTATGCCTGTTGAAAACTAACCATCAATAAATAGCGACGCCACGAAGAGCGCTTCGTGGCGTCGGCACTGCTTAGAAGAGAATTAACGTAGCGACTCAGGAACCTCGACACCGACTTCGTCGTAATAACGCAAAGCACCAGGATGCAGCGTCCCTGTCATATTGGCGAGCTGCTCAGGGGATATGCCATTCCACCATGCAGCTTCTTCAGCCATGGCATCACGGCGCTCCCAAAAGGTTTTCGTCAGCATGTAGGCAGTATCGTCATCCATTTGTGATGTGGTATACGCCATGACCGGCAACGAGGTGGTCTGTACATCCTCATCAATACCGGGATAAGTGCCACCAGGGATGGTCTGGCGCGCTGCACCGGTCATCTCGATTTGCTCATCGGTGAGGCTCACCATCGCAATCGGCATACTGGCGGCCACTTCAATGATATTGGGCGTTGGATAGGAGCTGGCCGTTACAAACCCATCAATCTGACCGTTTTTCAGCGCATCGGGGCCACTGCCTAGCGCAGCATCCGCTATCTGCACATTCTCCTCCAACCCGAACAGCCTTAGGTAGCGTTCGGCTTCTCGAGCGCCGAAGGTGCCGCGGCCGATTAGAAGGTGCTTGCCTTCAAGCGCCTCAATACCTACAGCGCCTGTATCTTCCGCCAAGATGAAGTGCATGGTAATTGCGGGGATGGGAAACAGGCCACGAATCTCCTGAAAACGCGGGTTCTGGCGTTCGGCAAACGGCCCTTCACCGGCCATTGCTTGCTCAACTAAAGCCGGAGGCGTGGTAAAAACGTAGTTACCCTGACGCGCCATCACTTCCATTACGTTTTGAACCGAACCCTGGCTCTCTTCCAGCGTAAGAACGATGTCATCATTCGTACCCTGGCGGATGGCTTCAGATAACTCCACGCCCATTTGATAATAGGCGGTCCCCGCCGTAGCAGATTTATAAGTAACCCGTGTATCCGCCTGGGCCGTGAAACTTAGTGAAAGTGTGGTGACAACCAGTAAAGGCGTACATAGAGCAGAGCGTAGAAAAGGGAGCATGGGCAATTCCTAATATTCAGCGACCTTAATGGTCTGATTTTTTTGTCGCGCTGAAGGTGTGGCGTATCTCAACAAGCCAGGCTACGAGCCGTATCTGGCTCAGCCAACATAGCATGTAAAGTGCCCGCCAGGAACGCTCCTCAGGCCTAAAATGGACTGGCCGACGCTCGCCCTGAGACTACCCGTCATACAAGCGGTCTGACCTGGAAACTACCAGCCCAACGTCTACATAAAATTAACAAAAATGGCTGCTAATACAAAACGTCATTAAACGTTCGTTTTATTAACCCTTCGTCTTATTATTATCCATTCATTATCATGGGATGATTCAGCAATAGCAGCGTGACACTTATTCATCGCTAAACGGCACAGATATTTATTAAGTAACTTACTGTTAACAAAACGGATAATTTATAAAAAAGCCATCATCGTTTAGTGACCGCTTTTTTTGATTTTATTTTGTCTTTAGCAGCCAAACGGGTTGTTACATCTACCTCTATCATTAATGCCTTCTAATAAACTTAAAAAAGGATAATACACTATGTTGACGCAGCATCATGAGCCAGGCCAGCCACGGGTTTCTCGTCGCTGGCTTTTTTTGTTAGCCGCTTTGCTATCGCTTTATAGCACCTCGACCCTGGCAGTCACCGGCGAGCTCGATTTAACCTCATCGGCCGTTGGCTTTTTTGCCGTCGCGATTTTTGTACTCGCGTATGCCCTGGTGATGGCGGAAGAAAAGATTCATATGCGCAAGTCTAAGCCGGTCTTGGTGGCGGCGGGGATTATCTGGTGTCTTATTGGCTGGGTGTACGTTCAAAACGGCATGTCTGACACGTCAGAATACGCGTTTCGTATGACGCTTTTAGAGTTCACCGAGCTAATGCTGTTCCTGCTGGTCGCGATGACCTATATCAACGCCATGGAAGAGCGTCGGGTGTTCGACGCGTTACGCTCCTGGATGCTGCGTAAAGGATTTAGCTATCGCACGCTATTCTGGCTGACCGGTGGGCTAGCCTTTGTCCTCTCCCCAATTGCCGATAACTTAACCACAGCACTTCTCATGTGTGCAGTAATCACCAAGGTTGCTGAAGGCGATAAGCGCTTTATCAATTTGGCGTGTATCAATATCGTCGTCGCCGCCAATGCCGGAGGGGCGTTTAGCCCCTTTGGCGACATCACCACACTGATGGTATGGCAGGCTGGGATTATCCATTTCCAGGAGTTCTTTACGCTCTTTTTACCCTCTCTGGTTAATTTCTTGATTCCTGCAATAGTAATGAGCCTGTGTATTAAGAATCAAAAGCCCACCAGCGTGTATGAAGATGTTCAGCTAAAGCGTGGCGCAAGGCGGATTATCGTACTCTTTTTGCTGACTATTTTAACGGCGGTTATCTGCCACACGTTCCTGCATTTGCCACCGGTGCTTGGCATGATGACAGGGCTTGGCTACCTTCAATTCTTCGGCTTCTACCTACGCAAAAGTCTACCCCGCTCGCTGGAGCGTAAGCGTGAACGCTACAGTCGTCATGGTGATAACAAGAAGCTGGCGCAGTTGGGTAGCGTGGTACCGTTTGATGTCTTTAACCGCGTGGCGAGGGCCGAGTGGGATACTTTGCTATTCTTTTACGGCGTGGTCATGTGCGTGGGCGGTCTTGGGTTTATGGGCTATTTGAGCCTGCTTTCCGACATGCTTTATACAAATTGGGATGCTACCTGGGCCAACATTGTGCTTGGGGTGGTTTCCGCCGTGGTCGATAACATTCCGGTGATGTTTGCCGTTCTGACCATGCAGCCGGAAATGTCGCACGGTCACTGGCTGCTGATTACGCTAACCGCCGGGGTAGGCGGCAGTCTGCTTTCCATCGGTTCTGCCGCAGGCGTTGCGGTAATGGGGCAGGCGCGGGGCTCTTATACGTTTATGGGCCATTTGCGCTGGGCACCGGTTATTGCGTTGGGCTATATCGCCAGTATTGCGGTTCATTTGTGGCTTAACGCAGAAAGCTTTCTCAACTATTAATACGCGTCCTCTGTTGGCTCGGCTTTCCTCTTCGCATAACGCCCTGAACCGGGGCGTTATCGCTTTTAATAGCTTTCAAATAAGTATTCGATGGGCGTGGGCCGTCCAAAAAGATAGCCTTGGTAGCGGTAACAGCCATGACCTTTTAACCAATCCAACTGCTCTTTTTTCTCTACGCCCTCCGCCACCACGGTTAACCCCAGGCTCACCGCCAGGAGAATGGTGGTATCGACAATCGCCGCATCGGCTTTATCCGTTAGCAGTTCGCGAATAAACGATTGATCAATTTTCAGCTCATCCAGAGGCAGCCGTTTAAGGTAGCTAAGCGAAGAGTAACCCGTGCCAAAGTCATCAATGGCAAAGCGAATACCTTGGGCGCGCAATTTAAGCATCGTATTGCGTACGCGTGTTGGCTCGCGCATTAGCAGACTTTCCGTTACCTCCAAGACCAGCCGCCCTGGCGGTGCCTGGGTCTGGGCAAGCAGGCCCTCCAGGTTGCGTACAAACTCAGGCTGTTGAAACTGGACAGAGCTAACGTTAACGGAAATGGTTAACGCCGCATAAGAGGCTTGATTGGCCCATTTGGCAAGCTGTTCACAGGCAGACTGAAGCACCCAGTAACCAATGGGCACGATGAGTCCATTCTCTTCCGCCAGAGGAATAAAGGTGGATGGCGGCACCCAGCCACGCTGAGGGTGATACCAGCGTAAAAGCGCTTCTACCCCGGTCGTTTTACCTTGATGATCAACCTGCACCTGATAGTGCAGTGCCAGTTCCTTGCGCTCCAGAGCGTGACGTAAATCGCTTTCAAGGTTGGTCCGCTCAATGAGGCTCGTTTGCATATCCTGATTAAAAAAGCGCAGCGTGCTGCCGCCCGCCGTCTTGGCCTGCTGTAACGCCAGGTCGGCCTGTTGTAGCACGCTGTTCATACTGTGATCGGCACCATCGAACAGCGCAATGCCGATACTTGCATTAACCGGTAACGAGCGGTTAACACGCAGTTGGGCAACGGCGTCCAGCAACTGTCTGGCGGCACGCTCAGCGCTCAGAGCTGCTTCAGCTTGATGCTCGCCGAGTCTTGCCAGGAGGGCGACAAATTCATCGCCGCTGAAGCGTGCCAGCACCGCGCCCTCGGGTAAGTACTGGCGCAACTGCTTGGCAACATCGATTAACAGCTGGTCGCCACTTTCGTGGCCCTGTATATCGTTGACCAAATGAAAGTTATCCAGATCGATCACTAACAGGGCGCTATACGGGCGCGTGGTATTTTCCTGTTCGATCTCCCAGGTCAGCGACTCCATCAATAAACGCCGATTGGGTAGCCCTGTCAGCACATCATAAAATGCCAGATGATTAGTGCGTGACTGCATTTCCAGGTAGTCCGTCAGCTCGGTTGAAATACCGCACAGGCTGGCAGGCGCACCCGGCGACAATGCCAATGGCATCTTGATGGTTAAGAAAGTGCGCACCTGATCGCTGCTTCGCAGGACATTGCTCTCTTCAATGGTGACCTTTCTACCTGACTCCATGACGCTGCGATCGACCTGAGCGATTTCGTGCGCGGTCGTACTGTCAAAAAAGTCGTTATCGCTTTTGCCCAGGATTTGCTCTGCCGGTAAACCAAATAGCTCGCTCACCTTTTGATTTACAAACTGATAACGCAGGGACGGCGTTTTAATATAGATATACGCATCAACGCTATCCAAAATGGTTGCCAGCATTACTTTATTGGCGTTGAGCTGCTCTCTGTTAGACGCCATGCGCCGTTTAAGCCACAGCGCACTGCCCAGCACGATAATGCAAAAAGTGGCCAGCAGCCAAAGACACCACCATAACCAAACGGGGATAGCTTCGGGCGGCTGCGCTTCAGCACGCCAGGCACGCAACGTGCTGAAATACTCAGAGTGAGGATCCCGCTTCCAGCGGCGCAGCACTTGGTCAATACGTTCCAACACTACATTCGATAAGGCAGGCGAGCCTGCGTAGAAAAGCCGAATCGGCTGAAAGATAATCGCCGTTTCATACAGCCCGTAATTATGCGCGCGCCAATCGCCAAACAGGTGATCCGAGACCGCCAAATCAGCCCGCCCCATTGCGACGGCCTGGAAGCCTTCCGCATAGCTATCGACAGCCATCCAGGAGACCATCACATCAAAGCGCTCCGTTACCGCTGCCAAATAATTCTGTTGAATAGATCCCTGCACTACCGCAATACGCTTGTTCTCAAGGTCAAGAATCGCCTCAACGCCCTCGCCTTCGTGCTGATAGAGCTGCGACCAGCTGTGCATGACGGGTTCACTATGAAACGTAAAGCGTTGAGCACGTTCTTCACTCCAGGCGACATCAGGCACGAGATCGATGTCGCCCTGCTCAAGCAGGTTAAGGCAATGCTGAAATTCACAGGCGATGGTTTCCAGCTGCCAATCCTCTTGCTTGGCAATCGCTTCAAGCAGCTCACCCAAAATGCCCCGCAGCTTCCCCCTATCGTCGACAAATAGCTTGGGGGGATTGTGGTAGGCCCCCACCAACAAGGTCTCATTAGCCAGGCTCGAAAAAGCGAGGCCGCATGACCCAAGCAATACGCCTGCCGTGACAGCCCATCGCCGAGGGCGGTGTACCGCCATCCCGTATTTAGGCAAACGTAGCATTTCCCGGGAAACAAACATCGCGAGCATAATAAGGATTACTCGCCAGGCATGGTAAGTGGCCCGGCACGCTCAACCACCCGCTGCCAGGCAGGGTTGGTTTCAATGCGTTCAACAAAACCGGTAATGGCCGGATATGCAGCCAAAGATCTTGTTGCCTGCATGGCCTGAAGCGGAAAGCTCATTTGGATATCAGCACCGCTTGGCCACTCACCCGCAAAGCTACCTTTTTGGGCTAAATGATTTTCGATAAAACTCAGATGTTGCTTGAGCTGAGGATTTAAGAAGCGCTGACTAACCGTATCACCGATACCCTTAGCCAGCGGCTTAATAAACCACGGAGACTGTTTAGGCACCTGCTTAAAAACCAGCTGCATAACTAATAAAGGCATTAAGGAACCTTCGGCATAATGTAGCCAATACCGATAATCCACCCAGCCATGAGTTTTATCAAGAGAAGGTTGCAAACGGCCATTACCATAAGTCTGTATTAGATAGTCAATAATGGCACCAGACTCTGCGACCACAAGTTCGCCATCCGTAATAACTGGCGACTTACCTAAAGGATGAATACTTTTTAATGCTTCAGGCGCTTGCTGGGTTTTAGGATCGCGCTGGTAAACATGTATTTCATACGCTAGTTCTAGCAACTCTAGAAGCCATAAAATTCGATGAGAACGCGACTTTTCCAAATGATGAACGTGGATCATATAATACTCCATGGAAGCGACGTGCTATGCAGGCCTTGCGCCCGCGCCCGTTATCCTTTTTCTTGCAAGCATATTCAGCTTAGCAGCGTTGCCTACCAGGGAGTAAATATCTAAGTAAAAAAGACTTACATTACAAATTTATGTTCGACGTACGCCGCAGGCGCGCCAAAATATCTGACAGCGACCACGCTCCTTGAAGCCAGGGCGATAAAAGCCGGGTAGAAAGTGGAATAAACACAAACACCATCACCGGCGTTAACATCAGGGTACTCGCCAGCACCCTGGGAACTAGCGCCCAGTCGCTTAATACACCGCCAAATATCCACTGAAAGAGCAGCGAGATGGGGAAAAACGCCAACCACACGGCCACGGCCTGCTTCCACCGGGGTGGCGTGTGGCCTGAAGCTGTTTGAAACCAAGCGTCTAACCCCGTGGCGCGGTGCTCATGAGGAGCATCATAAAGCCCTTTACCACGCATTAGCCAAGCGCTGCGTGAAGCAGAATGCTCCCAAGCATGCAGTGTTTTGCTGCTGCTGAAACGAAAAATGATCTGATATTCATCATCATGGCTGGGCGGAGCAAGTACGCCCGACCCCAAATAACCGGGAAAATCAGCCGCCAGCTCACGGCCTTCGTTTAGCCATCGATTAAAATCATGATAGCGGCCGCTGGCAACGCGCCGAGCCACCATGAGGGTGACAGGTGAGGCAGACATGGTATATCTCCTAATAGCGCCACAGCCAATGCCGGGTAAGCTGGCTGCAAACTGACAGGCGGGTAAGCCTGGAAGTGTTCATGGCATCAATGATGGGCGCATTATAAAGGCAATCTACAGGCCATGTACTAACTATTTACATACGAAGAAATTACTAGTAACGACTAATACTTATTTAGTAATACCGCTAAGCAAGTAACGTAAAATTTTGCGGATAAAAGAGCAGAAAGACATCAGAGGATTAAAAAGGCTGTTAGAGACGATATTCTTAAACGCTATAATTTTCGTTACTATTTTTAGGCACTAAAATTCCGATACCAAAATTTCAACACCCTGTTTCCGACACTCTGTTTCCGACACTCTGTTTCCGACACTGTATTTCAAATACTGTATTTCAAATACTATATTTTTCAAGGATACATTTTTGCACTGCGCTCTTAAGCACTAAAATGGTGCAAAGATAACCTATCGCCATTCCCTGCGGTGCTGTCGTGTGGCTGATAGCGACAACAAAAACCAACTACGCTTAACCTCTTTCAAGAGGCTGAATACTCATAAAGCGCCCTTCACTTGAAAATATAAGACGGAAAATACCATGAATACCATTCTGACCCACAATGCGTCGTATGGCCTCGGCAGGAAAAACCACCCAGCGCCCATCGACGCTTCGCGCCCGCACATGGGCGATGCGCCCTTCATAGTGGGCTAAACATTCATCAGGGCTCAGGTGGAGAACAACGTCAATGGAAGGCATGGCAGTACTAATCAAAATAAGATGTTGCAGCAAGGCATACGCGCTTGCACGCTTTTAATCGCTCGCGGATAGGCTATAGTAACTCAACCCTATAATAACGTAATAGCTCAGGCGTCGGTAACTGCTTATGGAATCCACTATCAGTGCTTCTTCTCCGGCTTCAGTGGCGTACGCTACGGTTTCTAATCGCGTATCGCCCCCGGCTGACGATACCCAAAACGCGACCGACAAATCTGCGATCCAAGAAGATGCAACGAACAAAGCTGACAGCGAGGTTACCGCAGGCCCGACCCGTGCCGACGGGACGCCTTTGGCGCCTGAAGAGATTCAGCTGCTTGAGCAGTTAAAACAGACGGACCGTGATGTTCGACAACACGAAATGGCCCATCAGATCACGGGCGGCCCCTATACCGGCGGCGCCACTTACGAATATGAAATAGGCCCCGATGGGAAACGCTACGCCGTGGCAGGTGAAGTGCCTATCGATTACGGCCCCGTCCCAGGCAACCCCCAGGCAACAATAGAAAAGATGCAGACTGTCATTGCGGCTGCACTGGCACCTGCCGATCCATCACCCAAAGATTTGCAGGTCGCCTCCCAAGCCCGTCAGTATTTATTGGAAGCCAAGCTTGAGGCCGCACAGCAACAGAGTGACATGAACAAAGCGCGTGGCCCCGAGCCTGAAATGGCTGCCGGCCAAGCGGCTTAATATGCCCGCTTACGAAAGACGCGTCAGCGCCTGCCAGTCGGTTTGATTCGGCCATTGGATAAGCCAAGCGGGTATTGCCTCTGCAGGCATGGGCCTGGCGATCCCAAATCCTTGGGCCAGAAAACAGCCTAATTTCATCAGCGCTTTGGCGTGATCCAATGTTTCTACCCCTTCCGCCAGCATGGCTCGGTCAAAGCGATTGGCCATATAAATTACGCTTTCCACAATCGCCATGTCGTTTGGATCAGTGAGCATATCGCGTACAAAGCTACGATCAATTTTGATCAAATCCACCGGCAACTGGCGTAAATGGGTTAGCGATGAAAAGCCTGTGCCAAAATCGTCGATGGCAAACCCTACCCCCAATGACTGACAGCAGGCTATATTCTTAAGTGCTGCGGTAATATCGTGCATAGCGGCACTTTCCAGCACTTCTAGCTTCAACATTTTAGGCGGCACATGTGAATAGCGTTTTAATAACTCGCCTAACCGTTGACTAAAATCGCTAATCAGCAGGTGCGTTGGACTGATGTTCACACTGATAGTTATCGAAATACCCTGCGCTTGCCACTGAGTGAGTTGATTAAGTGCCTGCGTCAACACCCACTCACCTAAATCTATTTCGAGCGACGTGGTATCAATCGTGGAAAGAAACTGCCCAGGTGCCAGCAATCCTTGCTCAGGATGCTGCCAACGAATAAGGGCCTCAACGCCAATAACCTGACCGCTACGCATATCCACCTGGGGCTGGAAATACAGGCGCAGCTCATCGCGGTTAAGCGCGTCAATAAAGCGCTGACGCTGTTCGTGGCGTACCTGGAGTAAACGGTCCTGGTCAGGATCAAAGAAGTGGTAGGTATCACGCCCGCGCTGCTTGGCACGGTACATGGCCTGATTGGCGTGGCGCAGCAATATATCTCCCTGTACATGGTCACGAGGATAAAGCGTAACTCCCAGGCTGACCGTCAGATAAATGCTCTGCCCCTCAATCACGATGGGTTGGCGAATAGCCGCTAGCAGCTTTTCAAAAAATATATTATCCACGCCGTGGTGTAGCAGCAGGACAAACTCATCGCCCCCTACGCGGGCCAACACATCGTCGCCAAACAGCAGATGACTGATACGCTGAGCAAATGAGGAGAGTAAAACATCCCCCATTTGGGCGCCCAAACGCTCATTGATCGTTTGGAAAAAATCAATATCCAGTGAGCAGATGGCAAGCGGCAGTTGCTTTTGATCGGCATGCAGAATTGATTCTTGGATCAATTGGGTTAGCAGCTGCAAATTCGGCAGGCCGGTCAACGCATCGAAATAAACCTCCCGGTTTAAATGCCGCGCATGGGAAGGAATGGTCGATAAATCTGTCAACACAATGACGTGATGATCAATGCGCCCCTGGTCATCGTGAACTCGGTTAATCGACATCATGCCAGGATAATACTGTCCGTCATGACTTCGATAACTCACCTGGTGCTTACTACGATCTCGCAGCCTAAGCTCTTCGTGTACCAATGGCATTCTGCGGCTATCATCTAGCGGCAAAATACTAAAGGCTTCCGGCGTTTTGTTACTGGCCTCTTCAAGCGTTAGCCCGGTGAGTTCGCAAAAGGCCGGATTAACGTCAATCACCCGATTATCTTTATCGGTAATAATGATCGCTTCGTTGGCAAACACAAAAGTGGTGTCGGCAGGCGAGCAATGCCCGTGCGCACTCTTAACCGGTATAGCGTCCACCTGGCGCTGAAAAGGCGTCTTTTGCGGCACGTCGGTAGGCGGATACATTATTGCTCCTTGGTCCTTGCGCATTTAAAGCGCGTGCTGCCAAGCGGCTTTTTTACTGCCGTTTACGCACTTTTTATTGAAGGTTATACGACATACTACCACCGTCGATCAGTCTCGTGCTCTAGGGAAGGTCTGAATAACTGCCGATATTCATCAACGCTCACTTGAGCCGACAAAAAATCGAAAATTCAGACACTCTTCT